>NZ_JAXCEI010000003.1:0-586555 GCF_041463655.1 Actinomadura monticuli
AAGGCCAAGACCCACCGGTCATCCCCCAGCCCACACCCGTCCAACTCCATCTCCTGGACCTGCTGGACATCGACCCGCGACAACTCCGCTGACGATCACTCATGTGCGGAAAACGGGGCTAGCTGACCTGCACATATGCCCTTAGACTGCATCAGGATGCATCAGGGTATGGCAGGCCTCGTCAGGCTTCGGTACGGTCGGGTGTCATGAGTCTTCCCAGGAAAACCCAGGAACAGATCCCCGTCCCGACCCCAGAGCGGCAGGAAGAGCGGCTGGCGGGCCTGGCCCGGCTGCTGGACCCGGGCGTCTTCAAGACCCAGATGAGCCTGTCGGGCACCGGCCAGCCCGAGCTGCGGATCATCAACCGCACCGCCCGGCAGCTCAGCGAGAGCGTCGGCGTCAGCGGCGAGGAGTACGTCTGGTCGTGGGGCCAGGTGATCGCCCTGGTGACCGTGCCCGAGCTGGCCGCCCAGCGCATCTCCCGCGTGCTGGCCACCGAGGAGGGCTGAGCAGTGCTGACCCACAAGGTGCTGGACTACCGCACCGACCTGCTGTTCGACATCGCCCGCAAGGAGCTGCTGGGCAAGGGCAACGCGCCCGAGGTGCTTCTGCTGCTCAACTCCGGCGGCGTCGGCCGAATGGTGGCCAACCTTTCCTCGCACGCCTTTCGGGAGCACCCCGGCGAGATCGTCGAGCAGATCGACGACCACCAGGCCGTGGCCGCCGTCCACATCTGCATCTTCCAGGCCGTGGCCCTGGCCGAGCCCGTCCCGGCGGGAATGCGCCGGATCGCCCCGCCGCACCTGCGCAACCTGCTCATGGCGATCGGCCACTGGCCCGCCCGCGACTACTCCCGGGCGAGGGCGGCCCAGATCATCCGCCAGGGCGACGTGATGGACCTGGCGGAGCTGGACGACCCGGGTGTCACCGTCACGAGCTGGCTGACCGACCTGCTGCCTCAGCGTTGATCGGAGACGACGTGATGCACGCTTCACCCCCCGAGACCCGTCGCCCCCTGCTGGCCCTCGTCACGGGCTTCGTCCTGCTGTGCCTGCTGGGAGCCTCCTCCCTGCTGGTGGCCTCGTCCCGCAGAGGGGGCGAGACGCAGAGCCTCTCGCAGGCGTCCCCGGTGCCCAGCAGTACCTGGACGCTCTCCAGGCCGCTGACGCCCGCTGAGACGTGCGAGAGGGCCGTGGTGCAGGCCCTGACGCGGTACGCCGTGGCGGTCCGCAGCGGCCAGAACCCCGACCTCGCCATGGGGGCGGAGATGCAGTCGCTGGAGCCGCTGGCGAGCGAGGCCATTCTGACGGTGGCGTACTCGTTCCAGATCGCCCTGTCCGAGCCCGCTGCGCAGAGCGAGGGCCTGGACGCCACCGTCAAGCGCGTCCAGCCCGGCATCCGCCGGGTGTGCCAGCGGGCAGGCTGATGGTGGCCAGCGTGGTGAGCGCAGGCGCGGGCACCGCTACGGTGCCCGCCATGTGGAACTATCTGGTGCTGGAGTGTTTTGTAGGTAAGTGGCAGGGCCTGCCTCGGGCGGTCGGGTATGAGTACAGCTCGCTAGAGGAAGTGTCCGTCCAGAAGGTCTGCGACCACCTCGGAGGGCAGGGCTGGGAGCTGGCGGGCGTGCTGGGCGACCGAACATCCTTCAGGCTCTTCTTCAAGCAGCCTCGGGCCTGAACCAGTGGACACTGGAGCCATGCGGATCTCTCAGGAGCTGGCGGAGGCGATGATCGCTCACGCGCTGGAGGAGCACCCCATTGAGGCGTGCGGGATCCTGTGCGGCCCGGAGGACTTGCCGGCCCGCGTCGTTCCGATGGAGAACGAGCTGGACTCCGAGACCGCCTACGCCCTCGAGCCCGCCCAGCAGCTCTCGGTATGGGAGGGCATGTATGACCGGGGCGAGGAGCTGGCGGGGACCTACCACTCCCACACGCGGCACGAGGCGTACCCGTCGCCCCGGGACGTGGAGTACGCCGTCTACGACGTGCCGCATCTGATCATCTGCACCAAGGGCGGCCCCGTCCTGCGAGCCTTGGCCTCGATCGAGCCTGCCTGCATCGCGGCTGCGATGGCGTCGCGGTCGAGAGACAGGCCCATGTGTGTCTGCTGGCGGTATCCGCGCTCCTGCTGATCTCCCGCGCGATAGCGTTACGGCTCATCCCCTCCGCGCGCATGGCACGCTTCTGCTCCTGCTCTCGTTGGGTGACTGGCGGTCCTGCCATGGCCGCCTCCGTACGCGCGAGGGAAGTGGGTCGTCCGGTCGGTCGACCGGTTTGAAGAAGGAGCTGAGGTGCTCGGTTACGCGGGTTATCCGGACTGGCGGGACATGTCCGAGTACTTGGTGCATCTGACAGACGAACTCGCGATGAATGCGATCCTCCGGCAGCGTGCGATCAAGGCGATGAAGGCGTTCGGGGCAGCGACGAACGTGGCTGGACTCGGGGACTCGCAGCATGCGGTCTGCCTTAGCGAGATCCCCCTGGATCGGCTGGACCGGTTGGTCGACCGGCATGGCGAGTGGGGGTTGGGGTTCTTCAAGTCCTACATCCGCTGTCGTAATGGCGGCCCCGTGTGGTACACGCATCGCGACTCGGACTTGGCTGGGGCCGTCTTCCAGACGGTCCGCCAGGCGATGTACGGCGGGGTTGTTCCGGAGGATCCTCTCTGGAAGCTCACCCCGTTCATCGACAAGACCGGTGCCTGGGACGGGGGCCGCTATGAGTTCGAGTGGGAGCGCGAGTGGCGGGTCCTCGGAGACCTGGAGTTTTTCGTCGGTGACGTCGAGTTCCTGATCATCCCCGAGGTGCAACAGGTGAGCATGCAGGCGTGGTGGGACAGGAACTTTGGCGAGATGATGCCCCCGGTCATCGACATCACCTGGGAGATGGGCCGGCTGCAAGCGGCTCTCATCGACTACAAGCTGTCCGAGGACGAGGCCGCCTGACTGGGTGAGCCCACAGCGGGCTCCAAGAGTGGAGGTCTACGCCGGGAGCATCTGGATGAGCTTTCTGGACCGGAGGATGTCCGGGTCCGGCAGCGTGCCATTGTCCCATCGGATCGACCAGATCACGGGGTCGGCAGCACGTACAACGGCTCCAAGGTCGTGCAGGATGGCCATCACACGTTCGTGGCGGAGCTGAACCTGGCCTCCCACCGACGCCTCGTCCCAGATGTCGGCGTGCTTGCTCGAATCCTTGGCATAGGCGATCACGTGATCGTCGGCAAAGCGCGCCCGCTGCTCCTCAGTCCGGAGTTCGCCGCGCTGGTGGGTCAACAGATGACGGAGGTCTCGGATGAACTTCACCCGTTCGGGCTGGATCTCGTTCCCAAGCTCGGCGTGAAAGCGGACGAGGACGTCCCATCCCGGCGTCTGCCATGTCTGGAGCTTCCTGAGAACCATTCGGTGCTTCTGTCCGGCATCATCGGTCCACCGGTACCGGTCGAGGGCCTCCTGGGCGGCCTTGTCTAGGTAGACCTCGAAGGCCGTGACCGCCTCTTTGACGACGGTGCCACGAATGATCCACTCGAAGTCGTCCGGCCAAAGCCCGCCAACACTGCGGTGGAACATGTCAACGTGCTCATCGCCGTAGTGCACGTCGGGATCGAAGACTGCTGAGAGCGTGGCTTCGGCCTTCTGCCACTCCTCCTGATAGCTGCGCTCCGCCCACTGCACGGCCAGCGTCAGGAAGGCCCTGATGTCGCGGTCGGTCAGTCTCCAGTCATCGAATGCCCGGCTGACCATCCCGGTCTCTTCGCTCCAGCTCACACCACGAGCCTAAGCATGCGGCCCTGCGCGCCGACACCCGTTTTCGCTGGGCATGTCGGCCACAGCCTGAGCCCACGCCGTAGATGTCTTGGCGTCCGACCTCTCGGGCCTACCGGGGCTGGAACAGCCACCGGCGCAGCTCTTCTCGGAGGAGCCGGTCAAGGGCTTCAGGATGGTCCACGTGGTGGGTGCCGATCCGGATGGTGCGGACCCCGCAGCGGTCCCAGTGCCGGTCGCGGTCGGCGTCATCGGCCTTCCGCGTGGTCCCGTAGTGGTGGGGGCCGTCCACCTCGATGACCAGAGCATGCCCGTTCCCAATCACGACGAAGTCCGGGGAGCGGACGCCGGCGTCTCTGAGCTTCGCACCCGGAAGAGGCAAGATAGCCAACGCCTTCTCCGGCGGACACTCCCGCTGAATGCCCGCGAGCAGCTCGTAGACGACGACCTCGGCTCGGCTGGTGAACGTCAGTCCGTCCCGCCTGGGATATCCGCCGTCCGCCCGTTCCCTCCGGGCTTGGTTGGTCGGAGGTACCGCCGTCTCCGGAGCATTGTTACGCCAGTCCGGGGCCACCGCTGGAAGGGGCTCCAGCATCGGCTCTGTGACCAAACCGAAGACGTCGTGCCGGTCGTGTCGCTTGAGCACGGTCTCCAGCTTGGCCCAGATCCGGCTGATCATCTCCTGCGTGTACTCGCCCTCAGCCCGGGGCGGCACTTCGAGGACAGCCTCGTATGAGGCGGCGGTCCAGTTGTCGTCCGGGATCGGGTGGAAGTACCCGCCGTCCCGGCGAAGGAGCAGCTTGGCCTGGAGCACGAGCCGCTGAGCGAGTTCGTCCCCGCCCTCACCGAGCAGGTGACGGGTCTGGCCGAGTACCCGATCTAGGTCGTTCTCAGCATCGTCTTCGAGGGGCATGGCATCAAGGATCTCACCGGGTCATCTCCCTGAGGAGGCCGATGCAGGACGAGCTGGACTGCGGCCTCATCCGCTCTGAGTCACGGATAATCGGGGCGTGACGAAGCACCGCTTCCTCGTTGAGGCAAAGATTTTCGGCGACCCGTTCGAGGCCACCCGAACGTGCCTGAATACCGACCGGGTCGGTCGTCTCCGCGATGACCGGTTGGACGACGTGACCGACTTGGACGCGGCGTACGAGTTGATCCGGCTCGCCATGGGCGAGCTTGAAGCGTTCGGCACAGGCGGGGGTGAGATCTTCGACGAAGTCGAGATTGCCCTTCTCCTCAGGTCGTTGTGCGCGGTGCTCAAGCGCCTTGGTATAACCCTGGACCTGCCTTTCCGTGACTTCAAGAGCTTCAAGTTCTTCTGGAAACAGCAGGGTATGAGTGGCAGTTACGACGCGCGTAGGAGCTATATCCATGGCCTGTTCGATCCGGTCCTCGACCAGTTGGACGAGTACCACCCGCATCTTCGGAAGAACCGAGATCAAACGCGCCGCATTACCGATGTCACTCGCCGCCGACTTCGCGAGGGTCTCGCGCACACACAGTGGTGGGGGACGCTCGACGAGGTCGAGTTCCTCGATCGCCTCTACGACCTGGACAACCTGCCCAGCCACGACCCCCGGTTCGCCACGGCCGCCATGGACATCTGGCAGCACTGCATCCACAATCCGGCGGACTGGGAAGGCGACTGGATCTGGCACGATAAGCGGCTCGGCCTGACCGACACCGATAGCGATGAAACGCTCTTGCGGTTTCTGGTCGAGATGTTGCACCCGGCCGTGCTCACTGACCTTGCCGAGGTTGATCGGCTCCAGACTTTCTTTAACGAGATGTTGGTGCACGACGGCTACGAGATCGTTCCGGTGGACAGCATTAGCGGTTCCCCGGTCTTCGCCGCCCGCGCGATCGGCGGAGGTGTGCCTGGGGTCATGAAAAACCTGTTCTTCGCCGCTGTCGGACCCAAGCCGGAGATCGTGCTCGAAGACTTTATCAACAACGACGTCCTGGTAGTGAAGAACGAGCAGTTCTGCCTCGTGTACGACCAGCCCCTTGGCAGCTCCGGCCTCACCTGGGGAGATATGATCGCCTGGTGGCGGGCAAAGGAATCCATCCCACAGGACGTGCCTGACATCAAAGTCGGTCATGCTCTCTACAGGCGGCTCTGGCGTTCGCTTCATAACGATCCGAAGCAACCTAAGAAGCTCACACCCGAGCGGAGGGTCTTTCGTGCCTACTGTGAGCTGTACCCCATCAACGACACCGGGGCCAGGTACCCCGCGCTGATACCGCAGGTGTACTTGCATTACGACCCGAAAACCCGCAAACAGCGTGGTGGCAAAGACAGCGTTCTCGGACGTGAACGCATGGACTTCTTGCTGTTGCGCCAACACGGAAAGCGCATCGTCTTGGAAGTGGACGGCCAGCACCACTATGCCGAAGGGGCCATCGCTTCCCCGCGCCTCTATTCAAAGATGGTCGCCGAAGATCGAGCGCTGCGGCTCAAGGGCTATGAGGTGTATAGGTTCGGTGGGCACGAGCTACTACAAGACGGTGCCACAGACATGCTTCGTCGGTTCTTCGCCGAGCTGCTCGGGACAGGCGACTGAGGTTGGGCTCCCCCGGTCCCAGCCCCCATACCACCGACACCGCCATCCCGATCCCGGCGACCCAGAGGCCGGCTCGTACCACGTGGCCACGCCACGTCCCGTCCGTCACCGTCCTGCGATCGGGATCACTCGATGCACTGTCCGGCGCTAGCTCTCCCATGACCGGTCAGACGCATCTGCGCCGGGCACCGTTCACCGGGCGCATGCTCACCGGTGTGCCCGCATCCGGCTGTACTCGACCGTCCTTCCCGGCGAGAGGACGTCAGCTCCCCGAAGACGAGCTGAAGGACGGCAGGAAGTACGAGGACGGGACGACGGAGGAGGACGTTCCCGAGAACGGTACCGGACCACGGGACGGGCTCAATTAACAGGCGGCGGCCGTGGGTGACGGCATCCAGCAGACTCTCGCACTCGATCTGGTCGACCAGGGGGACGGGGGTCGGTGACCAGCTCCAGGATCTGCCGGGCGTGGTCCTCCAGGCGACGGCCGGTGCGGTAGATCTCCCTGTACAGGTACAGGCGGCCGTCGCCGTCCTGCGCCCAGCACTGGAGGACGAAGGCGTGGACGTACCCGAAGTCCACCGTCCAGTAGCGTGTCCAGCCCTCGGGGACGGGGAAGCGGTCCACGACGTGGACGGCCTCGTCGAAGTTCTCGAAGATGATCCCCTCGACCGCCGCCCAGATCCCGTCGCGCAGCCGCAGCTTCCGCACGCCGGTGAGGTTGTCGAGCCTGCCCAGATACTTCTCGCCCTCGGCGGTGTAGGTGCCGTCGCTGTTGACGTAGCGGGGTTGTCGGCGTGCCGGGACACCAGGCGGCGCATGCCCCCGGCGTTGGCCCGCTGGCTGAGCCAGTGCGTGCGCTGAGCCGGGTTGCACGCGGCGACCTGCTGCTGTCAGTGGTCGTCATCGGAGAGGCCCACGACTGTATAGGTGACGTCCCCGGACACCTCCATCTTGGTGGCCGCGTCCAGCCCCAGCAGCTTGCGGCGGGACTCGCTGAGCTTCACCAGCCGGTCGACGGACTGGAGGATGGGGCCGTCGTCGAGCACGTCCTCGTAGATGCCGATGCGCTTGCCGTCAGGGGCCAGGCTGTAGGAGCCGTCGTCCTCGGTCTCGTAGCCCACCAGGCGGCGCACCACGCGGCCGTGGGAGACGGTGATGTGCTGCCGCTCCAGGACGTCCAGGATCTGCCTCTGGGCGAAGTCCAGGTCCTCCAGCTTCCGCTTGCGGGCGTCGGCGGCAGGTTCCTCGATGGTCCTCTCCAGCACCCTCTTGTATGCCTCGTGCACGGTGGACTTGGCGATCCCCAGCTCGTCGTGGCGGGGGCGACAATTTCTTCGGTAGGTCGCTGGGGAATGGGAAAAGTTCTTTGTGACGATCCGGTAACGGTCTCAGCTATTCCCCACTTTGCTTATGTAGAGCCATTTGCTAAGAGCAGGGATCTCCAGGCACTCTGAATTCATGACGAACAACGCAGTCGAGATCGACACCATCGCCATCTGCTACGACGTCTTCCACGCCCACCTCAGCCCCACCGCGAGGCTGCTTCTCATCTACGCGATGAACAACCGCGACGCGCGCACGGTCGGCATCAACAGCAAGACCGCCGGCAAGTGGCTGCAAATCACCCGGTACGCCGCCGAGAAGGCCCTGAAGGAGCTGCGCGCCTGCGGTCTGGCCGAGTTCCGGGTCGCCAACCGGAAGGGGCAGCTCCACCACGAGTGGACGTTCCGCTGGCCGACCATCGACGAGGCGAGCGAGCTGCGCCGCGGCCCCGTGAAGAAGTGACTCTGCCGAGATTTAAGAATCCCGCCCCCCGCTGAGGGGACGGGATCGCGAAAGGTAAATCGGATGCCACTCTACGCGGCCAGGGGGGAGTGAGGCGTGGCGCAGACAATCTTCTTCATGCCACCCGCCCGTCGCTTCACCCGGATCCCCAACGACATCGACACCGACAAGCGGCTCAGCATGAACGCGATCGGCGTTCTGAAGCACGTGCTGTCCAAGCCGAAGGACTGGGAGGTGTCGGCCGACTACCTCACCAAGGCGCTTCCCATCGGTCGGGACGCGGCGCGAGAGGCCCTGAAGCTGCTCGAAAAGTGCGGCTACGCGCGGCAGGAACGGAACCGCGTACGGGGACGTTTCGTGTCGCGCTGGAGCTTCCACTACCCGGCTCTCACCATCGAAGACATCGAATCACCGCGACTGGAAACCAGCGCTGGTAACCCGTCACTGAAAACCAGCGCTGGTTCACCGGCCCTGGTTTCCAGGGCCCTCCATAAGACGGTGGACCAAGACGGTCACGAAGACGGTCAGCCGCCTGCGGCGGCGGGCGGCGGCGCGTCCGCGAGCGCGGGGGAGTCGTGCGGGGGATCGTCCAGGAGCCAGGGGCGCAAGGGGGACGCCTCTGTCCTGGACGAGGGACCCGAACGCAAGCGCAAGACGCACACCCTGGAGACCGACAAGCCGCTCATCCTGGCCGCCCTGGACAAGCACAAGCGGGGCGAGACGCTCAAGCCCGAGGAGGTCGCCCTCATCGGCTGGGCGAGCTACTGCGACCACTTCGAGAACAAGGTGGCGGCCTACGCCACCACCCGCAGGAAGCTCATGCCCGTCTTCACCGAGACGGCGAAGGAGGACGGCACCACGGCCGAGGAGTTGATGTTCGCTGTGGACGCCTGGATCGGCAACCCCAGGGTGACCGTCAGGACGTCCGCAGGCTCCTTCCGCGCCTTCGGCCTGGAAGCCCTCCAAGAGGGTCGCGCCAAGCGCTCGGTGGCCGTCTCGGGGCCGCCTGAGAGGGGCCTGGGCATCCGCCACCAGGCCAGCCGCGACAACTTCGACGCTGCCATCAGTCAGATGAGCGAGCAGCAACTCGCCGAGTACCTCTAAGGAGCACACGATGGATCTCACGACCGCGCCGCCGCCCGAGTTGGTCCGGGTGGCCCCCGAGGACCTGTACGCCGACTACGCCCGGGGCCGCCCTCGGGAGGGGGAGAAGGCCGACGCCTACCAGTGGGCCAAGGTGCTGGACGTCTCCAGCAACTGGGTACCGCCGCGCTACCGGAAAGCCCACGAGATGCCCGCGAAGGCCAGGGCCTGGGCGGACGGCATTGTGGCGGGAGCCGACGCCAGCAACCTCGTCCTGATGGGCCCGCCCGGCACCGGCAAGACCCACGGCTCGTGCGCGGTTGCCCGCTACCTGACCGCGCTCTGGGAAGACCGGCACGCCCCCAGCCCGCTGCTGTTCACCTCGGCCAGCGACCTGCTGGCCCGCATGAAGGACTATGGCAAGGACGCCGACCGGCAGGGCGCGTACGACAAGGCGGCCAAGGCCAAGGTGCTCATCCTGGACGACTTGGCCCGCAGCAAGACCACCGACATGGACGTGGAGTCCTACGCCCGGGTGCTCGACCGGCGTTTGAACGCCCTGCTGCCGACGATCATCACCACGAACGTCTTCCCGAAGGAGAACCTCATCGAGACCTTCGGGGACCACCTGGCCTCCCGACTGCTGGGCGGCTCGACCCTCGTCCTCGTCGGAGGACCTGACCGCCGCTACGCGACCACCTGAAGGAGATGACCATGGCGAAGGTGTGGGTGGGTGCCACTGAGTACCCGAGCAAGAGTGCCGTCCAGGCCAAGTGCAGGGAGATCCTGGCCAAGTATCCAGGGGACCCGAACGCGGTCCCGGCCGGAAGTGAGCGGATCGCCGGCCCCGATGACGTCGAGTTCATCGAGGCGCTGATCGCCTCGCACCCCGACGTGGAGGAGAAGATCGGCGTCGGCATCGACCACTTCGAGGTGCGGTACTACGACTACGGCACGCGGGCCGTGTGCCTGGTGCGCATCGACGGTTCGGACACCGACATTTCGCTGCCCTGGGCGGTGAAACACCTGCCGACCTCTCCACCCCGATAGAGCCCCCGCCCCGGTGACCGCCAGCCCCCGGACCGTAGTCATCACAGAATCACACCGAAGTCATATGAGTGCGCCGTACGCAGACTGACTCACTATGACTTTGCTCCCCGCCCCGACGATGAAGAAAGTGAGCAAGATGAGCGTGATCCTGACTTTCCCCGGCGGCGTCCGGGTCTGGAGCGGGCCAGCGAGGTCCTCCAGGAGTACAGGGACGAGCCCCTGCGGGTCCTCGGTGGACGCCTCGTCCCCGTGAGGGACCGGGAGACCCTCTACTACGTGCTGAAGGCCCGCTGGATCCGCAAGCAGCTCAGCAAGATGCCCAAGCTGTCGGCGTCCCAGCGGGCCCTCGGGGTGCGCGTGAAGAGGGATCTGGCCAAGCTGGGCTAGTCGACCGTCCAAGGACCCTCGTCCATGTACTCGCTCGGATCCGGCTCGTAGTCAGGCAGCTCGACGACTTCCGGAACTCCGGCGGCGTGGAGTTCGTCGAGATCACGCAGGCGCAGGTCGCATACTCCGCAGATGAACGAGTGCGCTACCAGGATCCACATCTGATAGCTCCCGTCGCCGTCAAACACGGTGGCCAACCGCACATCGCCGATGCAGGTGGCCCGCTCATGTGAACAGACCGGACACGTCATATCGGCGATGTCTGAAGGCGGGGGCTGAGAGCGCACGAACGAGTTGTAGGCCGTTACCTGGAGGGTCTCCATCCAAGCCGAGCGCAGCTCCCGGGGTGTCTTGGCGACCCACTCCTCGTAGGTGCGCAGGGCCTTCGTCATCCGTGCCCGGACGCTCTTCTCAACGTCGCTGAGCGTCTCGGACACCAGTGCCTCGGCGAGCTGGCTGTTGCCACCCCACCGGTCTGCGCGATCGACCTGGAGTTCCTCGAAGAGCCGGTCGCTCAGCCGGACGAACGCCGCGAGGATGACCTGGGTCTCCCCGCCCTCGAACACGCCCGCGTGCAGCGCACCGTTCCGCAGGGCGATGAGCTGGTTGATGCGCTCCTGCGGCACCTTGATGTGCGGCAGGATCTCCTTGATGCGCGTGATCGCTAGGGCCCCGCTGATGGTCCGGAGGTCCTTGGCAGGCTTCTTGGCCTTGTCGCCGTGGCCGACGAGGTGCAGCAGCGAGTCGAGCTGGCCGTTCCTCAACTCGATCAGCAAGGCAGGATGCAGATCGCACAGGACCGCCTTGCTCAGTTGCTCCAGGCTCACGGCAGCTTCGGTCAGCGCGGCCTCGTGGTCGTCATCGGTGTATGCCTGGAGTGTCTTGGTGGCGTGCTTCTTCGCCGACTCCAGAAGCTGGTCACGGTCGATCGTCACGCGGACGACGCTAGAGATCGTCCCCAGGTGATCGCACCTGGTTTTCCCCAGCTCCTTGGGGAACGTCACCGCCAGATGACGTCGATGCGGTCGGGCATGCTGTAGTGTCCGCTCCCACAGCTCCGAAGCAGTGAAAGGCCCGGCGGTGCGCGAACACCCCGGGCACGGCCACTGCTTACTGGGAGCAGCGACATGGCGAAGCTTACCGACCGGGCCACCCGCTTCTGGGCGAAGGTCATCGAGTCATCCGAGGGCTGCTGGCTCTGGACGGGTGCCGTCTGCGGGAAGTACGGACGCTTCGGGCTGAACAAGGGCCGCACCGTCCTCGTCCACCGCTGGGCATACGAGCACATGGTGGCGGAGATCCCCCGAGGGCCTCACGCTCGACCACCTGTGCAGGACGACGCTTTGCGTCCGGCCCGACCATCTCGACCCCGTCCCGAACCGCATCAACAACCTGCGGGGCAACAGCCTCTCCGCCCTCAACGCGAGGAAGACCCACTGCCCCCAGGGCCACAAGTACACGTCCGAGAACATCTACTTCGGCAGGAACGGCAGCCGAGAGTGCAGGACGTGCAAGATCCTACGGATGAGGGCGTCCGGCTCACCGCCAGATGATGTCGATTCTGTCGGGCGAGAACACGCTTTACGGTCGCGTCGCGGGGGAGATCCTGATCTCCCGGATGTACGCCAGCAGAGGTGCTCCTGCGGTGAGCACCCGGGGGGGCTCCAGGTCGCGTCCTACCGCTGGCACAGGTCCGACGTACCTGAGATCGCAGTTTCGCGCTGTCCGACGAAGTCATAAGCCCTGACTCCGCCCATCACCTGGATGATAGATGTCGCCTTTTGGCTCTCCGGGATTGGCGGGGAACGACCTTCCCCGCGGATTGCATTCGTTCTCCAGGTTCCCTATGAATAAGACGTCGCTTGTGCCATCCTAGAGGGGCCCAAGAGAACCTGGAGAGGGTGTTTTCCCAGGTCAGTGGCTGTAGAGGCAGTACTCGCCTTACAAGCGAGGAGTCGGCGGTTCGAAACCGTCCGCGCCCACCCACGTCAAGGCCATGATCCGCCCCCGCGGATCATGGCCTTTGATCTTGTGAGGGGAGTGCTTCGGCGCAGGTCAGGGGGATGTCCGGGTGATCACGGCTCCTTGCGGGCGAGGAGTCGGACGGAAGCGACCGCGCCCGTTCGTGAAGAGACCCTGTTCCCGGGCGTGGGAACAGGGTCTTGGTGGCCTACTTGGGCGGGCCGTAGAGGGCGGCTATGGTTTCGGGGCTCGGCCAGCGGGTGTAGGTGGGGGACTGCGGCCAGTTATCGGGGGAGTCCTGCCACTCTTCCTGGCGGCCGTAGGGGAGTGTGTCGATCAGGGCGAAGGTGTGGGTGAGCTGCTCGGTGCCCCGGCCGCTGGTGTGCCAGGTGCGGTAGACGGTGTCGCCGTCGCGGAGGAAGACGTTGACGGCGAAGCCGCCGCCTGGCGGGGCGTCCACGTCGGTGCCGAACGGGCTGTTCGCGGTGGAGTACCAGGTCATCTTGTTGCCGACGCGGTGTTTGTTGGCGAGGGCCTCGTCGAGCGGGCCCTGGGTGACGACGACGAACCTGGCGTCGTAGGCGTCCAGGAACTCCAGCCGCGTGAACTGCGAGGTGAAACCCGTGCAGCCCGGGCACTGCCACTCCTCGCCGGGGAACCACATGTGGTTGTAGACGATCAGCTGCGACTTGCCGTCGAAGACGTCGGCCAGGCTGACCGGGCCTTCCTCGCCTTCCAGGGTGTATTCGGGCATCTCGACCATCGGTAGTCGGCGGCGCTGCGCGGCGATCGCGTCGAGTTCCCGGGTCGCCGCCTTCTCGCGGACGCGCAACTCGTCGAGGCGGCGGCGCCAGGTCTCGGCGTCGACCACGGGCGGCAGTGCTTTCGTCTTGTGCTCCATACGTGTGCAGACCACGCTCGTTCGCCGAACTCATCGGGTGGAGGGGGTGAACCCCCTGGTCCTCGTGGATCAGGGGGTTCGCGACCGTCAGCAGAGGTGGCGCGGCTGCGAGGTCCGGCACTTGTTGTGGCGGAAGCGGTTGGTCTTGCTGCCGCTCCTGTCGACCAGGTCGTACGGCGCGTTGCCGAGGGCGACGTTGCCCTTGATCAGGTTGTGGCGCGCGGGACGGGCGTGGCCGTGTTCCGGGGCGACGCCCGGGAAGAGGACGATGCCGCCGGAGTAGGGCAGCCTGCCACGGTTGTCCTTCACGGTGTTCTTCGTGACCGTGTTGTGCTCCCCGCCGAAGAACAGGATCCCGGTGCCGCCGAGCGCGGGCACGGGGCCGTGCGCGGCGCAGTTCCGGTTGTTCTTGTAGATCTTGTTCTTGTAGACCTTGTTGTGGCCCTGCCCGCCCTTCTGGCCGTCGTCGACCAGGGCGACGCCGACGCAGTTGCCGGTGATCTCGTTGCCGTAGACCTTGACGTGGTGGGCGTGCCGGACGAGGACGCCGAGCGTGTTGCCGGACGAGCGGTTCCGGGCGACCTCGGTGCCGTGCGCGTCGGCGATGTCGCCGACGTACAGTCCGGCGTCCTCGTCGTTGTCGATGGCCCAGTTCCAGGCGAAGTTGCCCCGGGTGGAGCGGAACTCCGCGATCCCGTACTCGCCGTTCTTCTTGGCCAGGACGGCCATGACGGTGAGGCGGTCGGTGTACATGCCGTGCACGCCGTTGGCCTCGAAGCCGTGGACGGTCAGGTTGCGGATCGTCACGCCCTTGACCGGGTGCCTCGACCGGCCGATCACGCAGATGCCCATGCCGGGCGCCTTGGCCTTCGCGCAGTGGTCGTGGCGGCCCGGGCGGATGATGGTCTTGTTGCCCTCGCCCCGGATGGTGAGGCGCTTGCGGACGAGGACGCCCCCCTCGTAGTAGCCCGCCTTGAGCCGGATGGTGTCGCCGGGCCTGGCGCGGTCGACGGCGGCCTGGATCGAATGACCGGGCCGGACGACGTGCGTTCTGCCCTTCCCGCCGGCGGCCTGGCTCGCCGGCGCGACGGACGCGAGCCCCGCCAGCGCGACCACCGTGCCGAGCGAGGCCGCAAAAATACGCCTCATCCCTTTTCCCCCGTTCTGTTTTCTGGGTAAGGACCCGTCACGGCGCGTGCCGGACGGTATTCCCCGATCATCTTGGAACGGGCGGCGTAATCCGCCGGTGCCGGCGGAGTAAACAATCGGGGGGCATTGCGGCAACCGCCGCCCGGCCCCGTCCCGTGAAACTCGGGGAACGGGGCCGGACGGGAAGGGATCGTGTCGGGAGCGGGTTATCGGCCCAGGCCGAGAAGTGCGTTCAGCTGGGCGATGAGGGCGGGCAGCGCGCCGAGGTCGCCGGGCCCGTCGAGGAGGCCGGCGATGGCGCACAGCAGGTTGCCCAGGAGGTTCCCCGGGCCGGAGATCGCCGTGATGTCCAGGACCACCCGGTCCAGGTGCACCGTCAGGCCGAGGAGGTTCAGGTCCAGCGGGCCGAGGGTCAGGTGCAGGATGGCCCGCTCGCGCGTCATGCCCCGTCCGCGCGGGCGGCGTCCCGGCCCCGGGAGGGGGCGGATCGAGGGATGTGACATACGTCTCCGCAGGTCACGTTGCGTGTTACATGCCGTTCACAAACGGGCAACAGATGCGAAATGCCCGGTTGGCACGTTCTGTAGGGCCGAACCCGTGAGGCCAGGCAGAGACGAAGGGACCGACGTTGAGCTACAAGGCCGAGTACATCTGGATCGACGGCACCGAGCCGACCGCCCGGCTGCGGTCGAAGACGAGGATTCTCGCCGACGGAGCCGACCTGCCGGAGTGGGGCTTCGACGGGTCCAGCACGAACCAGGCGCCCGGCGACCGCTCGGACTGCGTGCTGAAGCCGGTCTTCTCCTGTCCCGACCCGATCCGCGGCGGGGACAACAAGCTCGTCCTGTGCGAGGTCTTCCTCGTGGACGGCACGCCCCACGAGACCAACACGCGGGCCCTGCTGCGCCCGATCGCCGAGAAGTACGAGGCGCAGGACTCCTGGTACGGCATCGAGCAGGAGTACACGTTCTTCAAGGACGGCCGCCCGCTGGGCTTCCCCGAGCGCGGCTTTCCGGCCCCGCAGGGCTTCTACTACTGCGGCGTGGGCGCCGACGAGGTGTTCGGGCGTGAGATCGTCGAGCGGCACATGGACGCCTGCCTGGACGCCGGCCTGAAGCTCTCCGGCATCAACGCCGAGGTCATGCCGGGCCAGTGGGAGTTCCAGATCGGCCCGGCGGGCCCGCTGGAGGTCGGCGACCACATGTGGGTCGCCCGGTGGCTGCTGTACCGCATCGCCGAGGACTACGACGTGTCCGCGACCCTCGACCCGAAGCCGGTCGAGGGCGACTGGAACGGCGCCGGCGCGCACACGAACTTCTCGACCAAGGCCATGCGCGAGGGCTACGACGCGATCATCACGGCGTGCGAGGCGCTCGCCGAGAAGGCGCACGAGCACGTGGCCGGGTACGGCGCCGACATCGAGCGGCGGCTGACCGGCATGCACGAGACGGCCCCGTGGAGCGAGTTCAGCTACGGCGTGTCGAACCGCGGCGCCTCCGTGCGGATCCCGTGGCAGGTCGAGGTGGAGAAGAAGGGCTACATCGAGGACCGCCGCCCGAACGCCAACGTCGACCCGTACGTGGTGGCCCGGCTGATCACCGGCACCTGCTGCGCGGCGCTGGAGAAGGCCGGCCAGGTCTGACCGGACGAGGCGACGCCCCCCGGCCGCCGGCCGGGGGGCGTCGCCATGCCTGGGCACGTGACCAAACATCTGCAAATTGTGGGGCTTGGGCGAGTTCCCCCATCGGGGTCGGGTAGCACACCTACGTTCGCACCCGGGGGAGGGAAGATGCCCGACTCGCCATCCGGGCGGTACCCCGGCGGCCTGCCCGGCAGGCACGTCGGCCGCCCCGCGCCACGGCCCTGGGAACGGTCGTTCCGGTGTCCCTCCACGGCGCGCCGGCGTCCGGTCGAGGCGCCGCCCAGACGATACGAGGACTTCGTCGCGCTGCACGAGGAGATCGAGGCGGTGTCCGGGCCGCCGCTGCGTCCGCTGTGGTGGACGGGGATCTCCGCGTCGCTCGTCGGCGGCGGGCTCGCGTTCGGCGCGGTGATGGCGCTGCGCACGATTTTCGGCGTCGAGGTCCCGGTGTTCGCGGGCGGGCACGCCGCCGCGGCCCCGGCCGCGACCAGCTACGCGCTGTGCGCGACGGCGGCCACGATCCAGGCGACCGCGCTGATGCACCTGCTGCTCTCGACGGCGGCGCGTCCCGTCCGGGCGTTCGCGTGCATCGGCGCGGTCGCGGTCTTCATCCTGACGATCCTGCCGCTGACGATGCGCGGCCCGTTCGACGCCGCGCTCGCGACGTCCGGGATCAACCTCGTCGGGGGGACGTTCGTCGTCGTGCTGCTGTCGGCGGTGGTGGCGGCCTCCCGGCCGTTCCCGTGGGACGGGCCGTTCAGGCGCTCCCGACGCTGATCGTCAGCGGGCCCGGCGCGGCCGACGAGCGCACCCGCGTATGCCACAGCCGGCGCCACACCCGCACGTCCACCGGCGTGTCGGGGGCGAGCAGCCGCACCTCGCGGTGCATCCCGGAGAAGCCGAGGCACAGGGAGGCCTCCCAGGTGCCGCGCGGCAGCGGGTCGTCGATGAACGTGCGCGTCACCGGGATCGCGGCGGTGTAGCAGAGCCGTCCGGGACGCTCCTCCAGCATGGCGATGACCTCGAAGGTGCGGCCGGTCCGCTGCTCGGACAGCAGCAGCGTCCCCGAGATCGGCATGCTGATCTCCCGCAGGTCGAGGTGCCCGGCGATGACGACCTCCTTGCGTTCCGTGTACCACCTCGCCGCGTCGGCGCGCGTCGACCCGGCGGGGTGCGGGCGGCCGCCGACGTCGATCGTGAGGGCGCCGTCGGGGCCGAAGTAGGCGATGACCGTCAGGGAGCCGGGCAGGAACCGCCGCTGCGGCGCGAGGTCGAGGGCCGGGCCGTGGCCGAGCGGGACCACCAGCCGGCCGGCGTCGGCGCCGATCGACAGGCCGACGTCCCAGAGCCCGCCGGGGAGCGGGCCCCCGCCCAGGATGGACGCGATGTCGACCCGGGCCTCGAACGTGACCGCGCCGTCGCGCGCCTCGGCGGCGGCGGGCACGCGCAGCAGGTCGCCCGCACCGCGCTCGCGAAGCTGCAACTCGACCCCCGCGGCGGTGCCGCCGGCGTCGAACCGGCCGGCGAGCCGCAGCGCGGACCCCGCCCAGCCGACCTCCGTCAGGTGGGGATCCGGCATCGGCACCTCCGCCTCGTCCTTCGGCGTTCACCCTCACCCGTCCCCCCGGATGCCGCCGTCGAACCGGCGCGCGGGCCGCGAGGTGCGAGCGCGGGCGGGGCCGGCCCGGCGACCGGCGGCCCGCACGGGGTCCGGGCCGCCGCCCGCCGCCACGGACTGTGATCGTCATTATGCGCGATGTCGCCATCCGGTGCGAGATTCTCACGCGGCCACGTCCGGCCCGCGCTGTCAAGCCGAATTCACGCAGGCTTCACAGGACCGAGATTTCTGCGCGGCGGTGACCAGTGTATGAATGGCCTGGACGGCGAAGACCGCCTTTGGTCAATGCGCCCCTTGCCGATCCCGTCGAATGCGGATGGACAATGACGAAATGATCCTTTCCCCGCGAGGTCTGCGAGACGCCACGTCCAATGTCCTCCGGCTGGCGCTGTCCGGTCAGGTCGCCGATCTGCGCCCGATGCCGGCGGAGACGATCGACGACACGCCGGGCCGGGCGGTGCGCCGCTACCGCCCGCCGGAGGGGCTGGTTCCGGCCGGGCCGCCGGTGCTGTTCGTCCCGCCGCCGGACGCGCCGGCGCGCTGCTACGACCTGCGCCGGGGGTGCAGCCTCGCCGAGCACGTCGTCCGCGCCGGCCGCCGCAGCTACCTGCTCGATCACGGGACGGCCCGCTGCGACGACGCCGACCTGGGCGTCCAGCGGTGGGTCGGGGACGTGCTGCCGGGCGCGATCCGGGCGGTCAGCCGGGACGCGGGCGGGCAACCCGTGCAGCTCGTCGGCTGGTGCCTCGGCGGGATCCTCGCCCTGCTGGCCGCCGCCGCCGACCCGGGCCTGCCGATCGCGTCGGTCGCGGCGATCGCGGCGCCGGTGGACGCGGGCGCGGCACGGCGCCCGGCGGCGCCCGCCCGCCGGGTCCCGTGGCCCGCCGGCATGGACGAATACGTGCTCCGCCCTTACCGAATGCTGACCCATCTCGATAATGCCGACTTCCTCGCCCAGCTCGAGGCGATGGATCATTTCCGGACCATGATGATCGCCCATCCCGGGCAGCTCGCCCGGCGGATTTACCGGTCCCTTTCGGGCGGCGGCGCGCTGCTGCGGGGCGGCGCGCTGATCGGCGGGCGCACCGTCGATCTCGGCCGGGTCGGCGTGCCGGTGCTGGCCGTCGCGGGCCGCGGCGACGCGTTCGCGCCCGTCCGGGCCGTCCGGCCGCTCGTCGGCCTGCTGCGCGGGGCGCCGCAGGTGCGGTTCGAGGTCGTGTCCGGCGGCCACCTGGACGTGCTGACCGGGCGCGAGGCCAGGGCGACGACGTGGCGGCACCTCGACCGGTGGCTGGACGAGGGCATCGTCAGGCACGGGATCCGCGCTCAGCGCGCCGCCGCCGTCCGCTGACCGGCCCCGTCCTGTCCGGCGCCGTCCCGGGTCTTCCGCACGCCAAGGGACGTTCCAATCTCCTTTGCGGTGACGCCATCGACACGCCCGCTGGTGTGTCGTCGCGGTAATCGGCGTGTCGCCGAACGTAGTGTGGCGCACCGTTGTAGCCGCACGGGACGTCGGGGGGCGCTGCATGACGGCGGACACGGGCGGGCACCGCACCGCCCGGGGGGAACGTTCCCCCGCAGAGATCATCGGGGTCGCCCCGTCCGGCCGTCCCGTGCCCCAGCTCGCCGTGGCCGTCGCCCGCGCGGGCGGGACGGGAGTCCTCGACCTCGGCGCCGAGCGGGGGCCCGCGCTCGCCGCCCTCGCCGATGTGCGCCGCTGGTGGACGGGCCCGTTCGGCGTCCGCGTCCCGCCCGGCTGCGGGGTGCGCCCGGAGGAGGTCCCGCCCGCCGCCGGCACCGTCGTCGTGGCCGCGCCCGCGCTGCTGTCGGACGACTGGCTCGACGTCGCGGCGCTCTGCCGCGGCCGCCGCCTGCTGGTCGAGGCGGCGGACCCGGCGGAGGCCGCGGCCGCCGTCCGCGCCGGGCTCGGCCTGACGGACGAGGTCGGGATCATCGCGCGGGGCGACGGGGACGGCCGGGGCCTCACCACCTTCGTCCTGCTCCAGCGGCTGCTGGCGGACGCCGGAGTCCCGGTGCACGCGGCCGGCGGCATCGGCCCGCACACGGCCGCCGCGGCGGTCGCCGGGGGCGCCGCCGGGGTGGTGCTCGACGAGCAGCTCGCGTTCGTCCGGGAAATGGACCTGAACGGGCTCGGCCCGGCCCGGCCCGCCCCACCGGGTGCGGCGCTCGCGAACCGGTACAAGACGGCCGGGGGAGTGGTGCAGGCCGTCCGCACGCAGATCGCGGCGCACATCCGGGCCGCCGTCCGCGCCGCGCCGCTCGCGCCGCGCCCCGACCCGGCCGTCGTCCAGGGGCCGATGGCGCACGTCAGCGACGTCTCGGCGTTCGCGGGCGCGGTCGCGCAGGACGGCGGCCTGCCGTTCCTCGCGCTCGGAGCGCTGGACGGCGGGCGGGTGCGGGCGCTGCTCCGGGAGACCGCCGACCGGCTCGGCGGACGCCCCTGGGGCGCGGGCCTGCTGGCGACCGCGCCGCCGGACCTGCGCGCGGAGCAGCTCGCCGCGATCCGGGAGGCCCGCCCCCCGTACGCGATCATCGCCGGGGGGAGCCCGGCGGAGGCCGCGCCGCTGGAGGCCGCCGGGGTCGGTGCGTACCTGCACGTGCCGTGCCCGGAACGGCTCGGCCGGTTCCTCGACGAGGGCGCGCGGAGGTTCGTCCTCGCCGGGAGCGAGTGCGGTGGACACGCCGGCCCGCACGCGGGCTTCCCGCTGTGGGACGCGCAGGTCGAGCGGCTGACGGCGTTCTGCGGCGACGACGCGGCCGGGCTGTCGGTCATGTTCGCGGGCGGCGTGCACGACGAGCGGTCCGCCGCGATGGTCGCCGCGCTGGCCGGGCCGCTGGCCGAGCGGGGCGCCGACGTCCGCGTCCTGATGGGCACCGCGTACCTGTTCACTTCGGAGGCGGTCGCGGCGGGCGCGATCCTGCCCGGCTACCAGGAGGTGGCGCTCGCCTGCGACGGGACCGCCCTGCTGGAGACGTCCCCCGGGCACGCGGCCCGCTGCGCCCGCACCCCCTACGTCGAGGCGTTCGACGAGACCCGCCGCGAGCTGGAGCAGGCGGGGACGCCCGCGCGGGAGGTGGCGCGCCGCCTGGAGAAGCTGAACGCCGGGCGCCTGCTCCTCGCGAGCCGGGGCCTGCGGCTCGGCACGCCGGTGGACGCCGGCCGGCAGCGCACCGAGGGCCTGTTCGCGATGGGGCAGGCCGCGGCGCTGCGGTCGGCCACGACCGGGATCGCCGCCCTGCACGAGCAGGTCACCTCCGGGGCGACCGCCTTCCTCGCGGCGCGTGCCGCCGAGCTGGGCATCGGGACGGGGGAGGCCGCCCCGGCCGCCGCGCGCCCGGTCGACGTCGCGGTCATCGGCATGGGCTGCGCGTTCCCGGGCGCGCGCGACGCCGACGGCTACTGGGCGAACATCGTGGGCGGGTCCGGCCCGCTCGCCGCGGCCGGTCCCGTCTCCGAGACCCCGTTCGACGCGAGCGCGTACGGGCTCTCCGGCGACGCGCTCGGCGATGCCGATCCGATCCGGTCGCCGACGCTGGAGGTCGCGTCCCGCGCGCTGCAGGACGCAGGCTATGCCGACCGTCCGTTCGACCAGTCCCGGACCTCGGTGTTCTTCGCTGCCGACGCTTCCGCGATCGCGGAGCCGATCGCCGGTGCGATCGCCGGGCGGTTCGGCCTCGGCGGAGCCGTCTGCACGGTCGGCGCGTCCCCCCTCGCCGCACTCGACGTCGCCTGCAAGGACCTCGTCACGGGCTCCGGCGCCATGGCGCTCTGCGTGGGCGCCGGCCCGCGCGACGGCATCGCGTGCGTCGTCCTCAAGCGCCTCGCGGACGCCGAACGCGACGGCGACCGGATCTACGCCGTCGTCAAGGCGGTCGCCGGAGCCGGCGGCCGGGACGCCGCGGACCGCGCCCGTGAGCGCGCGGGCTCCGCGCCGGTGTCCGACCCGGCGTCCGACAAAGCGATCGAAACGGTCGAGGCGGAGCCGGCCGCCGGATGCGCGGCCGGTCTCGCCGGCCTCATCACGAGCGCGTACGCGGTGCACACGGGCGTGCGGGTCGACGGCGGGGCCCGCCCGTGGGCCGCCCGTCCCGGCGCGCGGTTCGCGGAGGTGAGCGGCGCCGGGTCCGGCGGCGCGCGGTTTCACGCCGTCCTCGCCGGCTACGAGGGCGCTCCCGAACCGGTGTCGGGGCTCGCCGAGTGGCCCGCCGAGCTGTTCCTCATCCGGGCGGGCGACCGGGCGGCCGCCCGCGCCGAGATCGACCGGCTGGAGCGCCTGGCCGGGGCGGAGCCTCGGTTGCGCGACCTCGCCCGGACCGCGGCCTCCCGCGAGGGGCCGGTACAGGCCGCGTTCGCGGCGTCGGGCCTGGACGACCTCCGCGAGAAGCTCGCGCTCGCCGCACGGTTCCGTCCGGCACCGGGCGTGTTCGCGGCGGGGGGCGAGCCGGGGCAGGTCGCGTTCCTGTTCCCCGACGCGGGTGGCCGTGCCGGCGGGCTCGCCGACCTCCTGATCGCCTTCCCCCGGCTCCAGCGGCTCCTGCGGCTCGCCGCCGGGCGGTACGCGGGCATCGCCGGGCTGGCCGTGCACCGGCTGCTGACCGCCGTCGGGGTCCACCCGGACCTCGCCGCCGGCCACGGGCACGGGGAGCTCGCCGCGCTGTGCGCCGCCGGCGTCATCGACGACACCGACATGATCGAGATCGGCGCCGCGTGCGCGGGCCCGCGCCCGTCCCGCGACGACCTCCTCGGCCGCGACCTCCGCTCGCCGGCGTTCCCGGTCTGGGCGAACACGACCGCCCGGCCGTACGAGACCGACCCGTCCGACCTGGCCGCGGTCCCGGCCGCGCCGGTGCACGTCGCCGAGCAGATCGAGGCGATGTACGAGGCGGGCGCCCGCACCTTCGTGGAGGCGGGCCCCGGACGCGCCCTGACCGAGCTCGCGGGCGCGACCCTCGGCGACCGGCCGCACACCGCCGTGAGCTGCGCCGTTCCCGGCGAGAACGGCCTGGTGGCGCTGCTGCGCGCGCTCGCCGAGCTGGCCGCCGCCGGCGTTCCGGTCGACCCGCTGCCGCTCTTCGCCGGACGGGGCGCGCAGCCGCTCACCGGCGCTCCCGCGCGGCCCGGCCGGCCCGTCGGCGGCCACCGCGTCCGCGCGGCCGGCGGCGGCTGCCAGGGCACCCGCCCGGCCGGGACCCGCCCGGCGGAGACCCGCCCGGCGGAAGAGGCCGTGCTGGAGTACCTCCGCACCAGCCGGGAGATCATCGCCGCGCAGCGCGACATCGTCCTCCGGCATCTCGCGGCGCCCGCCCCGGTGCCCGCGACGGCCCCCGATCCGGTGCCCGTTCCGGCGGCACACCCGAACCCGCCCGCCGCCCCGCCGCGCCCGGCCGCCCCGCCGCGCCCGGCCGCCCCGCCTCGGCCCCGGCCCAGTGCCCTCGACGCCCCCGGCGCGCATGTGCGGAACGCCGCCCTGTCCGGCGGCCCCGCCGCCCCGGCCGCCCCGGCCGACCGGCCCGTGCCGCGGACGCGCGGGTCCGACACGCAGGTGTGGCCGCGTCCCGAGGCGCGGGCCGCGCACCGGGTGGTGCGGCGGGCGCCGCGCGTCGTGGACCTCGACCCGCTGCCGATGCCGCCCGAGTCGGGGACGGACTTCGCCGGACGGCGCTTCCTCCTCGTGGACGACGGATGCGGCATCGCGCCGGAACTGGGCGACCTCCTCGAACGCCATGGCGCGCAGGTGCGGACACCGCCGGACGTCGACGGCCCCTGCGACGGGCTCGTCCACCTGGCGGCCCTGCGCCCCGGCGCGGCGGGCGTCCTGCCGCAGGCGTTCGCGGGGATACGGCGGGCCCTGGACGGCGGCCTGAAGTGGCTCGTCCTCGCGAGCGGCGCCGGCGGGACGTTCGGCAGCCGGTTCCGCGGCGGAGCCGTCGGCGACCCGGCGCCCGGCGCGGGCCTGCGCGGCCTCGCCCGGACGATCGCGGAGGCCTACCCGGAAGCGCTGGTCAGGGCGCTCGACATGGACACCGAGGACACGCCCCGGGCCATCGCCCGGCGGATCATGGCGGAGCTGCCGGCCGCGCACGCGCCGGTCGTGGTCGGGCACGAGGGCCCCCGCCGGTACGGGCTGGCGCTGCTGCCCGCCGAGCCGGCCGAGCCGGCCGGCGACGCCGCGCCGAGCATCGGCCGGGACGGGGTCGTCCTGCTCACCGGTGCCGAGCACGCCGTCACCGCGCGGACCGCCCTGGGACTGGCCAGGACGACCGGCTGCCGCATCGAGCTCATGGGCCGCGCACCGGAACCGGACCTGGACGCACTGCGCGAACACGCGGCGGACGTCCGCTACCACGCGGGCGACGCGCGGGACCCGCAGGCCGTCCGGAGCGTCGTGGAGAGCGTCCACCTGACCCACCGGCGCCTGGACGGCGTGGTCCACGGCGCCGGGCTCGACGCGAACGAACCCGACCCGGAGAAGGCGTACCGCGCGAAGGTGGACGGAGCGTCCGCGCTGGTCCAGGCCGTCCAGCCGGACCTCGGGTTCCTCGCCGTCCTCGGCGGCCTCGCCGGCGTGGACGGAGACCGCGGCCTGGCCGGCGACGCGGCGGCGAACGACGCGTGCGGCACGCTCGCGCACGTCTGGCGCAGGCGGCTGCGGGGGCGGGTGCTCGTCGCGAGCCTCGGCCCGTGGGCCGGCACCGGCCCGCCGCGCGACGGCGAGGCCCTCATCGATCCGGACGCCGGCGCGGCGGCGCTGGTGCGGGAGATCCTGCACGGGGACGAGCCGCACGTCGTCCTGACGGGAGACGTCCGGTGAGCGACCCGCGCGAGCCGATCGCGATCGTCGGCGCCGGGGCGGTGTTCCCCGGCGCGGGGTCGGCGGCGGAGCTGTGGCGCAATATCCTCGCCGGGTTCGACGCCGTCACCGAGGTGCCGCCCGGACGCTGGGACCCCGCGCTGTACTACGACCCCGACGCCTACGGGCGCGCCCCCGAGAGCGACCGGTTCTACTGCCGGCGCGGCGGGTTCGTCGACGAGGTGGCGACGTTCGACCCGGCGCGGTTCGGGATCCTGCCGGCGGCGGTGCCGGGCATGGAGCCCGACCAGCTGCTCGCGCTGCGCACGGCCGGGGACGCGATCGCGGACGCGGGCGGCGACGAGCGGCTGCCCGACCGGTCCCGGATCGGCGTGGTCCTCGGCCGCGGCGGCTACCTCACCTCCGGCGTCGCCCGCTACGACCAGCGGGTCAGGACGTCCCACCAGGTCGCCGCGATCCTCGCCGACCTGGTGCCGGGGCTCGGGCGGCGGCGGCTGGAGGAGATCCGCCGGGCGTTCTGCGAGCGGCTCGGCCCGGACGGCGCGGACGCCCCGATCGGGCTGGTGCCGAGCCTCGCCGCGTCCCGCATCGCCGGCGCGTTCGACCTGCGCGGCCCCGCCTACACACTGGACGCGGCGTGCGCGTCGTCGCTGCTGGCCGTCGAGCACGCCGTGCGGGCGCTGCGCGGCGGGCAGGCCGACGCGATGCTCGCCGGGGCCGTCCACCACGCGCAGCACGCCACGCTCTGGAGCGTGTTCAGCCAGCTGCGCGCCCTCAGCCCCAGCGAGACGATCCGCCCGTTCGACCGGGCCGCCGACGGGACGCTCCTCGCCGAGGGCACCGCGATCGTCCTGCTCAAGCGGCTGTCGGACGCCGAGCGGGCCGGCGACCGGATCCACGCGGTGATCCTGGGCGCCGGGTCGTCCAGCGACGGCCGCGCCGCGGGCATCATGAGCCCGCTGGTGGACGGGCAGGTCCTCGCGGTCGAGCGGGCCTGGCGGGACGCGGGCCTGGACCCGGCCGCGCCGGGCGCGGTCGGGCTCGTCGAGGCGCACGGCACCGGAACCCCGGCGGGGGACAAGGCGGAGCTGGCGACGCTGCGCCGCGTCCTCGGCATGGGCGGCCCGCCGGTCGGGCTCGGCTCGGTCAAGTCGATGATCGGGCACGCGATGCCCGCCGCCGGCATGGCCGGGCTGATCAAGGCGGCGTTCGCCCTCCGCGACGGGGTGCTGCCGCCGACGCTGCACGTGGACGACCCGCATCCCGCGCTGGAGGACGGCAGGCTGCGGCTCGTCCGGGAGGCCGTCGAGTGGGAGCGGCACGGCGCGCCGCGCCGGGCCGTCGTCAACGCGTTCGGATTCGGCGGCGCCAACGCGCACCTCGTCCTGCAGGAGGCGCCGTCGTCGGTCGTGCGGCGGGCGCGGCGGCGGAAGCTGGACGCCCCGCAGTCCGATGAGGCGGTGCTCCGCCTGGCCGCGCGCACGACCGACGAACTGGCCGCGGCTCTGGGCGCCCCCGACGAGGACCTTCTGGCGCGGGCCGCGGCGGACGTTCCCGACCTCCCGTGCCGTCTCGCCATCGTCGGCCCGACGCCGCGCAGGCTCGACCTGGCGCGGGCCGTCGTCCAGCGCGGAACCGCGTGGCGGGGCCGGAGCGACGTGTGGTTCTCGCCGCGGCCCCTCCTCGCGGAGGGCGGCCGGCTGGCGTTCCTGTTCCCGGGCTTCGAGCCCGCCTTCGACCCGCGCGTGGACGACGTCGCCGCGCACTTCGGGATGCCGCACCCCCGGCCGACCGGCCGCACCGACCTGCTCGGCCACGCCGCCGACGCCATGGCCGTCGGGCGCCTGCTGGCCGCCGCGCTCGCCGAGCTGGGCATCGAGGCGGACGTCATGGCGGGGCACGGCCTCGGCGAGTGGACGGCCATGGCCGCCGCCGGGATGTGCGACGCCGGCGCGCTCGTCCGGGACCTCGACGGCGCCGCGCCGGACCTCCCCGACGTGATCTACGGGACGCTCGGCTGCGGCGCGGCGCAGGCGCGGGAGGCCGCCGGGGCGGGCACGGGGGTCTTCGTCAGCCATGACAACTGCCCGCACCAGTCGGTGATCTGCGGCCCGGCGGAGGCGGTCCGGGAGATCCTCGGGCGGCTCGCGGCCGAGGGCGTCCTCGGCCGCGAGATGCCGTTCCGGACGGGGTTCCACACGCCGCTGGCCGAGGCGTTCGAGAAGCAGGCGCGGCACTCGCTGGAGGGCCTGGAGATCCGCGAGCCGCGCGTCCCGCTGTGGTCGGCGTCGACGGCCGCGCCGTTCCCGCACGGGGCGGACGCGGTGCGCGACCTCGCCGTCCGGCACCTGCTGGAACCCGTGCGGTTCAGCGAGCTGATCGAGGAGCTGTACGACGCGGCGCACGTGCGGGCGTTCGTCCAGCTCGGGCCCGGTGGCCTGACCGGCTTCGTCGCCGACCGGCTCGGGGACCGCGAGCACCTCGCGATGGCCGCCAACGTGCCCACGCGGGACGGGATGGCGCAGCTGCGCCGGGTCGTCGCCGCGCTGTGGGCGGAGGGCTACGGCGCGTCGACGCCGCCGGCGCCCGCCGCCGGCATGCGGCTCGACCTCGGCACGCCGCTGGTCAGGCTGGACGGCGCCGTGGAGCCGATCGTCCGCACGCCCGGCGTCCCGTCGCTGCCGGCCGACGATCCCGTCCTGGCGGAGCTGGAGGCGCTGCTCAACGACGCGGCGACGGGGGCGCAGTCCGTGCTGGAGGCGCTCGGGGCGGGGCCGTCGCCGGCCGCGGCGGGCGAGGCGGACCCGGCGGCCTCCGAGCTGAGCGTGTCCCGGGTGTTCTCCATCGACGCGATGCCCCAACTGGCCGACCACTGCCTCGTCCCGCAGGCCCCCGGCTGGCCCGACATGTCGGACAGGTTTCCGATCGTCCCGCTGGCCGTGCTGGTCGAGGTGATGGCCGGCACCGCGCGCGAACTGCTGCCCGACATGGTCGTCGTCGGATTCGAGAACGTCCGCGCCGTCCGGTGGGTCGTCGCCACGCCGCCGACGACCGTCGACATCCGCGCCCACGTCGTCGACGACGGCGACATGCCGCGCAGGGTCAAGGTCGTCATCCCCGACCACGCGGACGGGACGGTCCTGCTCGCCGAGCGCCACCCCCTGCCGCCCGCGCCGGACCGGACACCGCTCACGATCGAGGGGCCGCCCATCGTCACCGCCGAGCGGCTCTACGAGGAGCGGTGGATGTTCCACGGCCCGCTCTTCCGCGGCATCAGCGAGATCACCGCCCTGGCGGAGGACGGCGTGCGCGCCGTCCTGACCTCGCTGCCCACGCCGGGTGCGCTCATGGACAGCGCGGGCCAGCTCTGCGCGCACTGGATCCAGGTGTACGGCGACACCAACCAGACCGTGTTCCCCGTGGGGATCGAACGGGTCCTGCTGTACGGACCGCTGCCGCCCCCGGGGGAACGCCTGAACACGACCATCTGGAACCAGTCCCTCACCGACACGACCATGCGCTGCTCGGCGGAGCTCGTCCGCGAGAACGGGACCGTGTGGGGGCGCATCGACGGCTGGACCACGCACCGCTTCTACACGGACGAGGCGCTCTGGCGGATGAAGTTCACCCCCGAGGTCTCCGGGACGGGGGAGCCGCAGGCCGGCGGCTGGACCGTCGCCCGCAAGCGCTGGGACGGCACCGCGTCCCGCGACCTGCTGATGCGCCAGTACCTGTCCGCCCGGGAGCGCGCCGAGTACGACGCCCTCCCGCCGGTCGCGCAGGGGCCGTGGCTGCTCGGGCGGATCGCCGCCAAGGACGCCGTCAGGGACCACCTCTGGCGCAACGGCCACGGGCCCCTGTTCCCGGCCGAGCTCACCGTCCACGAAGGGCCGGTCGTGACGGGCCCCTTCGACGAGCCCCTCACGGTCTCGATCGCCACGGACGCCGAACTCGGCGTGGCCCTGGTGCGGCCGGGACGCGACCCCGCCGGCATCGGGCTCGCCGTCAACGAGAACAACGCGCGGGTGCGCGCGGCCAAGCAGGCGGTGCTGCAGTCGATGGGCGCGGGGGCGGAGCACGCCGACCTGGTCGTGACCGTCGCCGACGCCGAACGGCTCCTCATCGCCGCCAACGGCACGGTCACCACCGTGCAGACCCGCGAACTCGACGGACACATCGTCGCCTGGACGACCGCGTCCGGCGGAACGGACATGGAGGAAAGCCGAGTATGACCCAGCGCCGCCCGAGCGCCCGTCGCGTCCAGGTCCCGTCCATTCTCGGCGATCCGGCGGTGCGGCGGGCGCGGACACCGGAACGCCGCTTCCTGTTCGCGGTGCCGCCGCTGGCCGGCCGCATCGCCCCGGCCGCCGCGGTCGCCGCCGAACTCGGCCGGCGCGGCCACAAGGTCGCCTGGACGGGCCACCGCCCGGCGCTGGAGGCCCTGCTGCGGCCGGGCGCCCGCATCTTCAGCGCGGGCGACGACGCCGCGGCGGCCCGCGACCGGTGGCTGGAGCTGCGCGGCCTCGACGCGCTGCGCTTCCTGTGGGAGGACTTCCTCGTCCCGCTCGGCCACGCGATGCTGCCGGGCGTCGAGCGGGCCATGGACCGCTTCCACCCGGACGTCGTGGTCTCCGACCAGGCTGTCCTCGCCGCGCCCGTCGCGGCCCGGCGGCGCGGGATCCCCTGGGCGACCTCCGCCGCGTCGCCCGCCGAGTTCACCCGCCCGCTCGCCGACCTGCCGGAGGTCGAGGCGGAGATCCGCGACCACATCGGGGGCTTCCAGCTCGACCACGGCATCGACGACCTGATCGATCTGCGCTTCTCCGACCACCTAACGCTGGTGTTCTCCACGGCGGCGCTGGTCGGCGACACCTCGTTCTTCCCGGACCACTTCGCGTTCGTCGGCCCGGCGCGGGGCCGTCCCGCCCCGTGCCCGTTCCCGTGGGAATGGCTGGACGGCCGGCCCGCCGTCCTCGTCTCCCTGGGCCGGATCGCGGGGCCGTCCGCCGACCGGTTCGTCCGGGCCGCCGCCGAGGCCGTCCGCGGCCTGGACGTCCAGGCGGTGGTGGCGGCGCCGCCGGAGGCCGTGACCGACCCGCCGCCGAACGTCCTCGTGCGCGACCGCGTCCCGCGCCACAAGCTCCTCGAACGCCTCTCCGCCGTGGTCTGCCACGCGGGGCACTCCGCCGTCTGCGAGTCCCTCGCGCACGGCCTCCCGCTGGTGGTGGCCCCGGTCCGGGACGACCAGCCGGTCATCGCCCGCCGCGTGGAGGCCGCCGGGGCGGGAGTCCGCGTCGGCTTCGACGAGGCCGGCCCGGACGGCCTGCGCGCCGCCCTCGCCGCCGTCCTCGCGGACGGCCCGCACCGCGCCGCCGCCGAGGCCGCCCGCGCGTCGTTCGCCTCGGCGGGGGGCGCCGCCGAGGCCGCCGACCGCCTGGAGAAGATCGCCTGACCGACTGTGGACAGATCAAACCGAATCGGATTCGGGTTATCGTGGGCGGCATGGCGGATGTCTTCGACGACCTGACCGCGGAGTACCACCGGCTGGACACGGTGCTCGTCTCCCTGACTCCGGATCAGTGGGCGCACGCCTCCGGCGCCGAGGGCTGGACGGTCGCCGACGTCGTCCTGCACCTCGCGCAGACCAACGAGGTGATCGCCGAGCCGTCCATCGCCGAGGGCACGCCGTTCCTGTCGTCCGTCGGGAACACCGTGGACGGCGTGGTCGAGGACATGGTCACCGCCGAGCGCGGCATGCCGCCTGACGAGCTGCTGGCGCGCTGGCGCAAGACCGCCTTCGCCACCGTGGACGTCCTGCGCGCCCAGCCGCCAGGCATGCGCCTGTCCTGGGTGAGGACGCCGCTGTCCCCCCGCACGCTCGCCACGACGCGCATCGCCGAGCACTGGGCCCACGCCCAGGACATCGTCGTCCCGCTGGGCATCCCCTACCCCGACACGGCCCGGATCCGCCACATCGCCTGGCTGGCCCACCGCACCCTGCCGTACGCCTTCTCCGTCGAGGGACTCCCGGACGCGCCGGTCTTCTGCGACCTCACCGCCCCCGACGAGACGCACTGGACGTTCGGCGACCCCGCCGCCCCGTCCCGCATCACCGGCCCGGCCTCGGAGTTCTGCCGCGTCGGCGCCCGCCGGCTCAGCCCGGAGCAGACGAGCCTCACCGCCGAAGGCCCCCGGGCCGCCGACGCGCTCCGCGTCCTCCGCAACTACGCCGCCTGAGCGCGGACCGGCGCGCCGGTCAGGACGTGAGCGTCCCGTGCAGCCGGCGGGCGCTCTTCAGCGTGGCGTCGAACGACGCCTCGGCGATCGCCCTCGTCATGAAATGGCAGGCCCAGGTGACCGCGAACGTGGCGAGGATCAGCGCCGGCGCCCACGTCCAGGTCAGCTGGACGAAGATCCGCTCGATGGTGGCGTGCGGGTCGACGACGGGCTCCCAGCTGTTCAGGCGCGCCCAGCGGCCGAGGAAGACGCCGATCGCGCAGAGGGCGTGCGCGGCCACGGTGACGCGGCCGTTCCAGGCGCCGAGGCCGAGCCGGGTGAGGTGCCGGGTCGCGGCGGAAAGGGCGAGGTAGTAGGCGAGGAAGCCGGACCCGATGAGCGCCGCGTAGACGGGCAGGATCGCGGTCACCACCGGCCCGCCGCGGTCGGCGAGCAGGATGTCGGTGCGCAGGTGGACGAGATCGGTCACGACATAGGGCGCGTTCGGCAGAAAGAGCACGAACAGGACGAGTCCGGCCCACCAGAAAGGCGACCGGGACACGCGCCCGCCGCGGAAAAGGAGGAATGCCAGACCGACCGGAATCCAGGCCAGGAACGTGTTCCAGCCCATCCACCAGGCGTCGCGGCGGAGAACGTCGACAAGGTTCGGTGCGACCTGCTCCAGAATCCCCATGCCTCCTATGGTGCATGAAGCGCGTCACCGCGGTGGAATGCGACCCGGCGATCATCACGCCGGACCGCGGGCGGTCCCTCGCGGGGGGCCGTTGAAGCTCGGGGGGCGAACGTCAGAGCTTCGGGGTGAAGGGGCGGCGGTGGGCCGGGTCGTCGGGCTCGGCGAGGCCGCGCAGGGCCGTCTCGACGAGCTCGATGGCGTGCAGGACGGCGACGAGGCGGGCGCCCTCGCGGCGGTAGGCGTCCAGGACGGACTCGATGCCGTGCGGGGGGACGACATCGCCGAGATCGACGCGGGCGGTGCGGAAGCCCTCGCGGGCCGCCTCGACGGACGCGGCCACGTGCTGGCGGGCCATCCGGGCGAGGGCGATGGGGTAGCGGCGGAGGACGCCGTAGCGGCGGTACTCGGGCGGGACGTGCTCGAGCAGCCAGCCGAGGGCGGTGTCCTCGAAGCGGTCGGTGCCCGGTGGATGCACCTGCGAGGGCCAGCCGGGCGGAACGTAGGTGCTCACAAGGGCAGGATAACCCCCATTCGAACCTATGTTCGATACAAATCGGACACTATTCGGGCGGCGGGGTGCGCCGGATGCGGATCTTGCCGGAGTCCAGGTCGTCCCGCGTGGCGCCGTCCCCGGCCTGCTCGTGGTCGTCCTGGCGCAGCACCTTCTGCCGCTGCTCCTCCTCGACCTTGACCTTTTTCGAGCCCTCGAACGCTGAGGCGAGGTCCTCGAACATGCCGCCGCCGAAGCCCGCGCCGGTCTCGCCGTCGCCGCGGATGGCCCCCATCAGGGACGACTTGCCCGTCCCCTCGCGGGGCCACTCGACGATCTCCTGCTCGGCCGCCTCCGGGCGGTTGCCCATCGGACGGCCCTTGACGCGCTTGCGGCGCCGAAAGGGTGACTTCACACAGGCTCCAACGCGATGAGTCTCCAGATTGATCCCAGCGGACGTTCAGGTCGCGAACGACCAGCGGGTGGGAGAACCCGTGAAGTCCCCCTGGCGGAGCCCGAACACCGACTGCGGGCGCACCGCGACGGTGGCGTTCACCTCCGGGTCCAGGAAATCGACACGATAGCGGGTGGCGTACTTGGAGTTGACCAGGTCGATGAACCGCTGAAGATCCTTCTGCTCGGTGAGGATCTCCGCGCGCCCCTCGACGACCACGGGGTTCTCCGCCTCCTCGGTCGTCACCACGACCTGCGGGTTCAGCCGCAGGTTCACCATCTTGCGGGACGGCACGGCGCTGCTGAACAGCACCGCCTCACCCGACCACGCGCCCCACACGGGCATGGCGTGCGGGCGCCCGTCCGGGCGCACCGTGCACACCCAGAAGTTGCGCGCGGCCCGCAGCCGCTCCACGGCCCAGGACCACGGCAGCAGCCCGCTGCCCTCGTCGGGTCCCTGAATGCCGTACCCCGGCATGTACGGTCGTCCCGCCGTGGGTGCGACGGGCTCCGGTCCCGCTGCGGCGCCGGTGGCCGACATGGCGTCTCCCTCCATCGTGCACTGTCCCGTTCATATCGTTACAGACCGCGGCGCCCCGTGGTGACGCTCGGTGGCTCGTTGGGAGCGGCTCGGCGCGGTAGCCTGCGGGACGTGCGCCTATCCCATGTCATCACGGTTCTGGAGGAGCTTTATCCACCGGAGTGGGCCGAGTCCTGGGACGCCGTCGGCCTCGTCTGCGGAGACCCCGATCAGGAGGTCCGCCGCGTCCTGTTCGCCGTCGACCCCGTCGCCGCCGTGATCGACGAGGCGCTGGAATGGGGCGCCGGCCTGGTGGTCACGCACCATCCGCTGCTGCTGCGCGGGGTGCACTCCGTCGCCGCCACCACCCCCAAGGGGCGGCTCCTCCACCGGATGATCACGAACGGGATCGCGCTGCACACCGCGCACACCAACGCCGACCGGGCCGATCCGGGCGTCTCGGACGCGCTGGCGCGGGCGGTCGGCCTCACCGGCGACCTGCGCCCGATGGTCCCCGCCGACGACGACCCGCGCCGCGGGCTCGGCCGGATCGGCGACCTCGACGAACCCGTCACGCTGCGGGAGTTCACCGCGCGGGCCGCCGCCGGGCTGCCGTCCACCGCCTGGGGGGTCCGGGCGGCGGGCGACCCCGACGCCGTCGTCCGCACCGTCGCCGTCTGCGGCGGCGCCGGCGACTCCCTCCTCGGCACCGCCCGGACGGCCGGTGTCGACGCCTACCTCACCGCCGACCTGCGGCACCACCCCGCGTCGGAGTTCGCCGAGCACGGCGGGCCCGCCCTGGTGGACGCCGCGCACTGGGCGACCGAGTGGCCGTGGCTGGCCGACGCCGAGCGCCGGCTGGCCGCGTCCTCCCCGGAAGCGGGCAAGTTGGAGACACGGGTGTCCACGCTCGTCACCGACGCGTGGCGCCTCCACGCAGAAGGAGCACAGTGAAAGCCGCACCGCAAGCCCAGCTTCGCCTGATCGACCTGCAGGATCTCGACAGCTCGCTCGACCGGCTGGCGCACCGCCGCCGCACGCTGCCCGAGCTGGCGGAGATCGAGCGGCTGGAGGGACGCCTGACCGAGCTGCGCGACGCGATCGTCGCGGCCGAGACCGAGGTCGGCGACCTGCAGCGGGAGCAGCGCAAGGCCGAGCAGGACGTCGACCAGGTCCGCACCCGCGCCGACCGCGACCAGAAGCGGCTCGACTCCGGGCAGGTGTCGTCCGCGAAGGACCTGTCCAGCCTGCAGGCGGAGATCGAGTCGCTGCAGCGCCGCCAGTCCGACCTGGAGGAGGTCGTGCTGGAGATCATGGAGCGCACGGAGGAGGCCGAGGGCAGGGTCGCCGCGCTCCGCGCCGACCGGTCCGCCGCGCAGGACGAGCTGTCCGCGCTCGCCGAGCGCCGCGACACCGTGCAGCGGGAGATCGACGACGAGGCCGGGACGACCAGCACCGCGCGCACCGCCGTCGCCAAGGACGTCCCGGACGACCTGCTCGCCCTCTACGAGAAGCTGCGCGGCCAGTTCGGCGGCGTGGGCGCCGCCAAGCTGTTCCGGGGCGCGTGCCAGGGCTGCCACCTGGCCCTCAACACCGTCGACCTGAACACCATCCGGACCGCCCCCGAGGACGAGGTCATCCGCTGCGAGGAGTGCCGCCGCATCCTCGTCCGCACCCCCGAGTCGGGCCTGTGAGCGCAGCCGCGAGGGGACGCGCCGGGAACCCGCGCAAACTGGTCGTCGAGGCGGACGGGGGATCGCGCGGCAACCCCGGCCCGGCCGGCTACGGGGCCCTCGTCCGGGACGCGCTGACCGGCGAGGTCCTCGCCGAGGTCGCCGAGTCGATCGGGCACGCCACCAACAACGTGGCCGAGTACCGGGGCCTGATCGCCGGGCTCACGGCCGCCGCCGGGATCGACCCGTCCGCCCGCGTCGAGGTCCGGATGGACTCCAAGCTCGTCGTCGAGCAGATGTCCGGCCGCTGGAAGATCAAGCACCCGGACATGATCCCGCTGGCGCTGGAGGCGCGGGAGCTCGCCTCCGCGCTGGGCTCGGTCTCCTATGGCTGGATCCCGCGCAACCGGAACGCGCACGCCGACCGGCTCGCGAACGAGGCCATGGACGCCGCCGCGCGCGGCGAGCACTGGACCCGCAAGGTCGAGGAGACGCCGGGGGAGCCGGAGCCGCCGCCGCGCCCGCCGTCGTCCGCCCCGCTGACCACGGTCCTGTTGCGGCACGGCGAGACGCCGCTCTCGGTCGAGAAGCGCTTCGCCGGAACCGGCGACGTCCCGCTCACGGCGACCGGCGTCGCCCAGGCCCGCGCCGCCGCCCTCGCGCTCAAGGACCGCGGGCTCGACGCGATCGTCACCTCGCCCCTCGCCCGCTGCCGCGACACGGCGGCCGAGGTCGCCGACGTCACCGGGCTGGACGTCCGCGTCGAGGAAGGCTTCCGGGAGACCGACTTCGGCGAGTGGGAGGGCCTCACGTTCGGCGAGGCGGGCAAGGGCTGGCCCGCCGAGATGAAGGCGTGGCTGGCCGACCCCGAGGCCGCGCCGCCGGGCGGGGAGAGCTTCGCCGAGGTGTCCCGCCGCGTCCGCACGTCCCTGGACAAGCTCAAGGTCCGCTACCGCGAGCGGACGGTGCTGGTGGTCTCGCACGTCACGCCCATCAAGCTCCTGGTCAAGGACGCCTTGGGCGCGCCCATGTCGTCCCTGTACCGGATGCACCTGGACGTGGCGGCGCTGTCGTCCATCGACTGGTACGCCGACGGCCCCGCGACGCTGCGCGGCTTCAACGACGTCCACCACCTTCCCTCCTGACCCGCCGGCGCCTACCCTCCCCATAGGTGACCTGGGGAGGGACCATGACCACCAAGATCCTGCTGGACGAGTCGAAGCTCCCGAGCCGCTGGTACAACGTCGTCCCCGACCTGCCCGCGCCCCCGCCCCCGCCCCTGCATCCCGGGACGCGCGAGCCGGTCGGCCCGGACGACCTCGCCCCGCTGTTCCCGATGGACCTCATCGCCCAGGAGGTCTCGGGCGACCGCTACATAGACATCCCTGACGAGGTCCGCGAGGTCTACCGGCTCTGGCGTCCGACACCGCTGATCCGGGCGCACCGCCTGGAACGCGCCCTCGGCACACCAGCCCGCATCTACGTCAAGTACGAGGGCGTCTCACCGGTCGGCTCGCACAAGCCGAACACGGCGGTCCCGCAGGCGTACTACAACGCGCGCCAGGGCATCCGCCGCCTGACCACCGAGACGGGCGCGGGCCAGTGGGGGAGCGCCCTCGCCTTCGCGTGCGCGCAGTTCGCGCTCGACTGCGAGGTCTGGATGGTGCGCGCCTCCTACGACCAGAAGCCGTACCGCCGCTCGATGATGGAACTGTACGGCGCGACGGTGCACGCCAGCCCGTCCCCGCGCACCTCCTCCGGCGCGAAGATCCTCGCGGACGACCCGGACTCGCCCGGCTCCCTCGGCATGGCGATCTCCGAAGCGGTCGAATCCGCCGCCCCGGACGACACCCGCTACGCCCTCGGCAGCGTCCTGAACCACGTCCTGCTGCACCAGACGGTGATCGGCGAAGAGGCGCTCGAACAACTCGCCCTCGCCGGCGACACCCCCGACCTGATCGTCGGCTGCACCGGCGGCGGCTCCAACTTCGCGGGCCTGTTCTTCCCGTTCCTCCGCGAGAAGCTGGCGGGCCGCATGAACCCGGACATCCGCGCCGTGGAACCGGCCGCGTGCCCGTCCTTCACCCGCGGCCGCTACGCCTACGACTTCGGCGACACCGCCGGCTTCACCCCGCTCCTCAAGATGCACACGCTCGGGCACGACTTCGTCCCCGACCCCATCCACGCGGGCGGCCTCCGCTACCACGGCATGGCCCCGCTCCTCTCCCACATGTACGACCTGAACCTTTTCGAGGCCGAGGCCAAGCACCAGCGCGAGTGCTTCGAAGCCGGCGTCTTGTTCGCTCGCACAGAGGGCATCGTCCCGGCCCCCGAACCCACCCACGCCCTGGCCGCCGCCATCGCCGAGGCCCGCCGCTGCGCGGAGAGCGGCGAACCCAAGGTCATCCTCACCGCGCTCTGCGGCCACGGCCACCTCGACATGGCCGCCTACGACCGCTACCTCTCCGGCCGGATGGAGGACCACGCCCTTCCCCAGTCCCGCCTGGACGAGGCCCTGACCGCCCTTCCCTAGCGAGCCGCTACCCTGTGTCTACGGCGGACGAGTCGGCCGGACGGCCGCGTCGGGGAGCGATCCCCGTCGAGGAAAGTCCGGGCTCCACAGGGCAGGGTGGTCGGTAACACCGACCCGGGGTGACCCGCGGGACAGTGCCACAGAAAGTAAACCGCCACCGCCTCGCGGTGGTAAGGGTGAAACGGTGAGGTAAGAGCTCACCAGCGCCCACGGTGACGTGGGCGGCTCGGTAAACCCCACCCGGAGCAAGGTCAAGAAGGGGCCCCGCAAGAGGCTCCGCGCAGGTGCCCGAGGGCGGCCCGCCCGAGCCTGCGGGTAGACCGCTGGAGGCCGCCGGCAACGGCGGTCCGAGATGGATGGCCGTCACCCGCCGCCCCGCAAGGGACGGCGGCCACAAAACCCGGCTTACAGGCCGACTCGTCCGCCCCTTGCGGGGCTTCGTCGTCGTCGATGCCGACACGGGGCGGTCGCATTCCAGCCCCGGTGACGCTTTCTCCCGGCGGACGGTGGCTCGCCGCGAATCGCGATCAGAGAGCGTGTCCGCGTGGGACGCCCCCGGTTCCGCCCTGCGGCCGGTCAGCGGTTCTTGCTGGGGCGTGCGACTCCGTGGAATCGGGTCACGGGACACAGAAGGGATGAAACACGGCGCTTACCGTGCTGGTAAGAGCTGATCGCCTTGATCGGTGACGGCGGCGGGGCCGCGGTGCTGGGCCCCGTGGAGAGGAGCGCTGATGTTCATCATCGTGTTCGTGGCCCTCGCGCTCGCTGGGCTGCTGGGGGGCTTCGTGTACCTGTGGGACTTCTCGCGCGCCAGCCGGCGCGACGCGCTGTTCCTGCCGGCGTCCGACCGCCGCGCGCGCCGCGCCCGGCGCGTGACGGGAATGTACGTGCGCGACTACACGCGCGACTACGACTATGCGCGCGGCGACGAACTGGTCGGACGCTGACCGAGTCCGATGAGGATCTCCGGTCAGCGCCCCCCGGGGGCGGGGGGTCGTCCCCGGAGAGGGCGCTGACCGGAGTACGTGCGGGGGACGAGGCGTGCGGGTCGTCCGGACGGGGGGACGGCCCGCACTCGCTCAGGTGAGGGTCCGGGTGCCGGGCGCCTCGTCCGGGGCCTGGGCCGGGGCCTGGTCCGGGACGCGGGCGAACGTGCCGGCGTCCCGGTCGAGGACCTCGACGGTCGCGGACGAGAGGTCCAGGTAGAGGCCGACCAGTTCGATCTCGCCGGCCTCGACCCGCTCCCGCAGCCAGGGATAGGTCAGCAGGTTGTCGAGCTGCTGCATCACGTTGATCTTGCAGAGCCGGGTGAGGGGCGGCTCGTCCCAGCCGTCCGGGTCGGTGGACAGGAAGCGGGCGAGGCTGTGGTTGCCGTGCCGCAGCCAGCGCGACAGCCCGGACAGGTGCTCGACCTCGGTGCCGCCGGCGAGCAGCGCGGCCATCGCGCCGCAGTTGGAATGGCCGCAGATCGTGATCGTCCGGATGTCGAGGACGTTGGTGGCGTACTCGACGGTCGCGGACACCGAGTCGTCCGGCGTCCGGGAGCCGTGCCGCGGGACGAGGGCGCCGACGTTGCGGTTGATGAACAGGTCGCCGGGCCCGCTCGCGGTGATGATGTTGGGGACGACGCGCGAGTCCACGCACGTGATGAAGAGGTGCTCCGGCTTCTGCTCCATCGCCAGCTCGGCCATGATCGGCCGGACGAGGCGGGCGGTGCTGCCGTGGTACTCGCGGACGCCGTCCAGCAGCACCGCCGCCGGGGACGTCTCCGGCGCGTCGAGCTCGGCCTCGGAGCGGCGCCGTCGGTTCGCCCAGGGCGCCCACCAGCGGTTCGACGGAGCGGCTTTACGCAGCTGACTCATATCGCCTGTCACGGCTCTTTCATACCAAGCCTCATGAACCTCGTCGATGTCGACCCTGCCTCCGTGGCGTTCGTGCGCGAGCCGCCACTGGTGGATGGCGTCGAACGCGGCGTGGTCCATGAAGTCGACGTTGAGGTCGAGGTCGACGCTGGACCCGGCCGGGATCTCCTGCAGGGCCCGCGTCACCCGGGGGACGCCGAGGAAGGTGAACGTCCCCTCGACGACCACGTGGCGGCGGGGCGGGACGGGCCCGTCGTCCGGCATGGGCGCGAGCTCCTCCGTCCGGACCGACAGCCGCGTCAGGCGGCGCAGCGCCATCACCGCGGCGATCGCGACGCCGACGAGCACGCCCTCGCCGAGACCCAGCAGGACGACCCCGGCGAGCGTGCCGTAGTAGGCGGGCGCCTCCCGGTGGTGCCGCAGGACGCGGACGCGGGCGACGTCGGTCAGCCGGACGCCGAGCACGATCAGCAGCGCGGCGAGGGCGGACAGCGGGACCCGCTCGATCAGCGGCGCGCAGGTCAGCGCGAGGCCGAGCACCCAGACGCCGTGCAGGGCGGGCGACAGCCGGGTGCGCCCGCCGGCGTCCACGTTGGCCGTGCTGCGCACGATCACGCTGGCCACCGGCAGCCCGCCGAACAGGCCGGACACGGTGTTCGCGGCGCCCTGGGCGCGCAACTCCCGGTCGAGGTCGGCGGGCGGGACACCGGCCGGCCGGATGCGGTCGACGGCCACGCTGCACAGCAGCGACTCGACCGCGGCCACGAGCGCGATGGAGAGGACGGCTCCGGCGATCCCGAGCGGCGGGCCCTGCGGCAGGACGGGCGTGCTCAGGTCTCCGAGCGGCGAGTCCGGCAGGTCGACGCGCGGGACGGGCAGGGCGAGCGCCCAGGCGGCGGCGGTGCCGGCGACGACGGCGGGCAGCGGGGCGGGAATGAGCCGGAGCCGTCCGCCGCGCGGCAGCCGCGACCACCCGAGCAGGACGAGGACGGTCAGCGCGGCCAGCATTGCCGGCGGCAGGTCCGGATGGGCGAGCTGCCCCGGCAGTTCCCGCAGGTTGGCGACGGCGGACTGCTGCGGGCTGCCGCCGAGGACGACGTGCACCTGCGCGACCACGATGACGACCCCGACCCCCGCGAGCATCCCGTGGACGACGGCGGGGGAGACGGCGAGCGCGGCCCGCGCGACCCGGCCGACGCCGAGGACGATCTGCAGCAGCCCTCCGAGTACGGTGATCGTGCAGGTGGCGCGCCAGCCATAGGTCTGGACGAGTTCGGCGACGAGCACCGTGAGCCCGGCCGCCGGCCCGCTGACCTGGAGCGGCGAGCCGCCGAGCAGCCCGGCGACGATCCCCCCGGCGACCGCGGCGACCAGCCCCGCGGCGACCGGCGCACCGGACGCGACCGCGATGCCCAGCGACAGCGGGACCGCGATGAGGAACACGACGAACGACGCGAGCAGATCCCGCCGCAAAGTGGATACGTAACGTGGCTTTGAAGTCACACACCGTATATAAGCACGACTGGCGCGGCTTCATGCGAATCCACGGTTCCGGAATCACCACGAGCTGGTCTGCGGACATGCCGAGGGCCCGCCGACGTCGGCGGGCCCTCGGCGGGACGTCGTGCGGGTTCAGCGGCGGTAGTTCTCCCAGTCGTCGGCGGGCTGGCGGTTGCCGTAGGGGTTGGCGTCGTTCTGCTGTCCGCCCTGGTAGCCGCCCTGCTGCTGCGAGCCGCCGTAGTAGCCGGAGTCGTACGCCTGGGTGGAGTTCGGGTCGGTGTAGCCGCCCTGCGCGGCCGGGTCGTGCGGCGCGGCCAGCGGGTCGCCGGCGCCGTTGTAGCTGCTGCCGCTGAAGTCGCCGTAGACACCGCCGCCGGAGCCGCCGTAGGGCTGCTCGTTGCCGCCGGTGCTGAGCGGGTCGTCGTAGCGCGGGGACTCGCCGTAGGCGGGGGCCGTCGGGTAGCCGTCGCTCTGCTGGCCCTGCCCGTAGCCGGGCTGCCCGCCGAGACCGGAGTCGTAGCCCCCGCCGGAACCGAGCCCCGGGTCGTACCCGCCGCCCTGCCCGCCGGACGGCCACGGGCCGGTGTTGCCCGTGCTCGCGGGGGGCGGGGTCGTCCCGTAGGAGCCGGTGCCGAGCGGGTCGCCGAGCGGGTCGTTCAGGGAGCCGCCGCCGTAGCCCTGGTCGGCGGACGGCGCGGGGCCCGTCGACCGCTGCCGGTCGGACTGGATGCGCTGGAGCAGCTCGTCCACCGTCGGGAGCTTGTGGCCGTCGGTGTCGGACCCTCCGCCGGAGCCGGCGTGCGCGGCCGGTGCCGGTGCCGCGGGCGCCGGGGGAGCGGGCGGGGCGGCCGGCTCTCCGAGGGGCAGCCCGAGCGGGTCGGACACCCGCGGGTCGCCGCCGCGCGGGCCGCCGGGCCCGGACGGGCCGAGCGGCATGTCGAAGTCCTGGCGGGCCGGGGGCGGCCCGGCGGCCGGGCGGCCGCCCAGCGGGTCGGAGCCGTAGTCGCCGTAGGACGGCTCGCGGGAGCCGTACTGGGGCTGCTCGGGGGCGCCGTACTGGTCCTGGCCGCCGTAGGACGGGTCGCCGGGGCCGTAGGACGGGTCGCCCGCGGACCCGTACGCGGGCTGCGGCTCCTGCCCGCCGTACACCGGCTGGTCGGGCGCGCCCGGGACGCCGTAGGGCGGCGGCGGCCCGCCGAGGTCGGCGGGGATGGGGTCGAGCGCGGTCGAGCCGGGGTCGTTCCCGAATGGCGCGCCGCCGGGGAACCCGCCGGGCGCGGGAAGCTGCTGCGGGCCGGTGCCGCCGCCCGGTCCGGGGTGGCCGCCGAGGCCGTTGAGGACGGTGCCGTCGGCGCCCAGCGAGACCGGCTGGGTCAGCTGGGGCGGCTCGACGGGGGGCTGCTCGGGCGGCGGGGCCTGCGCGTGCAGGGGGTCGGCGGCGAAGTCGGGCTCCGGACGCTCGTCCTCGTGGCCGCGGTCGTGCTGCCAGGGGAACTTGGGCTTGTCGAAGGTGATCGTCGCCCAGTAGTCGTCGTCCTCCATCTCGTCCGATGCCTGGCCGCTCGGGGCGGGGGGCGGCGGGGACGGGGCGGCGGTGGGGGCGGCGAGCGGCCCTCCGCCGAGCGACCCGCCCGCGACGCGGCGGTCCGGCACGGCCTCGGGCGCGCGGTCGTAGCCGCCGTCGTACCCCTCGTCGTAGCCGTCGCCGTAGCCCTCCCCGTAGCCGGGGCCGTAGTCGTCCGGACCGCCCATGTGGTCCTGCGGCGGGACTCCCCGGCGGCCGCGCGGCTGCTTCGGCTCGTCGTCCATCCAGTCGTCGTCGTCGCGCCCCGCCCTGCTGGCCCGCAGGCCGAGGGCCACGAGGACGACCACCAGGACCACGACCACAATGAGGCCGAAGACCACGATGTAAGAAGTCATGCCACCACCCAATGCCTTGGCCCAGCGAGAGTCGCCGGCGCGGACCGCGGGTCCGTCCCGATTGTCGCAAGCGTCCGGTTAGTCACGGGCCTGACCCGATTCTGTCCGACCGCTATGACCGTTGTCACACCCTTCGCGCACATTTACCCTCACACGGCGCGTGCCGATCGGCCAACCCGGCCGATCCGCACACCCCTGTCAGCTCCAGCCCCCGAGGGGTCCGCCCTGACCCTGCGCCCTCAGGCTCCACGGTCAACGCGCCTGCTCGCCGCCGAAGTTCCCGATGATCCGCCCGCGCCCGACCGTGTGCTCGGCGATGGCGGGGAGCGAGTCCTTCAGTGCGGCGCCGTTCTGGAACGGTGCCGGATCGTCCAGCGCGTAGATGGTGAACCGGTACCGATGCTGTTCTCCCTTGGGCGGGCACGGTGGCGCGTAGCCCGCCTTCTTGCCTGTGGTCAGCCCTCCGACGGTCCTGTCCAGCCGGGCGTCCTCGACGATCTCGTTCACCGTCCCGTCGATGCCCGCGATCACCCAGTGGACGTAGGCGCCATCGGAGGCGTCCGGGTCGTCCATGACGATCGCGAACGACTTGGTCCCGGCCGGCGCCGACCATCGGAGCGGGGGAGTCTTCCCCTGCCCGCCAGGGTACGTCGTGCAGCCGTACCGCGGGGGCAAGTCCCCGCCATCGCGGAAGACCGGGCTGGTCACGGTGAACCACTCCGACAGTTCGGCACTCTCGTTCTGCGGCTGCCCGATCAGCCCGCAGCCGCCGAGGGCTCCGCCGAGGGCGAGGGCGAGGACGCTCGCCGCGGCCAGCTTCGGACGCCGGTCTCTGCTCATCATCGATACGCTCCCGGGCGAGATCGTACGCCGCGAGCCGCCGGACCGCCGTCATCTCGGCCCCGTCTGTCGGCCGCGCGTCCCGCCGCCGGCGCCCCCTTCCTCGTCCGCCCCAACCTTAGGGCTTTCCGGGGAGTGCGACGGGCGGTTCGCCGTGCCGTTCGCGCGGCCGCCGTGGGACGTGTCCTGTGACTTGCGCCATGCGTGCTTTGCCCCGCTCCATCCCATATTTTGGGAAGGAGTGGCGGGTTTCACACCCGGATCAGGCCCTCCGTTTACCCGGACGGGAAGTTTGTTGGTTCTTCCCTGGTTTTGCATTGGTGTCAGGGAGGTTCCATCGGCTAGCTTGTGAATGTCTTCACAAGCCGACCGTGACATTGGAGGGCCGCAATGGCCAGGACCGCCGGAGAGACCTCAGGCGCTCCCCACATCCTCATCGTGGGTGGCGGCTATGTGGGCATGTACACCGCGCTGCGCCTGCAGAAGAAGCTCAAGCGCGAGCTCAGACGCGGCGAGGTCAAGGTCACCATCGTCGACCCCAACTCGTACATGACGTACCAGCCGTTCCTGCCCGAGGCCGCCGCCGGGAACATCTCCCCACGGCACGTCGTCGTCCCGCTCCGCCGGGTGCTGCCGAAGTGCACCGTGCGCAAGGCGCGGGTCACCGAGCTGAACCACGACGAGCGATGGGCCATCGTCCAGCCGCTGGCCGGGCCCCCGGAGCGGATCTCCTACGACTACCTGGTCATGGCCGCCGGCGCGGTGCCGCGGCTGCTGCCGATCCCCGGGCTCGCCGAGAACGGCATCAGCCTCAAGACCGTCGGCGAGGCCATCCACCTGCGCAACCACGTCCTGGAGCAGCTGGAGATCGCCGAGTCGACCGACGACGTCGAGCTGCGCCGCAAGGCGCTGACCTTCGTGTTCGTCGGCGGCGGGTTCGCCGGCGTCGAGGCGGTCGCCGAGCTCGAGGACATGACCCGCGACGCGACCAAGTACATGCGCAAGGTCACCCCGCAGGACCTGCGGTTCATGCTGGTCGAGGCCAGCGACCGGATCCTGCCCGAGGTCGGCCCCGACATGGGCAAGTGGACCGCCGAGCAGCTGCGCGGCCGCGGCATCGCGGTGAAGATGAACACCTTCCTGGAGTCGGCGGTCGACGGGCAGATCGAGCTGTCGGACGGCAGCAGCTTCCCGGCCGGGACCCTGGTGTGGAACGCGGGCGTCAAGCCGTCGCCCGTCGTCCGGCACGGCGACCTGCCGCTGGACGAGCGGGGCCGCGTCAAGGGCACCGAGTACCTCACCGTCGAGGGCCTGGTGCGGGCGTTCACCGCCGGCGACAACGCCGCCATCCCGGACCTGACGCAGGAGGGCATGTACTGCCCGCCGAACGCGCAGCACGCCGTCCGGCAGGCCAAGCTGCTCGGCGACAACATCGTCCGGTCGCTGCGCGGCAAGACCCTGAAGCCCTACGTGCACGGCAACCTCGGCGCCGTCGCGGGCCTCGGCCTGCACAAGGGCGTCGCCAACCCCATGGGCTTCAAGCTCAAGGGCTGGCCGGCGTGGTTCTTCCACCGCAGCTACCACGGCGCGATGGTCCCGACGTTCAACCGCAAGATCCGCGTGATCGCGGACTGGACGCTCGCGCTGTTCCTCAAGCGCGAGACCGTCTCGCTCGCCACCATCGAGCAGCCGCGCGCCGACTTCGAGCTCGCGGCCCTCGACGGCGGCAAGGCGCAGCCGAAGGCCTCCGAGAACGCGGCCTGAGCCCGCGCGCCCGGCGCCCCGGCGGTCCCCGCGACCGCCGGGGCGCCGCACGTCGTGAGGCCCGCGTGCGGCAGAAGTCGCGCGGCAGCATCGGCCCGTGCGGATCGGGATCCCTCGGGCCGCTGGAGGTCCGCGCCGGTCGGCGCGGCTGCGTACGACTCCCTCGCTGACGGGGAATGGGGGATCGTCCCCGATCGGTCAGGCGCGCTGCTTGAAGGCTCGCAGGGACAGGGGGGCGAACACCAGGGAGATGCCGAAGCCCCAGGCCAGGGCGATCCAGGCGTGTTCGAGGACGGGGCCGCCCACCAGGAGACCGCGCATCGCCTCGACCAGGTGCGTCACCGGGCTGTTGTCCATGACGTAGGCCACCGGGCCGGGAATGCCCTCGGTCGACTTGATGAACGCGGTGCTGAGGAAGCTCAGCGGGAAGATCACCACGAAACCGAAGATCTGCACCTTCTCTGGCTCGTTCACCTTCATCGCGATGTAGACCGACGTCCAGGAGAACAGGATCGCGAACGTCAGCAGGAGCAGGAACGCGGTGACCAGGGCGATCACGTTCGTCTCCACCCGGAAGCCGATGGCGAAGCCGACCAGCAGCAGGATCACCATCGACCACGCCTGCTTGACGGTGTCGGCGATGATCCGCCCCGCGAGCGGGGCGCTGCGCGCGATCGGCAGGCTCCGGAACCGGTCGAACACGCCCTTGGTGATGTCGGTGTTCAGCCCGAAGCCGGTGCTCATCCCCGCGAACAGCGCGTTCTGCGCGATGATGCCGGGGATGACGACGGGCAGGTAGGCGTTGACGCTGCCTTCCATCGGCGGGCCGAACACGTACGCGAACAGCAGCACGAACATGATGGGCTGGATGGACAGGTCCAGCAGCTCCATCGGGTTGTGCTTGATCTGGACGAGGTTGCGCCAGGCCAGGGTCACCGTGTTGCGCGCGGCCGTGGCGGGGGCGATCCGCTTGGACAGGTTCTGCGGCGCGAGCGACGTTGTCGTCATGTCGACGCCCCTTCCTTGTCGACGGACTGGGCCAGCTCGCCGGCCTCGGCGTCGATGTCGTCGGTGTGGTGGCCGGTGAGGGCGAAGAACACCTCGTCCAGGCTGGACTTGCGGAGCGACAGCTCGCCGATGGCGACGCCGGCGTCGTCGAGGCGCCGGACGACCGCGGGCATCAGCTGCGGGTCGGTGATCGGCGCGCTGATCAGGCCGTCGCGCACCTCGGGGACGGCGTCGGCCAGCTCACCGACGATCTTCGCCGCGGTGTCGCCGTCTGCCTCGTGCACCGGGCGAACCTCCAGCACCTGCCCGCCGACCTGGGACTTCAGCGTGTCGGATGTGCCGTGCGCGATGGCCTCGCCGCGGTCGATCACGATGATGTCGTCGGCCAGCTGGTCGGCCTCCTCCAGGTACTGCGTGGTGAGCAGGACCGTGACGCCGTCGTCGGTCAGGCCGCGGACGATGTCCCACAGGCCGTTGCGGCTGCGCGGGTCGAGGCCCGTGGTCGGCTCGTCCAGGAAGAGGATCTGCGGGCGTCCGACCAGGCTCGCCGCCAGGTCGAGGCGGCGCCGCATGCCGCCCGAGTAGGTCTTGGCCGCGCGCTCGGCGGCCTCGCTGAGCTGGAAGCGCTCCAGCAGCTCGGCGGCCCGGGTCTTGGACCGCCGCCGCGGGAGGCCGAGCAGCCGCCCGATGAGGACGAGGTTCTCGGTGCCGGTCAGCATCTCGTCCACCCCGGCGTACTGCCCGGTCAGGCCGATGAGCTGCCGCACCTTGTGCGCGTCGCGCACCACGTCGTACCCGCCGACCCGGGCGCTGCCCGCGGTCGGCTCGATGAGCGTGGCCAGGATGCGGGTCATGGTCGTCTTGCCGGCGCCGTTCGGCCCCAGCACGCCGAGGACCGTTCCGGGTTCGGCGGTGAGCGAGACGCCGGCCAGCGCCTGGGTCTCACCGAACCGCTTCTCCAGGCCCTCGGCCTGGATCGCGTAGGTCATGTGATCTCCCCTGGGATCTGTATGCCGGACGCCTGAGCCCCTCCGACCGGGGGCCCGCCAAAGTATGCGCTGTCCGGGGTGGTGTGCATTCGATTTTCCGCCGCCCCTGCCCAGCTCTGCCAGTCGCCCGAGACGCGTCCTCAACATCGCATGCGCCACTGACAGAACGCCGCCGAGACCGCGATCGTGCCCCGCAATCCTGTGGTCCACCCTCGGCGAGGCGGCTGGAGGGAGCCTCGAGCGTTCTAGACTCGCGGTGTGACGACGGTGCGGCGCGGTCACCAGGACGGCGGGGGCCCGCATCCGCCGCGGCTGCGGCCGCCCGAACACCGGGTGTCGACCCGTGCCATCGCGCACTGGGCGATCGAGTACCTGCTGCTGTGGGGGCTGGCGTTCGGGCTCGCCCTGGGCGTGGCCGCCTGGATCGGCGACTCCGGCTGGGACGCCCTGCCCGGCTGGCTGTCCGGGCGGGTCGGCTGGCTGCCCTACATCGTCGGCGCCGCGGGCCTGCTGATGGTGACCGTCGCGCCCGTCTGGCGTTACCGCGTCCACCGCTGGGAGGTCAGCTCCGACGTCGTCTACACCCGCACGGGATGGTTCAGCCGCGAGTGGCTCCTCGTGCCCGTGGGGCGCATCCAGACCGTCGACAGCAAGCAGGGGTGGATCGAACGGATGCTGGGGCTCGCCACCATCGAGGTCAACACGGCCTCCCACACCGGCTCGTCCGAGGTGGCCGGCCTCCCCGTGGACGTCGCGACACGCCTGGCCGGGGAGCTGGCGCACCGCGCGCACGACCTTCGCGACGACGCCACGTGAACGTGCGGCTGCATCCGCTCACGTTCGTCGTCGGCGCCGTCCGCGAACTGATCGCGCTCCTCGCCGCCGGGGCCACGGGACTTCTCGTCGGCGGCATGTCCACGGCGTTCTACTTCACCCTCGCCGGGCTCGCGCTGGGGCTGCTCTTCCACGTCGCCAACTGGGTGACGTTCACATACGTCCTGCACGACGACCGCATAGAGCTGCGGCGCGCGCTCATAGGCCGCTCGGTCAAGAGCATCCCGCGCGACCGGATCCGGGGCGTCGACATCAGCGCGTCCCTGCCGCACAGGCTGCTCGGCCTGGCGGTCGTCCACATCGACGCGGGCGCGGACGGCGGCGAGGGCGAGCTGAACGCGGTCTCCCTGCGCGAGGCGGAACGGCTACGCCGCGTCCTGCTGGCCAGGGACGCCCCGGCGCCGCCCCAGCGCGTCCTCGGCCGCATGCGGCGCCGCTGGTACGTGTACGCCCCGCTCAGCGGCGCGTACCTGCTCACCCCGTTCGCGGTGGCGGGCAGCCTGCTCGGCACCCTCTACAACCTCGGGGACGATCTGGGCCTCATCACCCAGGAGCGCGTGGAGAGCGTCGGCCACGACGTGGTCGGCCTGCCCACCGCGCTCGCCCTCGCGCTGGCCATCCTGGTGCTGATCGCCATGCCGGTCATGTCGATGATCGCGTTCACGCTGTTCAACTGGGACTTCACCGTCCGGGAGCGGGACGGGTCCGTCGTCGCCGAACGCGGCCTGCTCACCCGGCGCAGCGTCTCCCTGGAACGCCGCCGGTTGCGCGGCGTCGAGCTCGCCGACAACCCCTTCGAACGCCTCGCCGGCGTGACCCGGCTCGGCGCCCTCATCACCGGCCTCGGCGACGCCGCCCACCGGGGCCGCCTGCTGCCCGCTGCGCCCCGCCCGGTCGCCGAGTCCCTCGCGGCCCGCGTCGTCGGGGCCGTGCCCGGCCCGCTGATCGCGCACCCGCCCGCCGCCCGGGGCCGCCGCGTGGTCCGCGCCGTCGCGCCCCCGGCCGGTTTCGCCGCGCTCGCCCTCCTGGCCGGTCAGCCGTGGGTCGCCGCCCTGTGCGCGGTACTGGCCGTGCCGGCCGTGCCGCTCGGCCTGGACCGCTACCGCCAGCTCGGCCACGCCACCGACGGAGGGCGCCTCACCGTCCGATCGGGGTCGCTGCGCCGCCGCCAGGTCGTCGTCGAGCACGGCGCCGTCGTCGGCTGGCGCATCCGCCGGACCCTGTTCCAGCGCCGCCTCGGCCTCGCCACCCTCTTCGCCGCCGTCGGGGCGGGCGACGGCGGCTACTCCTCGGCCGACATGAGCGAGGCCGACGCCGTGGCGCTGGCCGCCGCCATCACCCCCGACTGGGTGGCCCCGTTCCTGGCCGCCCCGCCCGGGGACGCGCCGCCTACTCCGGGCGGCGCGCGCCGAACATGATCTCGTCCCAGGACGGGACGGAGGCGCGCTTGCCCTTGGCCTTGCGGCGCCGCGCCGGCCGCTGGGACGCCGCGCCCTCGCCGCTCGCGGCGGGCGAGCCGGTGGCCGGCTTCTCCTGGGCGGCGGCGGGCATGGTGGGACGGCTCGCCGGCTTCTTCTTGGCCGGTGCCCGCTGCGGCTGCCGCGGGGCCGGCGGCTTCTTCGCCGGCGCGGGCTCGGCGGCCTCCGGGGCCGCAGGCTCGGGCTGCGCGGCGGCGGGCGCCGCCGGCTCGGCTTGCGGACGGGTCGGGGCCGCCTCGCCGTCCGCGCTCACGGCAGCCTCGCCGGCCTCGTGGACCGGTTCCCCGGCCGGGGCCGGCGCGGCCTCCTCGGACGCCTCAGCGGCGTCCTGGACGTCCTCGTCGTGCGCGTGGCCGTCGTCGGGCGCCTCCAGCGGCGCCTCGCCCCGCTCAGCGGCGGCGGGCTCCTGAGCGGCCTGCTCGGCGACCGGCTCCTCGTCCTCGTGCGCGCCGGCGGACTCGGCGGTCGCGTCCTGGTCGCCCGGTGCCTCCCGCAGGTCGGCTTCGGCGGACTCGCGCTCCGCCTCGCCGTACTCCTCGCCGTCGTATTCCTCGCCGTCGTGCACCGCGCTCTCGTGCACCTCGCCGCCGGGCGTTTCAGACACGTCGGCGGACGTTTCGGGCACGTCGGCGTCGGCGTCCTCGCTTTGCGCGATCTCGTGCGTCCGGGGCTCCTCCGCCGCGGCGGGCTCGCTCCGCACGGTTTCGAGGGGCTCGCGGCGTTCCCGCTCCTCACCGTGACGGGCGGCGCCGACCGTCCGCACCGCGTCCCGCGGCTCGGCGGGGGCGGGTTCGCTCTCGGCACGCGGCCCGGACGCCTCGCGGGGCTCGTCCTCGTCGCGCGGGCGGGCGGGCGCGGCCGGCTGCGGGCGGTGCTCGCGGCGGGGCGGCTCGCCGGGCCGGGCGGCGGTCTCGCGCAGCGGGGCGGCCTCGGAGGTCTCGCGGAACGGGGGGTGCGGGTCGATCATGCGGCCGCGCTCGACGATGTACTCGCGGGGCTCGGCGGGCCGGAGGGGGCCGGAGGGGGCGGCGGGGCCGGGCTGCTCGGGTTCGGCGGGGACGCCGCGGGCCTCGCGGTCGCCGCCGACGACCTTCATCGCGGGACGGCGCGGCACGAGGGGGGTGACGGTGTCGGAGAGCGCGTCGTCGTCGTCCCACTCGACGGACGTCAGGCGCGCCGCGACCTCGTCCAGCGGGGAGACGTGCCGGCGGCGCGGGTCGAAGGTCCACTCGGCGGCGTGCGGGCGGCCGCCCTCGAAGAAGGACAGCCGGACGCGCCAGGTGCCGTCCTCGCACTTCCAGGAGTCCCACTCGGCTTCTTCGAGGTCGACACCGCCGCGGCCGAGGCGCTCCTCGACGGTCTCGCCGAGCGGCGGCCCCGGGGTGGACTCGCCGGGCCGGCGGACGGTGACGCGCTGCGCCTGCTGGGCCATGTACTCGCGTTCCTGCAGGACCGGTCCCTCGAACCAGCGGACGCGCTCGACCGGGATGCCCGCCGACTCGGCGATCTCCTCAGCGGTCTCGCCGGACCGGATCCGGGCCTGGATCTCCTTGGGGCGCAAGGGACTCTCCACTTCGATCTCGAACTGGCCGAGGCGGGAGAAGTGCCCACGGATCGCGGCGCGGAGCCGGTCGTCTACGGGCAGGGTGAACCGGGTGCCTCGGCCCGCGGTGGCCAGGACGAGGTACGTACCGTCCTCGCTGACCGCGACGAGGCGCAGCTCCTGCATGCGTGTCCTTCCTGCCCTGTCTTGATGGCACGGAGGACGCCGGACCGCGCGACCGTGCTCTCACGGTCGGCCGCCCGATGCCCACCGAGGGCGCATGCGTGCCCTTTCCCCCGGGTTCCCGAGTCTCTCTTTCGGACACACCTGCTGCCAGCACCGTACCCGGCATGTCCGAACATCGCCGCTCTCGAAGCCCTCTTCACGAGGTCGAAGAGGGCACCCGACCTAGCTTGCCGGTGACGTGGGCGGCGAGGGGGCGGCATGCCGATTCTTGTGCATCCTTTTCCACACCGTGCCTGACGGGCGGGTTCGTCTCCGGTCGACGGACGTTGCGAGAGTCACTTCCTGGGCAGGAACAGGTAGATCCTCCGGTTAGTTTCTGTTCGGGGGATTTCGTGACGAATGACGGGAGCAGACGAGAACATGCCGCGCAAGCTGCCCGATCTCAGTACGACGCAGCTGATCGCGAGTGCGGTGGCGACGGCGGTCGCCGCCTTCGGGGCGTCCTATCTCGGGGTGTACGGCACGATCATCGGCGCCGCCCTGATGAGCGTGATCTCGACGGCGGGGTCGGCGGTGGGCAAGCACTACCTCGACCAGGGCCGCGAGCAGATCAAGGAGCTGACGCACTTGCAGACGGCGGTGCGCCGCCGGGCGGCGGCCGACGGCGCGGCGGGCCGGGCGACGAGCGCCGACCCGACGCGGACGGCCGTGTGGCAGGGGGACCCGAACGCGACGCGGCTCGACCCGTTCGGCGGCGACCCGAACGCCACCCGGCTCGACCCCGGCGGTGACCCGAACGCGACGCGGCTCGATCCTCGGGAGGCGGTCGCCGGCTCGCTCGCCGAGGCGGCGGGGGAGGACGCGGTGCGCGAGGTCGTCCGCCGGACGGCGTGGCGGAGCACGGTCGAGTGGGCCAGGGCGCACTGGGTGAAGCTGGTGGTCGCGTCGGCGGCGGTGTTCGCCGTCGTGATCGGCGGGATCACGGCGATCGAGGCGTCCACGGGCCAGCCGATCGGCAGGAGCGACCGGGGGCTGACGGTCACCAACGTGCTGGACGGCGGAGGCGGCGGGCGGACCGGCGACACCCCGTCGCAGAGCCCGTCCGACGCTCCGACGACCGAGCCGAGCGGCGGCCCGAGCCGGCAGCCCACGGACGGGACGCCTTCGACGGAGCCGACCGCGCCGGATCCCCGCCCGACGGACGGGCCCACCGGGCAGCCCACGCAGGAGCCGCCGACGACGTCGGTGCCGACGGCCCCGAGCACGCCGGCGCCGACCGGCGGCCCGCAGGACGACGGCCAGGGCGCGGACGTGCCGCAGACCCCGGCGGGCTAGTACGGCTAGTCGCCGAAGACCTGCCTCGTGTACGGGTTGGCGAAGCGGCGGTCGGGGTCGAGTTCGTCGCGCAGGGCGCGGAAGTCGCCGAACCGCGGATAGACCTTCTCCAGGTAGGACGCGTCGCGCGTGTGCAGCTTGCCCCAGTGCGGGCGGCCGCCGAGCGACGTCAGCAGGTCCTCGACGCCGCCGAAGTAGTCCTCGTGCGGGTCGCGGTGGTAGACGTGCACGGCGATGAACGCGCTCTGCCGCCCGTGGGCCATCGACAGCCAGGCGTCCTCCTGCGGGAGCAGCCGGACCTCGATGGGGAAGCTGATCCGCCAGTCCCGCCTGGCGAAGAGGGAGCGGAGCTCGCGCAGCGCGGGGACGAGTTCCTCGCGCGGGATCGCGTACTCCTGCTCCTTGAAGCGGACCGTCCGCGGGCTGGTGAAGACCTTGTAGGACGTGTCGCTGTAGGTGCGGGCCCCGAGCGCCTTGGCGGAGATGCCGTTCACGAAGGGCGTGACGGCGGGCGCGGCGTGCGTGAGCCGGTTGACGGCGCCGAACACCGTGTTCGACAGGAACTGGTCGTCCAGCCAGTACCGGAACTTGGACACCGGCGCCGCGGGGCCCTCGACGCGGTTGTTGCGCTTGGTCAGGCAGCCCTCGGTGTGCGGGAACCAGTAGAACTCGAAGTGCTCGTTGGCGGCGTCGAACTCGTCCACGCGCGCGAGCACCTCGTCCCACTTCATCGGCTCCTCCTGCGCGCGCAGGAGGAACGAGGGGACGGTCCGCCAGGTGATGGCGGTGACGATGCCGAGCGCGCCGAGGCCCGCGCGCGCGGCGTCGAAGAGGTCGGGACGCTGCTCGCGCGAGCACGTCACGGTGCTGCCGTCGGCGAGGACGAGTTCGAGCGCGGCGACCTGGGAGACGAGCCCGGCGGCGTCGCGTCCGGTGCCGTGCGTGGCGGTCTGCAGGGCGCCCGCGACGGTCTGCTCTTGGATGTCGCCCATGTTCGCCAGCGCGAGGCCGTGCTCGTCGAGCACGCGGTTGAGCGCGTGGAGCGGGAGCCCCGCCTCGACGGTGACGAGCCCGGTTGCGGTGTCGACCGAGCGGACCGCGGTGAGCGCCGTCGGGCGCAGCAGGACCCCGTCGGCGACGGCGGCGCCGGTGAAGGAGTGCCCTGTGCCGATCATGCGGACGGTGAGGCCGTCGTCCGCGGCCGAGCGGACCGCCTCCGCCACCTCGCCGGCGGTGCGCGGCGCGGCGACGCGCTGCGCCGTGGCCTGCTGGTTTCCCGCCCAGTTCTGCCACGTTCGGGTGTTGTCGGGGGACATGGGGCGACTCTACTCGGCAATCGATAGTGAGGAAAGTTCATGTTTTTGCCCGGCCCGGAACCGGGAAGAAGGCCGGAACCGGCGATAACGTACGATCCGGTAACCACGGCTGGCTAACCGTCCGTAGCGAGACTCGTTGGGAAATGTTGTGGCTTCTCCACCAGCATCACGCACCGGCCCCGTCGCGGGAGGGTCCGGCGATGGTGAGGCGCCCGCCGCCCGCCCGCCGAGGCCCAGGCCGGAGAAGAAGCGGCGCGATCCGCGCGGCGCGGCGAGCGCGCCGCCGCGGCGCGGCCGCCGGGCGCTGCCGTTCCTCATCGGCGGCATCGCGGTCCTCGCCATCGCCAGCACCTCCGGCGGCGTGTACGCGGCGCTGACCGCCGAGAAGGGGGAGCCCGCCGCGTCCGGACCGCCGCAGGCGGACCAGCCGCCGAGCGCCGGGGCCGGGGCCGGTGCCGGGGACCCGGTCAACGTGGCCACCGGCGGCCAGGTCGCGCCACTGCGGCGGGTCGTGCCGCCGGACGTGCTCGCCGTCGGCGGCGCCTCGATCTCCGCCGCCAAGATCAAGCGGATCGCGAAGCTGCCCCGGGTGAAGGACGTGTCCGCGGTCGCGGGCGGCGCCGTCCAGCTCCAGGGACGCCAGGTGAACGCGTTCGCCGTCGACCCGTCGGCGTTCCGGTCCTGGACGCCGCCCGACACGGCCAAGAAGACCGAGCTGTGGGAGGCGCTGGCCGGGAACCGGTTCGTGGTGTCCCCGGCCGCCGCCGAGCAGCTGCAGCTCACCAAGGGCTACCAGTACCCGGTGGTCGGGCGGACGATGCCGAACCTCACCATGGGCGGCTCCGGCCCTCTCGGCCTGCCCGGCATCGACATGCTGGTGAGCGAGAAGTCCGGCGGCGAGATGGGCCTCGTCCCGAACGTGGCGGTCCTCGTCAACGCGCCCGGGGTGAGCCCCGCCAAGGTCGTGAAGGCCGTCGGCAAGGTGCTCGGGCCCGGCACGAACGTGCTCAACCTGCACGAGAACAAGTACCAGTCGTCCGGGGGCGGCCGCTCGGCGAGCTACCTGGACCTCTACAAGAAGGCCGCCACCACCTGCCAGGGCCTGTCCTGGACGGTCCTCGCCGCGATCGGTCAGGTGGAGAGCGACCACGGCCGCAATGCGGGCCGGTCCAGCGCGGGCGCCCTCGGCCCGATGCAGTTCATGCCCGCGACGTGGAAGGCGTACGGGGTGGACGGCGACGGCGACGGCAAGGCCGACATCATGAACCCCTACGACGCCATCCCGGGCGCGGCCAAGTACCTGTGCGCGAACGGCGCGGGGCGCGGCGGCAAGCAGCTCTACAACGCGGTGTGGCACTACAACCACGCCGACTGGTACGTCCAGAAGGTCCTGAACCTTGCCAAGGCGTACGCGGCCAGGTACGAGTGAGCCCCTGCGGCCGGGCCTGAATCGGGCATCCGGTGCGGGCTGGTTGGATGGAGGCATGACGGCGTACGACGCGTTGCTTCTGCTGTCCTTCGGGGGGCCGGAGGGGCCCGAGGACGTGATCCCGTTCCTGGAGAACGTGACCCGCGGCCGCAACATCCCCAGGGAGCGCCTGGAGGAGGTGGGGGAGCACTACCACCTGTTCGGCGGGGTCAGCCCGATCAACGGGCTCTGCCGGGACCTCAAGGCGGCGATCGAGAGCGACTTCGCTGCCCACGGGGTGGATCTCCCGGTCTACTGGGGCAACCGGAACTGGACCCCCTACCTCGCCGACACCGTCCGGCAGATGAAGGCCGACGGCATCCGCCGCGCCGCCGCGTTCGTGACGTCCGCCTACAGCGGCTTCTCCACGAACGACCAGTACCTCGACGACATCGCGCGCGCCCGTGACGAGGTCCAGGACGCCCCCGAGATCGTCAAGCTCCCCGTCTACTGCGACAGGCCCGGCTTCATCGATCCGTTCACGGACGCCGCCAAGGACGCCCTGAGACGCGTCCCAGTAGGCGCGCGCCTCGTCTTCACCGCGCACAGCGTGCCCTTGTCCCAGCCCAACCGCGAACTGTACGTCGCCGAACTGGAGCGGGCCGCGCGCACGGTCGCGGACGGGGCGGCCCCCGGGGCGCCCTGGGATCTCGTCTACCAGAGCCGCAGCGGGCCCCCGGGCCAGCCGTGGCTGGAGCCCCAGATCACCGACCATCTGGAGCGACTCCACAAGGAGGGCGTCAACGGCGTCGCGGTCGTCCCGATCGGGTTCGTCTCCGACCACATGGAGGTCAAGTACGACCTCGATGTGGAGGCCGCCGAGCGGGCGGCCGAACTCGGGATCCCGTTCGCGCGCGCCGCCACGCCCGGCGCCGACCCCCGCTTCGCCGCCCTGCCCCGCCACCTCCTTGGAGAGACCGAATGAGCGAAGCGAACCGGGGGGAGCCGGGGGTCGTCCCCGCCCGCCGGGCACACATGGGCCTGGCGGACGAGCTGCTGGAACTCGCCGCGGCGACCGCGCGCGAGGCCGGCCGGATGCTGGTCGACAAGCGTCCCGCGGACGGCCCGGACGTCGTGCAGACCAAGTCGTCCCCGACCGACGTCGTCACCCAGATGGACCGCGCCGCCGAGCAGCTGATCATCGAGCGGATCCGGGCGGCGCGCCCGGACGACGCGTTCCTCGGCGAGGAGGGCGGCACCCGCGCGGGCGGCAGCGGCGTCCGCTGGGTGGTCGACCCGATCGACGGGACCGTGAACTACCTCTACGACCTGCCCGACTGGGCGGTCAGCATCGCCGCCGAGGTGGACGGCGAGGCCGTCGCCGGGGCGGTGGAGATACCGCGCCGCGGCGAGTCGTACACGGCCGTGCGCGGCGGCGGCGCCCTCCTGCACACCGCGTCCGGCACCCGCGAACTCCGGGTGAACGCGCGGGTCCCGCTCGGCAGGGCGCTGGTCGCCACGGGGTTCGGCTACGACGCGGGACGGCGCGCCGGGCAGGCGCGGGTCCTCACCGGGGTGCTGCCGAACGTCCGCGACATCCGGCGCGGCGGCTCCTGCTGCGTGGACCTGTGCTCCCTCGCGGCGGGACGGGTCGACGCGTACTACGAGCGGGGCGTCCAGGCGTGGGACGTCGCCGCCGGGGCGCTGATCGTCCAGGAGGCGGGCGGACGCGTCGAGGGCCTGCACGGGGCGCCCGCGAGCCCGGAGCTGACCGTGGCGGCCGGGCCGGGCACGTTCGAGGCCCTGCACGACCTCCTGGCCCCGCTGGACCCCACACGCGACTGAGCCCGGGACGGCAGGCTGTCCCGGGCTCCTCCTGCGGGGGTGTGCGCTCTTGCGGCGGGTCAGTCGCAGCGGGGTGGTTCGACGCCGATGTCGTTGTTCGCTGCGATCCGGCGCAGTTCGCTGATCTCCTCCTGACGGATGTCCGCCAGGTAGGTGTCTCCCTCTGCGTGGGCGGTGCGCAGCGACGCGTACGCGTCATCGAGCCGCTGCTGGATCATGCGTGACAGCTCGCCCATGGGCCTCCTCCCGGATCGTCTCCATGCCCTACCCAGACCTAAGCTGAAAGCAAACCTGTTCGCGGATGCAATTTTCGCGGATTCTTGCGTCCACGAGGTCACGCCCCGGCGTACGCCGAGCTGAACGCCCGTTTACGGGCTTCTTACGGTGCCCGTGGCATATCTGAAGGCCCGGGGGCGGCCGCGCCCCCACCAGGAGGGGGACCCTGTGCGTGTTCTAGTCGTCGAGGACGAGCGGGTGCTCGCCGACGCGATCGCCACCGGCCTGCGCAGGGAGACGCTGGCCGTGGACGTGGCCTATGACGGCGCGGGGGCGCTGGAGCGGGCCGGCGTCAACGAGTACGACGTGATCGTGCTCGACCGCGACCTGCCCAAGGTCCACGGCGACGACGTCTGCAAGCAGCTCGTCGCGCAGCGCTACCCGGCGCGCATCATCATGCTGACGGCGGCGGGCGAGCTGGACGACCGGGTCGAGGGCCTGTCCATCGGCGCCGACGACTACCTGGCCAAGCCGTTCGCGTTCGCCGAGCTGATCGCCCGGGTGCGGGCGCTCGGCCGGCGCGCCGCCGCGCCGCTGCCGCCCGTTCTGGAGCGCGCCGGGATCACGCTCGACCCGGCCCGCCGCGAGGTCGCCCGGGACGGCCGCCCGGTCGAGCTGACCCGCAAGGAGTTCGCGGTGCTGGAGGTGCTGCTCAGCGCGGACGGCGCCGTCGTCAGCTCCGAGCACCTGCTGGAGAAGGCGTGGGACGAGCACATCGACCCGTTCACGAACGTCGTCCGGGTCACGATGATGACGCTGCGCAAGAAGCTCGGCGACCCGCCGGTGATCGAGACCGTGCCGGGCGTGGGGTACCGGCTGTGAGCGGGGCCCGGCCGGGCCCCGAGGAGCCCGGCACGGACGCGCGGTCCCCCGGGTCCGGCGACACGCGCCCGAACGCCGCGCAGGAGGCGGGCGCGCGGGCGACCCAGCCGACCGCCGTCCCCGGCGGCGACGGCGGCGCCCGGCGCGGCGGCCGGTGGCGGCGCCCCGGCCCGCAGCAGGTGCCGCAGCCGCCGCCGGCCGCGAAGGGCATGTGGCGCGCCGACGGCCGCGGGCCCGTGGCCGAACTCGCGGCGCTGCCCGGCCGGATGAGCGTCCGGCTGCGCCTCACCCTGCTGTACGGCCTGCTGTTCTTCGTGGCCGGGGCGCTGCTGCTGTTCGTGATGTCGTTCCTGATGGCCAACATCCTCGGCAACGTCAAGGTGATCGGGCTCGGCATCTCCGACGCCGAGTCCGCCGAGTTGCAGCGCCAGTTCGTCGAGCAGACGATGAAGCAGCTCGTCGGGCGGTCGCTGCTCGCGCTCGGCGGGGTCGGGGTCATCACCCTGGTGCTCGGCTGGTTCGTCGCCGACCGGGCGCTCAGCCCGCTGCAGCGGGTCACCACGACCGCGCGCCGGCTGTCGGAGAGCACGCTGCACGAGCGCATCGCGCTGGAGGGCCCGGACGACGAGATCAAGGAGCTGGCCGACACCTTCGACGCGATGCTGGAGCGCCTCGGCCAGGCGTTCGACTCCCAGCGCCGGTTCGTCGCGAACGCCTCGCACGAGCTGCGCACCCCCCTCGCGATCAACCGGACGCTGCTGGAGGTGGCGCTCGGCGACCCCGAGGTGTCGGACGACCTGCGCACCGTCGGCCGGACGCTGCTGGCCACCAACGCCCGGCACGAGCGGCTCATCGAGGGGCTGCTGCTGCTCGCCCGCAGCGAGCGGGAGCTGACCGCCCGCACCCCCGTCGACATGGCCGAGGTGGCCGCGACGGTGCTGGAGCAGTCGGCCCGCCGCGAGCACGACAACGACGTGGCCGTCCACCCGGAGCTGACGCAGGGGACGGCGCTCGGCGACCCGGTGCTGCTGGAGCACCTGGTGTCGAACCTCGTCGAGAACGCCGTCAAGCACAACGAGGAGGAGGGCGGCGAGCTGTGGCTGCGCACCGGCATGCTCGACGGCTACGCCACCGTCCAGGTCGAGAACACCGGGCCGGTGGTGCCCGCCTATGAGGTGGAGCGGCTGTTCGAGCCGTTCCGGCGGCTGAACGCCGACCGCGTCGAGTCGTCCAAGGGCGCGGGCCTCGGCCTGTCGATCGTCCGCTCGGTGGTGCTGGCGCACCGCGGCGCGGTCTACGCGGCGCCCCGCCCTGGCGGCGGGCTGATCGTCACCGTCCGGCTCCCGCCGGGCTGACGCGCCGCCCCACCGCGAGCCCCGGAAAGCGGAACGCCCTGCCCGGCCGCCACGGCCGGTCAGGGCGTTCCGTCTCGCCAGGGCGGATCGCTCCCGCCCGCGCGTCAGGCCTTCGACACGGTCCCGTACGCGCCGGCGCTCACGTCGGACTGGTTCTGCCGCCACTCCCACCGCATCGAGGTGCCGGACGAGGACGGGATGAAGGTGACGTACCCGGCGGCGCACTCCTTCGGGTCCATCCCCGCCATGGGCGTCTCCCGGTACTCGACCTTGCTCTCTTCCGAGGACAGCAGCGACAGGCGCGTGTAGCACTTGTCCTGCGCGCCGGACGGGTAGGTGTACGTCGCGACGCCGGTCGTGTAGATCAGGGAGAACTTGACCTCGAACTCGGTGTGCCCGGCGCCGGCGCCCGGCTGGTTCCCGTCGCCGGTGAAGTTGCCCACCAGCCCGCCGGTCGTGCGCGGCGTCGGGATGCTGGGCGGCGTGTACGTCCGCGTCGGCGTCGGGAAGGTGTACGGGTCCGGGTCCGGGTCGTCGCTGTTGGCGCCGATGATCGCCAGCACCACGACGACCAGGATCACGATCAGCGCGAGCGCGCCGCAGCCGATCGCGATGATCGGCCCGGCCGAGCTGGACTGCTTCGGCGGCGGCCCGTAGCCCGGTCCCGGCGGCATCGGCTGCTGCATCGGCATCTGGTGCTGCGGCGGTGGCGGTGGCGGCGGCGCGCCCTGGTACATCGGCATGGGCGGCGGCGTGATCGGCTGCGGCGGCGGCGTCGCCGGGCCGCCCATCGCGCCCTGGTGCATCGGCATGGGCGGCGGCGTGATCTGCGGCTGCGGCCGGTGCTGCGGCGCGGGCGGGACCGGGGGCGGCGGCGGAAGCTGCGAGGCGATCCGGGTGCCCTGGTTGAGCAGCTCCTCCTGCCCGGCCGACTGCCCGGCGGGCGCGGCGCCGACCGCGCCGAGCAGGTTCAGCAGCAGCTGCGGGGCGGGCGGGCGCAGGCCGGCGTCCTTGGACAGGCAGCGCCCGATCAGGTCGCGCAGCGGACCGGCGGGCAGCGCCGACAGGTCCGGCTCCTCGTTGAGGATCCGGTTGATGATGACCGGCAGCGTGTCGGCCTCGAACGGCGACTGCCCGGTGGCGGCGAACACCATGGTCGCGCCCCAGGCGAAGATGTCGACGGCCGGGGTGAGCGGCGCGCCGGTGAGCTGCTCGGGCGCCAGGTAGCCGGGCGTGCCGACCACCATGCCGGTCGCGGTGACCGCGCTCTCCTGCGAGTTGACCGTCCGCGCGATGCCGAAGTCGACGACGCGCGGCCCGTCGGAGGCCAGCATCACGTTGTTCGGCTTGAAGTCGCGGTGCACGATCCCGGCCTCGTGGATCGCCGCGAGCGCGGTCGCGGTGCCGATCGCGAGCCGTTCCAGCTCGGTGGCGCTCCGCGGCCCGTCGTGCGCGACCACGTCGTGCAGGGACGGCCCGTCGATGAACTCGCTGACGACGTACGGCTGGTCGCCGTGGACATCGGCCTCGATCACCCGCGCCGTGCAGAAGGGCTCGACCCGCTGCGCCGCGCTCACCTCACGGGTGAACCGGGCACGCGCGGCCGGATCGTTGGCCATCTGCGCGTGCAGCAGCTTGACCGCGACGTACTCGCCCCCGGGCGCCTTGCCCAGGAAGACGGCGCCCTGACCCCCGGCGCCCAGCCGTCCGATGACCTCGTACTGTCCGAGTGCCCTAGGATCGCCTGGCTCCAGCGGAGCGGCATCCGGCATCTGACCCTCCATTGACCCGCAGTGATGTCCGCGACATTGTGCGCCGGACCCACCGCGGGCCCCGTCCCGGCGACCGAACCGCGTCACCGGGAGAACCGAACCTCCGCAGGGGGCCCGCCCCCAACCTCAGGCGGGCACGATATCGCGTTAGTTCAGACGTTTCACCGATCAGTCTGGTTCGCTCTTCCGGCGGCCGGGTCGGGCCGTCTCGCCGCGCGTCCCGCCGAACCTGCCGCAACACGGGGCCGGTCGGCGCGCGCAACGCCGCCGGGACCGATATGATCCCCGCCGCCGCGGGAACTCCGGCAGGTGCCCCGGCCTCGGAACCGGGCCGTCGGCACCCGCCGGGCATGTGACGGAAGACACAGGACGAGGAAAGATCCGGGTGACTGCCGTCACTCGTGGGAACGGTCGCGCCTTGTGTGTCGCAGGTCACCAACCGTGACAGAATTTCCCGCCCGGATCGGGCACAAGAACGGCCCGTTGAGCGTTAGATCCGCCCGACGGGGCGCATAAAGCACTGAGGGGGATGGAGATAGAAGATGGCGACCGACTACGACAGCCCACGCAAGACAGACGACGATCTCAGCGAGGACAGCCTCCAGGAGCTCCAGGCCCGGCGGGCCGACAAGGCCGCCAGCATCATCGACGAGGACCTGGACGCCGGTGAGGTGGCCGAGCTGCCCGGCGCCGACCTGTCGAACGAGGAGCTCACCTTCCGGGTGGTTCCGCGCCAGGCCGACGAGTTCACCTGCACGCGCTGCTTCCTGGTGCACCACCGCAGCCAGCTGGCCGGCGAGAAGAACGGCCAGCCGATCTGCCGTGAGTGCGCCGCCTGACCGGGAGTGGCCGCAGGGTGTCGGGAGAGATCGAGAAGCGTCATGACGAGGTGGAGCCGGCGCGCGGCGGCGGCTCCACGGAGCTGGGTGAGCTGATCGGACGGCTCACCGCCGATGAGGACATGGACCGCGCGACCCGCGGCCGCCTGCTCGGACGGCTGGCCAGGCTGCTCGGCCAGAGCGCCCGCAAGGTGGGGGCCGCGGGGGTCGGGCGCGGGAGGTGGCTGGCCGACCTGCTCGTGGAGGCCGCGCCGCACATCCCGATCCGCGACCTGGAGACGTTGCAGGCCCACCACCGCGGGCTGATGGGCGAGGCGCTCGCCGACCGGCTCGTCAAGGTGGCCGGCAACGGCACCACCGCCGTCGGCGCGGCCGGCGGCGCGCTGGCCGCGGTGGAGTTCAGCGCCCCGCCGCTGCTGCTGTCCGCGCCCGCCCAGCTCGCCGCCGAGACGCTCGTCGTCGCGGCCATCGAGGTCAAGATGATCGCCGAGTTGCACGAGGTGTACGGCGTCCGCGTCCAGGGCACCGGCACGGCGCGCGGCGCCGCGTTCGTCACGTCCTGGGCCCGGCAGCGCGGCATCAACCCCCTGGAGACCGGGTCGCTGACCAGCGCTCTCGGCACCGCCGCCAAGTCGGCCCTGCGCAAGCGGATGCTGCGCACCTTCGGCCGCAGCATGAGCACCATGGGCCCGTTCCTCACCGGCGCCGCCGCGGGCGCCGCCCTCAACCGCTCCGCGACCAGGGCGCTGGCGATGAAGGTCCGCAACGACCTGCGCGAGACCGCCGGGATCACGCCCCCGCTCCCGGGCGACCACGAGCGCCGCCTGAACCCCTGACCGCAGCCTGAACCCCTGCCGCCGCCTGAACCTCTGACCGCCGCCTGAGCCCCCGACCGGCCGCTTGCACCCCCTGAGCGGAAGGCCGGCCCGCGGGCCCGGCTTCAGGCGAACCGGAGCTCCGGCGCCACCGAGTCGCGGCCGGTGAGCCACATGCCGAGAGCCTCCCGGGTGCCGGTGACCTCGCGGCCCCGGCCGACCGGGCGGTGCCCGTCCGTCGGGACGAGGCGGTGCCGCAGGACCCGGCGGTTGAGCCACAGGCTGAGCTGCAGCCCCTCCCGGAAGATCGCCGTGGCGACCGGGCCGGGGACCTCGCGGGTGCGGCCGAGCCCCCGCAGGACGTCCTGGTGGTGGACGCCGAGGTCGCCGAGCAGGAACCCCGCGGCGGACCGGGACGAGGCGGACGGTTCGTCGGCCCAGTGCCGGGCCCAGTCCATCAGCCGGTCGCGGGAGATCCGCCTGGCCCGGTCGGCGGCGGCCTCGTTGGCCCTGTTCACGTGCCATCCGTGCCGGAGGTAGGTCGCCGCGGGGTAGTCGAGGCCGATGAGGTGCCCGAGGACGTCCCGCGGGGCCCACTCCGAGCACAGGGTCGGGCCCGCGTCGAACTCGTCGTCCGTCAGGCCGGCGAGGGTGTCGACGAGCCGGCGGCGCTCGGCCTTCAGCTCGTCCTCGAACGGGAAGCGCATCGTGGTCGGTCCCTTCGGTGCCTTCGTCGAACGCGGGGACCGACCACGATACGCACCGGGGCCGGACGGGGCGGACTGGACCCCCGATCCAATAGGGTCAGCCCTCGGTCTTGAAGTGGGACGGCAGCTGACCGGTGCCCTTCGCGTACTGGTGCGCCACGGCGCGGGTGGCGAGCAGGCGGGCCAGTTCCATGCCGACCCCCATCACCACCGCCCACCCGACGGCCTCGGCGAGGTCGACTTCCGGCGACTCGGGATTCGTCGGGGGCTCCTTGCCGGTGCTCTTCTTCCAGACCAGGGTGATCGCCTTCTTCGCGACGAAGCCGCCCGCGAACGCCGCGGCGCCGGCCATCACCCGCCAGCCGATGTCGCCCTTATCCGCCATATTCGTCCTCCACTCGTCTGTCGTCTCCGACGCTACCGGAACGGTCCGCCCGCGGCGGCGGACATGATCGCCGCGTCGCCACCGTCCTCCAGCCCCCACCCGCCGCCATTCAAACGACGAGCTCCGCTCGGCGGCCGGTAATCGGCATGCGATCCGCGCCGATGTCAATACCATTGGCCCCATGACAGAGCAGCCGCGTACTCCGCACGTTCCTCCGAAGCCCTCCCTGGACGGCCTGGAGGAGAAGTGGGTACGCGCCTGGGAGGACGGGGGCGTCTACCGCTTCGACCGCACCCGGCCGCGCGGCGAGGTCTACTCGATCGACACCCCGCCGCCCACCGTGAGCGGGTCCCTCCACGTCGGACACGTCTTCTCCTACACCCACACCGACACCGTCGCGCGGTTCCACCGCATGCGCGGTCGCGCGGTCTTCTACCCGATGGGCTGGGACGATAACGGCCTGCCGACCGAACGGCGCGTGCAGAACCATTTCGGCGTCCGATGCGACCCGTCCCTTCCCTACGACCCCGACTTCGAGCCGCCGGCGAAACCGGACCCGAAACGCCAGCGGCCGATCTCGCGGCGCAACTTCATCGAACTGTGCGAACGGCTCACGGAGGTCGACGAGAAGGCGTTCGAGGAGATGTGGCGCCAGGTCGGCCTCTCGGTCGACTGGAACCACCTCTACACCACCATCGGGGACGTCTCGCGGAGGGCGTCGCAGCGCGCCTTCCTGCGGAACCTGGCCCGCGGCGAGGCGTACGTGTCGGAGGCGCCGACGCTGTGGGACGTCACGTTCCGCACGGCGGTCGCGCAGGCCGAGCTGGAGGACCGCGAGCACCCCGGCGCGTTCTACCGGATCCGGTTCCACGGCGGCGAGCGCCCCGTCTACATCGAGACGACGCGCCCGGAGCTGCTGCCCGCCTGCGTCGCGCTGGTCGCGCACCCCGACGACGAGCGGTACCGGGAGCTGTTCGGGACGACCGTCCGCACCCCGCTGTTCGGCGTGGAGGTCCCGGTCCTCGCGCACCGGCTGGCCGAGCCCGACAAGGGCTCCGGCATCGCGATGATCTGCACGTTCGGCGACGTCACCGACGTCACCTGGTGGCGCGAGCTGAACCTGCCCACCCGCGCGATCATCGACTGGGACGGACGCCTGGCCGCCGACCCGCCCGCGGGCGTCGCCGCGGAGCCGTACGCCGAGCTGGCCGGCAAGACGGTCTTCTCCGCGAAGGAGCGCGTCGCCGAGCTGCTGCGCGAGTCCGGCGACCTCGACGGCGAGCCGCGCGGGATCAGCCGGCCGGTGAAGTTCTACGAGAAGGGCAGCAAGCCGCTGGAGATCGTCACCACCCGGCAGTGGTACATCCGCAACGGCGGCCGCGACGAGGGCGTCCGCGCCGAACTCCTCGCCCGCGGGCGCGAGCTGGAGTGGCACCCGGCCTACATGCGGGCCCGCTACGAGAACTGGGTGGAGGGCCTGAACGGCGACTGGCTCATCTCCAGGCAGCGGTTCTTCGGCGTCCCGATCCCCGTCTGGTACCCGCTGGACGGCTCCGGGGAGCCGCGCTACGACCGGCCGATCGTCCCGTCCGAGGACGCGCTGCCGGTCGACCCGTCGTCCGACGTCCCGCCGGGCTTCACCGAGGAGCGGCGCGGCGAGCCGGGCGGCTTCATCGGCGACCCGGACGTGATGGACACCTGGGCGACGTCGTCGCTGACCCCGCAGATCGCGGGCGGCTGGGAGCGCGACGCCGACCTGTTCGGCCGCGTCTTCCCCTACGACCTGCGCCCGCAGGCGCACGACATCATCCGGACGTGGCTGTTCTCCACGGTCGTCCGCGCGCACCTGGAGCACGGCTCGCTGCCGTGGCGGGGCACCGCGCTGTCCGGCTGGATCCTCGACCCCGACCGCAAGAAGATGTCGAAGTCGAAGGGCAACGTCGTCACGCCGATCGACCTGCTGCGCGAGTACGGCTCCGACGCCGTCCGCTACTGGGCGGCCAGCGGGCGGCCGGGCACCGACACCGCGTTCGACACCGGCCAGATCAAGGTCGGACGGCGCCTCGCCATCAAGATCCTCAACGCGTCCAAGTTCGTGCTGGGCCTCGGCGAGGTCGAGCCGGACGCGTCCGTCACCGAGCCGCTGGACAGGGCGATGCTGGCGGCGCTGTCCGGGGTCGTCCAGGACGCGACGGAGGCGTTCGAGGGCTATGACTACACGCGGGCCCTCGAACGCACGGAGCGGTTCTTCTGGGAGTTCTGCGACGACTACCTGGAGCTGGTCAAGGCCCGCGCCTACGGCGGTGGCGAGGAGGGTTCGGGCGGCGTGACGGGTGGGGCGCAGTCGGCGCGGGCCGCGCTGCGTCTGGCGCTGTCGGTGCTGCTGCGGCTGTTCGCGCCCGTCCTGCCGTTCGTGACCGAGGAGGTCTGGTCGTGGTGGCGGCGCGGGTCGGTGCACGCGGCGTCCTGGCCGTCGGCCGCCGAGCTGCCGGCCGGCGGCGACCCGGCCGTCCTCGCGGCGACCGGCGAGGCGCTCCGCCAGGTCCGCAAGGCGAAGTCGGAGGCGAAGGCGTCGATGCGCGCCGACGTGACGCGGGCCGTCGTCCGCGGCGCGGAGGTGACGCACATCGCGCGGCCGGATCTGGCCGCGGCGGGCCGGATCGCCGACCTCACCCTGGAGAACGCGCCCGCCGACCTGACCGTCGACGTCGTCCTGGCCCCCGCGACGTAGACCACCGCTCCCCGCGCCCAGACGCTCTGGGGCGCTCGCTCGTCCGCGACGGCGAGCGCCTCAGTGGCCGTGCCCGCCGCCGGGCCCCGGGCGGGGCGTCCGAGCATGCGGGGCGGTCAGAACGTGCGGGGCGGTCAGAACGTGCAGGGCAGGTGCTTGATGCCGTTGATGAAGCTGGAGAAGAGCCGGTCGGGCTCCCCGGACGCGCGGATGCCGGGGACGCGGGTGAACAGCTCGCGGAACATCACCGTGATCTCCCGGCGGGCCAGGTTCGCGCCGAGGCAGAAGTGCGGTCCGGGGCCGCCGAACCCGACGTGCGGGTTGGGGGAGCGGGTGATGTCGAAGACGTCCGGGTTCTCGAAGACCGTCTCGTCCCGGTTGGCCGAGTTGTAGAACAGCAGGACCTTGTCGCCCTGCCGGTACTGGTGGCCGTTCATCTCGTGGTCCCGCGTCAGCGTCCGGCGGAACTGGATGACGGGCGTCGCCATCCGGACGATCTCCTCCACGGCGCCCGGCATGTGCGCGTCGAAGTCCTCCAGCAGCAGGGCGCGCTGCTCCGGGTTGTCGGTGAACAGCTTGAGGCCGTGCGACATCGCGTTCCGCGTCGTCTCGTTCCCGGCCACCACGAGCAGGATGAAGAACGAGCCGATCTCCTGGTCGGTCAGCCGCTCCCCGTCCACCTCGGCCGAGATCAGCGCGGACACCAGGTCGTCGCCGGGGTGCCGGCGGCGCCGCCGCGCGAGCTTCATCGCCAGGTGGTTCAGCTCGTATCCGGCGACCATCACCTTGAGGAGCCCGTACAGCGCGCCGAGGCGGGTGATGCCGTCGCGGGTGTAGTCCCGGCCGCCGCTGTACTCGGGGTCGCCGAGGCCGAGGATGATGTTCGTCCGCTCGTACACCATCGGGCGGACGGGCTCAGGGATGCCCATCATGTCGCAGATGACCTGGAGCGGGAGCCGTGCGGCGACGTCGGTGACGAAGTCCGTCGAGCCCTTCTCGATCAGGTCGTCCACGATCCTGGTCGCCGCGGCCTGGAGGTCGGTCTCCATCTTCTCCAGGACGCGGGGGGTGAACGCCCGCGACACGATCTTGCGGATCTTGGCGTGCCGCGGGTCGTCCATGTTGATCATCGACCCGAAGTACCGGGCGAGGTACCCGGGCATGTCGGCGATGCTGTTGGAGCACGGCTCGCTGCTGAAGACCTGCGGCGTGCGGCTGGCCTCGACGACGTCCGCGTGCCGGGCCAGCGCGTAGAAGCCGGGGCCCTGCTTGACGAACGGCAGCTTCAGCTCCTGGTAGAACCGCGGATGCTCGCGCTGCCGCAGCTCGGCGAACTCGGCCATCCGGCGCTCCGGGGGCAGGGCCCAGAAGGCCAGGTCCGACACGCTCAGTTCACCGGTCTCCGGAACCGTCGCCGTCACCGCGCACCGTCCTCATAGTTAGAATCTCGTTCGGTTCTATCGAACCGAGACTCCGGCGACCCCGTCAAGGGGAATCAGGCGACCCGCACGATCCGCCGCCGCGGGACGGCCCGCTCCACCGCCGCCCACGCCCCGGACGTGAGCGGGCACGACCCGGCCGCGAACGGAACGAACGCGGCGAAGACGGCCGTCCCGAACGGCATGATCTTCGCCATGGCGCCCAGCGCCCCCTCGGCGGTGACCCGCCGCGATTCTGTCACGTCCCGTCACCACAGGAGGAGGGCGAGAGCGGTGAAGGAGGTGAGCGCCGTGGCGGTCTTGATGGCGGGCATCCGGGCGGCTACGGCGGTGTCGCGGTACTCGTCGCGGGCCAGGTAGGTGAGGGCGGCGCTCAGGGCGCGTCCCGCGCCGAAGGCGGCGCCGGTCAGCACGGCGATCGGGAGGCTTCCGCGGGCCAGGAGGAGAGCCAGGGCCAGGACGTAAGGGGCCGTGGCCGGGACGTAGGTGCGGACGCCGGTGCCCAGTTCGAAGCCGAACTGGAGGGTGCCCCGGCGCAGGTGGGTCTGCAGGACGTCGGGCGGGATCTGGCGGGCGTTCTGCGGGAGCGGCAGGCGGATCAGGCCGACCTCGCGGGCCACGCCCGCGGCGGCCACGGCCAGGACGGCGGACGTCCGCGCCCAGTGCGGCAGCGGCGCGGCGAGGCCGGACAGCAGCCAGACCACCGCGGCGCTCAGCATGCCCCCGAGCAGGAGCCCGGAGGTGAAGACGGCCAGGACCTCGCCCTGCCGTACGGGGGCCCGCCAACCTGGCGAGAACAGCACGGATTCGCTGTTGCGCGTTCAAACGCTGCCCGACAGCGAGAACCCGGCCAGCGCGCCGATCGACGACCAGCACAGGACGGCGGCGTCCAGGGCGGCGGCGGCGACCGCGAGGAGGGCGAGCGCCGCGACCGGCAGGAGCGGGTCGGTCAGGCCGCGCCGCAGCCTCCCCGCCGTCAGTTCTTGCACGCCATCGCTTTACGGCAGATGGTCTTGTACCAGTTGCCCTTCTTCGACTTCTTCCAGCCGTCGTGGCAGCGCCACGTGACGCCCTTCTTGCACTGGCCGCAGCTCTTGGAATAGGCCCAGAGCCATCCGTCGTAGCCGCCGCCGTAGCACTGGTTGGGGCGCAGCTTGTACCAGCCCGGGTTGGAGACGCCCGACTTGTGGAAGCCCTTGTACTTGCCGCTCGTCCGGCAGCACCAGCTGCACACGTAGCTCGGCCCGCAGCCGGGGGAGCAGTTGTGGTTGGCCGCGTACGAGGGGCAGCGCGGATAGATGTCGTAGTAGCCGACCAGCTGGAAGCCGGAGGCGAGCGCCTCCCGCGCGGGCGGGAAGACGCCGAGCGCCTTCAGCCCGGCGGTGGCGCCCGCGGCGGCGAGGCCGGTGAGGACGCTGCGCCGCACCGGCCGGAACCTCGGCTCCTCCTGCGGGACGGGCCGGCGCCGGACGCGCGACGCCCCGGCGGGACGCGGTCCGCGCAGCGGCGGGATGTCCTCCAGCTCGATCATCGGACCGCCTCCAGGGCCAGTTCGTGGAGGGCTTCGGGCGAGCCCACGGGTTGCGCGGCCCGCACGCGGCCGTCCGCGTCGACGAGCACGGCGAACGGGGTGGCGGGGATGCCGTAGTCGGCGAACAGGCCGTCCTGCTCGCCGGTCAGCACGGTCGCGCCGGGCGGCGTCCCGTCCTCCGGCGGCGGTCCCGCGAAGACCGCGTGCAGCGGCCGGTCCAGCGCGCCGGCGGCGGCGAGCACGTCGGTGCAGACGCCGCAGTCGCGGTCCAGGAAGAGCAGCAGGCCGGGCCCGAGCCGGTCGAAGGCGGGCGCGGGCGTGCCCGGCGCGGGACCGAGCCCGGCCGGCCGGGGCGCGCCCTGGCTCAGCGCGTGGACCTGCCGGACGAGTCCGGCGACGACCAGGGCGAGCAGCAGGATCGCGACCCACGACAGCAGCAGCGCGCTGTTCTGGAAGCTCATCCGGCCGTCCTCCTCTCCGTGAGCAGCGCGCGGGGGAGCGTCCAGAGGATCACCGCGAATCCCAGCCCCGCCGCGACGGCGATGGACATCTCGTATGCGGTCGAGCCGGTGGGGAGGCCGTGCAGCGCGCCGGCGAGGGCGAGCAGCGCGAGCGCGGCGGCCCGTCCGGCGACCCAGCCGGTCATCGGCGTGCCGTCGCCCGCGCACCCGCACGGGACGCCCTGCCGGGTGCGGGACACGTACGTCCCGTAGAGCGCGTAGGCGGCCAGCAGGACGGCGGCCGCCCAGAAGGCCGCCCGGATGGGGCCGTCCAGCCGGAGCGGCAGCGCGACCGCGAGGCCCGCACCGGCCGCGGCCTCCGCGGCGATCGCCGCCACGGCCAGGGCGGGCGCCAGCCGGCGCGGGAACACGCGGTGCGCCCGCAGCGCGGCGGCGAGCGCGCGGGGCCTTCTGACCTGGCCGAACACCGAGGCCAGCAGGACGAGCGGGACCGTGACCGCGGCGATCCCGGCGAGCAGCGCGGTCACCGGATCGCCTCGACCGCCAGCCCGGCGAGCCGCCGCGGGACCTCGCGCACCCGGTCCTCCTCCGGCAGGACGGTCACGAGCAGCGACCTCAGCGCCAGCAGGAAGTAGGGGCCCTGGCCCTCGACGGTGTCCTGGAACAGCTCGCCGCCCGCGACCGACGCGCCGCGCCACGGCGGCAGCCGCCTGCGGGTCCGCGTGTTCAGCGCGGTGATCTCCAGGAGCCCGAGCCCCGGGACCTCCTTGACCATCTCGGCGGGTTCGGGACGGCGGGCCCGGCCGCGCGGGACGGCGGTGACGCCGTCCTCGTGCTCGGTCAGCCGGACGGTGTCGAAGAACGCCACGGCGTCCGCCGGGCGCCCGTGGTACAGGTGCGTGAACACCGCGTGCCGGCGCCCCTCCCACACGGCGGCGAGGACGGGGTCGCTGTGCCCGGTCTCGCGGTCGCGGGTCGACGTCCGGCCCACCCGCAGCCGCCCGCCCTGGATGCGGAACTCCTGCTCGAAGCGGTCGACGCCGATGTCCTCGGCCCAGGCCAGCGCGTCCGCGCGGGTGCCGCTGGAGATCTCGTGGAGCCGCCCCCGCTCGGCGATCCGCGCGACCGACGTGCACGGCCGCCCGAGATCGTGGGCGCCGCCCAGCCGGACCCGGACGCCGTCCAGCGACCGGTGGGTGACCTTGCGTTCGGGTGAGCCCATGCCGCCCCCTTCCTGCGGGACGCATTTCCCACAGAAGCACCGCGGGTAACAGAGGTGACGCTACGCGTGATCCGACTCTTCGGGGTCAAACCTTCCGGAAGTGGTCACGTCCGGGAACGGGTAGGGTCAACTGCCGGACTCGCGCGGCGGCGGCGTTTCAGCGGCGGTCGCGCGCCGCGCCGCGGATAGGGTCGGGTGGTTCTCCGGCAGGCAGGCGTCGAGGTGGGGTCCCGTGAGCAAGGTCGATGTGCTGATCCAGCGGCTGGATCCCGAGCTGCCCCTGCCCGCGTACGCGCACCCGGGCGACGCGGGCGCCGATCTGGTCGCGGCCGTGGACGTCGAGCTGCCGCCGGGAGAGCGCGCCGTCGTCCCCACCGGGGTGGCGATCGCGCTGCCGGACGGCTACGCCGCTTTCATTCACCCGCGGTCCGGATTGGGCGCTAAGTTGGGAGTGACCATAGTCAACGCACCCGGTACGGTCGACGCCGGCTATCGGGGTGAGATCAAGGTGACCCTGCTGAACACCGACCCCCGCGCCGCGGTCACGCTGCGGCGCGGAGACCGCATCGCGCAGATGGTCGTGCAGCGGGTCGAGCGGGCGGTGTTCCACGAGGTCACCGACCTTCCCGGGGCGGCGCGCGGAACCGGTGGACTCGGCTCCACGGGCGGGTTCGGCGGCGCGCGCGCGTTCGGGGACAATGAGCACAGTCGAGAAGGAGTGTGAGTCGTGGCTTTTGGACGTCGCCGGCAGGCCGAGGAGCCCGAGAAGGGTCCCGAGGCGACCGAGGAGCCGGCGGAGACCACCGAGGATGCCCCCGCCCAGGCGGAGTCCGCCGAGGGCGGCCCGTGGGACTCCGAGGACTCCTTCCCCGAGCTGCAGCGGCTTGACTTCGGTTCCCTCCAGATCCCGGTCGCGCCGGGTCTGGGCTTCCAGGTGAACTTCGAGGCCACCCAGGTGGACGAGGAGGGCAACCCGCTGGACGGGCGTCCCGTCGCGGTGCTGGTCCAGTACGAGGAGAGCGCCATGCAGCTCCAGGTGTTCGCGGCGCCGAAGCGCAGCGGCATCTGGGACGACGTGCGGCGCGAGACCGCCAAGGACATCCAGGAGGAGGCCCAGGGCCAGATCCAGGAGGGCGAGGGGCCGTTCGGTCCCGAGCTGCTGGCGATGGTCCCGGCGGCGCTGACCGAGGAGGTCCTCGCGGAGATGCCGCAGGAGGTCCGCGACCAGATCCCGGCCGAGTTCGTCGAGCAGGGCTGGGCGCCGCAGATCATCCGCTTCCTCGGCGTGGACGGCCCCCGCTGGTTCCTGCAGGCCGTGGTGCAGGGCGCCGCGATCGAGGACGAGGAGCAGTGGCAGGTCCTGGAGGACGTGCTGCGCGGCGTGGTCGTGGTCCGCGGCGACGCCCCGATGCCGCCCCGCGACCTGCTGGAACTCCAGATCCCCAAGGAGTTCAGCGAGGCCGGGCAGGAGGAGGGCGAGGAGGCCGTGGAGACCTTCGACCCGTTCGAGCGCGGCCCGGAGATCACCGAGGTCCGCTGAAGGGGGTGGTCGGTGTTCCCTCCGGGCGGCTCCCGGTGGATGCCGACCCTCGCAGACATGGACCCGCCCGTGTCGCGCGCCTTTTCGGACGTGCGGCCGGGCGGGTTTCCGTGTCCGGCCGCGCGTCCGAACCCTTGTCAGGGCCGCCCGGCGGGTGGTCAATCGGGGCATGTCGAAGAAGACGCGCAAACGCCGTGCCCGCAAGCGCAGCAAGCACAACAAGGGCAAGCGGCCGAACGCCCGCCGTTGACCCCGCTCCGGCGGCCGGCCGCTAGCCGCCGATCATCTCGAACACCATGGCGTGCTCGACCCCGGCGGCCTCTCCCGCCGGTACGGCGATGCCGGTGAGGAACTCCGCCGGGTCGAACTCCGCGCCCAGGTTGGAGAAGTAGACGCGGTGCGCCAGCAGGGAGTCGATCCCGGCCTGCAGGTGGCCGGTGACGTCCACGTAGTGCGTGGCCTGCGGTGACCCGCCGAACAGCGCGAACCGGACGCCCTGCCAGGGGTCGAGGTCGAGGTCGCGGAACACCCACCGGTTGGCGGCGTCCCTGATCGCGTCCGCCACGGCCAGCCCCAGCACGCGGTGGTCGGCCATGTTGAACCCGCCGCCGGGGAACGTCTCCCGGAAGCTGACCGACAGCACGACCTCGGGCCGGTGCCACCGGATGGCGCCCGCGAGCGCGCGCCGCAGCGGCAGCCCGTACTCCAGCATCCCGTCCGGCATGTCGAGGAACTCGACGGTGTCGACGCCGACCCGCCGCGCGGCCTCGATCTGCTCCGCGCTGCGGACGCGGCGGACCTCGTCGGGGTCCATCGAGTCGATCCCGGCCTCGCCGCGGGTGGCGAGCACCTCCGTCACCGTCTTGCCCTGCGCGGTCCACTTGGCGATCGCGGTCGAGCCCCCGTACTCCAGGTCGTCGGGGTGCGCCACGATCGCCAGCGCCCGTTCCCAGTCCTCCGGTATCTCGTCCATGCCCCCATCCTTCCCATCCTGGGGGACACCGGACGGGCCGCCCGATAGAGGATCATGGTCGTCGAGCAGGAGGGGGACGAGAGGTGACCGCCGGACCGCCCATGCCCGCCGCACCACCGCCCGGCCCGCCGGCCGCCGTCCGGGTCGACCGGCTGCGGGCCGAGATCATCGGCCGTCCGGCCGCCGTGCGGGACGAGCCCGCCGGAGAACCGCTCTACCAGGCGGTGCGCCGGATCGGCGCGCTCGACCCGGCCGACCCGGAGGAGCTCGTCCGCCACCTCGCGGGACGTCCCGACCGGGTGCTGCGGGCCGAGGCGTTCCGGATCGCCCGGGAGGCGCTGCGGGCGGGGCTGCTGCCCGCCGCCGCCGCGCGGACCCTCATCGAGGGGCTCGCCCGCGACGTGCCGGACGCGCTGAGCGAGCTCGCCGCCCCGTGGGCGGTGCTCGACCCGCTCCCGCACGAGCGGATGCGCCGCCTCCTGGACGCCGGGCCCGCCGCCGCGATCGAGGTCGCGGCCCGGCACGGCCACGGCGACCTCCTCGCCGGACTCGCCGCCGACCCCGGCCGCCCGCCCGCGCTGCGGCGGCGCTGCCTGGAACTGCTCGGCGATCTCGCGACCCGCGAGGACGTGGGCGAACTCGTGGCGACCGCCGCCCGGGACCCGCTGCTGCTCGCGGGGCCCGCCGTCGCCTGCCTCACGGGCCTGCACCGGCGCGGCCACTTCCCGGCGGAACGGGACGTCCCCGCCGTCGTCGGCCTGGCCCTCGCCGATCACGGCGTCCCCGCCGAGGACCTCGCCGTCGTCCTGTACCCCCGCAGGCACGAGACGCTGCGGGAACTGACGTCCGGCGGCGGAGACACGCGGCGGCGCCTGGACCTGCTGGCCGCCCTGGACGAGCAGGGCGCCCCGGACCTCGGGATCGGCGACGCCGTGACCGCCCTGGCACGCCGCGCGGGCGACCCGGCTCCGTTCCTGCGGGCGATCCGCCGGCTCCGGCACGCGGCGGCGGAGGAGACCGTCCTCGAACTGCTGCCCCGCTCGCCCCGGGAGGCCCTCGCCGCCCTCGAAGCGGTGGGCGGCGCCCGGACGGTCGCGGTCCTGCGCGACGGGCTGGGCCTGGACGGCGGCGGCGTCGCCCCCCACCTCGGGCCGTTCCGGCACCGGGCCCTGGAGATCCTCTGGCACCTCGGCGGCGACCCCGCCCTGCGCCGGGCGATCATGGAGCGGCTCGATCCGCGCGACCTCCCCCGCCGGATCGCGGCCGACCTCGGCGGGCCCGACGCGCGGGAACTGGCGCTGCTCCGCGCGAACCCGGACCCCCGCGACCCGGCCGCCGCCCTGCGCGGGCTGGCCGCGAACGGGGACGCGACGACCCTGCCCGCCATCGCCGACCTGCTGCTCCGCGTCGTGTCGGAGGCCGCGGCGGAGGGGGAGGCGCCCGTCCCGGACGACGTCCTCGCGGCCGTCGGCGAGCTGGGCGGCAGGCTGTTCCGGCGCGGCGCCCTGCGGCCGTGCTGCCTGCTGGACGCCGCCGACGCGGCCGAGGCCGGGAACGCCCTCATCGCGGACCTGGCCCTCGGCCTCCTGGAACGCCCGGGGCTGGGGCCGGCCGAGCGGGCGGGGCTGCTGGACGTCGTGGGCCGGGCCCCGCACCACCGGACGAGGGCGCGCGTGCACCGGCTGCTGCGGGACCGGGACCGGCACGTCCGCGCGAGGGCGGTCGCGATCCTCGCCGGGGACGGCGGGGACGCGCGGGCGCTGTCGGCGAGCCTCGTGCCGCTCACGGCCGCCGGGGACGTCCAGACCGTCCGGCAGGCGATCGTCGCGCTGGCCGAGGCCGGTGCGGACTGGGCGGCGCCGGCGATCGCGGACTGCCTCGACCACCCCACCATGAACGTCAAGAAGGCGGCGGCGTCGGCCCTCGCTCGGGCGGGCGCGCCGGGTGCCGTCCCGAAGCTGCTGTCCTGGCTCGGCCGCCACGACAATCCGGGCCTGCGCGAGGCGATCGCCGGGGCGCTGCGGGCGATCCTCGGCGACGCGTTCGCCGCGACCGTCCTCGCGGCGGCGGACCGCGCCGCCGACCCGGGCCCGCTGCTGCGGACCCTCGACGGCCTGCTCGACGAGCGCGCCGTCGCCGCCCTGGCCCGGCGCGGCGTCGTCGTCCGGGGACGGGCGCCGTCGCGGGCACCGGCCGTGGAGGCCCTCCTGGACGGCGGCTGGGACGCCGAGATCGCGCGCGGCGTCGTGGCGGCCCACGAACGCGAGCCCGGCACGCTCCCGTACGGGCGGCTCCGCCCGCTGCTGGTCCGCTGGCTGGACCTGGCGGCCACTGATCCCGGCGCGGTCCGGCTGGTCGCGGAGATCTGCCGGCCGCCCTGGCCGGACGCGGAGCTGGAGGTCCTGGCCCGGTCCGCCGGAACCCTGGTGGACGGCCTCGCGGCCACCGGCGACCACGACCGGCTGCTCGCGCTGCTGACGGGTGCGATCCCCCGGCTCGCGCGCGGCGAGCGGCGGGCGGTCGCCGAGCGGGCGCGCGGGCTGGGCCTCGGACGGGCGGGGCTCGTCGTGCTGCGCCTGTGCGCGGTCCCGCCGGCGCGCGGCGACGTCGAGAGGGCGCTGGCCGCCGCGCGGCGCGGAGAAGACCCGGGCCCGGAGCAGGAGGCCGTCCTGCGCGAGGCGTTCGGACAGGACGCGATCGACGATCGTTCTCCGTTCCGTGAGGAACTGGGGGACGCCGTCCGTGACGCCGTGTCCCTGCGGCAGGCCCGCGACCGGGCGCGGGCGCCGTCGCGCGTGGTCCTCGACGCGCTGATCAGAGTGTCCCCGCAGGCCCCGCCCGATACGCGCGATGCCCTTCTCGACTGGATGCTGGAGGTGCAGCCGCTCGGCGTCCCGCCCTGGACGATCGCCGAGGAGGCCCGCCGTCCCGTCCCGGACGTCCGGGTGCCCCATCCGGCCGACCTGGACCAGCCCCGTTCCGGCGCGCAACGGCGGCGCCTCCTGGCGATGCTGGACGACGCGCAGGGGGAGCGGCGGGCGACGGCCGCCCGTATCCTGCTCGGCTGGCCCGAGCCGCAGGCCCGGCTCGCCGTGCTCAGGGCCTTCCTGCACGGGCGGCCCGGCATCCCCGCCACCCCCGATCTGGCGCGCACGCTCGCCGACGCGGCCGAGGCCGACCTGGCCGGGGACGGCGCGGTCCAGGAGCGGGTCGCCCGCCTCGCCGTCCACCTGGATCCCGGGAGCCTGGACGATCTCGTCCCCCGCCTCCTGCACACCTGGGAGCACGGAGGAGCCGCCGCCTCGGAGGCCGCCGGGCGGGCACTGCGCCGGGCGTCACCCGACGTCGTCGCCGCGGCCGTCTCCGGGCGCCTCGCCGCCGGCGCCCGGGGGCTGCTCGACCTCGTCGCGGGCAGGCCGGTGCTGCGCACCCCCGACCTGGTCCGGACGCTGCGGCGGCTCCGCGACGAGGGACGCGACGACCTCGCCGCCAAGCTCGTCCTGGTCGAGGGGCCGCTGCGCGCGCCGGGAGCGGCCGGGCGGGACGAGGAGGCGCTGGACGCCCTGCGCGAGCGTCCCGCCGGTACGGCCCGCGAACCCTCGCGCGCGGAGCTGTTCGCCCAGGCCCGCGACGGCGGCGCCAAGGCCGTCAAGCGCGCGCTCACCCTGCTCGCCGAACGCCATGAGGAGGCGGGCGCCGCCGCCGACCCCGAGCTGGCGGACCTGCTCGCGGCGCTGATCGCGCACCCCGAGACGAAGGTCCGGCTGCACGCGCACCGCGTGTCCCGCCGCGTCCTGGACCGGCGCGGCTATCTCGACCAGACGATCCGGCTGCTGGACGATCCGGAGCCCGCCGTCGTCCGCTCGGCGGCCAGGACGCTCGGGCACGCCGCCTGGGAGCCCGCGGTCCCGGGCCTCGTCGCGCTGCTGTCGCACTCCCGCGAGCCCGTCCGCGCGGCCGCCGCCGACGCGCTGGTCCTGCTCGGCGCGGCGGCGGTCCCCGCGCTGCGGCACGCCGAGGGCCGCGCCCGCCCCGACCGGCGGAACCGCTACACCTCGCTCCTGGAGCGGATAGCGGCTACAGGTAGCGGAGCCACAGGTACGGGGTCGCGAGGGCGACCGTGACGAAGGTGACGACGAGGCCGTACTTGGTGAAGTGCCAGAAGCTGATCGGGGTGCCGTTGCGGGCGGCGATGCCGAGGACGACGACGTTGGCGCTGGCGCCGACGGCGGTGGCGTTGCCGCCGAGGTCGGCGCCGAGGGCGAGGGCCCACCACAGCACGTGGCCTTCGGTGCCGGGATGCTGCTGGACGAGGTCGGAGACGATCGGGCTCATCGTCGCGACGTAGGGGATGTTGTCCACGATCGCCGACAGCACGGCGGACGCCCACAGCAGCAGCATCGTGGCGAAGCCGAGGCGTCCTTCGGCGGCGTCGGCGGCGGCCCTGGAGACGTCGCCGATGACGCCGGTCTCGACGAGCCCGCCCACCATCACGAAGAGGCCCGCGAAGAACACCAGGGTGGGCCATTCGACCTCGCTGAGCGCCTCCTCGGTGGTCACCTTGGTCGCGGCGACGAGCAGCCCGGCGCCGAGCAGCGCGACCACGGACGGCTCGTAGTGCAGGACCGGGTGCAGCACGAACGCGGCGACCACGATGGCGAGGACGCCGAGCCCCTGCGCGAGCAGCCGCCTGTCGGTGATGGCCTCCCGCTCCTCCAGCTCCATGATCTCCGCCGCGAGGTCGGGGTCGTAGGTGAACGCCGACCGGAACAGCCACCGGCACAGCAGGCAGAACACGATCATGAGCAGCACGACCAGCGGCGCCAGATGGACGAGGAAGTCGTTGAACGACAGCCCGCCCCGGCTGGCGATGATGATGTTGGGCGGGTCGCCGACCAGCGTCGCGGTGCCGCCGATGTTGGACGCCATGACCTCGGCGATCAGGTACGGCTCGGGACGCAGCGCGAGCCGCTCGCACACCAGGAACGTCACGGGCGCGATCAGCAGGACGGTGGTGACGTTGTCCAGCAGCGCGGACGCCGCCGCCGTCAGCACGACCAGCATCACCATCAGCCGGTAGGGGCGGCCCCGCGCGCGCTTGGCGGCCCAGATCGCCACGTACTCGAACAGGCCGGTGCGGCGCAGCACCGAGACGATCACCATCATGCCGAGCAGCAGGAAGACGACGTTCCAGTCGATGCCGGACTCCGGCGAGAAGAAGGCGCCCTCGGAGTCGGTGATGTGCAGCAGCAGCATCAGGCCCGCGCCGCCGAGCGCCACCGCCGTCCGGTGCACCTTCTCCGACGCGATCATCACGTACGCGGCGACGAAGACGACGATCGCGGCGGTGGCCTGCACGGAGCCTCCCGGTCGGCATGCGGATCACGGGACCTGCCGACCAGACTTCCCGGCGCACCGCAGGCGACTCTAGCCGTCCCCCGGCGCTCGCGGCGAAGGCGGGTGCCCCGGCGATGGTGGGGTTTTGCCTACCCCGATCGGCGTGCTGGACCCATCCTCGGCCGCGCCCGCCCTCCGTAGCTTCGTTCCCGAGGCGCCCCGCGAGGGGGCGCCGGGCGGAGGTGAGGACGATGTTCGGACAGGAGAGGCCCGCCGCGGGGGAGGCGTCCGCGGAGGCGCTCCGGCTTGAGGGCGTGCGCAGGATCTACGGCGCCGAGGGCAACCGGGTGGCGGCGCTGGACGGCGTGTCGCTGTCGCTCCCGGCGGGGTCGTTCACCGCGGTGATGGGCCCGTCCGGATCGGGCAAGAGCACGCTGCTGCAGTGCGCGGCGGGCCTGGACCGTCCCACCGAGGGCCGGGTCTTCGTGGACGGCGCCGAGCTGACCGGCGGCGGCGAGGCCGCGCTGACCAGGTTCCGGCGGCAGCGCGTCGGGTTCGTCTTCCAGCAGTTCAACCTGCTCCCGACGCTGAACGTCATGGAGAACGCGGTGCTGCCGCTGAAGCTCGCGGGACGCAGGGTCGACAAGGCGGCGGTGCGGGCCGTCCTGGAGCGGGTGGGCCTCGGCGACCGGCTCGACCGCCTCCCGGCGGAGCTGTCCGGCGGCCAGCAGCAGCGGGTGGCGATCGCGCGGGCGCTGGTCACCCGGCCGCGGGTCGTGTTCGCGGACGAGCCGACCGGCGCGCTCGACACCCGCAGCGCCCGCGCCGTGCTGGAACTGCTCCGCGAGTCGGTGCGGACGTCCGGGCAGACGGTCGTGATGGTGACCCACGACCCGGTCGCCGCGTCGTTCGCCGACTCCGTCCTGTACCTGGCGGACGGCCGGATCGTCGGCTACCAGACCTCCCCGACGGCCGAGACCGTCGCGGAGCGGATGACACGCCTGGCCGACGAGGTCGAGCGCCAGCGCACGGCGGCGGGGGTCTGATCATGTTCGCTCTGGCACTGCGCTCGCTGCGCAGGCGCGCGAGCGCCTTCACGGCGGCGTTCCTCGCGATGTTCCTCGGCGCGACGATGATCATGGCGTTCGCGTCGATGCTCGACACGGCGGAGGGGAGCGGCGCGACCGGGGAGGCCGCGGAGACGCTGTCGACGATGGCGATCGTGGTCGGCGGCTGGGGGCTGCTGCTGGTGGTCTTCGCGGTCGCCTCCACGCTGACCCTGTCGGTCCGGCAGCGGGCGGCGGAACTGGCGCTGCTGAAGAGCGCCGGCGCGACCCCCGCGCAGCTCGGCCGGATGATCGTCGGCGAGGCGGCCGGGCTGGCCGTGGCCGCGGCGCTGCTCGCGGTCGTCCCCGCGATCCCGGCCGGACGGGCTCTGCTCGGGCTGCTGCACGGCACCGGCCAGGTCCCCGCGGGGATCGGCTACCACTTCGGGCCGGTCGCGCTGTCGATGGGGATCGCGGTCACGCTGGTGTCCGCGGTCGCCGCCGCGCTGATCACCGCGCGGCGCGCCGTCCGCGTCCGGGTGGCGGAGTCGATGGCGGCGGCAGCCACCGACGACGCGCGGCTGAGCCGGAAGCGGATCGTGTTCGCGGCGGTGTTCCTGCTGCTCGCCGCCTTCGAGGCGATCATCACGGTCACGGTGATGGACGGCGCGGGCAGCGACGCGATGGCGACGTCCGGGCAGGCCGACATCTTCGCCGGGATCGGGCTGGCGCTGCTGGCGCCGGCGATCATGCGCCGGGTGACGGCCCTGGCGGCCGGGCCGCTGCGCGCGCTCGGCGGCGCGCCGGGCGGCCTCGCGGCGGCCACGATGCGGCGCCGGACGGGCGCCCTCGCGTCCGCGGTCACCCCGGTCATCCTGTTCGTCGCGACGGCCGTCGGCACGCTGTTCCTCCAGGCCACCGAGAACGCGGCGATGGACGCGGCCGGGCTCGCCAAGACGGCCGAGCAGAAGAGCATCGAGACGCTCAACTTCGTCGTCATCGGCATGGTGGTGCTGTTCACCGCGATCATGCTGGTCAACACGCTGGTCGCGGCCACCGCGGACCGGCGCCGCGAGTTCGGCCAGACCCGGCTCGCCGGCGCCACCCCGCGCCAGGTGCTCGCCGCGGTGGCGCTGGAGTCGGCGGTGCTGACCGTGACGGGCGTGCTCGTCGGGACGGTCGCGTCCGTCTTCACGATCGTGCCGTTCGGGCTCGCCCGCCGCGCCTCCGCCGTCCCCGACGGCGACGTCTGGACGTACCTCGCGGTCGCCGCCCTCGCCGCCGTGCTGACCGGTGCGACGGCGTACGGGGCGACCCGCCGCACGATCCGCGTCCCGGCCGTGGAGGCCGCCCTCCGCTGACACCGGCCCGCACGGGGGCCCCTCCCCGGCCGTCCGGCCGGCGAGGGGGCCCTCCCGTGCGGGCATACTGGCGCGTCCGGGGGTGGTGCCGATGGACGAGTCCGGCAAGCGCCGGATCCTCATGCCGGGGGTCTTCGACGAGGCGGAGCGCGCGGAGCCGCCCGGCCGGCCCGAGCCGGGCCTCGTGCCGGTCCGCGACCCCGGCGACGTCGGCGACCCGGGTCCCGCCGACCGGCAGGCCCCCGAGGGCGACGAGATCGGCGGCGCCGCCCAGGCCGCCCCGCCGGGCGTCGCGCACTCCAGCGCCGTCATGACGGTCGCGCAGAGCGGCGCCCTCGTCTGGATGCTGCGGTCCGCCGGGTTCCGCTGGCGCCCGCGCCTCGACCTGCGCGGGTCCGGGCTCGGCGAGGCCGCCCGCACCGCGACGTGGATGCTGCTCTACATCGTCGTCGCGCAGCTCGGCGTCCTCGTCACCGCGAACGTCGCCACGCGCGCCGGGGACCGGGCGACCGCCGCCGCGGGCCATCCGGAGGCCGGGACGGCGTTCGCGCTCCTGGCGTTCGTCCCGGCACGGCAGGTCGTGGTCGGCCTTCCCGCCGCCTATGGCCTGTTCTACCTGGTGGGGGCGACCGGCGCCGCGCTCGTCCTGCGCAGGCGGCTCGGCGGCATGGACGGCCGCCGCATCCTGCGCGCGCTGACCCGGCTGCACCCGGCCGCGCTGCCCGCGCTGGCGTTCGCGGCGGCGGTCGTCCGGGCGTCCGGCCGGCTGCCGGGCGACCGCGCCCCCGCGCTGCTCGCCCTCGCCGTCGGCGGCCTCGGCGGCGGCGCGCTCTACCTCCTCGCCGCCCGCCGGATGAACGTCCCGGAGATCGGCTACTTTTCCGCGATGGCCGCCGCCCGGTTCCGGCGCCGCCAGGCGTAGGCGGTGCGCGCTCCGCCGCCCGCGGGCGCGCGGCGGGTCGCGGCCGCGGCCGGAACTCGTCGCCGGGGGCGCGGGGCGGGGGGTCGATTCGTCCTTGGATGTCATACGCTTCGAGGTATGGACGAGGTTTCGGCCGGAACCCCTCCCCGGACGGATCCCGGCGGACGCGGCGACGGCAAGCGCGGCCTGCGGCGCCTCCTGCGGCGCATGACGGCCGGCAACGCCGAGCTCGAGGCCGAGGAACTGCAGAAGACCACCGGCGACGAGGGCGCGACACCGATCACCGACTGCGCCGCGCGCCAGCGGCACTGCGTGGCGGGTACGCTACGTACCGTCACCCTGCGTCCGCGGGGCGGCGCGCCCGCGCTGGAGGCCGAGCTCTACGACGGCACCGACGTGGTCAACCTGGTCTGGCTCGGCCGCCGCAAGATCGCCGGCATCGACCCGGGCCGCCGGCTGCGCGCCGAGGGGCTGGTCAGCGTGCAGGACGGCCGCAAGGTGATGTTCAATCCGCGATACGAGCTGCGCGGCGGCTCCTGAACAGGTGGGCGGGACGACGGCGTGGGCCACAGTGTGAGCGAGACGGCGGCGTGAGCGAGACGACGGCGGGCACCGGGCGGGAGACCGCCGCGCACGACACCGTCGAGGCGGCCGTCCGCGCCCAGCTCAACAAGGCGCTCGGCGGCGTCCGCGGCATGCTGGAGGCCGCCGTCCCCACGATCGCCTTCACCGGCACCTACGTCGCGGTGGAGAACATCAAGCTCGCCGTCGCGGCCGGTGTCGGCGCGGCGGTGGTGCTGCTGATCGTCCGGATCGCGCAGCGCTCCAGCCCGCAGTTCGTGCTGAACAGCCTCGTCGGCATCGGGATCGCCGCGTTCTTCGCGCTGCGCTCGGGCAAGGCCGAGAACGCCTTCCTGCCCGGCATCCTGCTCAACGCCGGCTACGGCGCCGCGATGATCTTCTCGATCGCGGTGCGCTGGCCGGTCGTCGGCTTCATCATCGGCTCGGTCACCGGCGACCCGACCGAGTGGCGCGCCGACCGCGGCATCGTGCGGCTGTGCTCCCGGCTCACCTGGCTGCTGGTGCTGCCCTGCGTGGCGCGCGTCGCCGTGCAGTACCCGATCTACCTCGCGGACGGCGACCAGAGCGGCCTGCTCGGCACCGCCAAGATCGTGATGGGCTGGCCGCTGCAGGTCGCCGCGCTGGCCGCCATGGTGGCGCTGCTCGCCCGCGGCCGCACCCCGATCGACCGCGAGGAACCCGCCTGACCGTCCGGCCAGGCGGGTCCCGCCGCTAGCGTCCACCGAGGAGGGCGGCCAGCTCGTCCTCCACGTCCTGGCTGGCCACGAACATCAGCTCGTCGCCCGGTTCGAGGGTGTCGTCGGGCGAGGGGACCAGCACCCGCCCCTCCCGCAGGATCGCCACGAGCGCGGTGTCGCGCGGCCAGGCCACCGACCCGACCCGCTGCCCGCCGAGCGGCGCGTCCTCCGGCAGCGTCAGCTCGACCAGGTTCGCCTCGCCCTGCCGGAACGTCATCAGCCGGACGAGGTCGCCGACGCTGACGGCCTCCTCCACGAGCGCCGACAGCAGCCGCGGCGTGGACACGGCCACGTCCACGCCCCACGACTCGTTGAACAGCCACTCGTTGTTCGGGTGGTTGATCCGCGCCACCACGCGCGGCACCCCGTACTCGGTCTTGGCCAGCAGCGACACGACCAGGTTGACCTTGTCGTCGCCGGACGAGGCGACCACCACCTGGCAGCGCTCCAGCGCCGCGTCGTCCAGGGCCGATATCTCGCACGCGTCGGCGAGCAGCCACTCCGCGCGCGGCACCATCTCGACCTTGATGGCCTTGGGGTTCTTGTCGATCAGGAGCACCTCGTGCCCGTTCTCCAGCAGCTCCTGCGCGATGGAGCGGCCCACCGCGCCGGCCCCGGCGATCGCGACCCGCATCAGGCGTCCTCCCCGTTCCGCGCCGCCACGGCGGCGTTGACGCGCTCCAGCTCCTCGGCGTTCGCCATGATGTGCACGATGTCGCCGTCCTGGATCACCGTGTCCCGCTGGGGGACGAACGCCTCGCCCATCCGGGACAGGAACGCCACCCGGGTGTCCGCGTGCTCCTCCAGCGCACCGACCTTCGCGCCGACCCACAGGTGCCCGGAGTCCAGCTCGGCGAGGACGACCGCGCCGGTCGGGTCGCGCCACAGCGGCTCGGCGCCCTCCGGCAGCAGCCGCCGCAGGATCTGGTCGGCCGTCCACCGGACGGTCGCGACCGTGGGGATGCCGAGCCGCTGGTACACCTCGGCGCGGCGCGGATCGTAGATCCGGGCCACCACGTTGTCGACGCCGAACGTCTCGCGCGCCACCCGCGCGGAGATGATGTTGGAGTTGTCGCCGCTGCTGACGGCCACGAACGCGGACGCCCGCTCGATGCCCGCCTCGGCGATCACCTCGCGGTCGAACCCGAACCCCGTGATGCGGCGGCCCCGGAACCCGCTGCGCAGCCGGCGGAACGCCTCCGGGCTCTGGTCGATGATGGCCACCGAATGGCCCTTGTCCTCCAGGATGTGGGCGAGCGTCGAGCCGACCCGCCCGCATCCCATGATCACGATATGCACGGCCGTTCCCTCTTCCGTCCAGGGGACGTTCCCCCTGTACCCCCCGCGCGTGCCCGGCATCCGTCGCTGCGCCGCCGCCGCCGTGCCGTGCCCGAGGACCGTTTTCCGTCAATGATCCCTGCCGGGCTGCAAACCTACACATCCACCCAGGCGAGTACTACCCGGCCCGGCCCCCCGGCGGGCGGCAGGGCGGGAGAACCGCGCTCGCGCCGAGGGCTAGGCTCTCCTTCCGTGTCGAAGGTTCCGGACCTGACGAAGCGGCTGCTGCTCGGCCGCGCGCTGAGCAGCTCCCAGCAACACGAGCAGCTGCTGAAGAAGCGGATCGCCCTGCCGATCTTCGCCAGCGACGCGCTGTCCTCGGTGGCGTACGCCCCGCAGGAGATCCTGCTCGCGCTCGGCGCGGGCGGTCTCGTGATGTACCACTACACCCCCTGGGTGGCCGCGGCCGTGGTGGTGATCCTGCTCACCGTGGTCGCCTCCTACCGGCAGAACGTCCGGGCCTACCAGAGCGGCGGCGGCGACTTCGAGGTCGCCACCACCAACCTCGGCGACAACTGGGGCGTCGTGGTGGCGAGCGCGCTGCTGGTCGACTACGTCATGACCGTCGCGGTGTCGGTGTCGTCCGGCGTCGAGAACCTCGGCGCGCTGCTGAAGTTCATGCAGCCGCACGAGGTCGTCGTCGCGATCGGCATCGTCGTCCTGCTCACGCTCGGCAACCTGCGCGGCCTCAAGGAGGCGGGCGTCGCCTTCGCGATCCCCACCTACCTGTTCATGTTCGCCGTCTTCAGCATGCTGGCGTGGGGCCTGGTCAGGCTGGTCGCGGGCACCGACCTGGAGGCCGAGACCGCGCACTTCGAGGTCCGCGGCGACGAGACGGACCTCGCCGGGTTCGCGCTGGTCTTCCTGCTGCTGCGGGCGTTCTCGTCCGGCTGCGCCGCGCTCACCGGCGTCGAGGCGATCAGCAACGGGGTGCCCGCGTTCCGCAAGCCGAAGGGCGAGAACGCCGCCACCACCCTGCTCGCGCTCGGGCTCGTCGCGATGACCCTGTTCGGCGGCGTGACCGCGTTCGCCTACATCACCGACGCCAAGTTCGCCGAACCCGACCAGGGCAGCCACCTGGTCGACCCGTCCACCGGCAAGGCCGTCACCGACGCCGACCCGGTGATCGCGCAGGTGGCGCACACCGTGTTCAGCAACTTCACCCCCGGCTTCGCGCTGGTCACCGCGATGACCGCGCTGATCCTGTTCCTCGCCGCCAACACCGCGTTCAACGGGTTCCCGGTGCTCGGCTCGGTGCTCGCGCAGAACCGCTACCTGCCGCGCCAGCTGCACACCCGCGGCGACCGGCTCGCCTACAGCAACGGCATCATCATCCTCGCCACCATGGCCGGGCTGCTGATCTACGCCTACGACGCGTCCGTCAGCCGGCTGATCCCGCTCTACACCGTCGGCGTCTTCGTGTCGTTCACCGTCAGCCAGGTCGGCATGGTGCGGCACTGGAACCGGCTGCTCGCCACCGAGGAGGACGCGGCGCAGCGCCGCCGGATGAAGTCCTCCCGCGGCATCAACGCGTTCGGCGCCACCCTCACCGGCATCGTCCTCGTCGTCGTGCTGATCACCAAGTTCGCGCTCGGCGCCTACATCGTGTGCATCGCGATGCCGCTGCTGTTCCTGCTGATGAAGGCCATCCGCAGGCACTACGACCGGATCGCCGAGGAGCTGGTGCCCTCCGGCGAGGACGTCGCGCTGCCCGCCCGCAACCACGGCATCGTGCTCGTCTCCAAGATCCACAAGCCGACGCTGCGGGCGCTCGCCTACGCGCGCGCCACCCGTCCCTCCACGCTGGAGGCGGTGACCGTCGCGGTGGACGCCGAGGAGTCCCGGCGGCTCCAGGAGGAGTGGGACGCCCTCGACATCCCCGTCCCGCTGAAGATCCTCGACTCGCCGTACCGGGAGATCACCCGGCCCGTCCTCGCCTACGTCAAGAACGTCCGGCGGCGCAGCCCCCGCGACGTCGTCACCGTGTTCATCCCCGAGTACGTCGTCGGCCACTGGTGGGAGCAGCTGCTGCACAACCAGAGCGCGCTGCGGCTGAAGGGGCGGCTGCTGTTCCAGCCGGGCGTCATGGTGACGAGCGTCGCCTGGCAGCTGCAGTCCTCCGACCGGCTCAAGGGACGGGTCGAGCCGCCCGGGCCCGGCTCGTCCCGGCGTCCGCCGCGGACCGGGACGCCCCCCGGTGCCGGTAGTGTTTCGGATCGTGACTGAACTCGAACCCGACGTCCTCGAACTGGAGGTCGGCAACGTCGCCAACGGCGGTTTCTGCGTCGCCCGGCACGAGGGCCGCGTGGTCTTCGTCCGGCACGCCCTGCCCGGCGAACGGGTGAGGGCCCGCGTCACCGACCGCACCAAGAACTTCCTCCGCGCCGACGCCGTCGAGATCATCGAGGCGTCCCCGGACCGCGTCCAGCCGCCGTGCCCGTTCGCCGGGCCCGGCCGCTGCGGCGGCTGCGACTGGCAGCACGCCTCGCTGCCCGCCCAGCGCGCCCTCAAGGCCGCCGTGGTGGAGGAGCAGCTCCAGCGCCTCGCCGGGATCACCCGCACGGTGACCGTCGAGGAGGTCCCGTACCCGGTCGACTCCGAGGTGGCGCCGCCGCCCGGCCTCGGCTGGCGCACCCGCGTGCAGTTCTCCGTCGCGTCCGGCGCCGTCGGCCTGCGCAGGCACCGTTCCCACGACATCGAGCCCATCGACGAATGCCTGATCGCCCACCCGGGCGTCGAGCTGATGGGCATCGAGCGCAAGCGCTGGCCGGGCGCCACGGGCGTCGAGGGCATCGTCTCCGCCACCACCGGCGACCGCCTCGTCGTGCTGCGCGGCCGCGACCGCCGCAAGATCAAGGTGCCGCGGCTGGACGTCCCGGTCCGGCTCGTCCGCGGCAAGCCGGAGCCCGGCAGCGCGCTCCCGTACGTCCGCGAAGAGGTCTCCGGGCGGCTGTACCAGGTCAGCGGCAGCGGCTTCTGGCAGGTCCACCCGGGCGCCGCGCGGCTCCTCGCCGACGCCGTGCTGGACGCCCTCGAACCGAAGCCCGGCGACATCGCCCTCGACCTGTACTGCGGTGTCGGCCTGTTCGCCGGCGTCCTCGCCGACCGCATCGGCCCGGACGGCCTCGTCGTCGGCGTCGAGTCGGACGGCCAGGCCGTCCGCGACGCCCGCTACAACCTGCGCGACCTCCCGAACGTGTCGATCGAGCGCGGCCCCGTCGAGGAGATCGTCGCCGACCTGGAGTTCGGCCGCGCGACCAGCTCGTCCCGCACGCAGAACAAGCGCGGCGGCGGCCACCACCGCGGCGAGCGCGTCCGCGGCGCCGACCTCGTCGTCCTCGACCCGCCCCGCACCGGCGCGGGCCGCGACGTCGTCGAGCACATCACCCGCCTCGCCGGCCGCAAGATCGCCTATGTGTCCTGCGACCCGGCCACCCTGGCCCGCGACCTCGGCTACTTCAGCGAGCGCGGCTGGACCCTGGAGACCCTGCGCGCCTTCGACGCCTTCCCGATGACCCAGCACGTGGAGTGCTTGGCGGTGCTGGTCAGGGGCTGAGAAATCCGGTTGCGGCCCCGGCATACGGTGGACGCATGATCGAGATCAGGGACGTGCCGGAATCCGACGCCGGCCGCATGGTCGACTTCGCCGGACTGGTGTTCCACGTCCGCGCCGACGACAACGAGCTGGACTCCTGGAAGCCGCGCCGCGCCGAGCGCCTGGGCGCCTACGACGGCGGCACCCTGGCCGGCCAACTGGCGGCGCTCCCGATGCGCCTCGCGGTGCCGGGCGCGTTCCTCGACTGCTCGGCGGTCACCTTCGTCGGCGTGCTGCCCACCCATCGCCGCCAGGGCGTCCTCACGTCCCTGATGGCCCGCATGCACGCCGACGCGATCGCCGCTGACCGCCCGGTGGCCGCGCTGTGGGCGTCCCAGGGCGCCATCTACGGCCGCTACGGCTTCGGCCTCGCCACCCGCGCGATCGGGCTGGAGGTCGACACGTCCCGTCCGCTGGACCTCCGCACGACGCCCGACGACCGGCCCCTCCGCCTGATCGACATCGCCTCGGCCCCCGGGATCCTCGACCCGATCCACAGGCGCGGCCTCGCCGCCCGGCCGGGCGGCCTCGTCCGCGACCCCGAATGGTGGACGCGCGGCATCCTGCGCTCGGTCGACGTGGAGGCCCCGGGCTTCACCGAACCGCGCGTCGTGGCCCACCCCGCCGGCTACGCCGTCTACCGCGCCAACGGGCAGCAGACGATCAGGGTCGTCGAGCTCGTGGCCGAGACCCCGCAGGTCGAAGCAGCCCTCTGGCGCTACCTGGCGTCGATCGACCTGACGACCCGCGTCCACGCGCCGACCCGTCCCGTGGACGACCTGCTCCCGCACATGGCCGCCGACCCCGACCAGGTCGCCGTCAAGGAGAACTACGGCGCGCTGTGGCTCCGCCTGATCGACGTCCCGGCCGCGTTGCGGGCCCGTTCGTGGGCGGCCGAGGACGCCTTCGTCCTGGAGATCGAGGACGCCCGCATCCCGTCCAACTCGGGCCGCTGGCGCCTCACCACCGGCCCGAGCCCGGCGTGCGACCGGACGACGGACGCGCCCGATCTGACGCTGACCGCCGCCGACCTGGCCGCCACCTACCTGGGCGGCACCACCCCGGCCGCCCTCACCCGGATCGGCGCCATGACCGAACACGCCCCGGGCAGTGCGGCCCGTCTGACCGCCGCCCTGTCCGTCCCGCTGGCCCCGTACATCAACGACGACTTCTGACCGCCGGTCCAGGACGGCCGATTCACCGCCAGAAGAAGACCTTGGCGCTGCCGTCCTTGAGGGTCGCCGCGGAGCCGCCGTGCTGGACGAGCTGGAAACGCACCCGGTGGCCGGAGCGGACGGTGTCGGCGGACAGGGCGTACACCAGGTTGGTGGTGTCGCCGACCGAGAGGAAGTCCTGGACGGGGCCGACCTCGAACTTGCTCGTGTCCTCGATCTCGACCTCGACGACGCGGGCCTGGACGAGGGTGCCCGCGGGGACGCCGCCGACGGTCGCGGCGACCGTCAGGCTGTACCGGGCGGACCCGGTCAGCAGGCTGGGGCCGCCCGGGTCGTTGTGCTGGTGCTCGCTGTCGGAGTACTCGCGGTCCCAGGTGACGTTCGTCCACTTGCCGGGGGGAATCTGCTGCTCGGCGTCGGCGCCGACGGACACGTAGTCGGGCATGTCGTCCACTCCCTCGGGCGAGACGCCGACGCGCCACTGCCCGTAGTCGCTCTTGACGGCGCGGTCGTAGTCGACGCCGACGCCGTTGATGGTGTGGTCGTTGGAGTACTGCTGGAGTTGCGCGCGGGCGTCCCAGCGGCCGCCGGACCAGGCGTACGTCTGCCAGCCGTAGGTGATCTTCCCGGCGTCGAACGCGCGCTTCGTCGGGCCGTACCCGGCGTAGAGGCCGACCCGGTCGCGGCCGATGACGCTCGCGGCGCCGTCCAGGTAGGCGTTGATCTCGTCCTGCTGGGAGGCGGAGGCGTCCCAGTCGGCGGCGAAGTAGATGGGACGGTCGTCCGGCATGCCGCAGGCCGTCGCCTGCGCGGCGGCGTCCCTGGCGTCCGTCACTCCCGCGGAGCGTCCGGCGAGCGGGCGCTTCGCGGTGGACTCCCAGACGACCACGACCCAGATCCCGGCGTCGGACAGGTCGTCGGCCTCGGCGCGGGTCAGGTTCTTGCCGGTCGTGTCGTGCGACAGGTAGCGGCACGCGAACTTCACCCCGGCTCGCCTCAGCGCGGTGACGCCGGGGCGTCCCCACGCGTAGTCGACGCCGAAGACAGCCATGTCAACTCCATGGGTCGGGGGGACCAGTTTTGGCCGATTCAACAGGTTCTGCCCTTTACAGCGCAGCAAATTGGACAGGTTCGCACTTCAGCGTGACGTAACTGTCACTGTCTGTGACGACACGCCGACGGGGCGCTAGGTGGCCGGTTCGGGGATCGCTACAACGGACGTGTCCGCAAGGAATCCGCAGGCCACAGGGGGTCTCATCATGGTCTGGACATTCAAGGGGCGCGGTCTGGCGCTACTGGCCGCCGTACCGCTGCTGGGCGCGGCACCGGCGGCGGCGTACGCCGACGGCCCCGGCCCGTCCGCGCACAAGGGAGACAGGGGGAGCGCCTCCGCCCCGGCGCCCAGACCCAGAACCCACCCGAAGCCCGATCCGCACGCCAAGCCGAAAGCACACGGCAGACCGCAAGCACACAAGAAGCCCAAGAAGGCCCACGCCAAGCCGAAGCCGCACGCGAAGCCGAGGCCGCATGCCAAGCCGAGGCCGCATGCCAAGCCAAAGGCGCATGCCAAGCCAAAGGCGCACGCCAAGCCAAAGGCGCATGCGGAACCGAAGGCTCACGCCAAGCCGAAGCCGCACGTGAAGCCGAAGGTGCATGCCAAGTCGGAGGGGCCGGGGGTCGTGTTGCGGACGGAGAGTCCGCGGCGGGCCGTCGTGCCCGGGCGGGTCTACGCGTGGTCGTTCACGGTGACCGCCGAGGGGCGGGGAAAGTCCGGCAAGGCGGTGTTCAGGACGACGCTGCCGAAGTCGCTGGCGTTCGTGTCCGGCGGGAAGCGCTGCAGGGCGGACGGGCGGAAGGTCGTGTGCCGTCTCGGGGCCGTCGCGAAGGGCGAGAGGGCCACCGGCGTGATCAAGGCGAAGGTCACCAGGCGCGCCGAGCCGGGGGAGGAGATCGGGCTGCGCGGGACGGCGACCTGGGGCAGGGCGCACGCCACCCGCGGGTTCCCGGTCGTGCGCGTCGCGCGGACCGCCGATCTGGCGCTGGCGAAGGAGGCTCCGGCGACGGCCCGGAGGGGCGCGGAGATCTCGTACGTGCTGCGGGTCGGCAACCTGGGCCCGGCCGCGGCCGAGAACGTGGCCGTCGAGTCGCGGGGGCCGATCAGGCTCGTCGGGCGGGACACCGCGTGCGTGCCGCACGGCCGCGCCTACGGGTGCTCGGTCGGCCCGCTCCGGGCGGGCGAGACGCGGACGCTGCGCCTCACGGCCGTGCCGCGGGAGGACGTCCGGGCGGGGGCGGTGCTGGAGGCGTCCTGGAAGGCGGTGTCGCCGGCCCTCGACCCGGACGAGGCGAACAACACCGCGGTGGTCCGCACGGCGATCACGGAGCGTCGCTGACCCGGTGGTGCGACCGGTGGCCGGCGGGTACGAGGATGGGGTCATGCGTCTTCGGATCTTCACTGAGCCCCAGCAGGGGGCGAGCTACGAAACACAGCTGGCGGTCGCCAAGGCGGCCGAGGACCTCGGTTTCGACGCGTTCTTCCGTTCCGACCACTTCGTCAAGATGGGGGACGTGACCGGCGAGCCGGGGCCGACCGACTCCTGGATCACGCTGGGCGCGCTGGCCCGGGAGACCAGCCGGATCAGGCTCGGCACGCTGGTCACGGCGGCGACGTTCCGGCACCCGGGGCCGCTCGCCATCTCGGTCGCGCAGGTCGACCAGATGAGCGGCGGCCGCGTCGACCTCGGGCTCGGGACGGGCTGGTTCGACCAGGAGCACGCCGCCTACGGCATCCCGTTCCCGAGTCTGGGGGAGCGGTTCGAGCGGTTCGAGGAGCAGCTGGAGATCCTCGCCGGGCTGTGGGGGACGCCGGCGGGGGAGACCTACTCGTTCAGCGGCGACCACTACACGCTGACCGAGTCGCCCGCGCTGCCGAAGCCCGCCCAGGCGGGCGGCCCGCCGATCATCATCGGCGGGTTCGGGGCGAAGCGGACGCCGCGGCTGGCGGCCCGGTTCGCCGACGAGTACAACGTCCCGTTCCACCAGGTGGCGGACACCGGTGAGGCGTTCGGCCGGGTCCGCGCGGCGTGCGCGGACGCGGGCCGGACGAAGCCGCTCGTCTACTCCGCCGCCCAGGTCGTCTGCTGCGGCCGGGACGAGGCCGAGATCAAGCGCCGCGCGGACGCGATCGGGCGGGAGGTGTCCGAGCTGCGCGACAACGGCCTGGCCGGGACGCCCGGCGAGCTGGTCGACAAGATCGGCCGGTTCGGCGAGCTGGGCGCCGAGCGGATCTACCTGCAGGTCCTCGACATGCACGACCTGGACCACGTGGAGCTGCTGGCCGCGGAGGTTCTCAGCAAGGTCTGACACGGCGAAGGCCCGCGGTGGGGGACGTTCCCCGGCCGCGGGCCTCGTCCGTCCGCTCAGGCGGTCTCCTCCTCCGGACGCGCGTGCATCGGCAGCAGGAACGTCGCCAGGAACGTCAGGCCGAGGATCCCGATCTCGACCCCGAGTGTGGTCTTCATGGCGTCGCTGAAGCCGACCTTGGCGGAGTGCTCCCCGGCCGCGGCGACCGCCTTCTGGACGGCCGGCGCCGACGCCGGTGCCGCGGCGACGGCGCCCTCGACGGCGTCCTGCAGCCGGTGGCAGGACGCGGGGACGGCGGCGGCGTCCTTGGCGGTGGCGCGGTCGTGGCCGCAGTCGCGCAGGCCGGCCACGATGCCGTCCCGCAGCGCGGCGGGCACGGACGCGGCGGCGAGGTCGCGGCGCAGCGCGGGCGCGCCGTCGTCGGCGGCGGCCGCCACGTGCCCGCCGAGCAGCCCGAAGAAGATCGTGCCGAGGACGGCGGCGCCGAGCGCGCTGCCGAGCTGCTGGACGGCGGTGAGGGTGCCGCCCGCCGAGCCGGTCTCCGCGGGCTCGACGCCGGCGAGGACGGTGTCGAAGAACGGCCCCATCAGCAGGCCCATGCCGATGCCGGTGACGGTCAGGGCGGGGATGAGCTGCCACGGGGTGACGTCGGTGCCGGCGTACTGCAGCGTGGCGTAGAGCCCGGCGATGCCGGCGGCCATGATGACGGCGCCCGCGTGGATCACCTTGCGGCCGAAGCGCTGCACGGCCTGCATGGCGCCGAACCCGATGATGATGCCGGCCGACCAGGGGATCTGCGCGAGGCCCGCCTTCAGCGGCGAGTAGCCGAGCCCCAGCTGGAAGAACAGGGCCAGCACCAGGGCGATGCCCGCCATGCCGGAGAAGAACACCAGGCCGACGACGAGTCCGCCGGTGAAGGCGCGCTTGCGGAACAGGCTGGGGACGATCAGCGGGTCGCCGCCGGCGCGCTGCTTGCGGATCTCGTACCAGGTGAAGACGCCCCAGACGGCGAGGGAGGCGGCCATCATCAGGAACGTCCAGAGCGGCCAGTCGTGCTCGCGGCCCTGGACGAGCGGGTAGATCAGCAGCCCGGCGCCGAGGGACGCGAGGGCCGCGCCGGTGAGGTCGAGGCGGGAGGCGTGCTCGGCGCGCCCGGCGGGCAGGAACTTCAGCCCGGCCAGCACGGCGGCGATGCCGAGCGGCAGGTTGATCAGGAAGATCATCCGCCAGCCGGTGCCGAAGAGGTCGGCGTCGATCAGCCAGCCGGCCAGCACCGGGCCGCCGACCGACGACAGGCCCATCACCGGCCCGAACATGGCGAACGCGGCGCCCATCTCCTTCGCCGCGAACATCTGCTTGATCATCCCGATGCCCTGCGGCAGCATCAGCGCGCCGAACAGGCCCTGCATGGCGCGGGCGCCGATCAGCATGCCGGGGGAGACGGCGACGCCGCACAGCAGCGAGCCGGCCGTGAAGCCGGCGGCGCCGATGAGGAAGATCCGCCGGCGCCCGTAGAGGTCGCCGAGGCGGCCGCCGGTGATGAGCCCGACCGCCATGGACAGCGTGTAGCCGGCGGCGAGCCACTGGATGGTGGCGGCCGATCCGCCCAGTTCGGCCCGGATCGTGGGGGCCGCGATGTTGGTGATCAGCGCGTCCAGCATGTCCATGATCTCGCCGGCGAGGATCACGAGGAGGGCGAGCCAGCGCCAGCGGTAGGGCGCCTCCGCGGTGTCCCGCCCCGGGGACGTCAATGTCTCGGTCATGGTGGTCTCCAGCGTTTGGAACATAGTTCGTAAGTGCGAACACTGTTCTAAAGGCGAATGGCGTTCGTGTCAAGTACGATGTTCGTGTCAGCCGTGCTTCTCTCGGCAATAGAGAAGATATATCGCGTTTCGCGAGTGTCAAGATGTATCGCGAGATTGGGAGGTCCCGCCGTGCCCACCGCACGCCCGGAACCGGGCATGCCCACGCCGCCCGGACGCCGGCCCCGCAAGGCCGCGGCGCCGCGGCGGCCGCTCACTCAGGAGGCCATCGTCGAGACGGCGATCCGCGTCCTCGACGCGGAGGGGCTGGAGGCCGTCACCATGCGCCGCGTCGCCCAGGAACTGGGCACCGGTCCCGCGTCCCTCTACGCCCACGTCTCGGGCAAGGACGAGCTGCGCGAGCTGATGCTCGACCGCGTCGCGGCCGACATCATGCTTCCCGTCCCCGACCCGGAGCGCTGGCAGGAGCAGCTGAAGGACCTGGCGCGCGAGATCCGCCGCGTCTACGTCTCGCACCGCGACATCGCGATGGTGTCGATGGGGCTCATCCCCACCGGGCCCCACCTGCTGGACGTCGCCGAGGCGCAGCTCGCGCTGATGCGCGCGGGCGGAGTGCCGAAGAAGATCGCCGCCATGGCCGTCGACACGCTCGGCATGTTCCTCGACGCCGATGCCGTCGAGGGCACGATCTACTACGCGAAGACGCCCGCCGGCGAGGACCCGCACGCGTTCTTCGAGGAGTACTTCGGGCAGTTCAAGGAGTACTTCGCCGCCCTCCCGGCGGACCGCTACCCGGTGCTCACCGGGATGGTGAAGGAGCTGACGGACGCCGACGACGACGGCAGGTTCGAGTTCGGGCTCGACCTCATCGTCCGCGGCATCGCCTCCTACGTCGAGGACGGGGAACGCCCCGGCTAGGCGAAGGCGTCCTCGAAGGCGGCCTGCCGGGGGGAGCCCTTCGCGGTGTCCCACACGGCGAAGACGACGTGCTCGAACCGCCCGGCGAACTCCCCGCCCGGGCGCAGCGGCTCGGCGAACGCCTCCGCGACCTCCGCCGGGTCGTTGCGGAACACGCCGCAGCCCCACGCGCCCAGCACCAGCCGGTCGTGCCCGTTGGCCAGCGCCACGGCGAGGACCTTGCGTGCGCGCAGCCGCAGCACGGCGGGAATGCGCTCGGCCTCGGCGGGATCCCGGATCGCTCCGCGGTTCGGGGCAGGGGACGTCAGGAACGCGACCTCGTACGGCTCGTCCAGCAGGCGCCCCGCGTCGTCCCGGAACACCGGAACGCCGGGCGAGTAGATCATGTGGTCGCTGTAGAGGAGGTGGCGCCGGGCGCGGTGAAAGTCGTAGAACTCCCTGGCCGACAGCAGCGACGTGTAGAGGCCGGACGAGCGCGCGAGCCCCTCCTCCTGGGCGTGCGCCCCGTTGAGGAAGCCGCCGCCCGGATTCTTCGCGGACGCGAAGTTGAGCGCGAACGGGACTGTCCCCCCGCCGCGCAGCCGGCGCGCGGCGGCGAGCGTCGTCTCGCCGGTCACCTCGACGCGCGTCCCGCCGTCCGCGGCGGGGCCAGCGGAGAGCCGCCCGAGGAGCGCGTCGAGTTCGCCGGGCCGGTACAGGACGGTGCTCCCGACGGCGCGGGCGAGGCCGCCGGCGATCGAGACGGTGCGGCCCGAAGGGGCCGTGTAGTCGCCGCGTTCGAGGATGGCCACGGTCTCCTGCGCGGTCATCCGGCGGGGATGTCTGCTCATGTCGCCTCGGATTCTGCTGGCCCCGCGAACCCGCCCGCAAACCCTTTTAAGATCATTTCTGGCATGCTGGCGCGGCATGCAGCCCACACGATCACGACGCGGTCCCCGTCCCGGCGCGCTCCCGGACCTCGACCGGGAGTTCGAGCGGGCGCGGCGGGCCCGGTTACGCGGGGCGGTCGCCGGGGTCACCGCGCTCGTGCTGGTGCTCGGGCTCGGCGGGGCGGTCGCCTGGTCCCTCCGGCCGGGCGCGGAGCCGCCCCGCGGCACGTCCGCCGCCGGACGCCCAGGTCACGGGGGTGACACCCGGGTGGAGGAGGAGCCGTCCGACCCGCCGCTCGTCAAGCCGAAGCGCACCCCGTACATCCCGGCGAAGGGGACGGGGAAGTTCCACCGCCCCGCGTCGAGCGGCAAGGTGCACGGGCACGGCAAGCTCATGCGTTACATGGTCGAGGTCGAGGGCGGTCTCAAGCAGAGCCCCGAGGCGTTCGCGCGGAGCGTCGACGGCATCCTCGCCGACCCGCGCGGGTGGACGGCCGGCGGCAGGTTGGCGTTCGAGCGCGTCGACTCGGGCGCCTACGACTTCGTGGTGAAGCTGGCCTCGCCCGGCACCGTCGACACGATCTGCGGCGCCTACGGGATGACGACCGAGGGCAAGGTGAACTGCAGCGCGGGCAAGCAGGTCGTGGTCAACCTGAAGCGGTGGCTGCTGCTGACGACCTACTACCGGGGCCAGCCCGAGCATTACCACGCGCTGACGATCAACCACGAGGTCGGCCACCGCCTCGGATTCGGGCACATGACGTGCCCCGGACGCGGGCGACTCGCCCCCGTCATGCAGCAGCAGATCTTCGGCCTCAAGGGCTGCCGGATCAACGGCTGGCCGTATGACCGGAAGGGGCGGTTCGTCAAGGGACCTTCCGTTCCCTGAGCGTCCGTCCCGAAAAAGGAGATGGGGGATCCGGCGGGGTCCGCCACACTTGGGGCGTGCTTCTGACGATCACCACGACCATGGAACAGGCCACCGACCTGGGCTACCTCCTGCACAAGCATCCCGAACGGGTGCAGCGGTTCGAGCAGTCCTTCGGCACGGCGCACGTCTTCTACCCCGACGCGGACCAGCGGCGCTGCACGGCGGCGCTGCTCCTGGACGTCGACCCGGTCAAGCTCGTGCGCACGCGCGGCAGAGGCACGCCGGACTTCTCACTCGGCCAGTACGTGAACGACCGGCCCTACGCGGCGTCCTCGCTGCTGGCGTCCGCGATGGCCAACGTCTTCCGCACCGCCATGCGCGGACGGTGCGACCTGCGTCCCGGACTGGCGGAGACGCCGATCCCGCTGGAAATCGTCCTGCCGGCCCTGCCGTGCAGGGGCGGGCCGGGGCAGGCCGAACGGTTCTTCGCCCCGCTGGGCTGGGACGTGTCGGCGGTGCCGGTTCCGCTCGATCCGGAGTTCCCCGACTGGGGCGACTCCCGGTACGTGACGCTCACACTGACCGGGACACTGCGGCTCGCCGACGCGCTCAACCAGATGTACGTCCTGCTGCCCGTCCTGGACGACGCCAAGCACTACTGGCTGGCCCCGGACGAGGTGGACAAGCTCATCCGGGCGGGGGAGGGCTGGCTCGCCGCGCACCCCGACCGCGGCGCCATCACCCGCCGCTACCTGGCCAACCGGCGCGGGCTCGTCCGCACCGCGCTGGGCCGGCTCGCCGACGCCGAGGACGCGCCCGAAGAGGAACTCGACCCCGTGCAGGTCGAGGAGGAGCCCGCGCCCAGCGAGGACGAGGCGCAGGACGAGGCGCAGGACGGGAAGACGGCCGTCTCCCTCGCGGAGCACCGTCTCCGGTCGGTGATGCAGGCGTTGCGCGACGAGAACGCGCGGCGCGTCATCGACCTCGGCTGCGGCTCAGGGAAACTGCTCTCGCTGCTCGTCAAGGACGACTTCTTCAGCGAGATCGCCGGCGCGGACGTCTCCCACCGCGCGCTCAGCCACGCCTGGCGGCGGCTGCGCTGGGACGACCGGCCGCGCCGCGACGGCGACCGCGTACGGGACGTCTTCCAGGGCGCGCTGACCTACGCCGACGAGCGGTTCGCCGGCTACGAGGCGGCCGTGCTGATGGAGGTCGTCGAGCACGTCGACCCGCCGCGCCTCGGCGCGGTCGAGCGGGTCGTGTTCGGCCACGCCGCGCCGCGCGTGGTCGTCGTGACGACCCCGAACGCCGAGCACAACGTCCGCTACGAGGGCCTCGCGCCGGGCGCGATGCGCCACTCCGACCACCGCTTCGAATGGACGCGGGCCGAGTTCCGCGCCTGGGCGGACCGGGTCGCCGCCGAGCACGGCTACCGCGTCCGCCACGTGCCCGTCGGCGACGACGACCCCGAGGTCGGCGCGCCCACCCAGATGGGGGTTTTCACCCGATGACCGAGATCAGGGTCCCGGAGACGGGCCTCGTCGTCCTGGTCGGCGTGACCGGGTCGGGCAAGTCCCACTTCGCCCGCAAGCACTTCAAGCCGACGCAGGTCGTCTCGTCCGACTTCTGCCGCGGGGTCGTGTCGGACGACGAGAACGACCAGTCCGCGACCGGCGACGCGTTCGACCTGCTGCACTTCATCGTGGCCACCCGGCTGCGGCGCGGGCTGCTGACCGTCGTGGACGCGACGAACGTGCAGGCCAAGGCGTGGCAGGCGCTGCTGCGGATCGCCAAGGACCACGACGTCCTGTCCGTCGCGATCGTCCTGGACGTCCCCGAGAGCCTCGCCGCCGAGCGGAACGCCGCCCGGCCCGACCGGAACCTGCCGCCGCACGTCATCCCGCGCCAGCGGCGCGAGCTGCGGCGCGGGATGCGGGACCTGGGCCGCGCGTTCCGCCGCCACCACGTCCTGACCGGCGCCGCGGAGATCGACGCCGCGACGATCGTCCACGAGAGGCCGTGGAACGACAGGCGCGAGCTGACCGGCCCGTTCGACGTCATCGGCGACGTGCACGGGTGCCGCGCCGAGCTGGAGGACCTCCTCACCGGCCTCGGCTACGAGATCGAGCGGGACGCCGAGGGGCGTGCCGTGGGGGCGAACCATCCCGGCGGGCGCACCGCCGTCTTCGTCGGCGACCTCGTCGACCGCGGGCCCGACACGCCGGGCGTGCTGCGCCTGGCGATGGGCATGGTCGCCGCCGGTGACGCGCTGTGCGTGTCCGGGAACCACGAGGCGAAACTCGTCCGTGCCCTGCGCGGACGCAAGGTGCGGGTGACGCACGGCCTCGAGAACTCCCTGGAGCAGTTCGCCGCGGAGGACGACGGCTTCCGCGCGAGCGCGCTGGCCTTCATGGACGGCCTCATCAGCCACTACGTGCTGGACCGCGGCCGCCTGGTCGTGGCCCACGCGGGGCTGAAGGAGGAGTACCACGGCCGCGCGTCCGGACGGGTCCGCTCGTTCGCGCTCTATGGCGACACCACCGGGGAGACCGACGAGTACGGGCTTCCCGTCCGCTACCCGTGGGCGCGCGACTACCGGGGCAAGGCCATGGTCGTGTACGGGCACACGCCCGTCCCCGACGCCGAATGGGTCAACAACACCATCTGCCTCGACACCGGCGCCGTGTTCGGCGGCAAGCTGACCGCGCTGCGCTATCCGGAGCGTGAGCTCGTGTCGGTTCCGGCCCGGCAGGTCTGGTACGAGCCGACGCGTCCGCTGGAGAGCACCTCCGCCGGGCCACGGGAGGACGACGTCCTCAACATCGCGGACGTGCTGGGCAACCAGGGCGTCGAGACCCGCCTGATGGGCCGCGTCGCCGTCCGCGAGGAGAACGCGATGGCCGCGCTGGAGGTGATGAGCCGGTTCGCCGTGGACCCGCGCTGGCTCGTCTACCTGCCGCCCACCATGGCGCCCGCCGACACCTCGGCGCTGCCCGGACACCTGGAGCACCCGGCCGAGGCGCTCGCCGCCTACCGGGACAAGGGGATCGCCCGCGTCGTGTGCGAGGAGAAGCACATGGGCTCCCGCGCCGTCGCCGTCGTGTGCCGCGACGCGGCCGTCGCCGCGGAGCGCTTCGGCGTGGCCGACGGGACGACCGGCGCCGTCTTCACCCGCACCGGGCGGTCGTTCTTCCGCGACGCGTCCCGCACGGACGAGGTCCTGGACCGGCTCCGCGCGGCGATCGGCGCGGCCGGTCTCTGGGACGAGCTGGACACCGGATGGCTCGTCATCGACGGCGAACTGCTGCCGTGGTCGGCCAAGGCCATGGACCTCATCCGCACCCAGTACGCGGCGACGGGGGCCGCGGCCCGTGCGGCCCTGCCGATGGCGTCCGACGTTCTCGCGCGCGCGGACGCGCGCGGTCTCGACCTCGGCGGCCTCCGCGAGCACATCGACCGGCGAACCGCCAACGCGTCCCGGTTCCGCGACGCCTACGCGCGGTACTGCTGGACGGTCGACGGGCTGACCGGCCTGCGGTTCGCGCCGTTCCAGATCCTCGCGGGAGAAGGAACCGCCTGGGCGGACGCACGCGACCACGAATGGCACATGTCCGTGGCGGAACGGCTGGCAAAAGGTGACGGGAGCGGGTTCGTCCAGCCGACGGAGTCGGTGACCGTCGACCTGGGGTCGGCGGAGTCGGAGGCCGCCGTCACGGCGTGGTGGGAGGAGCTCACCGCGGCGGGCGGCGAGGGCATGGTCGTCAAGCCGCTGGGCCCGCCGCCGGACGGCGCGAAGATCCAGCCCGGCCTCAAGTGCCGCGGACCGGAGTATCTGCGGATCATCTACGGCCCGGACTACGCCGAGCCGGAGAACCTCGACCGGCTGCGCCGCCGGTCGCTCGGCCGGAAGCGGTCGCTGGCCATGCGCGAGCACGCGCTCGGCGCCGAGGCGCTCGGCCGGCTCGCCGCCGGGGAACCGCTGTGGCGCGTCCACCAGGCGGTCTTCGCCGTGCTGGCGCTGGAGTCCGAGCCCGTCGACCCGCGCCTGTGACCTGCGCGCGGGCACGTGACCCGGGTGTGCGTGACGCGGGTGCCCGGCATGCGTGCGGCCCGCCTCCTGCCGGAGGCGGGCCGCACGAGGACACGTCAGGTCGAGAACAGCATGTTGAAGACGCTGCCGTGGTGCGGGCGGCGGTGCCCGCCGTGGTGATGGTGGTGCACCGCCGGGCCGGGCGCCCCCCAGCCCGGTGCCGCGGCGGGCGGCGGCGCCGCCCGGTACTGCGCCTCCATCTGGGCCAGGGCCTCGAGCTCCCCGTAGTCGAGGAAGATGCCCCGGCAGCTGTCACATTGCTCGATGTGGACGCCGCTGCGGGTGTAGGTCCGCATCACGCCACGACACTTAGGGCAGTGCATCGCCTTGTCGTCCTTCCGGTATGGATCCCCAGGTAGAGGCTAAAGGTAGGGCGGGTTTCGCGCCACGTCACGCCGCGTCCCCCGCCGCGGATATTCTCACGCAGGCGTCGATCATCGCCTGCTCCGGCTCGTCGAGTGTCCGATCTTCCCTCCCCGCGGTTAAGACGCACGTGGCGGCTATCTGGATCGCCAGACTTCGTGCGGGAATGTCCAGGCTCGTCCAAGGGTCGCCCTGAGCGGGGACCGCGGGGCCGCCCGCCGCCCGGTACGCGTCCAGGAACCGGGCCCACTCCTCCGCGTACAGGACCCCGGCGGAGAACAGCGCCGCGGGGCGGGCGAGGTCCCAGGCGGGGTCGCCTCTGCCCATGTCCTCGATGTCGATGAGCCGCCACCGCCCGTCCTGGAGGCGGACCATCTGGCCCAGGTGCCAGTCTCCGTGGACGAGGCGCTCCGCCCGAGCCGGGGGCTCGTCCTCCTCGCCGCGTATCCAGGCGGGAAGGGCGCCGAACGCACGCCGCACGGCGTCCTCGGCCGGGCCGTCGCCCAGCCGCGAGACGAGCCGCGCCACGCGCGTCGGACGCCCCCAGGACGGCGCGTCCGCCGGGACGTCCTCGGAGTGCAGGGCCGCCAGAAGCCGCGCGCCCTCTTCCCACGGGAGTTCGTGGTCCGGGTCGACCGGGTCACCGAACGGGGAGACCGTGACCGTCCTGCCGTCCACGGTGAGCGGCGGGCCGAGCGGCGCCAGGACGATCCTCGGAAGCGTGCCCGCGAGCCGTATCCGTCCGAGGAACGGGGGCCCGTGCTCACGGTCGGCCTGATGCGCCTTCACCACCACGTCGCCGACCCGCACCACCAGCACGCCGTGCCGGTCGTACAGCGTCTCCGGAGACGCCGTATCCGCGGGCGCGGTCCCGCGAGACGCGCCGGCGCGGGCCGAACCGCGCCCGATCTCGACGAGCCGGGCGAAGAGCCCGGCTTGGGCGGTCTCGGTCTGCACGCGCCCAGTCAACCACTCCGCGCCGCTCAACCGCTTTGGGCCGAGCCCATCCGCCTGGGCGCGGACTCGGCGAACTCGTCCCGCAGCTGCTGCCGGACGATCTTGCCGAGCAGGTTCCTGGGCAGTTCCGTGCGCGGACGGAACTCCGACGGCACCTTGTAGTGCGACAGGTACCGCTTGCAGTGCGTCCGCAGCTCCTCCGCCGAGAAGGGGTAGGCGGGATGTTCCACCACGTGGGCGATGATGCGCTCCCCGCGCCGCGTGTCCGGCACGCTGATCACCGCGCAGTCGTAGACGGCGGGATGGCGGCGCAGCACCTTCTCCACCTCGGTCGGGAACACGGTGAAGCCGTTCACCTTCATCATGTCCCGCAGGCGGGCCAGGATGGTGATGAAACCGTCCTCGTCCATCACGGCGATGTCACCGGTGCGCAGCCACCCTTTCGACAGGGTCTGCGCGGTCGCGAGCGGCGCGTTCCAGTAGCCGGCGAAGACCTGCGGCCCGCGCACGACCAGCTCCCCGGCCTCGCCGGGCGGCAGTACCCGCGTCGGCTCGTCCTGGTCGACGACGACCGCGTCGGTCGATGGCAGCGGGAGCCCGACGGTCAGGTTCCGGGCCGTGCCGTCGAGCGGGTTCGCGGTGATGGCCGGGGACGCCTCGGTGAGCCCGTAGCAGTTGCTGAGGCCCTTCGCGCCGAGTCGCTCCAGCCGGTCGATGGTGCTCTGCGGCAGGTCCATCGCGCCGGAGATGAAGATGCGCAGCGACCGCAGGTCGGACGGCTGGAACCGGGGGCTGTCGAGCACCTGCTCGTACAGCGTCGGCACGCCCGGGAAGATGGTCGGCCGGTACCTGCGGATCGCCCGCAGCACCCGGTCGCCGTCGTAGCGCGGCAGCAGCACCACCGCCCCGGCCGTCACCACCGGCGAGACGAGGCAGCTCACCAGCCCGAACGAGTGGAAGAGGGGCAGGACGGCGAGCGTCACGTCCTCTCCGGGCCGCCCTTCGAGGTCCCACGAGTGCTGCTGGCAGGCGTTCGCGACGAGGTTCCGGTGCGTCAGCATCGCGCCCTTGGGACGCCCCTCCGTCCCGCCGGTGTACTGGATCGCGGCCAGATGCCGCGCCGGGTCCACGGGCAGCTGCCGCACCGCCCCCCGGGTAGGCCGCTGCAGCCTCGTGAACGGCACGACGCCCGGATCGTCCGGCACGTCCGCGGTGATGTCCGCGCGCCGCCGCTGCATCTGCACCAGCGGCAGGCGGAGCGCGATCCGCCTGGACGCCGGCAGGAAGTCGAGCATGGACGTGACGACGATGTGGTCCAGCCTCAGCCGGGAGCGCACCGCCCGCACCGTCGCGAAGGAACGATCCAGGACGACCGCCACCCGCGCGCCGCAGTCCGCGAGCTGGCGGAGCATCTCCTCCTCGGTGTAGAGCGGGTTGTGCTGGACGGCGATGGCCCCCCGGCGCAGCACCCCGTAGAACGCGATGACCTGCTGCGGGCAGTTCGGCAGGATCAGCGCCACCCGGTCGCCCGGCTGCACCCCGAGCCGGCGCAGTCCGTCGGCGAAGCGGTCCACCGCCTCGCGCAGGTCGCGATAGGTGAGCTGCCGGCCGAAGAAGATCAGTGCGGGCTTGCGCGGATACCGGTCCGCGGCATCGTCGAGGAACCGCGTGACGGGGATATCCGGGATGTCGACTTCACCGGGAACACCGGGCTGATATCTCCGTCGCCAGGGCGTGGAGCGCAGTGACGAGTGCCACATAGCGCCCGATTCAACCATTTCCTGGACGTCCGCGCCGCCTTCATGATCCGGAAACACCTAGCGTGTCCAGCCCTCGGAGGCCGTGACCGTCCGCTCGCCGGGCGCCGGGGGCACCACGGCGCGCCCCTCGTAGGCGGTCGACAGGACGATGTGCGAGTTCATCTCGCCGTGCTCGCCGAGCCGCTCCAGCAGCCCCTCGAGATGCGCCATGGACGCGACCCGCACCTTCAGCATCGAGCACCAGCTTCCGCTCAGCTTGTGGACCTCGGTGACCTCGGGCAGGTCCTCGGCCGCCGTCGTCTTCAGCAGGCAGCGCCCGAGGGCGCAGCGCATCTGCACGAACGCGGTCAGCGGCTGGCCCGCGCGCGCCGGATCGACCTGCGCCCGGTACCCGGTGATCACTCCCGACTCCTCCAGGCGCCGCACCCGCTCGGCGACGGCCGGAGAGGAGAGGTTCACCAGACCCGCCAGCCTGCTGAACGACAGGCGCCCGTCCCGTTGCAGCTCGGTGAGGATGCGCCAGTCGGTCTGGTCCAGGGGCCTGTCCATGGCGAAAGTCCTTCCCGGATAACTCCTTACAAACTAGAAGCGGATGGGCGGGAACGCCAGCGATCGCCCATTCCTCGGACGGATCGGCGTTCATAGCGTTAAGGCATGGCGAAACAGTCACGTCCGATGGCGGCCCTCTGCACGGGCACCGCCCTGATGAACGCGTCCATGGCGGTGACGAGCGCGACGGGCACGCTCGTCGCCGCCGACCGGCTCGGTGCCGGCTGGGGCGGCGTCCCCGCCACCGCCGGCATCGTCGGGACGGGCGCCGGCGCGCTCGCGCTGACCCGGCTGAACCGCCGGATGAGCCGCCGCGCCGCCTTCGTCCTCGGCTACATCGCCGCCGCGGCGGGAGCATGCCTGGCCGCGGCGGCGGTCGCGAACGGCGACGTCGCCGGGCTGTGCGCCGGGATGATCCTGCTCGGCCTCGGCAACGCGGCCGCCCAGCTGTCCCGCTACGCGGCGGCCGACCTGCACCCGCCCGAACGGCGCGGCTCCGCCATCGGGCTCGTCGTCTGGTCCGCGGCGGCGGGCGCGGTCGGCGGCCCGCTGCTGCTCGACCCGTCCGGTGACCTCGCCGGCGGCGCGGACCTTCCCGTGCTGACCGGCCCGTTCCTCCTCGCCCTCCTCACCTGCGCGGTCGCCGCCGCCGCGGCGGCGGGCGGCCCGCGGGGGCGGGCCGGAGCACCGGCCGCGCCGCCGCTGCGCGATCTGGTCCGGACCCCGGCCGCTCGCTCCGCGCTGACCGTGATGGTGACCGCGCAGGTCGTGATGGTCGCCGTCATGACCGCCGCGCCGCTCGACATGCACATGCACGGGGACGGCCTGGACCAGGTGGGGATGACTCTGTCCGCGCACACCTTGGGCATGTTCGCCCTGTCACCCGTGACGGGACGCCTGTTCGACCGCTTCGGCGCCCGCCCGGTGATCACCGGCGGGCTGCTGACCCTCGCGGCCTCCGCCGGCCTCGCCGCCGTCGCGACCGGCTCGCTGGGCCGTCCCGCGGCGCTGTTCCTGCTCGGCTACGGGTGGAACCTGTGCTTCGTCGGCGGCAGCGGCCTGCTCGCCCGCGACCTCCCGGAGGCGGAGCGCCCGCACGTCGAGGGCGCCGTCGACGCCGCCGTCTGGACGACCGCCGCGGCGGCGAGCCTGCTGTCGACCGTCGTCCTGTCGGCCGGCGGCTACGCGGTCCTGGCCTGGGCGTCCTGCGCCGCGGTGCTCCTGGTCGCGCTCACGCGGCGGGCGGCGCCGGCGTCCCGCGCCGCACCGTGACGCTCAGATGCGTCCGGTGCCCCGGCAGACGTTGCATCTCTCGTGGGTGGCGGTACTGGTCCCGGTCCCGTTGCAGCCGGGGCACGACCGCGTCGCCGGCTTGTTGTGCTTGCCCACGTCCACCACCTCCCCGGCGTTCATCCTAAGGGGTTCGGGCCGCCGGGCACCGTCCCCGTCCATCAGTTCGAGGACGGGCCGCCGGAGGTTCACCGGACCGCCGTCCGCACCCGTACCGCGTGTCCCGGATGTCGTGTTGATCACGAGCGCCGGGCTCCGTGCTCGCGGCTGCCGGGCACTTGTACCCTGTCCTTCACGAGCGCCGACCTCCCGACGTGGCGCACCGAGTAAGGAGAACCCGCGGGTTGGTGCCCCTGCCGCTGTCCACCGTGATCCGGCCCTACGAGTGGGGGTCGCGAACCGCGTTGCCGGAGCTGCTCGGCGCCGAGCCGACCGGCCGTCCGCAGGCGGAGCTGTGGGCGGGCGCGCATCCGGCGGCCCCCTCGTCCGTGGACGGGACGCCGCTCGACGCCCTCATCGAACGCGACCCCGCCGGGATGCTCGGCGCGGCCTCGATCGCCCGGTTCGGCCCCACCCTTCCGTACCTGCTCAAAGTGCTGGCCGTCGAGAAACCGCTCTCTCTCCAGGTGCATCCCACGACCGCGCAGGCCGAGGCCGGCTTCGCCGCGGAAGAGGCGCGCGGCATCCCGATCGACGACCGCGTCCGCACCTACAAGGACCCGTTCCACAAACCGGAGATGGTCTGCGCGCTCACCGCCTTCCACGGCCTCTGCGGTTTCCGCGAGCCCCGGGAGACGGCCGCCCTCCTCGACGGCCTCGGCGTCCCCGGACTGCGCCCCTGGGCCACCGCCCTCCGCACCGAGCCGCCCGCGAAGGCACTGCGCACCGTCCTCACCCAGATGCTGGACGAGAGCTCCCGTCCCGTCCTGGCCGCGGTCGAACCCGCCCTCACCGGCGTCTACGCGGGCATCGCCCGCGCCCACCCCGGCGACCAGGGCGTCCTCGCCGCGCTGCTGCTCAACCACGTCGAACTCGAACCCGGCGAAGCGCTCTTCCTCGACGCCGGAGTGCCCCACTCCTACCTGGGCGGGCTCGCGATCGAGGTCATGGCGAACTCCGACAACGTCCTGCGCTGCGGCCTCACCGGGAAGCACGTGGACGTCCCCGAACTGATGCGCGTGGTGGAGTTCGCCCCGTCCGCCCCGGCCCGGGTCGAGCCGGCGGGAAACCAGTACCGGTCGGCCGCCGCCGAGTTCACCCTCGTCCGCCACGACCTCACCGACGACCCGGACGAGCTGCCCGCGGGCCTTCCCCAGACGCTCCTCTGCCTGGAGGGCGAGGCCCGCCTCACCCCGGACCTGACACTCGGCCGGGGCGAGGCCGCCTTCATCCCCGCCGGCGCCCCCGCGACGCACCTCACCGGGAAGGGCACCCTCTACCGCGTGCTCCCGGGAATCGGGTCATGACCGTCCTCGCGCTGGACATCGGCGGAACCAAGTTCGCCGTCGCCCGCGTCGACGCGTCCGGGACGCTCCTCGACCGAGCCGAGCACCCCGTCGGGCAGTCGCCCACCGCGACCCTCCGCGGCCTCGTCGCCGACTTCGCCGAACCCGGCATCACCGGCGTCGGCATCGGCTCGGCGGGCCCCATCGACACGGTCGCCGGCACCGTCAGCCCGATCAACATCCCCCGCTGGCGCGGCTACCCCCTCGTCGCCGCCGTCCAGCGCCTCGTCCCCGGCGTCCCCGTCTCCCTCGCGGGCGACGCCCAGTGCATGGCCCTCGGCGAATGGTGGCGCGGCGGCCACTCCGCCGCGTCCCTGCTCGGCATCGTCGTGTCGACCGGCGTCGGCGGCGGCCTCGTCCTCGACGGCCGCCCCTGGACGGGACGGACCGGCAACGCCGGCCACATCGGCCATGTCCTCGTCGACCAGGACGGCGAACCCTGCGTCTGCGGCGCCCGCGGCTGCCTGGAGACGGTCGCCGGCGGCCCCAGCATGGTCCGCTGGGCCCTCGCCCAGGGCTGGACCCTCGCCACCGGCCGCCCCGACGCCAAGGCCCTCGCCACCGCCGCCCGCGACGGCGCCCGCATCCCGCTCGCCGCCTTCGAGCGCGCCGCGACCGCCCTCGCCACCGCCATCCTCAGCACCGCCGCCGTCCTCGACGTCCGCGACGTCGTCATCGGCGGCGGCGTCGCCGCCTCCGGCGACCTCCTCCTCGCCCCCCTCCGCACGGCCATGGCCGACCGCGCGGGCATGCCCCACCTCCGCGACCTGCATGTCGCCTCCACCACCCTCGACCGCGACGCCGGCCTCTACGGCGCCGCGGCCCTGGCCCTCCTGGCCTCCAAGACCCCCCTCGCCCGGTCGCCCCGAATCCCACCCTCAACTCTTCCTTAACGCGGGCATAAGGGGGGAGCCTTGGGGGCTCGGGGGTGCGAGGTTCGTTGCGTGGCACTGCGAATGGGCAAAGACACCGGTTCGTTCGTCCCCGGGATGCCGGGGCAGCGGATGCGCCCCGCGGTGGTCGCCCGGGCTTTCCAGGCGCTGCCGCCGGCGCACCGCGAGATCCTCACCGAGACGGTCTTCCGGGACCGGTCGGTCAATGAGGCCGCCGCCTCGCTGGGGATGCCGGTGGACGTGGTCAAGGTCCGCGTCTACCACGCGCTCCGGGCGCTCAGCGCGGCTCTGGACGCGCCGCGTTCCACCGTGTGACGGCGGCCCCCGCTGCGTTGACCTGCGGCGTGTCGTTGTTATGGACGCGCTCAAAACAACAACATGCCGCAGATCAACGAACTGCCGGGCGCGTGCCGGGCGCGTTCCGGACGTCGTCGCCCTGGACGGGGCGCTGAGGGGTTCCCCCTGGAGAAGGTTCCCGGGGGCCGATTTCGGCGGCTGACCGATAAATGGGTTGCCGGGGCGGGAGCCGCCCCGGCACCATGGGCGTCAGAACGGAACGAGACCGGGAGGAGAGGGAAGATGCGTCGCCATCGAATGCACAGCAGTTCCCTTTCCGGTCTCGGGAGTCGACGACGGACGTGAGATAGACGTCCTCGGCCGCCCTGGGATATGGGCGGTCTTTTTGTTTTCCGGAGGGTTGGCCGAGCGGGAAGGCAGCGGCTTGCTAAGCCGTCGTCAGGGGCGACCCTGCGCGAGTTCGAATCTCGCACCCTCCGCGCCAGGTGAGGATGCTGGTGTGTCCGGCGGATTCATATCCCGCTTTAGGCAGGTTCGATTCCTGCACCTGGTACGTCAGAACGAGTCTCCGTGGCGCAGTGGAGAGCGCGCCGGGTTGCGGACCCGGAGGTCGCAGGTTCGATTCCTGCCGGAGATACGGCCTTCGTGGTGTAGTGGTCTGCACACCGGGTTGTGGTCCCGGAGGTGTCGGTTCGATCCCGAACGAGGGCCCTATGACCGTCAGATATTGCTCATGTGCGGATATCTGGTTGCGTTGCGTTTGATCAACCCTGGAAAAGCTTTCCGCATGCACAGATCCTCCCCGCGCGCGATGCGGTCCCGTCTTCTGGCCTTCGGAATGCTGGCGGCGCTGGCGCTCGCCGGTTACGGCGGGCCCGTCCGGGCGGACCCGGGCCCCGCCCGCTACCTCGCCCCCCAGCTGCCCGTCCGGGACAGGGTGGACGACCTGCTCGGCCGGATGAGCCTGGACGACAAGCTCGGCCAGATGACGCAGCCGGAGCGCCGGTACGTCACCCCCGCGGAGGTCACCCGCTACCGGATCGGGTCGGTGCTGTCCAGCGGCGGGTCGGCACCTGAGCCGAACACGCCGGAGAGCTGGGCCGACATGTACGACGGGTACCAGAAGGCGGCGCTCGCCGGACCGCTGCGCATCCCCGTCATGTACGGGGTGGACGCGGTGCACGGCGACAACAACATGGTCGGCGCGACGATCTTCCCGCACAACATCGGGCTCGGGGCGACCCGCGACCCCGCGCTGGTCCGCAGGATCGGCGCGGCGACCGCCGAGGAGATGGCGGGGACGGGCGTCGACTGGAACTTCGCGCCGTGCGTGTGCGTCGCCCGCGACGACCGGTGGGGACGGACGTACGAGTCCTTCGGCGAGGTGCCCGAACTGCCGTCGATGATGACGACGATCATCGACGGGCTGCAGGGCGACACGCTGGGCGGCCCCACGTCCGTCCTGGCCACGGCGAAGCACTTCGTGGGGGACGGCGGCACCGAGGGCGGCGCCGACCGGGGCGACACGAGGCTCCCGGAGGAGGGGCTCCGCGCGGTGCACCTGCCGCCGTTCCGCGCGGCGGTGGAGCGCGGCGTCGGCGCGGTGATGGTCTCCTACAGCTCCTGGAACGGGCTGAAGATGCACCAGAACAGGTACCTGATCACGGACGTGCTGAAGGGCGAGCTCGGGTTCACCGGGTTCGTCGTGTCGGACTACAACGGCATCGACGAGATCGACGGGAAGCCCGGGTTCACCAAGGACGAGGTCGCGGCCGCGGTCAACGCCGGGATCGACATGGTGATGGTGCCGACCGAGTGGCGCCGGTTCATCGGCTACCTGCGGGACGCGGTGAAGGACGGCGACGTCCCCATGTCCCGCGTCGACGACGCGAACCGCCGGATCCTGGCGAAGAAGTTCGAGCTCGGCCTGTTCGAGCGTCCGATGGCCGACCGCGGGTACCTGAGGACGATCGGGAGCGCCGCGCACCGGGCGCTGGCGCGGCGGGCGGTCGCCGAGTCGCAGGTGCTGCTGAAGAACGACGACGGCGTGCTCCCGCTGGACGACGGGGACAGGGTGTTCGTCGCCGGCCGCAGCGCGAACGACATCGGCATGCAGTCGGGCGGCTGGACGATCACCTGGCAGGGGAGGCCGGGCCCGATCACGCCGGGGACGACGATCCTGGACGGCATCCGCGAGGCGGCCGGCCCGGACGCGACCGTCGCCTACGCCGAGGACGGCGCCGGCGTCGACTCGTCCTACGACGTGGCGATCGCCGTCGTGGGCGAGACCCCGTACGCCGAGTACCACGGTGACCGGACCGACGGCCTGGGACTGGACGGGGCCGACCTGAAGACGATCGACCGGCTGCGCGCCGCCGGCGTCCCGGTGGTCGTGCTGCTGGTGTCGGGCCGTCCGCTGGACATCGCCGGGAACCTCCCGAAGTGGGACGCGCTGGTCGCGTCGTGGCTGCCGGGAACGGAAGGCGAAGGCGTCGCGGACGTCCTGTACGGCGACGCCGACCCGAAGGGCCGGCTTCCGGTGACGTGGATGCGGAGCGGCGACCAGGAGCCCATCAACAAGGGCGACGGCAAGAAGCCCCTCTTCCCGTTCGGTTACGGCCTCACCTACGACGACTAGCCGTACTGACCACGGAGGCCGGGGACGTGGCGACTCGCAGCCGATGATCTCGGCATGAATGAGGGCCTCCAGGTCATGGCCCTCCGTCCTGTCGGTGCGGGATTGTAGGGTCCCGGTGTACGGGTGAGCGGGGACCGAGCAAGACGGACGGGAGCGGCATGAGCGCACAGCCGGCAGAGCCCGCTCTGCCGTCTTCGGGGGCCGCCTACGGGGTCCCGCGGACGATCAAGAGCATCGGCGAGCGGCTCCCCAAGGAGAAGCGCGCGCTGTTCATCGAGCAGGTCACGGCCGCCGAGTCCGAGGCCGACTTCGACGAGGTGATGCTCGTCTGGTGGGGCCAGGCGGTCCTGGCCCAGGACCCCGGCCGCGAGAAGCGGCTCGCCGACGCGCGGGCCGGGCGCGACCTCGTGCCGCTCTCGGAGGTTCAGCGCCGGCTCGGACGCCGTGATGGCGCCGAATGACCTTCCACGGCCGCGGCTGGACCGTCTTCTGCACGGAGAAGGTGGTCCACGTTCTGCTGGCCATGCCCAAGCCGGTGCGGGACATCCTCAACCGCCAGCTCTGCGACCTGGCGAAGCGCGGCGGTGCGGCGATCGACGCCGGCCTCCCACCCCCGGGAGTGCCGCTGGACGCGGTCGGCGTTCACTACTCCTTCTCGCTGAGGGAGGGCGTGCGGGGAATAGCCGAGTACCTGGTGATCGCCGACATCCGGGAGTTTTACGTCACGGAACTGCTCCTGGTCGAATGACGCAGTTGATGATGTTCTGCCGGACGACGAGCCACACGTTCACCGCGCCGGTCGCGAAGCCGAGCAGCTCCGCCCACGTCGTCGGGACCGACCCCAGGTGGAAGGCGGGATCGAGCAGCGGACCCAGCGGAACATGCACCGACATGCCGGCAATGATCACATATCGTCAGGAAGACGACAACGGGTCAGGCGGGGCTCAGCAGGACGAGCGGCGTGGTGGTGGGGCGCGCCGAGCCGCCGGCGGGCTCCACCGTGACGCCCAGCTTGTCGGACGGACGCCACGCCCCGGCGACCACCGGGCGCCCCCGGTCGCCGGGCAGGAGCCCCGCCGAACGCGGGCCGTCCGCGTCGATCAGCCACAGCTGGTACGCCTGCGACGACGGCAGCGTCCGCAGCCCGGACGACGCGACGACCACCCGGCCCCGCGACGCGGACGCGACGATCGTGACCGTCCCGCCCCCGGCGGCGCGGCCCGTCGCCGAGCGCGCGTCCGGCGCGGACAGCACCGAGGACACGTCCCGGTACGCGGCCTCCGTCCGTTCCACCCGCTGCCGCTCGCGGACCGCAACGCCCACGGACGTGGCCGTGACCAGGCACGCGGCGGCGGCCAGCCCGGCGGCGACCGCTCGCCGCCACCGCCGCGGCCGGATCTCCCGGACGACCTCGTCCCGGCGCGGCGACTCGGGCGGAAGCTGCCGGACGTTCCGGATGTCGGCCAGCACCCGGTCGCGCAGCTGCGGCGGGGGCGGTTCGGCGACCGCGACGGCGAGCCGGGCCGTCGTCGCCTGGAACTCGCGCAGCTCGGCCGCGCAGCTCTCGCACCCGTCGAGATGAGCCTCGAACAGCCGCCGTTCGGCCGCGTCGTCGACCGCGTCGAGCGCGTACGCGCCGGCGAGGGCGTGCGGGTCGTCCGTCATCGTGTCACCCCCAGGCAGTCGCGCAGCCGGATGATGCCGTCGCGCATCCGGGTCCGCACCGTGTTCGGCGGCGCCCCGACCAGGGCGGCGACCTCGTGGTAGGAGTGCCCGCCATAGTAGGCGAGCGTCACCGACTCGCGCTGCAGGTCCGTCAGCGTCCGCAGGCAGCGCCGCACCCGCTCGTGCTCCAGCCGCGCCTCGACCCGCTCGGCCACCGGGTCGGCCGGGTCGTGCCCGCCGCCCGCCCCCGAATGGGCGGCCCGCGCCGCGCGCTCGTCCGCGCTCTGCTCGCGCCGCACCCGGTCCACGGCCCGGCGGTGCGCGATCGTCATGATCCACGCCATGGCGCCGCCGCGCTCCGGGTCGTACCGGGGCGCCGACCGCCATACCTCGATCATCACCTCCTGCGTCACCTCCTCCGCCATCGCCGGGTCGCGGACGACCCGCCGCGCGAGCCCGTGCACCGGCGCCGCCACCACGTCGTACAGCAGCTCGAACGCGCGCTCGTCGCCGCGCGCCGTCCGGCCGAGCAGCAGGTCCGCGTCGTGCGCGGACACCGTGCCGCGGCCCGGCGGTCTCGTCTCTGCCGGCATGCCGGGCTCCCCTCGGTAGGCCGTCCCTCCGGCACTACGCATCCGGGGCCGCCTCGGATCGGACATCACGGCACCAGGCTGCGCAACGTCAGCCCGAGCCCGAGAGCGACGACCGTCGCGGACGTCCCCATGGGCATCATTCCGCGTGGGAGCCGCAGCCGTATGGCCGGAATGCGCCGCGCCAGCACCTGCCGTCCGCCGAGGACAAGGAGCCCGACCGACACCAGCGCCGCGGCCAGGCCGAGCCCGTACGCCAGGACGAGCACGACCCCGAACCACGCCCGCCCGATCGCCGCCCCGCCGACCAGCACGACCACCGCGGAGGGGCTCGGGACCATGCCGCCCGCCAGCCCCATCAACACGACCCCGCCCCGGCGCGAACGCCCGTGCCCGTGGTCGTGCTCATGCCCGGGCCCGTGCCCGTGCTCATGCCCGTGACCGTGCCCGTGACCGTGTGCGTGGCGGCGGTCGTGGAGGGCGCGGCGCATCAGGAGCGCGCCCGCCGCGGTCACGAGGACGCCGCCGGCCGCGCCGAGCCAGGGGAACAGGGCCTCGGGGGCGAGGAGCGAACCCGTCGTCACGAGCAGGCCGAGGGCGAGCACCCCCGCCGTGTGGGTGAGGGTGACGGTGAGGCCCAGCGTGAGGACGTCCCGCGTGCGCCGCCGGCCGTCCCCGATCGCGTGCGCCGCCATGATCGTCTTCCCGTGGCCCGGTGCGAGCGCGTGCAGGGCGCCGAGGAGCAGCGCGATCAGGAAGGCGAGGGCGGCGAACCCGGGCGTGAGGTCGTGCCGGGCGACCAGGGACGTGAACCGCTGCGTGAGCCCGTCGGCGCCGCGCGGCAGCAGCCTCCCGGGCCCGCCGCCGGACGCGGGCGCGGCGAGCGGCGGCCCGCCCGCCCGCACGGTGAGGGCCGCCGACCGCTGGTCGAGCGGCGAGGAGAGCATGTCCTCGGGGTAGGCGGTGAGACGCCGGCTGCGGGACGTCTCCGGCACGTCGGACGCGGACAGCGTCATCCGGTCGCCGCGCGCGGTGATCTCCCGCCAGCCGATCCGGCCGTCCGCCGCGGCGCCGGCCCGGAAGGCGACCGCCCCCGGCCCGGCGGGCGCGGTGATGCGGCATTCGAGCCGCAGTGTCGGCAGCCCCGCCTGCCCGCGCGGCGCGGAGGCGGCGGCGGACGCGGCCGACGCGGTGACGGCGCGCCCGTCCACCGTGACGCGGAACGACGCGGCCGCCCGCTCGCAGGACCGGTCCGCCCACGCGGCCAGCTCACCGCTCGACGGCCGCCCGTCGCGGTCGGCGTCGACCTCCGGCATCGCCTGCGCGGCGGGGATCTCCGCCAGGTCCTCGACGTGGTCGATCCGCAGTTCGTGCGGCGCCAGGACCAGGCCGTCGTAGTGGTTGACGGTGAAGTTGCCCAGCGGATGCACGGCGAGCATCCCGGCGGCGAGCGCGAGAACGATCACGACGCACCTTCCAGGTCGTCCAGGGCCGCCTTGGCGCGGGGCGCCCACAGCGGCGAGAAGTGCGGATTGCGGTGCAGCGACCCGGCCAGGTCGCGGCGGGCTCCGGCGCGCTTCCCGAGCGCCTTCTCGATGGCGCCGAGGTGAAACCGGAACTGCGCGCGGCGGTATCCGGTCGCCGTCGCCTGGCGGGCGTAGCGCAGGGCCTCCGCGTCCCGCCCGTTGACGTGCAGCGCCCAGGCCAGCGCGTCGGCCGCGTGGACGCTGCACCGCCGGACGCGCGCGCCCGGGCAGCGCCGCCCGTACTCGGCCCGCGCCGCGCGCAGCGCCGCATCCGGATCGCCGTGGTCGCTCTCGAACAGAGCGGTCTCCAGGTCGGCGTCGACGCCGTTGGCCTCGGCGATCCGCGCCCACGCCGTCGCGACCGCGTACTGGCGCTCCGCCTCGTCGCGGCGCCCGGCCGACTCCAGCAGCTCCCCGTACTCGGTGAGGTACTGCGGCAGCGGCAGCCGCCGGACGATCTCCGCCCGCACGGCGAGCGCGCCGGCCGTGTCGCCCCGCGCGGCCCGGACGCGGGCGTCGCCGTCCAGGGCGGGCAGGTCGCCGGGGGACAGGCGCAGCGCCTCGGCGTACTCGCGCCCGGCCCGGCCGAGGTCGCCGTCGTTCCAGGCCAGCTCGCCGAGCTGCACCGCGATGTAGGCGAGGTCGCCGGGCCCGGTCGCGGACGCGCGCGCCAGCCCGAGGACGCGCCGCGCCTCCGGCACGTCCCCGCGCAGCTCCCGCACGTACGCGAGCCGCGTGAAGATCGGGATGCCGGGGCGCGTCGCGTCGGCGCGCCGGGCGGCGGCGAGCGCGTCGTCGTAGCGGCCGAGCTCGACGAGCGCGTCCACCCGGACGGCGGCGGCCCGCTGCCCGTACGGGTTCGCCTTCAGCGCGCCGTCCGCGTACCGCAGGGCCCCGTGGAAGTCGTGCCGCGCCGCCGCCAGCGCGCCGAGGCCCGCGAGCGCCCCGTCGTTCCCGGGCGCCTCCCGCAGCGAGCGGCGCAGCACCTCGCCGGCCTTCGGGTAGTACGTCGGGTCCGCGGTCAGCCGGGCCCGCTCCACGTAGGCGGCGCCGAGCGACGCCCAGCCCGCGGCGTCGTGCGGCTGCTCGCGCAGCCGCTGCTGCAGCCCGGCGATGCCGGCGGCCGGGGGACCGGCCGGGCCGGCCGCGGCGGTGGGCCCGGACGGGCGGCCGAAGGCGACCGCCGATCCGAGCGTGAGCGCCGCGACCAGCCCGGCCGCGGAGGCCCCGGTGAGAAGGGCACGCATCAGTTCTCGGGCCGTCCCGTCGCGGGCCGCCGGCGCCGCCACCACAGCAGCCCGCCGGTCAGCACGAACGCCCCGGCGCCCGACAGCGCCGCGACCGGCAGCAGGGACAGCGGCCCGGAGCCGCCGTCGTCCGAGTCGTCCTCGACCGCGCCGGCGTTGAGGAAGTTCACGGTCTCGCCGTCGTCCTTCGCCGCGCCGGACGCCTTCGCCCCGGACTTCGTCGCACCGCGCACGTCCGACCCCGAGTGCGGCTGCGCGACGTACGGGAACGCCTTCTCGAAGCCGACGTCGTTGGCGTTGACGGCGTCCCCGAGGTCGTTCTTCTTGCCGAGCAGCTCGCCCTCGACGGCCTGGAGCTCGATGTCGATGACGTCGTCGGTGAGCCGCCGCCCGTTCGGGAAGCCGGCCTTGTCGCCGCCGAGCACCCCGAGCCGGTCGGGCTTCGCGGCCGGCTTGATCGACGTGTTGAGCCGCAGCAGCTCGGCCGGCCGGACGCGCGCCGGCTGGTTCAGCCCCGGCACGCCGGTCAGGAACGCCTGGACGAGGTCGTTGCGCGGCCCGGGCGGCGCCGGGATCTTGTAGATCTTCTCGATCAGCTTCGGCAGCTCGGGGTCGGTGACGAACCCGGCGAACTGCGCGTCCTGCCATGGCGTGGACGCGTTGAACGTGTCCTTCTTGCCGCGCGGGACGACCACCTCGTTCACGAGGGGGCTCCCCAGCCGCGACACCTGCGTGTACTGGCCGGACGCGGTGAGCCGCGACACCGTCGAGTTCACCCCGATCACGGGGTCCTGCCCCTTCACCAGGTGCCGCGTCGGCACCTGCAGCGCGACCGTGTTCACGTTGTAGCCGCTCAGGGTGTCGTTGCCGACCTCCTTGAGGTTCGCCCCGTAGAGCAGGTCGAACACGCGCAGATCGAGGAAGAACGAGTCGTCGGCCTGCCCGGCGAACGACGTCACGCCGTTGCCCGCCGGCTTGACGGCCTGCGCGCGCAGCGTCGCGTAGTCCGGCATCGACGCCCGGCCCACGTTGGACGGAGCCACCGGCGCGTCGTCGATGAGCTTGTGGATGCCGCGCACGTTGCCGTCCACCCGCCGGACGAGCGTCAGGTCGTAGGTCTGCGTGAAGTTGAGGTCCGGGTCGTCGAGGCTCGTCACCGGCCCGGTGTTGTAGAGGAACGTGTTCCCGTTCTTCAGCCGGTCGTGGAACTGGAACCGGTAGGTGAGGTCCGGGAGCGAGTCGCCGTCGTTGTCGACGTTCAGGTCGTAGCGCGCGTCCCGGGCGAACTTGTAGAAGTTGGGCCCGCCGGCCGGGTCCTCGAACGGGATGAAGTTGGCGATCAGCGTCGTCGTGTCCGGCTTGTCCGGGCTGACGAACGCGTACACGTCGGTGTTGTCGTACTGCGGCTGCCCCGAGATGAGCGGCGCCTCGCGGTGGCTGGAGGCCGTGCCCGGACTCGGCGCGAGCCCGGCGAACCCGCCCGCCAGCAGCACGCCCCCGGCGGCGACCAGCGCGGCGACCCGCGCTTTGGCGGACGTCTGGAGTGTCGGCATCTGAAAACCCCTGCCCGGTCCCGGGTGCCCGCCGCGGCGGCGCCGTTCCATCGGCGCTGGGCTGCGTCTGCCGCGACGCCGGATCGACCGGTCTCTTCGCCATGCCCGCCACTACTTCGCGCGCCGCGCCCGTCCTGATTGGTCGGCCTCGCCCGGTGGCCGGATACGGCCATCGCCGGACATGCCGCAGGGCCCCTCGCCGGACGGGCGGGGGACCCTGCGGGCGCGCCGGGCTAGGCGACGATGAGGAGCGGGTTCTGGAGCAGGTTCGCCAGGTGGTCCAGGAACTTCGCGGCCGTGGCGCCGTCGGTGGCGCGGTGGTCGACCGACAGGGTCACCGCCATGCGCTTGCCGGGGACGACCTCGCCGTCGCGGACGACCGGCTCGTCCCGGATCGCGCCCACCGCCAGGATCGCGGCCTCCGGCGGGTTGATCACCGCGGAGAACGAGTCGACGCCGAACATGCCGAGGTTGCTGACGCTGAACGTGCCGCCGCTCATCTCGTCGAGGGAGAGCTTGCCGTCGCGCGCCCGGCCGGCGAGCTCGCGGGCCTCCCGGCCGATCTCGGAGACGCTCTTGCGGTCCGCGTCCTTGACGACGGGCACGACGAGGCCGTCCTCGACCGCGACCGCGACGCCGACGTTGACGCGCTTGTGGAAGAGCAGGTTCTCCTCGGTGTAGGAGACGTTCACCGCCGGGTGCTCGCGCAGCCCGGTCGCGACCGCCTTCACGATCAGGTCGTTCACGCTGACCTTGGCCGGGGCGAGCGCCTCGTTCAGCGTCCCGCGGAACGCCAGCAGCGCCTCGGCGTCCACCTCGCGGTTCAGGTAGAAGTGCGGCGCGTCGCGCTTGCTCTCGGTCAGCCGCTTGGCCGCGACCTTGCGGAAGCGGTTCAGCGGGACGGCCTCGACGTCCGGGTCCTCCGCGCGGGCCTGGACGGGCGGAGCCGGCGGCGCGGGTGCGGGGGTGGCCGCGGGAGCGGCCGGCGCCTCGGCCGGGGCTCCGCCGCGGATCGCGGCCTCGATGTCGGCGCGGACGATGCGCCCGCCCGGACCCGATCCGTTCAGCGTCGCCAGGTCGATGCCGTGGTCGCGGGCCAGCCGCCGCGCCAGCGGCGAGGACGGCGGGCGCGACGCCGCGGAACGTTCCGGCGCCCGCGCGGGCGCCTCCGCGGCCGACGCCGGCGCCGGCTTGGCCTCCGACTCGGCCTCGGGCTTGGCCTCGGCGGGAGCGGGCTCCGGCTCGGGCTTGGCGGCCGGTTCCGCCGGCGCGGCACCGCCGCCGGCCGGCGCGATCCTGGCGATCGGGGCGCCGATCGCGGCGGACTCGCCCTCGGGCACCAGGATCTCCTCGAGCACGCCGGCCTCGTAGGCCTCGTACTCCATGACCGCCTTGTCGGTCTCGATGTCGACGATGACGTCGCCGACCGAGACCTCGTCCCCCGGCTGCTTCTGCCAGGAGCTGATGACGCCCTCCTCCATGGTGTCGGAGAGGCGCGGCATGAGGATGTCGGTCATGAAACGGTCTCCATCGATTCAGGCGACCGCAGCGGAGCACTGGCGGAGTGAGGATCGCGCTGCGGGGGTCTGGGGGTCGCCCCCCGGGCGGACTCGTGGCCGGTCGCGCGGAGCGTGTCGCGGACGGCGGTGAGCAGGGAGTCGGCGGACGGCAGCGCCGCCGACTCCAGGGACTTGGCGTACGGGAGCGGCACCTCGGCCATCGCGACGCGGCGGACCGGGGCGTCCAGCCAGTCGAACGCGCCCTCCTGGATGGTCGCGGCGATCTCGGCGCCGATGCCGTAGGTCAGCCAGTCGTCCTCGGCGACGACCGCGCAGCCCGTCTTGCGGACGGACTCGACGATGGTCTCCCGGTCCAGCGGGCGGAGGCTGCGCAGGTCGACGACCTCGGCGGACACGCCCTCGTCGGCCAGCCTCTCGGCGACCTCGCCGGCGACGCGCGCCATTCGGGAGTAGCCGATGATCGTGATGTCGGTGCCCTCCCGGGTGACGCCGGCGCGGCCGATCTCGGCGGGCTCGACGTCCTCGATCGCGCCGGGGATCTCGGCCTTGGTGTTGTAGAGGGCGAGGTTCTCCAGGAACAGCACCGGGTCGTCGTCGCGGATCGCGGCCTTCAGCATCGCGGACGCCTCGGCGGGCGTGGAGGGCGCGAGGACCTTCAGCCCGGGGATGAACGAGTAGAACAGCTCGACGTTCTGCGAGTGGGTGGCGCCGAGCTGCTGCCCGCCGCCGCCCGGGGTCCGGATCACCATCGGGACGCTGGCCTGCCCGCCGAACATCCCGTAGATCTTCGCGGCGTGGTTGACGATCTGGTCCAGCGCCAGCAGCGAGAAGTTGATCGTCATGATCTCGACGACCGGGCGGAGGCCGAGCATCGCGGCGCCGATCGCGGCGCCGACGAAGCCCTCCTCGGCGATCGGGGTGTCGCGGACCCGCTTCGGGCCGAACTCCTTCAGCAGCCCCTCGGTGATCTTGTAGGAGCCCTCGAAGAGCCCGATCTCCTCGCCCATCAGGAAGACGTTCTCGTCCCGCAGCATCTCGGCGCGGAGCGTGTCCCGGAGGGCCTGGCGGTAGGTCACGGTTGCCATCGGGGGTGCCTCTCAGGAGCGGAATACGGGGTCGGCGGGGAACCGGCGCAGGTCGCCCGCGACCGGGGTCGCGTAGGTGTAGTCGAACAGCGTGGAGATCTCGGGCGCCGGGCTCTCGTCGGCGAACTTCGCGGCCTCGTCGACCTCGGCCGTGACCTCGGCGTCCAGCCGGTCGCGCTCCTCGTGCGAGAGGACGCCGGCCTCCTCCAGGTCCAGTGCCATCTTGGCGAGGGGGTCGGCCGCCTTCAGGGCGTCCTTCTCCTCCTTGGACCGGTAGCGGGCCGGGTCGACGACCGAGTGGCCCTTGAGCCGGGGGCTGAGGGTCTCCAGCAGGTACGGCTTGCTCTCCGACCGGGCGCGCTCGACGGCCACGCGGGCGGCGTCGCGCACGGCGACCACGTCGGCCCCGTCCACGCGGGCGCTCTCCATCCGATAGGCGGCGCCCCGCTTGTACAGCTCGGGCTCGGCGCTGGACCTGTCCACGGTGGTGCCCATACCCAGGCCGTTGTTGATCACGACGAAGACGATCGGGAGGTCCCACAGGCCGGCGATGTTCAGCGATTCGTGGAACGCGCCGATCGCGGCCGTCCCGTCGCCCATCTGGCACATGACGATCTCGTCGCCGCCCTTGTAGGAGACGGCGAGCGCCGCGCCGGTCGCGAGCGGGAGCTGCCCGCCGACGATGCCGTACCCGCCGAGCAGGCGCGTCTCGAAGTCGAACAGGTGCATCGACCCGCCCCAGCCCTTGGACACGCCGGTGGAGCGGCCGTACAGCTCGGCCATGACCCGGTCGGCGCCGATGCCCTTGGCGATGGCGTAGCCGTGCTCGCGGTAGTTCGTGAAGAGGTAGTCCGTGGGGCGCAGCGCGGCCATCAGCCCGACGACCGTGGCCTCCTCGCCGAGGTTCAGGTGGCAGTAACCGCCGATCTTCGCCTCGGTGTAGGCGCGGGCGGCGCGCTCCTCGAACCGCCTGATCAGCAGCATCTGCCGGTAGTAGCCGACGAGCGTCTCGGCGTCCTCCGCCGGGACCTTCGGCGGTGTCGCGGCGGACCCGGGCTCCGCGTCCTCGCCGCGCGTTCTCCGGCCTCGCGCCGGAGCGGCCTTGACGGTCTCAGCCATCGGCGACCTTCCTCTGTCCGGGGCAGCGTCGTAGGATCCCCACAACACTCCCGATCATCATTGATCTATGATCGATCATATTCCACGGAGTCAGGATTCGCCTACCCCATCACGAGGTACTTACCCATCGTGGCGCTACGATCGAGTTTCGTGAACACGCCCGCCCAGCTGCTCCGCACCGGACTCGCCGACCAGATCCGGGAGTTCATCGTGGAGGGCATCAGCTCGGGCCGGTGGGAGCCGGGCGAACGCGTCGTCGAACGCCGGATCGCCGCCGAGCTGGGCGTCAGCCAGGGCCCCGTCCGCGAGGCGCTCCGCCAGCTGGAGGCGCAGCGGCTCATCGAGTCGCTGCCGAACCGGGGCGCGCGCGTCCGCGACTTCACCGAGCGCGACCTCGCCGAGATCTTCCCCGTCCGGGCCGGGCTGGAGCGGACCGCCGTCGAGCTGGCGCTGCCCCGCCTCGCCGGCTGCGTGGACGCCCTGGAGGAGCACAACGACCGGCTCGCCGCCGCCGCGCGGGACGGCGACCTGCAGGAGCAGATGCGGCTCAGCATCGCCTTCCACCGCGAGATCGTCGAGACCGCCGGCAACCGGCTGCTCGTCTCGGTCTGGGAGGGGCTCGGCATCGAGCTGTGGACGACCCTGTCCCTGCGCCTGCACCAGACGGAGATCTACTCCAAGTCCGCCGAGCACGCGGAGCTGATCGAGGCGTTCCGCCGGGGCGACCCGGAGGCGCCGCAGCTCCTGCACGACCACGTCATGAACTACGCACCGTAGCCGCGCCCGGCTCCGGCCGCGTCACTCCTTGTCGCGGTAGGCCTTTGTGAGCTGCGCCTCCGCGTCGTCCAGGTAGCAGCGCAGCTCCCGCGCGTCCGCGTCCCGGCGGGCGCGGTCGGCCTCGCCGGGCGCTTCAGCGGCGTCTACCCGGTCGAGTCCCCGGGCGGCTGGCGGCTCATAGGGCGGACGGAGGCCGTCCTCTGGGACCTCGACCGCGACTTGCCCGCCTTGCTCCGCCCCGGAGTCACCGTTCGTTTCGTCGAGCGGGAACCATGAAGCGGGGCCTGGACGTTGTGCAGACAGGGCCGCTGGCGATAGTCCAGGACCTGGGACGACCGGGTCACGCGGCGCTCGGTGTGGGGGTGTCGGGCGCCGCGGACCCGGCTTCTCTGCGGCTCGCCCACCGCGCCGTGGGCAACCCGCCCGGCGCGGCGGCGACCGAGGTCGCCTTCGGCGGGCTGCGCGTCCGCTGCCGGGGCGGCCTCTTCGCGTCGGTGACCGGCGCGCCCGCCCGGCTGCTGGTCGGCGGGCGTCCCGAAGCCTGCTTCTCGGTGTTCCACGTACCGGACGGCGCCGAACTCCGCATGGGCGTCCCCGCCGCCGGGCTCCGCAGCTACCTGGCGGTGCGCGCCGGCCGGGGCGAACTGCCCAGCGAGGGGACGGTCGCCGGGGCGCTCCAGGTGCCGCCGTCCGGGCAGCCCGTGCTGTTCCTCGCCGACCATCCGCTGACCGGCGGGTATCCCGTCATAGCGGTGGTCGCGTCCGCCGACATCGGACGCGCCGCCCAGGCCCGCCCCGGGCAGCGGCTCCGCTTCCGGCCCCACCCGGCCCCGAACCTCGGAGAGGACCGACCATGACCGCACCGATCGACCCGGGCGCCCTCGGCCCGGACCAGGCCCGCGCGCTGTTCCGGGCCGGCCTGCGCGTCCCCACGTCCGGCTGGTGCGCGGGCTGGACGCAGGCGAACCTCATCGGCGTGCCGCGCGAGGACGCCTACGACCTGCTGCTGTTCGCCCAGCGCAACCCCAAGCCGTGCCCGGTCCTGGACGTCACCGAACCCGGTGGGACGTCCGCCTCGCTGTTCGCCGGGGACCTGCGCACCGACCTGCCCGGCTACGTCGTCTACGAGCACGGCGAACCGGTCGCCGAGGTCGCGGACGCGACCCCCTACTGGCGCGAGGACCTCGTCTCGTTCCTCATCGGGTGCAGCTTCACGTTCGAGGACGCCCTCCGCGAGGCGGGCGTCCCCGTCCGGCACATCGAGCAGAACCGGAACGTCCCCATGTACCGGACGAACCGGATGTGCCGCCGCGCGGGCGGGTTCGGCGGCCCGCTCGTCGTCTCGATGCGCCCGGTCCCGGCCGCGCAGGTGGCGGACGCCGTGCGCGTCACGGCGCGCTACCCGTCCGTCCACGGCGCGCCCGTGCACGTCGGCGCCCCCGTCGAACTCGGCATCGACGACCTGGCCGCGCCCGACTTCGGCGACCCGGTCGAGATCCGGGTGGACGAGATCCCCGTGTTCTGGGCGTGCGGGGTGACCCCGCAGGCGGCGGTGATGGCGTCCCGCCCGAAGCTCGCCATCGGGCACGCGCCCGGCCACATGGCGATCACCGACGCCCGCGACACCCGGTACCTCGTGCCCTGAGTCGGCATAGGCTGCGTCCATGCCCGAGACCGTCGCCCCGGGAGACGTCCTGGGGGAGCGCTACCGCCTGGAGCGGCCCCTCGGCACCGGCGGCATGGCGACCGTGTGGCGCGCGGTCGACCTGGTGCTCGACCGCGCCGTGGCCGTCAAGGTGCCCAAGGAGGGCTGGCCGGAGGAGTTCACCCGGCGGCTCCGCCAGGAGGCGAAGGCCGCGGCGGGGCTCACCCATCCGAGCATCACGGGCGTCCACGACTACGGCGAGCACGACTACGGCGAGCAGGGCTCCGTCCCGTACGTGGTCATGGAGCTGCTGGAGGGGGAGAGCCTCGCGGCGCGGCTGTCGCGCGGGCCGCTGCCGTGGCGGGAGGCGGCCGGGATCTGCGCCCGGGTCGCCGACGCGCTGGCCGCCGCCCACGCCGCCGGGATCGTCCACCGCGACGTCAAGCCCGCGAACGTCTTCCTCACCCCGGTCGGCGTGAAGGTCCTGGACTTCGGCATCGCTTTCACCGGACCGTCCACGCCCGGCGGCCCCCTGCTCGGCACGCCCGCCTACGTGGCCCCCGAACTGCCGGCCGGCGCGCCGCCCACCCCGGCCGCCGACATCTACTCGCTGGGCGTGGTGCTGCGGGAGTGCCTGGCCGGCGGCTCCGAGGTCCCCGCCGAGGTCGCCGGCCTCCGCCGCGACTGCCTGCTGGACGACCCCGAGACCCGGCCCTCGGCCCGCGAGGTGGCGCGCGTGCTGGCGGACGCCGCCGGCGTCCAGCTGGCGCAGCTGCCCCCGGACCTTCCCGCCGAGCAGGACCGCCGGGTGCCGGACGTGCCGGACGTTGCGGACGTCCCGGACGTGCCGGAGGGCGAGCACCAGCCGACGCGCGTCCTGGACGAGCCGCCGCCCCCGGAACCGCCCGCGGTCCTCCCGCCCGCGCGGACCCCGCCCGCGCAGGCCCCGGCGGCGTCGCCGCGCAAGCCGCTCGTCATCGCCGCCGCCGCGATCGGCGCCGCGGCGCTGGTGGCCGTCGTGCTGGCCGCCCTGGCGCCCGACTCGTCCGACCGGACCGCGGCGTCGCCGCCGTCCGGCAGCCCGTCGCCCACGCGGACCGCCGCGTCCGCGTGCTCGGTCTCCTACCGGGTGGACGGGACGTGGCCGGACGGCTTCCAGGCGACGGTGCGCATCACCAACCTGGGCGACGGCGAGATCGAGGGCTGGCGGCTCGGCTTCGAGTTCCCGGACGGCCAGGAGATCACCCAGCTGTGGAACGGCAGCCAGGCGCAGGACGGCTCGTCCGTCACGGTGACGGCGGCGGACTGGAACCGGTCGATCCCGCCGCACGGCACCGCCGAGTTCGGGTTCCTCGGCCGCCAGGACGGCGCCAACGGCGCGCCGGACAGGTTCACCCTGAACGGCGGCGCGTGCGGCGGCTGACCGCCCGATATGGGAGCGCTCCCAGCCTGTTCGCGCAGGTCAGAGCTGATATGGGGGAATCGGTGCCGGGCGCCCTATTGTCTCGCCCCTGGTCGAGGGCTTACCATCCGGGCAATCGAAGCGCTTCGACAACCTCTCGACCGGCACCGCGGTCCCACCCCCGGAGGAATCCCATGATCCCCATGATCCTCATGAGCAAGGCAGGCAGGAGCGCCGCCGTGCTCGCCGCCCTCGCCGCGGCGGCGCTGTCGCTCACCGCGTGCGGCGGTGACGGCGACGGCGGCTCCGGTGGCAAGGAGCTGAAGCTCTGGCACTACGAGGCCCCGGACAGCGCCATGGGCAAGGCGTGGAACGAGGCCGTCAAGGAGTTCGAGGCCACCCACCCCGGTGTGAAGGTGAAGTTCGAGGAGAAGGGCTTCGAGCAGATCCAGAAGACCGCGCCGATGGTGCTGAACTCCAAGGGCGCCCCCGACGTCATGGAGTACAACAAGGGCAACGCGACCGCCGGCCTCCTCTCCAAGCAGGGCCTGCTCACCGATCTGACCTCCGAGGCGACCAAGCGCGGCTGGGACAAGCTGATCAGCCCCAACGTCCAGGTCACCGCCAAGTACGACGCCAAGGGCACGATGGGCGGCGACAAGTGGTTCGGGATCCCGAACTACGCCGAGTACCTGCAGGTCTATTACAACAAGGACCTGTTCGAGAAGAACGACGTCGAGATCCCGAAGACCTATGACGAGCTCGTCGCCGCCATGGACGAGTTCGTCGCGAAGGGCGTCACGCCGCTGACCAACGCGGGCGCCGAGTACATCGCGCACCAGTTCGTCTACCAGCTCGCCCTGGACAAGGCCGACCAGAACTGGGTGAGCGCCTTCCAGCGCTACACCGGCAAGGTCGACTTCCACGACGCGGCCTGGACGGCCGGGGCGGCCACTTTCGCCGACTGGGTGAAGAAGGGCTACATCGCCAAGAACACGGTCAGCCTCAAGGCCGAGGACGCGGGCGTCGCCTTCATGAGCGGCAAGTACCCGATGATGTTCTCCGGCAGCTGGTGGTTCGGCCGGGTCGCGGCGGAGGCCAAGTTCGACTGGGAGACCGCCGTCTGGCCCGGCGCCAAGATGACGCTCGGCTCCGGCGGCAACCTGTGGGTCGTCCCGAAGGGGTCGGAGAACAAGCAGCTCGCCTACGACTTCATCGACATCACGATGAAGAAGAAGGCGCAGAACCTCCTCGGCAACGCGGGCGGCATCCCGGTCGCGGCGGCCCCGTCCGCCATCACCGAGCCGAAGGCCAAGAAGCTCATCGACGACTTCGACGGGCTGGCGCGGTCCGGCGGCCTCGCCTACTACCCGGACTGGCCCGTCGCCGGCTTCTACGACGTCTGGGTGTCGCAGGTGCAGAAGCTCATGAACGGCGAGTCGCCCGGCAAGGTGCTCGGCAACGTCCAGAAGGCGTACGAGGACGGCCTGCCCAAGTGACGGCGCAGGTCCGCGGCCGGTCGCGGGAGCAGTGGGGCTACCTGCCCTACCTGCTCCCCGGCCTGCTCCTCTTCACCGCCGTCATCGGCGTGCCGTTCCTGATGAACGTCGGGACGAGCCTCACCGAGTGGACGGGCGTCGGCTCCCCGAAGTGGATCGGGCTCGGCAACTACCGGGAGCTGGTCCGGGACGAGGAGTTCTGGGCGTCGTTCGGGCACAACGCCCTGGTCATCCTCGGGATGGCGATCATCCCGACGATGATCGGGCTGGTGCTCGCCGCCGCGCTGACCGACCTGATCGGCCGGCACTTCGGGGCGCGCGCGGCGAGCGTCCTGCGCGCCTGCGTCTACCTGCCGCAGGTGCTGCCGATCGTCATCGCGGGCGTGGTGTGGAGCTGGCTGCTGGCCCCCGAGAACGGCGCGGTCAACGCGCTGCTGGGCAAGGTCGGGCTCGGCTCGCTCGCGCACGACTGGCTCGGCGACCCGGCGACCGCGCTGTGGAGCGTCATCGGGGTGATGGTCTGGATCCAGATCGGGTTCCCGCTGGTCGTCTTCATGTCGGGGCTGCAGCGGGTCGACCCGTCGCTGTACGAGGCCGCGGAGATCGACGGCGCCGCCTGGCCGCGCCGGTTCTGGCACATCACGATCCCGCAGATCCGCCCGGAGATCTTCGTGGTGCTGCTGTGGACGACGATCGCCGCGCTGAAGGCGTTCGCGCAGATCTTCGTCCTGACGAAGGGCGGGCCGGGCGGCGCGACGAACGTCCCGGCGTACTACTCGTGGGTCCACTTCTTCGAGAAGTCGGACGTCGGCTACGGCTCCGCGATCGCGACCGTGCTGACCCTCGTCATCATCGCGCTGACCGTCGTCTTCCTGCGCATGCAGGGACGTGAACTGGGGGAGGAGCGATGACCGCGACACTGACGGGGAAGGCGGGCGCGCCGCCGCGCGACCGCCGGACCGCGCCGCGCCGCCGCCGGCGGGGGCCGTCCGCCTACGCGGTGCTGGTGGCGCTGACCGCGTTCGCGGGCGTGATGCTGATCCCGTTCGCGGTGGTGGTCTTCAACGCGTTCAAGACCCCGGAGGAGTACACCTCCAAGAGCCCGCTGGCGCCGCCGGACGGGTTCAACCTGGACGCCGTCCGCGCGTTCTGGGAGCGGACCGACTTCGGGCACGTCCTGCTGAACAGCGTCCTGATCAGCGGGTCCGTCGCCGTCCTCGCCGTGCTGCTGTCGGTGCTGAACGCCTACGCGCTCGGCGTCGGCCGCATCAAGGGCCGGATGTGGGTGCTGGTCCTGCTCCTCATGGCGAACACGGTGCCGCAGGAGGCGCTCGTCTACCCGCTGTACTACCTCTCCAAGCAGGTCGGCCTGTACGACACCAGACTCAGCGTGATCATCGTGTTCACGGTCATCCAGGCGGCCTTCGGCACCTACCTGCTGTCGTCGGTGCTGGCGGCGTTCCCGCGCCCGCTGCTGGAGGCGGCCCGCATCGACGGCGCCGGCCGCTGGCAGGTGCTGTGGCGGGTGGTCGTCCCGGTGGTGCGCCCGACGCTGTCGGTGCTGCTCGTCTTCTTCTTCGTGTGGACCTGGAACGAGTTCCTGATCCCCATGACCTTCCTGATCTCCAACGAGAACCAGACGGTCTCGGTCGCGCTCGGCGTGCTGCAGGGCCAGCGCCTCATGGACGCCACCATGTCCAGCGCCGCCTCCTTGCTCGGCCTCCTCCCGACCGTCGTCTTCTTCCTCATCTTCCAGCGCACTCTCTCGCGCGGACTGACAGCGGGGGCCATGAAGTAATGAAGTTCAGTGACGGGTACTGGATGATGCGCGCGGGTGTGCAGGCGTTCCATCCGGTGGAGGTCCTCGACGTCGACGCCGGGGCGCACTCGTTCACGGTGCACGCGCCCGTCCAGCGGATCCGGCACCGGGGCGATCTGCTCAAGGGGCCGGTGGTGACGGTGACATGCGAGTCGCCGATGCCGGACGTCGTCGGCGTCACCCTCACGCATTTCGCGGGGGAGCGGCGGCGCGGTCCGGAGTTCGAGCTGGCCGCCGATCCGGGCGGCGAGGTCTCGGTCGATGACGAGGCGGCGACGCTGACGTCCGGCGCGCTGTCGGTGCGGGTCGGGCGCGGGCGGGAATGGAGCGTCGACTTCCTCGCGGACGGACGCCGGCTGACCGGCAGTCCGCCCAAGGCGCAGGCCGTCATCGACACGAGCGACGGGCGGCATTACGTACGCGAGCAGCTCGATCTGGGCGTCGACCATTTCGTCTACGGGCTCGGCGAGCGGTTCGGCCCGCTGGTGAAGAACGGCCAGTCGGTGGACGTGTGGAACGCCGACGGCGGCACGGCCAGCGAGCAGGCGTACAAGAACGTGCCGTTCTACCTGACAAACGCGGGGTACGGCGTGTTCGTCGACCATCCGGGGCGCGTGTCGTTCGAGGTGGCGTCGGAGGCCGTCGCGCGGACGCAGTTCAGCGTCGAAGGCCAGTCGATGCGGTACTTCGTCATCTACGGGCCGTCTCCGAAGGAGATCCTGCGCAAGTACACGGCGCTCACCGGGCGGCCCGCGCGGCTTCCCGACTGGTCGTTCGGGCTGTGGCTGTCGACGTCGTTCACCACGTCGTACGACGAGGAGACCGTCACGTCGTTCATCGACGGGATGGCGGAGCGGAACCTGCCGCTCAGCGTGTTCCATTTCGACTGCTTCTGGATGCGCGAGTTCCAGTGGTGCGACTTCGAATGGGATCCGCGGGTCTTCCCCGACCCCGCGGGAATGCTGCGGCGGCTGCGTGAGCGCGGGCTGCGGATCTGCGTGTGGATCAACCCGTACATCGGGCAGCGGTCGCCCCTGTTCGAGGAGGGGCGCTCGCGCCGCTACCTGCTGACGCGCCCGGACGGCGGCGTGTGGCAGTGGGACAAGTGGCAGCCCGGCCTGGCGGTGGTGGACTTCACCAATCCCGAGGCGCGGGAATGGTACGCGGGCAAGCTGGAAGCGCTCATGGACATGGGCGTCGACTGCTTCAAGACCGACTTCGGGGAACGCATTCCGACCGATGTCGTCTACCACGACGGCTCCGACCCGGAACGCGCCCACAACTACTACACCTACCTCTACAACCGGACCGTCTTCGATCTGCTCCGCAAGAAGCGGGGCGAAGGCGAGGCGGTGGTCTTCGCGCGGTCCGCGACGGTCGGCGGGCAGCGTTTCCCGGTGCACTGGGGCGGCGACTGCGAATCGACGTTCGAGGCGATGGGGGAGAGCCTGCGCGGCGGGCTCTCGCTGGGCGCGTCGGGGTTCGGCTATTGGAGCCACGACATCGGCGGGTTCGAGGGGACGCCCGATCCGGCGCTGTTCAAGCGCTGGATCGCGTTCGGGATGCTGTCGTCGCACAGCCGCCTGCACGGCAGCCATTCCTACCGGGTGCCGTGGCTGTTCGACGAGGAGTCGGTGGACGTCCTGCGCGACTTCACCCGGCTGAAGATGCGGCTCATGCCGTACCTGTCCGGCGCCGCCCGCCAGGCGTACGGGGAAGGGCTGCCGATGATGCGGGCGATGGTCGTCGAGTTCCCGGACGACCCCGCGTGCACGCACCTGGAGCGCCAGTACATGCTCGGTGACGATCTCCTTGTGGCGCCCGTGTTCTCGTCCGGCGGTGACATCTCCTACTACGTCCCGGCGGGCGTGTGGACGCACTACCTCACCGGCGAACGCGTGGAGGGCGGCCGGTGGGTGCGTGAACGGCACGGCTTCGACAGCGTGCCGCTGCTCGTCCGGCCGGGTGCGGTCATTCCGGAGGGCGCGGTGGAGGACCGTCCCGACTACGACCATGCGGACGGCGTCACCCTGCGCGTCTACGAGCCGTCCGACGGGGCCTCGGTCGTCACGCAGGTCGGCGACATCGCCTTCACGACGGTGAGAAACGGTGAAAACGTGCGCGTGACGGGCGAGGGGGCCTGGAACGTCCTTCTCGTCAACGCGCGCGTAGCGGCCGTAGAGGGCGGCGAGCGTTCGGACCATCCGCACGGCGTTCTCGTCAAGGCGACCGGTGATGAACTGGTCATCACACTGGAAGAGGAGAGCTGATGGGGTTCCCGCAAGGGTTCCTGTGGGGCGCGGCCACCGCCGCCTACCAGATCGAGGGCGCCGCCCAGGAGGACGGCCGGGCGCCGTCCATCTGGGACACGTTCAGCCACACGCCGGGCAAGGTCCTCGACGGTGACACGGGCGACGTCGCCACCGACCACTACCACCGGTGGCCGGAGGACATCGCGACGATGGCCGCCCTCGGCATCGGCGCCTACCGGTTCTCGATCTCCTGGTCGCGCGTCCTGCCGGACGGCACGCCGAACCGGAAGGGCCTCGACTTCTACTCCCGCCTGGTCGACGAGCTCCTCCGGCACGGCATCGCCCCGGTCGCGACCCTCTACCACTGGGACCTCCCGCAGCACCTGGAGGACGCCGGCGGCTGGCCCGAGCGCGACACCGCCCGCCGGTTCGCCGACTACGCCGAGCGTGTCGGACGCGTCCTCGGCGACCGCGTCCACACGTGGACGACGCTGAACGAGCCGTGGTGCTCGGCGTTCCTCGGCTACGCGTCCGGCGTGCACGCCCCCGGCCGCACCGACCCGGCCGCCGCGCTCGCCGCCGCCCACCACCTCAACCTCGCGCACGGGCTGGCCGTGCGGGCGCTGCGCGGCGTGTCCGCGCCGTCCGCGCGGCACTCGGTCACGCTCAACCTGCACCACGTGCGCGGCGACGCCGAGGCCGTCCGGCGGGTGGACGCGGTTGCCAACCGCGTGTTCCTCGACCCGATGCTGGGCCACGGCTACCCCGCCGACCTGCTGGACGACACGGCGTCCGTCACCGACTGGGGCTTCGTCCGCGACGGCGACGCGGAGATCATCGCCGCGCCCCTGGACGTCCTCGGTGTCAACTACTACTCGCCGACCCTCGTCCGTGACTGGGACGGGGTGTCCCCGCGCGCACACGCGGACGGCCACCGGCAGGGGGCGGCGTCGCCGTTCGTGGGCTGCGACCGCGTCGAGTTCGCCGAGCAGCCCGGCCCCTACACGGCGATGGGCTGGCCGATCGACGCGACGGGCATGGAGGAACTCCTTCTCCGGCTCCACCGCGAGTACCCGCACACACCGCTGATGGTCACCGAGAACGGCGCCGCGTTCGACGACGAAGTGGCGGACGGCCGCGTCCGCGACGACCGGCGCATCGCCTACCTGCGCGACCACATCGCGGCCGTGGAACGGGCCTGCGAGGCGGGCGCCGACGTCCGCGGCTACTTCGCCTGGTCGCTGCTGGACAACTTCGAATGGGCCTACGGCTACTCCAAGCGCTTCGGCCTCGTCCGCGTCGACTACACCACGGGGAAACGCACGTGGAAGGACAGCGCCCATTGGTACCGCGACACCATCGCAGAACGTCGCGGGAGCCCATGAGCGCGGCACGGGCACGGACGGCCGTGCTGGCGCTGTCCCTCGCCGCGTTCTGCTTCGTGTCGAGCGAGAGCCTGCCGATCGGGCTGCTCGGCCTCATCGCGGACGACCTGGACGCCTCCCCGTCGGCCGTCGGCATGCTCGTCACCGGCTACGGGATCGTGATCGCCGTGGTGTCCGTCCCGCTCGTGCGGATGACGTCCCGGATGGGTCGCCGCCGCCTGCTGACGGGCGTGATGCTCCTGTTCGTCGTGATGTCGTTCGCCGCCGCGGCGGCCCCCGGCTACGGGACGCTGCTCGGCACCCGGCTGGTGACCGCGCTCTCGCAGGCCGTGTTCTGGCCGGTCGCGGCGGTGGCGGCGGCCGGGCTGTTCCCGCCGGAGCGGCGGGGGAGGGCCGCCGCCTACGTGTTCGCGGGCGGGTCGCTCGCCGTCGTCCTCGGCGTCCCGCTCGGCACCTGGCTCGGCCGTGCCGCCGGCTGGCGCGCGTCGTTCGCCGCGCTCGGCGCGCTGTGCCTGCTGTCGCTCGCGGCCGTCGCCGCGCTGCTGCCGGGAGGGAGCACCGGCGGCGCGGGCACGGTCCCCGCGACCCGCCCGGACGCGCGCCGCTTCGTGCTGCTCATGGCCGCGGTCATGCTCGCGGTCGGCGGCGTGTTCGCCTGCTTCACCTACATCACCGAGTTCCTGACCGGCGTCAGCGGCTTCCCCGACGCGGCGATCAGCCCGCTGCTGCTGGCCAACGGCGTCGCCGACATCACCGGCCTGCTCATCGCCGGTCTCGTCGTGGACCGCGGCCCGCGCGCCCTGCTCGGCGCGGCGACCGGGGTGCTGGCGGCCGGAATGCTCCTGCTGTTCGCGTTCGGGACGGCCGCCGTCCCGGCGGTCGGCGGGCTCGTCCTGCTGGGGCTCGGGCTGCCCGCGTTCGTGACCGCGATGCAGGCCAGGGTCCTGGAGTCGGCACCCGGGGACACCGACGTGGCCTCGGCGTGGACGGCGTCGGCGTTCAACGTCGGCATCGCGGGCGGCGCGCTGCTCGGCGGCGCGCTCCTGCCGGTGACCGGGGTGCGCGGCACGGCCCTCGCCGGCGGGCTGCTCGCCGCCGCGGCGCTCGCGGTCATCGCGGCGGACGGACCGCCGCGCCGGCGCGTCCGGCCGCCCCCGCCGCGGCTAGCATCGAGTCCGCTTTGAATCGCTTCGACGCCGACGGGACGGTCCGTGGTCAAGATCACTGATGTGGCGCGGCACGCGGGAGTGTCGCCGAGCACGGTCTCCTACGTGCTGAGCGGCAAGCGCTCCATCTCCGAGGAGACGCGGCGGCGCGTCCGGGAGAGCATCCGCGAGCTGGGCTACCGCCCGCACGCGGGCGCGCGGGCGCTCGCCAGCAGCCGGTCCAACGTGCTCGCGCTGATGATCCCGCTGCGCTCCGGCATCGCGGTGCCCGTCGTCATGCAGTTCGCCGTGTCGGTGGTGACCGCCGCGCGCCGGCACGACCACGACGTCCTGCTGCTCACCCAGGAGGAGGGCGAGGAGGGTCTGCGCCGCGTCGCCGACAGCGCCCTCGTCGACGCGCTCATCGTCATGGACGTCCAGATGGAGGACCCGCGGCTGCCGCTGCTGCGCTCCCTGGACCGGCCGAGCGTGCTCATCGGGTTCCCCGCCGACGCCGGCGACCTGACCTGCATCGACCTCGACTTCCACGCCGCGGGCGCCGTCTGCGTCGAGCACCTGGCCGGGCTCGGGCACCGCGAGATCGCGCTGATCGGCTCGCCGCCCGAGGTGTACGCCCGGCAGACCGGCTACGCGCAGCGCGTCGCGGACGGGTTCGCCTCGGCGGTGGCCTCGCACGGCCTGAAGGGCGAGGTCCATCCGTGCGAGGCGACGGCGGACGCCGCCCGCGAGCTGGTCGCGCGGCTGCTCGCCGAACGCCCCGGGCTGACCGGCGTCCTCGTCCACAACGAGCCGGTCGTCGGCACGGTCGTGCGGGCGCTGCGCGCGGCCGGGCGGCGCGTCCCCGAGGACGTGTCCGTCGTCGCGATGTGCCCGGACGAGATGGCCGAGCACGCCGAGCCGCCGCTGTCGTCGGTCGCGATCCCGGCCGAGGAGGTCGGCGGGCGCGCCGTCGACCTGCTGATGGCCAAGCTCGACGGCGCCCCCGTCCCGGCCGCGACCCTGCTCCCGCCCACCCTGACCCGGCGCGCCAGCAGCGCGCCCGCCGCTCACTGACACCGACGACAAGGAGGGCCCGGGGCCTTTCGCGGCCCGTCATCGAAGCGCTTCGATACGTCATTCGGGGGCAAGTCCAGAGGAGAATCGGTGAACAGACCCCATCGAAACCCCCGTTCCCCCGGCCGGCGCAGCCGGTCGCTGACCCTCGTCCTGGCCGCCGCGCTGGCGGCCCCCCTCGCGTGGGCGGCCCCCGCCGCCGCCCGCGAGACCTACCCGTTCCGCGACCCCGGCCTGTCCGCGGACGCCCGGGTGGACGACCTGCTCGGCCGCCTCACCCTCGACGAGAAGATCTCCCTGCTCCACCAGTACCAGCCCGCGATCCCGCGGCTCGGCATCGGCCGGTTCAAGACCGGCACCGAGGCGCTGCACGGCGTCGCCTGGTCCACCGACGTCCACAACGGCGGCGCCGTCGTGACCGCCAAGGGCACGGTGTTCCCGCAGTCGGTCGGGCTCGGCGCCACCTGGGACCCGGCGCTGCTGAAGCGGGTCGGCTCGGCCGTCGGCGACGAGGCCCGCGGCTACAACAGCGAGGACCCCGACGTGTGGGGCCTGCAACTGTGGGCGCCCGTCGTCAACCTGCTGCGCGACCCGCGCTGGGGCCGCAACGAGGAGGGCTACTCCGAGGACCCGCTGCTCACCGGCCTGCTCGCCACCGCCTACGGGCACGGCATGCAGGGCGACGACCCGGACCGCCTCAAGACCGCGCCCGTGCTCAAGCACTACGTCGCCAACAACAACGAGATCCGCCGCGACCAGACGTCGTCGAGCCTGCGTCCCCGGGTGAAGAAGGAGTACGACGAGGCCCCGTTCAGGATCCCGCTCTCGCGGGACGCCGCGACCGGGATCATGACGTCGTACAACCTGGTCAACGGGCGTCCCGCGACGGTCACGCCGGACGCCGGGGACCTCGTCCGCTCGTGGACGGACCGGACGCTGTTCAACGTCACCGACGCGGGCGCGCCCAACAACATCGTCAACTCGCAGAAGTACTACCCGGACCTGGCCTCCGGTGACGCGGCCATCGTGAAGGCGGGCGTGGACAGCTTCACGACCGACGACACCAACTCGTCCATCACCGTCAGCGCCGTCAAGGACGCGCTGGCGCGCGGGCTGCTCGCCGAGTCCGACATCGACCGCGCGGTGGGCCGCATCCTGAGCATCCGGGTGCGGCTCGGCGAGTTCGACCCGGGCGGCGGCCGCTACGGGAAGATCACCAAGGACGTGGTCGACAGCCCGGCGCACCGCGCGCTCGCCCGGAAGGCCGCGGCCGAACAGATGGTGCTGCTGAAGAACCGGGGCGCCACGCTGCCCGTCCCGTCCGGGAAGGTGGCGGTCGTCGGGCCGCTCTCCGACACCCTCTACACCGACTGGTACTCGGGTTCGCTGCCGTACAAGGTCACTCCGCTGGACGGCATCAGGAACCGGGCCGGTTCGGTGACCTCCAGCGAGGGCGTCGACCGGATCGCGTTGAAGGACGTTTCGACCGGCAAGTACATCGCGGGCGGAACGGGGGCGGGCGCCGTTCTGAAGACCGGCCCGGCATCGGCCTCCGACGCGACGGCCCAATTCGACGTGTTCGACTGGGGCCAGGGCATCGTGACGCTGCGCAACGCCGCCAATGGAAAGACCGTCGGCCGCTACAACTGGGGCGACACGTTCGCCAACGACCAGGACCAGCCGAACGGATGGTTCGTCCAGCAGATGTTCAAGCTGGAGAAGCAGGACGACGGCGACCACCTCCTCCGCTACGCGGGCTACGAGAAGGCGTACGACTGGGCCGACCCGGCCAAGACGTACGTGAAGGCACAGGACGACGGGACGCTCGTCCTCACCACCAAGGACGGGGCTTCCCGTTTCGCCAAGGACGTCATCAGCAGCGGTGTGGAATCGGCGGTCAAGGCCGTGACGGGCGCCGGCTCCGCCGTCGTCGTGGTCGGCAGCATGCCGTTCATCAACGGCCGCGAGGACCACGACCGCACCACGATGGCGCTCGCCAAAGGGCAGTCGGAACTCATCAAGGCCGTCCGGAAGGCGAACCCGAACACGGTCGTCGTGGTGGAGAACAGCTATCCGACGACGCTCACCTGGGAGCAGGAGAACGTCCCGGCGATCCTGTGGACGAGCCATGCGGGCGCCGAAACGGGCAACGCGCTGGCGTCCATCCTGTTCGGCGACGAAAGCCCGTCAGGAAAGCTTCCGCAGACGTGGTACCGCTCCGAGCAGCAACTGCCCGACATCCTCGACTACGACATCATCAAGTCGGACCGGACGTACCAGTACTTCAACGGGAAGCCGCTCTACCCGTTCGGGTACGGACTCTCCTACACCACGTTCCGGTACGGCAAGCCGCGGCTGAGCACCCATTCGGTGGGACGCGACGGAACGGTGACCGTCACCGTGCCCGTCACCAACACGGGCAAGAAGGCCGGTGACGAGGTCGTCCAGCTTTATACGCACCAGCAGAAGTCGCGGGTGAAGCAGCCGCTGAAGGCGCTGCGCGCCTTCGACAAGGTGCACGTCGCCCCGGGGAAGACGGTGACGGCGACACTGCGGCTCGCCGCCTCGGACCTCGCCGTCTGGGACGTCACCCGCAACAAGTGGACGGTCGAGAAGTCGAGGCAGGACCTGCTGATCGGCTCCTCGTCCGCCGACATCCGGCAGCGCGCGACGCTCAGCGTGCGCGGCGAGCAGATCCCCGACCGGGACCTGTCCACACCGACCCGCGCCGCCGACTTCGACGACCAGAACGGCATCCAGGTGGTCGACGAGACGAAGGTGAAGGGCGACGCGGTGGCCGGCGCGGCGAACTCCTGGCTGAAGTTCGCGGACGCCGACCTCGGCCGCTCCACCGGCACGATCACCGCTCGCGTCGCGGGCATGTCGACGACGACGATCCAGGTTCGCCTGGACCGTCCCGACGGCTCGGTCGCCGGAACCCTGAACGTCCCGGCCACCGGCGACAAGTACACCTACAAGGAGATCAGCGCACAGTTCGGAAACGTCCAGGGCGTGCACGACGTCTACCTGGTCTTCACCGGCGAAACCCGCCTGAGCACCTTCTCCCTCACCCGATGAAAGCCCCGGCCCGCCCCGGTTCCGCCGGGGCGGGCCGCTCCGCCGCAAGTCCGCTGCAAAGGACGCCATCCATGCGTGCCAACAGTCCACTGATCAAGCGAGGCGCCGCAGGACCGGCTCAGGCGGATGATGACCGCTTGTCACGCCCCCCGCCCGACCACTTCCCGGCCTACGCGCTGCCGCGTGCTTGTCATCCCTCAACATCCAGCGCAAGCCTGATGTAGTCCCGGGCCATCATCTCCGCATCCTTGAGTGACGCCGGACGAGGCGATCGTGCGCACTCGGCGTTCGTCGCCGTGGGGCGGGGTGGCTCAGGCTGGGCGGGCGTGGGCGGGGAGGGCTTCGGGCTTGCGGAGGTGGTGGGTCACGTCGCCTGTGAGGTCGAGGGTGATGCGGCGCTCCGCGAAGCGCCACCGGCCCTCGTGGAGCTCGAAGGAGTCGTGGTAGGTGCCGCAGGCTATGGGCTGGAGGGGGAGGTCCGGGACGGCCTGGAGGACGGTGTAGTACGCCTTCGAGGTGGCGGTGCCGGCTTCCTCGTCGACCTCGATGGCCAGGTTCGTGGTGACGTGCTTGGTGCGCAGGGTGCCGTCGGGGTGGACGATCACGGTCTTCTCGAACATGCGGGCTATCGCGTCGCCGCCGTGGAGGGTGCCGCCGCTGCCGGTGAAGGCGGCGTCGGCGAACAGGTCGCGGATGCCCGCGAAGTCGGCGTTGTCCACGCACTCGGCGTAGCGGTAGATCAGGTTGGCGATGGCCTGGTGAGCGCACTGCATGGTCCATCATCGGCGGCTCGCGCGGCGGGGCCGGGGCGCGGCTCCCGGTGAGCGGGACGGGATATCACATGGCGCGGTCAAATCGCGGCAACTCGCATTGCACGATTGGGCAGACTTGATTTAAGTGGCGGCCCGCATGGAAAGGAGGCGTCTATGCTCGCTTTCACCGGGCCCGACGTGCTGGTCACCTATGAGCGCACCGGCGGATTCGCCGGAATCCGGGATAACGTCACCGTGTGGAATTCGAATTCCGCGCTCGTCAACGGCAAGAGCATAACGGTGAAGGACGGCGAAATGCGCGGCCTGCGGGACGCGCTCGGCCGCGTGGTCACCACCGGGTCGTCGCAGGCCGGGTGCCGGGTGGCCGACCACTTCACCTACACCCTCACTTATGGCGGGCACCGGGCGACCCGGTGCCGGCTGCCGGACGACTGGCGCGCCGCCGTCGAACGGCTGGAGGCGCTGACCCGGAGGTGAGACGGCGCCGCCCTCAGGTGCGGGCGCGGGTGTGCAGCTCGCGCATGGTCGCTTCGAGGGCGGCGACCGGGCCGTCCACCGGGACGCCCGGCGCGACCTCCTGGATCGGGATCGGCGCGACCGGGCCGGGCGGGACGCCCAGTTCGGTGCGCAGGGCGACGAGCTGACGCGACGACATGATGTACACGATGCGGCCGAGCCCGACCCAGGCGTGCGCGGCCGAGCACATCGGGCAGTGCTCGCCGGACGTGAAGACGGTCGCGTCCGCGCGCTCCCGGACGGTCATGTTCGCCGCCGCCCAGCGGGCGATCTCGAACTCGGGGTGGCGGGTCTGGTCGCCGCCCGCCACCCGGTTGCGGTCCTCGAACAGGACCTTCCCGGAGGCGGCGACCAGCACCGACCCGAACGGCTCGTCGGCCGCCTCCAGCGCCTCGGCGGCCAGCTCGGCGCAGCGGTTCAGATGGACGAGCTCATCGGCGGACGGTTCGTACCCCATCCGACGATCGTAGATCAGGCCGATTCGCGCAGCACCAGGTGCGGCCGCAGGATGACCACCGGGTCGTCGACCGTCTCGCCGCGGATCCGGGACACCAGCAGCCGCGCCATCTCCACGCCCATCTCCTCCGGCGACTGGTGGACGGTGCTGAGCGGCGGGTCGGCCAGCGGCGCGGCGGCCGAGTCGTCGAACCCGATCACCGCGACGTCGTCCGGGATGCGCCGCCCCCGCCGGTGCAGGATCCGCAGCGCGCCGAACGCCATCGGGTCACTGGCCGCGAACACCGCGTCCAGGCCCGGCTGGGTGGCGAGGAGCTTCTCGGCGGCGGCGATCGCGCTGGCCTCGCCGAAGTCGCCGTACTCGACGTACTCGGGCAGGCCCGCGTCGGCGAGCGCCTCCCGGTAGCCGGCCAGCCGGTCGATGCCGACGCCCATGTCCTGGGGGCCCGCGATGGTCGCGATGTGCCGCCGGCCCCCGGAGATCAGGTGGCTGACGGCCTCGCGGGCCCCGCTGCGGTTGTCGACGTCGACGTAGCTGACCGGCGACAGGCCGGGCGGGCAGCCGCCGAGGACGGTCGGCACGCCGTTGGCCTCCAGCTTCGCGGGCAGCGGGTCCTCGGCGTGCAGGGAGGTGAGGAGCACCCCGTCCACGTGCTGGGTGGTGAGGTACTCCTCCAGCCGGCCGTACTCGGCGGGGGAGCGGGCGAGGGCGAGCAGGAGCTGGAGCCCCGTGTCGCCGAGCCCCTGGCTGATCCCGCGGATGATCCCGGCGAAGTAGGGCTCGCCGAACAGCCGCTGGTCCGACTCGGCGACGACGAGCGCCACGGTGTCGGTGCGGCGGGTGACGAGGGTGCGGGCCGCCCGGTTGGGCACGTAGCCGAGCTCCTCGATCGCCCGCAGCACCGCCTCCCGGGCCTGCGGGCTCACCCGCGGCGAGCCGTTGACCACGCGCGACACCGTGCCGCGGCCGACCCCGGCCCGTGCCGCGACCTCTTCCAGTGTCGGGCGCGTGCTCCTGCCCGTCATCCAGCCCCCTTCGTCCGTCCGTCCACCGTCCCCCGGGTCAGGCCCGTTCGGGCAGCCCGCCCCGCCGGATCACCCCGGAGTACCAGTGCGCGCTGTCCTTGGGCACCCGGCGCTGCGTGGCGTAGTCGACGTGGACCAGCCCGAAGCGCTTCGAATAACCCCAAGCCCATTCGAAATTATCCAGCAGGGACCAGGTGAAGTAACCGCCCAGCGGGACGCCCTCGGAGATGGCGTCGTGGCAGGCGCGCAGATGCGCGTCGAGGTAGGCGATCCGCCCGGCGTCTTGGACCGTGCCATTGGCGCCAGGTGTCTCGTCGTAGCCCGCGCCGTTCTCGGTGATGTAGAGCGGGAGGGACGGGTACTCGCGGTGCAGCCGGGTCAGCACCTCGTACAGGCCGCGCTCGTCGATCTCCCAGCCCATCCCGGTGACGGGGCGCCCGGCCGGGACGAACCGGACATGGTCGCTGCCGACCCAGGGGGAGTGCGTCGAGAACGGCGACGACGCCGTCTGCGTCGCCTCGCCGGGCGTGCCGGCGACGGTGTGCCGCGAGTAGTAGTTGATCCCGAGCTGGTCGATCGGCTGGTTGATGACGGCCAGGTCGGCGTCCGGCGGGGTGAACCCGTAGCGGGACGTGTCGGCGAGGACGTCGTCGGGGTAGCGGCCGAGCAGCAGCGGGTCGAGGAACAGCCGGTTCTGCAGCCCGTCGATGCGGCGCGCCGCGTCCACGTCGGCGGGGTCGTCCGTCGCCGGGGACACCGCGTAGAGGTTCACGGCGGCGCCGAACCTGTTGTCGGGCCGGCGCGCCCGCATGGCCTCCACGGCCAGGCCGTGGCCGAGCATCAGGTGGTGCGCGGCCAGCAGCGACGCGGCGGAGTCGCGGCGTCCGGGCGCGTGCTCCCCGGACGCGTAGCCGAGGAACGCCGCGCACCACGGCTCGTTCACCGTCGTCCAGTGGTGGACCCGGTCGCCGAGCGCGGCGTGCACGTGCGCCGCGTACTCGGCGAACCGGTGCGCGGTCTCCCGCTCGGGCCAGCCGCCCTTGTCCTCCAGCGGCTGCGGGAGGTCCCAGTGGTAGAGGGTCGGCCACGGCTCGATGCCGGCCTCCAGCAGCGTGTCGACCAGCCGCCGGTAGAAGTCGAGGCCCTCGGGGTTGAAGGTCCCGGCCCCGGTGGGCTGCACCCGGGGCCAGGAGACGGAGAACCGGTACGCGGTGAGGCCGAGGCTCGACATGAGCGCCACGTCCTCGCGGAACCGGTGGTAGTGGTCCACGGCGACGTCGCCGTTCTCACCGTTGAGGACCTTGCCCGGCGTGCGGCAGAAGGTGTCCCAGATGGACGGCCCGCGCCCGTCCTCCCCGGCGGCTCCCTCGATCTGGTAGGCGGCGGTGGCGGCCCCCCAGCGGAACCCGGTCGGGAAAGGTGCGGCGGGAGCCGCGCTGGTGTCGTCCTGTAGGGAGGTCACGCCTTCACAGCACCTTCCATGATTCCGCCGATGATCTGGCGGCCGAAAATGATGAACACGACGAGGAGCGGCAGGATGGCCACGCTGGTCCCGGCGAACATGAGCGTGTAGTCCTTGAAGTACGCGTTCGCCAGGTTGTTGATGGACAGCTGCACCGTCGGGTTGTCGGGTTGCAGGACCGCGAGCGGCCACATGAACTCGTTCCAGGTCTGCATGAACGTGAAGAGGCCGAGGACGCCCGCGGCGGGACGCAGCGCGGGCAGCACGACGCGCCAGTAGATGCCGAACGTGGTGCACCCGTCGACGCGGGCCGCCTCGATCAGCTCGTCCGGGACGGCCTGGTCGGCGTACTGGCGCATCATGAACACGCCGAACCCGGTGACGAGGAACGGGACGATGACCGCCTGCAGCTGGCCGGTCCAGCCCAGCTTCACCATGATCATGTAGAGCGGGATGATGCCCATCTGCACCGGGATCATCATCGTCGCGATGATGGTGAGCAGCAGCGCGTTCTTGCCGCGGAAGCGCAGCTTGGCGAACGCGAAGCCGGCCAGCGAGGCGAAGAACACCGTGGAGATCGTCACCGCGGCGGAGGCGAGCGCCGAGTTCAGCAGGCCCTTGGCGAAGTAGGCCTCCGGGTTGTCGAACAGCCGGCCCACGTTGTCGGTGCCGTGCGCGCCGGGGAGCAGCGGCGGCGGGACGTCGGCGACCACGCTGTTGGTGCGGGTCGCGACGATGATCATCCAGTAGATCGGGAAGATCGACAGCACCAGCGCGACGATCAGCGTGAGGTAGGTCAGCGGGCTGGCGTTCCACATGCCGCGGAACCGGCCGGGCCGCGCGGCGGCGTGCTTGGCGTTCGGCCGCCCGCCGGGGCCTGCGAGGAGCGTGGTCACTTGGTGCCTCCCGTACGCCGCACGGCCAGGAAGTTGATCAGGGAGAACACGATGATCATCACGAACAGCGCCCAGGCGACGGTCGCGCCGTAGCCGTACCGGTCATGGCCGAACGCGTTGTCGTACATGTACATCGTGATCGTCTGGAACTGGTGCATCGGGCCGCCGTCCATCTTGTTCGGCGTGCCGACGCTGAACAGGACGGGCTCGGTGAACAGCTGCAGGCCGCCGATCGTGGAGATGATCACCGTGAAGATGATCGTGGGCCGCAGCATCGGCACCGTGATCTGCCAGAACTGCCGGATCCTGGAGGCGCCGTCGATCGCGGCGGCCTCGTACAGGTCCTTCGGGATCGCCTGCATGGCGGCCAGGTAGATCAGCGCGTTGTAGCCGGTCCACCGCCAGTCGACCATCATCGCGATCGCGATCCAGGACCAGCCGCGGCTGCTCTGCCAGTGGATCGGGTCGATGCCGACCAGCCCGATCACCCAGTTGACCATGCCCCAGTCGGTGTCGAACATCTGGGTGAAGACGATCGCGACGGCGGCGGTCGAGGTGACCAGCGGCGCGACCATGCCGATCCGGAACAGCGTGGGGAGCCGCATCCGCCGGTTCAGCGCGTTGGCGACCAGCAGCGCGAGCAGCAGCTGCGGGACGGTCGAGACGGCGAAGATGCCGAGGGTGTTGACCGTCGCGTGCCAGAAGTCGGCGTCGGACAGCAGGTAGTCGTAGTTGTCGAGCCCGACGAACTTGCGCGTGCCGGACGCCAGCTCCCAGTCGTGCAGGGAGACCCAGAGCGTGTAGACGAGCGGGAACGCGCCGAAGATCAGGAAGACGATGTAGAACGGCGAGATGAAGGCGTAGGGTGCGCCCTTCACATCGAGCCTGGCCAGTCGGGTCCGCCAGCTGCGGCCGGGGCCCGGCGGGGCCTTCGCCGGCGAGTGCGGCGGCGGGCCGTTCCGGCTGGGGCGCAGATCGGTGGTCATGGTCGTGCGCCTCCTTTCCGAGGACGGGACGGGCGGGGAGAGACCGGATGGGAACGGCGGCGGCGCCGGCGGGGAGGTAACGGCGCGGCGCCGCCGCCGTGGTCACAGGTCGCCGGGGGTTACCTGGCGGCCTTCTTGGCCTCGTCCACGGCCTTCGTCCAGGCGTCGCCCGGCTTCTGCTTGCCCTGGCCCACGGAGATCAGGACGTTCTCGACCGCGGCCCGGACGTCCTCGTTCTTCGGCCCGAGGTGGACGGGCTTCACGCCGGCGGCCAGCTCACCGAAGATCTGGCCGACCGGGGCGTCGCCGAAGTACGCGCTCTTCGCACCCGCGACGGCCGGGTCCTGCGCGGCCTGCGGCGAGGACGGGAAGACGTTCGCCGCCTTGTAGGCGGCCACCTGGCCTTCCGGCGAGGTCAGGAACTTGGCCAGGTCGGCGGCGGCCTTCGCGTGCTTGGTCTGCTTGGGCACCGCGAGCCACGAGCCGCCCCAGTAGCCGGCGCCGCCCGGGGTCTTGGCGACGTCCCACTTGCCCTTGCCGAAGTCGCCGGAGAACTCCTCGATGCCCCCGAGCATCCAGGACGGGCACGGCAGGGTGGCGAAGGTGTTCCGCTTGAGGGCGGTCTGCCACGGCGGAGTGAAGATCGACATGTCCGAGGTGAGCTTGTTCTCGGCGAACTTCAGGGACGTGTCGAACGCGGTCTTGACGGCCGGGTTGCTGTCGAAGACGAGGTTGTTGCTCTTGTCGAAGAAGCTGTAACCGGGGCCGTTGCCGGCGTTCTGCAGGACGGTGGCGCGGAACACGGCGGTCGGCCCGTCCAGCCACTTGGTGCCGGGCACCTTCCCCTGGAACTTCTGCCCGGTCGCGAGGAACTCGTCCCACGTCGCCCAGAGCTGGCCGACCTTCTCGCGCTCGGTGGGCAGGCCCGCCTTCTTGAAGAGGTCCTTGCGGTAGCACATGGCCAGCGGGCCGATGTCGGTGCCGAGGCCGACGAGCTGCTTGCCGTCGGCGGTGACGCCCATCTGCCACTTCCACGGCAGGAAGTTCTTCTCCAGGTCCTTGCCGCCCTGGTCGAAGAGGTTGACGAACTTGTTCGCCTGCTGCATGTAGAGCGGGAGGATGCCCTCCTCCAGCATGACGACGTCGCCGGCGCCGCTTCCGGTGGCCATCCACTGCTGGATGCGCGGCTTGTACTCGTCCAGCGTGGAGACCTTGCGCTGCTTGATCTTCACGTTGGGGTGGGACTGCTCGTACTGCTTGTAGAGCGCGTCGTAGCCGGGCTCGCCGAAGACGTCGACGGTCAGCTCGATCGGCCCGCTGTCGGTGCCTCCGTCGTCTCCGTCGTCGCCGCCGCACGCGACGGCGAGGCCGCCGACGAGTACCGCCGCCATCGCCGTACTCAGTCCGCGCCGCATGATGGCCCTCATGGCGGACCCCTCTCAGGTTGTGTTGTGCAGTGCTGTGGGAGCGCTCCCACGAAGGAAAGACCGTGACTGGGCTCACTGTCAATGCGCCGAAACATAACCGTTACAACAACCTAGCCGCGGGGGCATGATGGTCAGGCCATGTTCGACCGCCGGTCAGAGCCCGGTCATGGCCCCCGGCCGGGGGTGTCAGCCCTCCGTGACGGGGGTCAGCCGGGCCGCCGCAGGAGCCGGGGCCGTCGACCGCCTGACCACGAGTTCCGGCCGGTAGAGCAGCTCCGTCCGGGGCGCGCGGGCGCCGCGGATCTCGTCCAGGACGGTGCTCACCGCGGCCATCGACATCTCCCGCACCGACTGCCGGATCGTGGTCAGCGGCGGGTCGAGGTAGGCGGTCAGGAGCGAGTCGTCCATGCCGGTGACCGACACGTCCTCCGGCACCTGCAGGCCGCGCGCCCGCGCCGCCCGGATCGCGCCGAGCGCCATGATGTCGTTGCCGCCGCAGATCGCCGTGCAGCCCGCGTCGAGCAGCTTCGCCGCCGCCGCCTGCCCGCCCTCGACCGTGTACATCGTGTTGACGATCAGCCCGTCCACCTCGTCCGGCGCGAGATCGGTGTGCGCCGCCATGGCGCGCCGGAACCCCTCGGTCTTGCGCCGCGTCGGCACGTAGACGTCCTGGCCGATCGCGAGCCCGATCCGCCGGTGGCCCATTGCGGCCAGATGCGCGACGATCGCCTCCAGGGACGCCACGTCGTCGTTCGAGATGTACGGCGCGTCGATGTCGGGCCGGTACCCGTTCACCAGGACGATCGGCAGCGCCTGCTCCAGCAGCCGCGCGTACCGCGCCCGGTCGGAGTTGGCGTTGGCGTGCAGGCCGTTGACGAAGATGATCCCCGCGACGCCGCGCTCCAGCAGCATCTCGATGTAGTCGTCCTCGGCGACGCCGCCCGGCGCCTGCGAGCACAGCACCGCCATGTACCCGTGCCGGGCCAGCGCGCTCTCGATCACCTCGGCGAAGGCAGGGAAGATCGGGTTGGTCAGCTCGGGGATGATCAGCCCGATCAGCCCGGCCCGCCGCTGGCGCAGCCGGGCCGGGCGCTCGTAGCCGAGCACGTCCAGGGCGGTGAGCACCGCCTGGCGCGTGGTCGGGGACACGCCCGGCTTGCCGTTGAGCACGCGGCTCACGGTCGCCTCGCTCACCCCGGCGTGTGCCGCGATGTCCGCCAGGCGCGTCGTCATGGGTTTCAAGTTAGCCCTCCTCGACGTCCCACCACAGAGCGGTGTCCGGGGGGAGCTCCGCGTGGCCGTCAGCGGTGTGGACCGGTCCGCTCGCGAGGAGCGGTGTTCCGCGCACGGGGACGCCGGCCGCGCGGTCGCCCGTGTTGACCGCGCACGCGAGCCGCCTTCCCCCGTTCCCCCGGACGAAGACCAGTGTGCCGGGTGGAGCGGACTCCCAGCGCACATCACCGTCGCCGAGCGCCGGATGTTCGCGCCGGATGCGCAGCGCGTCGCGGTACAGGGCCAGCATCGAGCCGGCGTCGGCGCTCTGCGCGGCGACGGTCAGGTCGCGCCACGCGGTGGGGATCGGCAGCCAGGACGAGCCGCCCGCGCCGAAGCCGAACGGGGGCTCCTCGCCCTCCCACGGCAGCGGGACGCGGCAGCCGTCGCGGCCCGCGCCCTCGCCGCGCAGCCGCTGCGGGTCCTGCTGGAACTCCTCCGGCAGGTCGAGGACCTCCGGCAGGCCCAGCTCCTCGCCCTGGTAGACGTAGGACGAGCCGGGCAGCGCGAGCGTCAGCAGCGCCGCCGCGCGGGCGCGGCGGAGTCCCCGGTCGCCGCCGCCGTACCGGGTGACGTGCCGTTTCACATCGTGGTTGGACAGCACCCAGGTCGCGGGCGCGCCCACCGCGCGGGAGGAGCGGAGCGACTCCTCGATCACCTCGCGCAGGCCGCCGGCGTCCCAGGGGGCGGTCAGGTAGTGGAAGTTGAACGCCTGGTGCAGCTCGTCCGGGCGGGTGTAGGCGGCGAGCCGCTGCGGTGTTGGCGCCCACGCCTCGGCGACGGCGATCCGCTCGCCGTCGTAGGAGTCGAGCAGGCGCCGCCATGCGCGGTGGATGTCGTGCACGGAGTCCTGGTCGAAGTACGGCAGGACCGCCGTGCCGAGCATCTCGACCTGGTTCGCGTGGCCGACGTCCGGGAGCCCTGGGGCCTTGGCCATCCCGTGGGCGACGTCGATGCGGAAGCCGTCCACGCCGAGGTCGAGCCAGAACTTCAGGATGTCCGCGAACTCGGCGTGGACCTCGGGGTTCTCCCAGTTCAGGTCGGGCTGCTCGGACGCGAACAGGTGCAGGTACCACTGGCCGTCCGGCAGCCGCGTCCAGGCGGGGCCGCCGAACACCGACTCCCAGTCGTTGGGAGGACGCGCGCCGTCCGGGCCCCGTCCGTCCCGGATGATGTAGCGGGCGCGCTCGGGGGAGCCGGGGGCGGCGACGAGCGCCTCCTGGAACCAGGCGTGCTTGTCGGACGTGTGGTTCGGCACGACGTCCACGATGATCCGCAGGCCGTGCGCGTGCGCGTCGGCGATCAGGTCGCGGGCGTCGGCGAGCGTGCCGAACAGCGGGTCGACGTCGCGGTAGTCGGCCACGTCGTAGCCGAAGTCGGCCATCGGGGAGACGTAGAACGGGGTCAGCCACAGCGCGTCCACGCCGAGGCCGGCGAGGTAGGGCAGCCGTGCCCGGACGCCGGGCAGGTCGCCGACGCCGTCGCCGCCGGAGTCGGCGAAGCTGCGCACGTACACCTGGTAGATGACGGCGTCGCGCCACCAGCGGGTGCCCGCCTCCTCGTGGGAGGCCTGGGCGAGCAGGGCGTCCTGGGTCATGAACATCCTTCGAATCGGGAGCCGTCAGGGAGCTACTTGACGCCGCCGGCGGTGAGCCCGGCGACGATCCGGCGCTGGAAGGCCAGCACGAGGGCGATGAGCGGGACGGTCACGACCACCCCGGCCGCCATCTGGGTGCCGAACGGCTGGTCGAACCCGGAGACGCCGGTGAACTTGGAGATCGCGACCGTGGCGGTCTGCATCTCCTTCTTGTTGACCATGGACAGGGCGATGAGGAACTCGTTCCACGCGGCGATGAAGGTGAGGATCGCCGTGGTGAACACCCCGGGCGCCGCCAGCGGCACGATGATCTTGCGGAACGCCTGGCCGCGGGTGCAGCCGTCCACCATGGCGGCCTGCTCCAGCTCGAACGGCAGCTGCCGGAAGAACGCCGTGAGCAGCCACACCGACAGCGGCAGCGCGAAGCCGAGGCTCGGCAGCACCATCGCCTGGTAGGTGTTGATCCACGAGATGTCCGTGAAGAGCTTCAGCAGCGGGACCAGCTGCGAGATTCCCGGGAACATCGAGGTCGCGACGACCAGCCCGAGCACCGCGTTCTTGAACCGGAAGGTGAGCCTGGCCAGCGCGTACGCGGTGAACGTCCCGATCAGCAGGGTGAGGGCGGTGGTGCTCCCCGCCACGATGACGCTGTTCAGCAGGGCGCGCCCGAACCCGTTGCCGCCGGAGAAGACCGCGGAGAAGTTCTCCCACGACCAGCGGGACGGGACGATCGAGTTGTCGAACTGGTCCTGCGGGCGGCGGAACGCCGAGACCGCCATCCAGTAGAACGGCGCGAGGCAGTAGACCGCCACCGCCGCGAACCCGAGGTAGGACAGCAGCCGCTTCGTCCGGGTCATGGCGTCGTCCTCCGCTCGCGCCTGGACCGCTGGCGCGCCACGCCGATGATGTCGGCGCCGAGCAGCTTGACGAACAGGTACGCGATCAGCGCGATGTACAGGAACAGGACGGTCGCGTACGCCGCCGCCGACCCGTACCGCAGGTTGGACGCCTCGAACCAGGCGATCATCGTCAGCGTCTCCACCGACTTCTGGTTGACGCCGATCAGCACGGCGGGCAGGTCGAACATGCGCAGCACGTCCAGCATGCGGAACAGCACGGCGACCAGCAGCGCGGGCCTGACCAGCGGCAGCGTGATGCGGAAGAACTGCTGGACGGGGCCGGCGCCGTCCACCCGCGCCGCCTCGTAGACGTCCCGGGGGATCATCTGCAGCCCGGCGAGGACGAGCAGCCCGATGAACGGGGACGTCTTCCACACCTCGGCGATGACGACGGCCATCTTGGCGGGGAACCCGTCGGCGGTCCACAGGATCTGCCGGCCGAGCACGGCGTTCGCGGCGCCGTCCGCCTGGAAGATCCACCGCCACAGCAGGCCGGAGATCGCGGTCGGGATCGCCCACGGGACGAGGATGCCGGCCCGCACGATCGCCCGCCCCTTGAACGCCTGGTGCATGATCAGCGCCATCGCGACGCCGATCAGCGTCTCCAGCACGACGGTCGTCAGGGTGAAGAACGTGGTGTTGGAGAAGGCGTTCCAGAACGCGTCGGCCCGGTCGCCCTGGAAGATCGCCGTGTAGTTGCCGAGGCCGACGAACCGGTCGCCCTCCACGACGAACCCCTGGTCGTCCAGGCCCTCGCCGCGTGCGTACAGCGACTCGCGGAACCCGGCGAGGACCGGGTACCCGATGACCAGGGCGAGGACGAGCAGTGTCGGCGACAGCAGCAGCGCCGCGAGCCGCTTCGTCCCCTGCACGTCGCGCCCGTGTGCGCGGGCGCGGGGCGCGCCCGCCGCGGGGGTGCCCGCGGCGGACGGCGTCTCGGTCGTGGTCATGCCGCTCACTGCGCGGTCAGCGGGGCGAGCTTGGCCTGCAGGTCCGTGAGGGCCTGGTCGACGGGCTTCTTACCGGTCACCGCGTCGTACATCTCGCCCTGGATGGCGGCGGTCACGTCGCCGTACTTGACCGCGACCGGCCGCGGCCGGGCGTTCGCGATGGCCTGCTTCAGGACGGGCAGGTACGGGAACTTCTTCACCATCTCCGGGTCGTCGTACAGCGCGGCGACGGTCGGGGCCTGCGAGGTGGCGAGCAGGTTGGCGCGCTGCGACTGCTCACCGGTGAGGTACCGGACGAAGTCGAGCGAGGTCGCCTTGTTCTTGGCGAACGCGGAGATGGCGAGGTTGTGGCCGCCGAGGTTGGCGACGCCGGGGCCGGCCGGGCCGGGCAGCGGCGCGACCGCGAACTTGCCCGCGACCTTGGACGAGCCGTCCTTCTGGTTGGCGAGCGCGTACTGGTAGGGCCACTGCCGCTGGAAGACGAGCCTGCCGGACTGGAAGTAGCGCCGCCCGCCCTCGGTGTCGAGGGTGACGGCCTCCTTCGGCATGTGCTCCTTCTTGGCGTTGACGAGGAACTCGACGCCCTGCCTGGCCTGCGGGGTGTTCAGCGCGGGCTTGCCGTCCGCGCCGATGATGGCGCCGCCGGCGCCGCCGATCGCCTCGACCGCGCTGATCGTCATGCTCTCGGTCTTGTTGACCTCGGTGAAGAAGCAGTCGATGTCCTTGGCGCCGGGCAGCTTCCGCACCTTTTCGCAGGCGTCCCACATCTCGTCGTAGGTCTTCGGCGGCGCGGAGATCCCGGCCTTCTTCAGCAGGTCCTCGCGGTAGTAGAGCATCCCGGCGTCGGACGTGGAGGGCACCGCGTACAGCCGGTCGCGGTACTGCCCGGTGGTGATGGTCGCGGGCAGCATCCTGGACAGGTCGATCTTGTCCTTGGGGAGTTCGGCCAGCCACCGGTTGGCAGTGAACTCGGCCGTCCACACGACGTCGAGGTTGAGCACCGAGTAGGCGTCCGACCTGGTGGTGGCGTTCTGGATCATCTGCTGGCGCTGGTCGTTCGGCTCGTCCGGCAGCTCGATGACGCGGACCTGCTCCTTCGCGTGCTGGGCGTTCCACGCGTCGACCTGCTTCTGCAGGTTGCCCGAGCGGTCCTTGCCGGTGACGAAGGTGATGGGGCCGCGCCCCTCCAGGGCCGCCGCGCCCGTGCCGCCCGCGGAGCCGCCGCCGTCATCGCCGCCGCAGGCGGAGAGCGAGAGCGCGACGGCGGCGCACATGACCGTGCCGCCGATCAGGGGGATGCGCCGCATGGTGTCCTCCTTCGCGGGGACGGGCCTCGCCGGGCCGCCGTCCCGCAGTCCGGTACTGGGGGTGACGGATCGGGACGTTAGCAACGCGTTTCAAGCCCGTAAAGCTCTTGCAGAAACTTTCTGCAAGTCTGTGCCTGTCCTGTAACCGTCTTGCAGGGGAGGGATAATGTGGTCGACAGCTCCGGCGGCCCTGCGCCACGCTGCCCGCGTGACGAACATGTCGCGCCTCCAGGAGGACGTCGCCGCCCTGACGATCCGGCTGGAGGGCGAGCGGGAGCGCAGCGGGCCGCCCGGCTTCCCCGCCGGCCGCCGCGCCCTGCACGACTTGGTGGTTCGGACGCGCCTACGCTGAACCCTGCGGTGCCTTCCCTGCGTGCCATCCGTTATACGGACCGTTTGGACGCAACCACCCGGATACGTCTCCACGTACCAGAGGTGAATTGCGGAGCCGAGGAAGGGGAGCGATGCGCGTGCAGGGCATCGACGAGAAGGACATCGCGGAGGCGGATCTGCGGACCAGGCGCGGCGTGTTCCGGGCCGTCGCGTTCCGGGACCCGGTCGACGGGCACGAGCACATGGCGCTGGTGCGCGGCGACGTCCGGGAGCGCGGGGACGTGCTCGTCCGGATGCACTCCGAGTGCATGACGGGCGACATCTTCGGCGCGACCCGCTGCGAGTGCGGGGACCAGCTCGGCGCGGCGCTGGACGCGATCGTCCGCGAGGGCGCCGGCGTCCTGGTCTACATGCGCGGGCACGAGGGGCGCGGGATCGGCCTCGTCGCGAAGGTCCGCACCCACATCCTGCAGGACGACCAGGGCCTCGACACCGTCGACTCCGCCACCGCCATCGGGCTGCCGGTGGACGTCCGCGACTATGGCCCGGCGGCCCGGATCCTGCGGTACCTCGGCGTCGGGCCGGTGCGGCTCATGTCGAACAACCCGGACAAGGTCAGCGCGCTGGAGTCCTACGGCGTCGCCGTCGCGGCGCGGGTGCCGCTGCTCGTCCCCGTCAGCGACGACAACGTCCGGTACCTGACCGCCAAGCGCGACCGGCTCGGCCACGACCTGCCCCAGCTGGACGCCGGGGTGCTCGGTGAGGCGCCGGTCAGCGAGGTGCACTGATGACGCGGCCCATGACCTTGGCGCGGCCCCCGCTGCGGGCGCCCGTGCCGCTGCCGCGCCGGCCGCGCCTCACCCGGGGGCCCGAGCTGGGCCTCGCGGTGGCGGCGCAGGCCGTGCTGCTGGCGGTGCTTCGTCCCGGCCACGCGGGCCTGGCCGTGGGCGTCGTGTTCGCGCTGGCGTCGTGGGCGCTCCTCGGTCGGGCGTTCCGCCGTCGGCGCGCGCTGGGGCCGGCCGACCACGTGACCCTGGCCAGGGTCGTGCTCACCGGCGGTGTCGCCGCGCTGGTCGCGGGCCATCTCGCAGGCGGCGGGCACACCGCGGCGCTGGTCGTGACGGCGTCGGTGGCGCTCGTCCTGGACGGAGTGGACGGCCAGGTCGCCCGGCGCACGGGGACGGCGTCCCGGCTCGGCGCGCGGTTCGACATGGAGACCGACGCGTTCCTGGTGCTGGCGCTGAGCGTCGAGGTCGCCTGGACGGCGGGGGCGTGGGTGCTGGCGATCGGCGCGATGCGGTACGCGTTCGGCGCGGCGGCCTGGGCGGCGCCGTGGCTGCGCGCCGACCTGCGGCCGAGCGTCGCGCGCAAGGCCGTCGCGGTGGTGCAGGGCGTGGTGCTGGTCGTGGCCGCGGCGGGCGTCGTCCCGTACGCGGGCCTGCTGGTGGCGGCGGCGCTCGCGCTGCTGGTGTGGTCGTTCGGCCGGGACGTGCGGTGGCTGTTCGCCGCGCGCGGCCGGCGGGTGGACGCCGGGCGGGGGAGGAGCACGGATGGAGCGCGACGCGCGCGCCTTCTGGATCCGGTCGCCCGGTGAGGGGGAGATCCGCGATGTCGTCCTGCCGGCGCCGGGGCCGGGAGAGGTGCTGGTCAGGACCGTGTGCTCGGGCGTGAGCCGGGGGACGGAGGCGATCGTGTTCCGCGGCGCCGTCCCGCCGAACCAGCACGCGATCATGCGGGCGCCGTTCCAGGACGGGACGTTCCCGGGCCCGGTCAAGTACGGGTACCTGAACGTCGGGGTGGTCGAGCACGGGCCGTCCGAGCTGGCCGGCCGCACGGTGTTCTGCCTCTACCCGCACCAGACCCGGTACGTCGTTCCGGCGAGCGCGGTCAGCGTCGTCCCGGACGACGTGCCGCCGGGGCGCGCCGTCCTCGCCGGGACGGTCGAGACCGCCGTGAACGCGCTGTGGGACGCGGCGCCGCTGGTCGGCGACCGCATCGCCGTGGTCGGCGCCGGGATGGTCGGCTGCTCGGTCGCCGGGGTCCTCGCGGGGTTCCCGGGGTGCCGGGTCCAGCTGGTCGACACCGACCCGTCGCGCGCCGCCGTCGCGGCGGCCCTCGGCGTGGAGTTCGCCTCGCCCGAGGCGGCGCTGGGCGGCTGCGACCTGGTCGTCCACGCGAGCGCGACCGAGGCGGGGCTGGCGCGGGCGCTGGAGCTGCTCGCGCCCGACGGGGAGGTCGTCGAGCTGAGCTGGTACGGCGACCGGCGGGTCAGCGTCCCGCTCGGCGAGTTCTTCCACTCGCGGCGGCTGACCATCCGCGGCAGCCAGGTCGGGGCGGTGCCGCCGGCCCGCCGGGCGAGCCGCGGCTTCGCCGACCGGCTGGCGCTGGCGCTGCGCCTGCTGGCCGACTCCGCCTTCGACGCGCTGATCACCGGGGAGAGCCCGTTCGCCGACCTCCCGGACGTCATGCCGGCGCTCGCGAACGGCGAGGTCCCCGTGCTGTGCCACCGGATCGTCTACTGAATCGGATACGAGGAGGACGCTGTTGTTCGGAATCACCGTCCGCGACCACGTCATGATCGCGCACAGCTTCCGCGGCGAGGTCTTCGGGCCCGCGCAGCGGCTGCACGGCGCGACGTACGTGGTGGACGCGACGTTCCGCCGGGAGGCTCTCGACCCGGACGGGCTCGTCGTCGACATCGGGCTCGCCACCCGCGGGCTGGGCGAGGTCCTGGGCGGGCTGAACTACCGCAACCTGGACGACGAGCCGGACTTCGCCGGGGTCAACACCTCGACGGAGTTCCTCGCCAAGGTCATCGCCGACCGGCTCGCCGACCGCGTCCACGCGGGGGCGCTGGGCGAGAACGCGCGCGGCCTGTCCGGCCTCGTCGTGACACTGCACGAGTCGCACGTCGCCTGGGCCAGTTACGAGCGCGACCTATGACCGCGCCCGACTCGCCCACCGCGTCCGCCGGGCCGGAAGCGCCCCCCCGGTCCGCCGCGGCCGAGATCTGCGTCGTCGTCCCGGGCGGCATCGACGACGCCGCGGCGCCGAGCGGCGGCAACCGCTACGACCGGCGGCTGTGCGACGGGCTCGCGGCGTCGGGGCGTCCCGTCCGCGAGGTGGCGGTGCCGGGCGCGTGGCCGCGCCCGGACGCGGCGGCGCGCGACGGTCTCGCCCAAGCCCTTGCCGCGCTGCCGGACGGCGCCGTCACCCTGATGGACGGCCTGGTCGCGTGCGGGGTGCCGGAGATCGTCGTCCCGGAGGCGGCGCGGCTGCGGCTGGCCGTCCTCGTCCACCTGCCGCTCGGGGACGAACCCGGGCAGGCCGACCTGAACGCGGGCGAACGCAGGGTCCTGGAGGCCGCCGGGGCGGTCGTCGCGACCAGCCCGTGGGCGAAGGACCACCTCATCGCCCACCACGGCCTCGACCCGTCCCGCGTCCACGCGGTCGTCCCGGGGACCGACCCGGCGCCGCTCGCGTCCGGCACCGACGGCGTGTCCCGCCTGCTGTGCGTGGCGTCGGTGACTCCGCGCAAGGGCCACGACGTCCTCGTCGAGGCCCTCGCCACCATCGAGCACCTGCCCTGGCGGTGCGAATGCGCCGGGCCGCTCGGCCGCGACACCGGCCACGTGACCCGCGTGCGCGGCCTGATCGACGGGCACGGCCTCGGCGGCCGCGTCGAGCTGCGCGGGCCGCTGACCGGCACGCGGCTGGAGGACGCGTACGCCTCCGCCGACCTGCTCGTCCTCGCCTCCCGCGCCGAGACGTTCGGGATGGTGGTGACCGAGGCCCTCGCCCGTGGCATCCCCGTCGTCGCGACGGCGGTGGACGGCGTCCCCGACACGCTCGGCTGGGACCCGACCGGCGCCGTCCCCGGCCTGCTCGTCCCGCCGGACGACCCGGGCGCGCTGGCCGCCGCGCTGCGCCGCTGGCTCGTCGAGCCCCATCTGCGGGGCCGCCTGCGGGCCGCCGCCCGGCTGCGCCGCGGCATGCTGCCCGGCTGGGACGACACGTCCCGCCGTATGGCCACCGTCCTGTCCCGGCTGCGGAGGGAGGCACGATGACGGAGCGAAGCGAGGGCATCGGTGCGGCACCTGCCGAGGGGCGTGGGGGGTCGTCCCCCCACAAGGAGACGATGACGGAGCGGAGCGAGGGCTTCGATCCCGACTGGCTGGCGCTGCGGGAGGGCGCCGACGCCGCCGCGCGCGCCGGCGAGCTGCTCGGCCCGCTCCGGGACGCGCTCCCGCCGGACGGGCCGCTGGTCATCTGGGACCTCGGCTGCGGCACCGGCGCGCTCGGCCGCTGGCTGGCCGGACGGCTGCGCGGCCCGCAGCACTGGATCCTGCACGACCGGGACCCCGCGCTGCTCGACCGCGCCCGCGCCAACGCCTACGTGACCGCGGACGGGACGCCCGCGACGATCGAGACGCGGACCGGCGACCTCGCCGGACTGCGCGCCGCCGACCTGGTCGGCGCGTCGCTCGTCACCGGGTCCGCGCTGCTGGACGTGCTCACCGCCGCCGAGATCGAGACGATCGCCGCGGCGGCCGGCTGCCCGGCGCTGCTCACCCTGTCGGTCGTCGGCCGCGTGCGGCTCTCCCCGTCCGAGCCGCTCGACGCCGAGTTCGCCGCCGCCTTCGACGCCCACCAGCGGCGCGGCGGCCTGCTCGGGCCGGACGCCGTCACCGCCGCGACCAAGGCGTTCGGCGGCCGCGGCGCCCACGTCCTGACCCGTCCGAGCCCGTGGCGGCTCGGCCCCGGCCAGGCCGAGCTGACCGCCGAGTGGCTGCGCGGCTGGGTCGGCGCCGCCGTCGAACAGCGGCCCGATCTGGCCCCGGCCGCGGACGACTACCTGTCCCGCCGCCTCGCCGAGTGCGCCGCGGGCCGCCTCACCGCCGAGGTCCACCACCTGGATCTGCTCGCCGTACCTGGGGGAACATCGTGAAGAGGCTCTGGCCCTGGGGGCGGCTCGTCATCGGGGTGGGCATCATGGCCGCGCTGCTGTGGTGGCACAGCACGGACGCCTTCGTGGCGGCGCTGCACGCCATCGATTCCGAATCCGTCGTCCTCGCCCTCGCCATCGGGTTCCTGACCACGGTGCTCAGCGCGGTCCGCTGGTGGCTGGTCGCGCGGCGCCTCGGCCTGCACCTGCCCGTGGCCGGCGCCATCACCGACTACTACCGGTCCCAGTTCCTCAACGCCGTGCTGCCGGCGGGCGTCCTGGGGGACGTGCACCGTGCGGTGAGCCACGGCCACCGGTCCGGGGACGTCGCCCGCGGCGTGCGGGCCGTGTTCCTCGAACGGTGCGCCGGGCAGGGCGTCGCCGTCGTCGCGGGCATCGCCGCCCTGTTCGCCTATCCGGCGCTGCTGTCGGCCATGGCCCCGGTCCTGGTCTCGGTGGGGATCGTCCTCGTGCTTCTGCTGGTGCTGGGGCGCTGGAGGCATCCCGCTCTGGCGTCCACGTTCAGCGACCTGCGCGCCGCCGCGCGCGTTTGGCCGGGCGTCGTGGGCCTGTCGTTCGCGGCGCTCGCCGGTCACCTGGCGCTGTTCGTCGTCGCGGCCCGCCTGACCGGCGCGACGGCGCCGGTCCTGCGGCTGCTCCCGCTGCTGCTGCTGGCGCTGCTGGTGATGGTGCTGCCGATCAACGTGGGCGGCTGGGGGCCGCGCGAGGCCGTCCTCGCCCTGGCGTTCGGCGCCGCCGGGCTCGGCTCAGCGCAGGGCCTCACCGTCTCCGTCGTGTACGGGGTGCTGAGCTTCATCTCGTGCCTGCCCGGCGCCGCGACCCTGCTGCTGAAGCACCGCGAGGACGTCCCCGAACGCCGCGACCAGGTTCCGCAGCGCGTCCCGGCCCTTGTCGGCGCGGGCCAGTGAGGGCCGTCCGATGACGCCCGACCCGGTGTAGGCCGCCATCCCCGCCGTCAGCAGATGCCGCCGGTCATCGGCCAGATGATCGGCGGCCTCGTACCCGGCGCGGACCAGCTCCGGGTGGGCGTGCAGCAGGATCGAGGTCTCCAGCTCCCCGGCGTGCATGTCGCTGTCGCCGGACGTCTCGACGCCCGCCGCCCGCCGGGCCTCCTCCCACTGCTCGAACCCCGGGAAGAGCGCCATGTCCCCGTGCGCCTCCTGCACGACGTTCCCGAGGACGTAGTTGCCGCCGTGGCCGCTGACCAGCACGAGCTTCGGCACCCCGGCCCCGCGCAGCGACTCGGCGACGTCCCTGACCACCGCGTGCAGGGTCGCCGCCGAGATGCTCACCGTGCCCGGCCAGCCGGCGTGCTCATGCGAGCACGAGATCGTCACGGGCGGGAGCGTCCGCACCGCATGCGTCTTCGCGATCTCCGCCGCGAGCGTGCAGGCGATCACCGTGTCCGTCGCCAGCGGCAGGAACGGTCCGTGCTGCTCGAAGCTCCCCACCGGCAACAGGGCCACGGGGACGTCCGGTACCTGGGCGCTCGTATGCGTCGGCAACATGCACCCCACCCTGCCGCACCCTGCCGGCGACCGAAACCAGCGCCATGGCGCCGGCCAGCAGGACGGCGGCGACGATCCCGTCCGTCCAGTAGTGGTTGGCGGTCACGACCACCACGAACACCGTGACGGGCGCGTGCAGGGCGACGACCCACCGCCACCGGCTCCGCGACGCCCGGACCACCGCGACCGCCACGAGGATGGCCCACCCGATGTGCAGGGACGGCATCGCCGCGTACTGGTTGGCGATCCCGTCCGCCGCCGCGGGATACGCGGACGGGCCCACGGTCAGCATCGTGTCGACGGCCCCGACGCCCGCCAGCCGCGGCGGCGCGAGCGGGAACAGCAGGTGCACCGCCAGCCCGGCCGCCGTCAGCAGCACCAGCTCGGTGCGCACCCTCGCGTAGGACCCCCGGTGCCGCACGTAGAGCCAGGTCAGCAGCAGCGCCGTCCCGGGGAAATGGACGGTCACGTAGTAGAGGTTGGACAGGAAGGCGGTGTGCTCCCAGCCGAGCGCCCAGTCCTGGAGCCCGACCTCGCTCGGCAGCCACGAGCGCTCGAACGCCCACAGCCGGGCGGCGTTCGACATCGCCTCGGCGGGGCCCTCCTCGATCAGCGTCCGACCCCACTTGTAGAACGCGAACAGGACGGCCAGCAGGCCCACCTCGGTGAGCAGCGGCCGTGCCCTGTCCCGCATCGCGCCCAGCGTCGCCGCGCTCGCCATGGTGCCCTCCCCGTGCCGTGATCCCGTCCAATCACAACCCTTGCGTCCGACACTTCGGCGGGCACTGGGCCCAGCTCCATGAAAACCGGAGGAAAGGTCCATCGGAGATGGTGGAGATAACCCCACCCCTTCCGTAGATTCCGGGACATGATCACCGGCGCATGGCTCAACCCGCCCGTCGCGGCCGTCCAGGACGGCTCCGCGCTGCTCGTCACCGCGGCCAACGGCAGCGACTTCTGGCGGACGACGTCCTACGGCTACGACCGCGACAGCGGCCACGCCCTCCTGTCGCCGCTCGGCGCGGAGGCCGCGGTGGAGGTCTCGTTCGTCGCCGACTACGACCACCAGTTCGACCAGGCGGGCCTCCTCGTGCGCCTGGACGAGGAGACCTGGATCAAGGCGGGCGTCGAGTACTGCGACGGCGCACTGCAACTGGGCGCGGTCGTGACGAACGGCGCCTCCGACTGGTCCTCGGCCCCCGTGCCCTGGCAGGGCCGGGAGGTGACCCTCCGGGCCAGCCGCTCGGGCGACGCCGTCACGATCCGGGCGCGCGCGGGTTCGGACCCCTGGCGGATGATCCGCCTGGCGCCGTTCCCGCCGGGCGTCGAGGCCGCGGCCGGCCCGTACTGCTGCGCCCCCGAGGGCGGCGGCCTCACGGTGCGGTTCACGGGCGCGGCCACCGGCCCGCCCGACGCCGTCCTGCACCCGTAGGCACCCAAGCACTTACTTGGTACACTCCCGTCCACGACGGCGGGAGGAACTGCACATGGCGCTCGCACCGGTGATCGAACAGCGCGCGGGATGCGGACGGGGCGCGCGGGCCGCCGCCCGGCTGATGCGCGTGTTCATGCGGCCGCTCGTCACCCGGCTGCCCTGGACCCCGCTCACCCTCCGCTTCGCGCCCCTGCTCGACCTCGGCGCGGCCCTCATGCCGTCGCCGCGCGGCACCCGGGTCACCAGGGTCGCGGGGCTGGGCTGCGCGGCCGAATGGGTCCGCGGCCGCGGCGTGCCCGCCGACTCCGACCGGGTGATCCTCTACTTCCACGGCGGCGGCTTCGTCGCCTGCGGCCTGCGCACCCACCGCCGGATGATCTCCCGGATCTCGCAGGCCGCCGACATGCCCGTCCTGTCGGTCGCCTACCGCATGCAGCCGCGCGTGCCCATCCAGACGTCCATCGACGACTGCGTGGACGCCTACCGGTGGCTCCTCGAGACCCACGACCCGGACGACATCGTGATCGCGGGCGACTCCGCGGGCGGCTACCTGGCCTTCATGGCCCCGCTGCACGCCCTGCGCGCGGGCCTGCCCCGTCCCGCCGGGATCGCCGCCCTGTCCCCGTTCGCCGACCTGGACATCGACGTCAAGATCGCCCACGCCAACGCCCCGCTCGACCCGTTCATCCCGGCCCGGCGCATGTGGGACATGGTCCGCACCTGCTTCCCGGGCGCCGAGCTGACCGACCCGTGGCTGTCGCCCGTCCACGCCGACCTCGCCGGTCTGCCCCCGACCCTCATCCACGTCGGCTCCATCGAGGTCCTCCTCGCCGACGCCGAACTGATGGCCGAACGCCTCGGCGCCGCCGGCGTCGCCTGCACCCTGCAGATCTGGGAGGGCCAGGCGCACGTCTTCCAGATCTTCGCCGACCTCTCCCGCGAGGGCCTGATCGCCATCCAGGAGATAGGCGCCTTCGCCCGCCGCGTGACGACCGCCGTCACCCCCCAAAAGGCCGCCTGACGCCCCCGAAGGCGGACGTGCGGTGGCGTGATCGGGTGCGGTCGGTGTGGTCTGGGCGTGATTTGCACTGGTTCGTGTTCCGCCGGGACGTCACTATTCGGCGAAAGAAGATCAGGTTTGCGCTAATCTGCGGCGATGATTCGTGGTCGGATGGTGGTTTCGCTGGTCGTGTTGGGGCTGGTCGCCGGGTGCGCCGAGGAGAAGCCGGACGGTACCGCCGCCTCGGCCGGTGCCGATGCCGCGACCGAGAGCGCGTCGCCTTCGCCGAGCGGTGGCGCCGTCGTCGGATCGCAGGACCCGGGCGACCTGCAGTCGGCCTGGTGGAGCTGGGCCGCGGGCTCGCCCTCGGGACGCAACCCGGTCGAGGACACCACGGGAGAGTTCTGCGCGGTCGGCCAGCCGTCCGACGTCTGGTTCCTGGCCGGGACGTTCGGCGGCTCCGTGACGCGCCGCTGCGCCGTGCCGGCCGGCCGCACGATCGTCGCGCCGGTCGTCAACCAGCGCGGTCTCAGAGAGGACTGCGCGGGCTTCATGGACGTGGCGGCCGGGACACTGACCCTGGACGGGAAGAAGGTGGCGCTGAAGCGCTGGCCGGCCACGCCCATCACGATCACGGGTGTCGCCGGCAATCCGGCCAGTGACGAGGGTTCCGTCAGCGCGTACGGATGCGGGCTCTGGGGCGTGCTCCCGCCGCTGGCGCCCGGTCCGCACAAGGTCGGCATCCGCGGAAGCAGCGGCGGCTTCCGCACATCGGCGGATTATGAGCTGACCGTGGCCGGTTGACCGCACGGTCCGCCGCGATCAATGGCGTCGCCGATCTATCCGGGGACGTGGCGGCCAAGTAAGCTCAACGCATTCCGGATGCGGTGTCCGGACCAATTCGTTATTCGTGCCCGCCTCCATTCCGGGAGTAGCCATGCGCAAGGCGGTCGTCACCGGCAGCACTCAGGGAATCGGCCGCGCGCTCGCGGCCGAATTGGTCCGGCGCGGGCATTCCGTGGTCGTTACGGGCCGCAGCCAGGCGACGGTGGACGAAACCGCCGAACAGTTGCGCAAGAACGCGCCCGACGGCGTCACCGTCCACGGGCGCGCCGTGGACGTCACCGACGCCGCGCAGGTCGAGGCGCTGTGGGACGACGCCGTGGACGCGCTCGGCGGAGTCGACCTGTGGATCAACAACGCCGGTGTCGCGCACACGACCCGTCCCATCGTCGAGACCACGGCCGGCGAAGTCCGCGCGATGGTCACGACGAACATGCTGGGCACCGTGTACGGCTCCCAGGCCGCGGTCCGCGGCATGAGCGGCGAGGGCGGCGGCCAGGTCTTCAACGTCCTCGGCGGGGGCAGCGACGGCCGCATCCGGCCGGGCATGGGCGTCTACTCGGCCACCAAGCGCGGCCTGGACTCCTTCACCCGCGCGCTGGTCAAGGAGGTCGACGGCACCGCCGTCCGGGTCGGGCAGGTCAGCCCCGGCATGCTCATCACCGAGGGCTGGCTCCGGGAGGCCGCCGCGGCCCCGGACCAGGTGGCGAAGCAGCGCAAGATCCTCAACATCCTGTGCGACCACGTCGACGACGTCGCGCCCTACCTGGTCGACCGGATGCTCGCCAGCACCAGGAACGGCGACGCCATCGCCTGGCTCACCACCGCCCGCATGACCCGCAAGTTCCTCGCGCCCCGCAAACGCGACGTCCTCGCCCGCTACGGCCTCTGAACCCCGGGCGCCGGTCAGGTGTGCCAGTGGCCTACCAGTTCGGCGTACAGGGGGCTGTCGCGCAGCAGGGTCTCGTGGGTGCCGTGGACGGCGGCCGGGCCGTCGAGGAGCAGGACGCGGTCGGCGCGCTCGGCGGAGGTGATCCGGTGGGCGATGACGACGAGGGTCCGGCCCTGTCCGGCGAGGGCCAGTTCGGCGCGGGCCTCGGCGGCGGGATGCAGGTGGCTCGTCGCCTCGTCCAGGACGACGATCGCCGCGGGGGACAGGTAGGCGCGCGCCAGGGTGATGAGCTGCCGTTCGCCCTGGGAGAGGGACGCGCCGCCCGGTGGGACGGCGGCGTCGTATCCGCCGAGGCGTTCGACGGCGTCCGCCAGCCCGACGGCGTCGACGGCCTCGTCGAGCCGGCCCGCGGTGGCGTCCGGGCACAGGTAGGCGAGGTTGTCGCGCAGCGTCGCGGCGAAGACGTAGCTCTCCTGCGGGATGAGGGCGACGGCCGACCTCAGCTGGGCGGGATCGACGTCGTCCAGCGGTACCCCGCCGAGCGTGACGCGCCCCCGCTGCGGACGCAGGAGGCCGGTGAGCAGGTTCGCGAGCGTCGACTTGCCGGTGCCGCTCGGGCCGACCACCGCGAGGTGCGTGCCCTCCGGGACGCGCAGGGACAGGTCCGCGACGACGGGGGCGGCGTGCGGGGAGTAGGCGAAGGTGACGCGGTCGGCCTCGACGCCGAAGGACCGGACGGGCACGGCCGGGCCGGGCGGGGGCGGCGCGGGGGGGACGTCGCAGACCCCGGCCAGCCGTCCGAGGATCACCGCGAGGCTCAGCAGCAGCGTGCCTCCGGCGTCCACCAGGACGGTGATGCCCGGCTGGAGCCCGGTGACGAGGTACCCGGCCGCGCCCGCGATCTGCCCGGCGGTGAACCCGTGGCGCGCGGTCAGGTACGGGGACAGCAGGAGCAGCGCGAGCAGCGGGAGGTGCACGCCGAGGGCCAGCACGGGCAGCCGGACGAGGCGGGTCCGCGCGTACGCGCGCAGAGCGTCCGCCTGGGCGTCGATCACGGTGCCGACGGCGGCGGCCGCGCGCTCCTCGGCGGCGCAGGCGGCGACGTCCCGGACGCCGTGCACGACGGTGGCGGCGGTCTCGCCGATCCGCTCGGCCTCCCGGATGACGGCCCGGTAGCGGCGGACCTGCAGGCCCGTGAACGCGGCGAACACGCCGAGCGCGAGCGCCACCGGGACGCCGGCCGCCAGCGCCAGCGGCGGCGACAGCAGGGCCAGGCCGAGCAGCGCCGCGACCCCCGCCGACAGCAGCTGCCGGACGTTGCGCAGCGCCGTGCCGAGCAGCGTCCGGACCGCCTCGGCCTGCTCGGTGACCTGGGAGACCCCGGCGCCGGCCGCGCCTGCGGCGCCGTCGCTCATCCGGTGCAGCGCGGCGGTGACGACCTCCCGGACGAGTGAGTCGCGCAGCGGTTCGACGGCCGCCGCGAGCCACGGGTACACGCGGCCCGTCGCGAACGCGCCGAGGACGTACAGGGCGGCGAGCACGGCGAGCCAGCCGAGCCCCGCCAGGGGACGGCCGGCCAGGAACCCGTGGTCGATGGCGTGCGCGAGCAGCAGACCGGACGCGAACGCCGGGACGCTCTCCAGGGCCGACCAGGCGGCGAGGCGCCGCAGCGCGGGCCACTGCCCGCGGATGTGGCGGTGCAGGAGGCGCGCGGCGGGCGGGGCCGTCATGCTCCCGCGCCCCTTTCGGCGGCGGAGCCCGCGCCGCTCCCGGCGGCGGCGGACGCCTCGGACGCGGCGAAGACGGCGCGGTAGCCGGGGTCGGGCCACAGGTCCGCGTGGGCGGCGAGGGCCCGCACCCGCCCCCCGTCCAGCCAGGCGACGAGGTCGGCGCGGGCGGCCGTCGCGGGGCGCCGCGCCACCACCAGGCTGGTGCGGCCCGCGAGGATCCGCTGGAGCGCCCGCGTCACCTTCATCTCCGTGGCCGTGTCGAGGCTGCTGGTGGCGTCGTCCAGGACGACGATCCGGGCGTCGGTGAGGGCGGCCCTGGCCAGGCCGAGGCGCTGCAGCTCGCCGCCCGACAGCGGGGCGCGGTCGAGCGGGGTGTCGTACCCGTCCGGCAGCGCCCGGACGAAGGCGTCGGCGTCGGCGGCCCGCGCGGCGCGGCGGACCTCGTCGCGGGACGCGTCCGGGCGTGCGTAGGCGATCGTGTCGTGCACGGTGGCGCCGAGCAGGGCGGGCCGTTCGAAGGCGTAGGCGACGGCGCGCCGCAGCACGGGGAGCGGGACGGCGGCGACCGGGACGCCGTCGATCTCGACGGTCCCCTCGTCGGGGTCGAGCAGCCGCCCGATCGTGGCCACGAGCACGCTCTTGCCCGTCCCGGAGGCGCCGGCGACCGCGACGGTGGCGCCCGGCGGCACGTCGAGGTCGAGCCGGTCGAGGACGGTCCGGCCGCCGGCCCGGACGGTGACGCCGCGCAGCCGCAGCCGGCCGGGGCCGTCCGGCAGCGGCACCGGGCCCGGGGGCGGGCGCACCGCCGGGACGGTCGTCATGATCTCGTCGATCCGCCCGGCGCCGACCTGGCAGTTGAGCAGCGCGACGAAGGTGTCGAAGAGGGACGCGGAGGCGACCGCCATGGCGGCGTAGGACACGCTCGCCACGAGCTGCCCGGTGGTGATGTCGCCGGTGGCCAGCCGGATCCCGGCGACGCCGACGACCAGCACCTGCGTGAGCGGCGCGAGCAGCGCGAGGCGGCGGCTCACCCGGCCCTGCGCCTCCCACGTCTCCAGGCCGGCGCGGCGCAGCCCGGCCAGCGGCGCGAGGACGCGGGCGGCCTCGGCCCCGGCGGTGCCGCTGGCCCGGATCGTCCGGATGCCCTGCCGGGCGTCCAGCAGCCGGGTCGCGATCGCGGCCTGGCACGCCTGGTAGCGCGCGAACGGTTCGGTCGCCCGGACGACGAAGACGCGCAGCGCCACGACGAGCGGCGGAACCCCGGCGGCGAACGCGGCGGCGAGCCACCAGTCGATCAGGGCGAGCGCGGTCACCGCGCCGGCGGTCGTCACGACCGAGGCCGCCGCGGTCAGCGCCAGGACGGGGAAGGCGGCGGGCCCCGAGGCGCTCTCGGTGAGCCGGGACAGCACGTCCCCGGTGGGGAAGCGCCGCTGCCCCTGCGGCCCGAGCGCCAGCACCCGGCCGAGGAGGCGGTGCCGGAGCCAGGCGGTGATGTCGCCGCCCACGCGGGCGCCGAGGACGTCCTCGCCGGTGTCGGCGAGGGCCGCCGCCGCGAGGACGCACGCCAGCCGCGCCGTGGCCGCGCCGAGATGCTCCTGCGTGCGGGCGGCGTCGACGGCCGCCGCCAGCATGACCGGCGTGGCCAGCGTCGCGGCGACGCGGACGGCCGTGAGCGCCGCCAGCAGGCACATCCGCAGCCGGAACCGGCGCAGGGCCTCGCGCAGCCGGCGCCGGCCCGCGGCGCGGAGTGCGGCGGGCGTGCCCGGCTCCGCCGGTGTCCGGACCACCCTCGTCTGCTCCGTCCGTCGTCGGGGTACGTCATCTACACTCGGGGATGGGTCCGGCCACGGACCGGCTCTCGCCGGTCCGTGACCGGGGTTCTGCGGGCCGGGGTTCAGTCAGGGGTCCCGGAGTCCGCATGGGATCTGCGGTATCAGATGCACGAGATGCCGACGCACACCGTGTTCAGCAGCGTGAGCAGGCCCACGCACGCGCAGGTCCCGCCAAGCTGGATCCCCTCGATCTCGATGGGGTCCGTCTCGGGCAGCTCCTGCAGAGCGGCCACGAGGTCGCCGTCGAACGTGTCCATGATTTTCACCTCCTCTCCGGGTCTCGCAGGGAGGCCCGTCCCGCCGTGAGGCAGAAGCGGACCACCGCTTCGCGCAGGACCGGGGCCCAGGCCTGGACGACGCCGTTGTGGTCGTCGTCGGCCTCCAGGTAGTCGAAGTCGACTCCCTCGGTCCTGCCAAGTTCGAGAAGCCGGGCGCGCAGCGCCCGGGACTGCGCCACCGGGACGGCCTCGTCCCGTGCGCCGTGGACGATCAGCAGCGGCGCGGTGAGCGCCGCGCACGCGCGCAGCACGTCGCGTCCGGGGTCCGGCTCGCCGGACGCGTCGCACCGGCTCAGCCGCGACACCCGGTCGCGGACGGGGCCGGGCGCGCCGCCGCGCAGCCCGGCGGCGGAGGTGAAGGGCGCCAGCGCGACGCAACCCGACCACAGGTCCGGGGCGCGGCAGGCCGCCAGCAGGCCCAGGAAGGCGCCGTAGCTGCCGCCGAGCACGACCGGCCGCGGCAGGCCGGCGGCGTCGCGGTCGCGCCCGAGCGCCCGGGCCAGGTGGACGACGTCGTCGAGGTCGGGGCCGCCCCAGTCGCCGATGACGGGCCGCAGGTGCCGCTCGCCGTAGCCGGTGCTGCCGCGCTGGTTGGGCGCGGCCACGGCGACGCCGGCGGCGGCCAGGTGCTGGAACAGCGGCTCGAAGTCCAGCCGCCAGGCCGCCAGGGGGCCGCCGTGCAGGGCGAGCACCAGGCGGCGGGCCCGCCGCCAGCCCGGGCCGCCGTAGACGATCGTCTCGATCGGCCCGGCCGGGCCGGGCAGCTCGACGGTCTCGGCCTCCGCCCAGCCGCCGTCCGCGCCGTCCGGGGCCAGCCACCACTCGCCGGCGGGCGGACGCGGCACCGTGGCCAGGGTGGGGGGCCGGTGCGGCGCGGCGAAGCGCACGTGGATCCGGCCGTCCGCCGCCCAGCCCGCGGGCGGCCACAGCATTCCCGGCGGACCCGGGACCGGGGTGACGCGCTCCCAGCCCGGCGTGTAGACCGCCAGGCGCTCCGCGGCGCCCCGCGTCTCGCGGACGAGCAGCTCGTCCCCGGCGGCGTCGAAGGCCAGCGGCGCCCGGGGGTGCTCGGACCGGTTGAGGGCCTCGGGGAACCGCACGGTGCCCCCGCCGGGGAACCGCAGCCCGATCTGCCCGGTACCGGGCTGCTGGCCCCCCGGCGAGGTCGTGGTGACGGCGAGGACGCCGGAGTGCGGGCTGTAGGCGGCGATCCGGTCGGTCGTGGCGTCGGAGACCGACCAGAGGCGCCGCCACGTGCCCTCGCGCAGATCGACGAGGATGCCCTGGGCGCGGTGCGCGGCGGAGGTGTGGTCGAGGGCGAGGGTGCGCCCGCCGTCGAGCCAGACGCCGCCCGACAGCACGCCCGGGATCCGCACGATCGGTTCCGGTGCGGGCGACCGCCGGTGCAGCCACCAGATCCGGGAGTGCCGCTCGTCCTCGACGGCGACGAGCACGACGGTGCCCGCCGGGCCGGGCGCGGCCAGCAGGAAGCCGGCGAGCATCGCCGGGACCGGCCACGAGCGGGTGATCCGCGGTCCCCGGCGAGACGGCTCCGCCGCGAGCACCTCCGCGTGCCCGGCCGGCTCCCCGTCCCCGCCGGTCGCGGGCCGCAGGACGAGGACGGTCCCGTCGTCCAGCGGCAGCACCCCGCAGCGTCGGTCCAGAGCGCCGCCGGCGCCGTCCTCGCCACCGGCGAGCGTGCTCCGGGACGGGACCGGCCGCGACAGGTCCCACCTCTCCAGCGTCACCTCGTCCCCGACGGCGCGCAGGCAGGCGGCCCACCCGCACCCGCCGGAGAAGGCGAGCCCGAAACGGACCGGGACCGGCGGCAGGCCCTGCCGGACGGGTTCCCGCGCGGGCGCGGTCACGACGCGTGCTCCACGCCGGCGCCCGCGGCCGCCGCGCCCCCGGCGAGGCCGGCGGGGACGTCGGCTGTCCACAGCCGCGGCGTGCCGTGCAGGGCCCGCAGCAGGAAGCCGAGGATGCCGCTCATCCCGTCGCCCCAGTTCACCGAGACCTGCCCGAACTCGTCGGGGAACACCGCCGCGCCGCCGCGCCGCGCCCGGTTGGCGAGGACGATCCGGACGAGCCGCCAGGCGTCGTGCCGGTGGGCGGCGTCGCCGGTGAACGCGGCCATGTCGAGCAGGAAGTCCCCGTTGCCGGCGAGCCCGTGGCACTGCCCGAGCGGCGCGCGCCAGCGGTGCTCCAGCACCGCCCGCGCGGCCCGCTCCGCGCCCTGGACGAAGCGCTCCTCGCCGGTCGCGTCGCCGAGCCGCACGAGGAAGCCCCCGATCCCGGCGGCACCGTGGCACCAGTACGGCGCCGTCGGCGCGTCGCCGGGACCGGCCCCCCACATGGCCGCCCGTCCGGAGACGGTCGCCTCGTCCAGGAGGTTCTGCCCGACCGCGGCGGCCAGCGCCAGAAGGTCGTCGCGGCCGGTGGCCCGCGCGCACGCGGTGAGGAAGTAGCCGACCCCGGCGATGCCGTGCGCGAACCCGTAGTAGCGCCGCCCGGCGAGCTTCGAGTCGTACTGGGCCGGGGTACTCCAGGACAGCCGCCCGGACCGCTCCTCGACCGCGGCGGCGAGCGCGTCGGCCGCGGCGACGGCGCGCTCGGCGTACCGGGCGTGCCCGGTGCGGGCCCACAGGTGCAGGGCGGCCAGCCCGATGCCGGACGTTCCGTGCGTGACGTCCGGGGCGTCGACGGACGCGGGCAGCCGGTCGGCCACCGCGAGGGCGCCGTCCACGAGGGCGTCGTCCTCCAGGGCGAGGCCGGCGTCCAGCACCGCCCACGCCGCCCCCGCGGTGCCGAAGTAGAGGCCGGCCGGGCGCGCCGTGCCGTCGTCCAGCCGGGTGAGGATCCAGCCGGCCGCGCGGGCGATCGCGTCCGGGAGGCGCCGGTCGCCGGTGAGGTCGAAGCAGCGGACCAGCGCGCCCAGCGGCCCGGCCGCGCCGTGCTGGAGGCTGCACGGGTCCGGCGCCCCGTGGACGCAGGACGCGGGCCACAGCGTGTCGGTGCTCCCGGCGTCCATGGTGGCGAGGAGGTGGTCGGTGATGCCCGAGACGGCCTGCCCGCTCTGCTCGCGCAGCCACCCGGGCCGCAGGCGGGGCGCCGGGGCGGGGACCGCGGGCCGGCCGCCCGTCCCGCCCGCCGCGGCCGCGAGCGCGTCGCGCGCCTGCTCCAGCCCCCAGCGGTGCCCGGGCTCGTCGGCCATCAGCCCGAGGAGCAGCGGCGGCACCGGCGCGGGCAGCTCCAGGCCCTGGGTGCGCGCGGCCAGCCACTCCGCGAGCCGCTCGGTCACCGACCGCGCCGCCGGACGCTCCTCCAGGAAGTAGGGAGGCCCGCCGGTGAGGACGTGGCAGAGCGTCGCGCCGAGGGCGAAGCGGTCGGCGGCGGGATCGGGGGCCGCGCCGTCCATCTGCTCGGGCGCCGCGTAGCCGGGGGTGCCCGCGCGCAGCGGGCCCTCGTCCGGTGCGCCGGGCGGCACGGCCAGCTCCAGGTCGATGAGGACGGGCGCGCCGTCCGGGCGGACCATGACGTTGTTCGGGTTGAGGTCGCGCACGATGAGACCGGCGCCGTGCGCCCGGATCATCAGTTCGGTGAGCCGGGCGGCGGCCTCCAGGGCGGGGGCCAGGTGCGGGCCCCACCCGCGCTCGCCGATCAGGTCGGCCGTCCACTGCCCGAGCGTGGTCCCCGGCACCATCTCCTGCGCCAGGAACAGGTGGCCGCTCTGCGTGAAGAGCCGTACCGGGCGCGGCGCCAGCCGCAGGGGCGCGACCGCCTCCAGCACGAGGGCCTCGGCCCGGAGGCGGTCACGGGCGTCCTTGCCGTCCTCGTCCGCCGCCACATGCGGGCGCGCCTCCTTCAGGACGACCGGTTCGCCGGTCTCGGTGTCCAGGGCGCGGTAGACGCCGCCCTTGTTGGTGTGGCGGATCGCCTCCCGGACGGCGAAACGCGTCCCGATCAGAATCTCGTTCCGTTTGTCGCCCGGGCCGTTCCCGGTGCTCCCGGGGGCGTCGGCGCGATTGTCCGGAAAGGGACAGACCGCCCAGGGCGGGGGCGTGTATCGTCCGACCCGCTGGTCCTCGACCGGGTTGCCGTCCGGGTCGAGAATCATCCACGCGTAGAAACCGTCATTGGTTATGCGGCGCTCTTCGACGAACGCGCCGTAACGATAATGGACGAGGCTGTCCGGTGCGTACGGGCGGTCCGACAGAATGCGCGGTCCGGGCAGCCCGGCCGTCGCCTCGTGCAGTTCCCGCGCCAGCCGGACGGCCTCGTCGTCGCTCGCCGGGTAGACGGTGATGAACTTCCCCGAATGGCCGCGGGAGGCGTTGCGCGCGGTCAGTGCGGCGACGTGGTCCAGGGTGGCGGCGAACTTGAACGCCGAGCCGCCGGCCAGCAGCACCGCGAGCGACCGGGAGAGCACCTCGGGCGCCGACGCGGGCGTCGCGGAGACGTGCAGCTTCCAGCCCTGGGCTGGGCATTCGACGTCCGCGGGGACCACGTGGCACCACATGGCGGCGCGCCGCACCCGCCAGCGCGCCCCGCCGGGCGCCGCGGCCGTCGCGCGGTCGAGCGCGTCGAGCAGGCGGGTGTCGCCGCCGGCCGCGCCGGCGCCCCCGGAGAAAACGCTGAAATGGAAGTCCGCCATGGTGTTTCGTCGCTCTCTTTTCGTTCGCCGGCCGGATGGCCGCCCATCGTGCGATCTTTTCCCTGCTTTGTCAGGCAATGGAGTTCGGTTGATCGCCGGGGTCTTTCATCGAACGAGGACACATTAGCCACGTGTCCGCCATGAACGCCAGGGTGGATTCTCCGTAGAAATGTCTGCCGAGCGGCTATGAAAACCTTACTCGGAGGGGCACGGTCGTGTGACTGGTGTGCAGTGAGTGCCGTTCGGTGGGCGTGGTCCCCGCCCGTCCGGGGGTTTTGTCCAAATTGTCGATGTCATGGATCGGCGGTGACTTTGCCAATTCGGTGTCGAATCAGTTTCGACCCCGGTCATGGCCGATGACCGCCATGCGCCCCTCTGGCGGACCCCTCCGCCCGTGTGCTAGGTCGCCGTCCGCGGGACCGGCGCCGCGTCGACGGCGGCGGGGGAGAGGATGTTGTCCAGGACCATCGCGGCGCAGCCCGTCAGGCCGGCCCGCTCGCCCAGGCGGCTCGGCTCGATGCGCAGGCTGCGGGTCGCGAGGGCCGTGGAGCGCTGGTAGACGATCTCGCGCAGGCCCGCGATCAGGGGCTCGTCGGCGCCGACCAGGTCGCCGCCCAGCACGACGACGGCGGGGTTGAGGAGGTTGACGGCGGTGGCGACGACCTCGCCGATGCGGCGGCCGGCGTCGCGGAGGAGGGCGACGGTCGCGGGATCGCCGGAGCGGGCCAGCGCGGCCAGGGCGGCGAGGCTGTCCGCCGGGGAGCGGGCCAGCAGCGCGGTGCCGCCGGCGATCGCCTCCACGCAGTTGACGTTCCCGCAGCGGCACGGCGCGTCGAGGGGGGACGGGACGGGGACGTGCCCGATCTCGCCCGCCGCCCCGAGCGCCCCGCGCTGGATGCGGCCGCCGGAGATGAGGCCCGCGCCGATGCCCGTCGAGACCTTGACGAAGAGGAGGTCGTCCACGCCGGGGTGGGACTGGTGCTCGCCGAGGGCGGCGGCGTTGACCTCGTTGTCGAGGTAGGCGGGGACGCCGAAGCGGGCGGAGACCGGGCCGGTGATCTCCACGGAGTCCCAGCGTCCGGCGGCGTGCTCGACGGCGTCGGGGACGCCGAGGCCCACCCCCCGGACGGTCGACGCGCCGATCCCGGCGGAGGCCAGGAGCGAGGTCCACTCGTCGAGCAGGCGGGGGAGCGTCTTCTCCGGGGACGTCTCCGCCGGGGGGCCGTCGGCGCGGGCCAGGATCGCGCCGGCCAGGTCGCAGACGGCGAGCTGGCCGCGCGACTGGCCGAGGTTCGCGACGAGGACCGTGCCGCCGGCGGCGTTGAACTCCAGCCGCGCCGGGGGCCGCCCGCCGGTCGACGGCCCGTCCGCGCGCTCGACCACGAGGCCGCGGGAGACCAGGGACGCCACCCGCGACGCCACAGCCGGGCGGGACAGGCCGGTGATGCGGCCCAGCTCGGCGCGGGTGGCGACGCCGTCCTCGCGGATCAGGCGGAGCACGTCGCCGACCGAGGTCGGACGCGTGATGGGGCTGATGGGGCGCGGCATCCGGCCAGTCAAGCACGCCGCCTTTCTGTCGTCCAGTTGGCTCAACTTGCCGACTTTTGTCACTTGAAGTTCATAAGTGGGTTGAAGAGATGACCTATGTCTCGGTAGCTTGCGATCTAGACATCCCCCCTGGTTGGAGCGCCCCATGGCCGTACATCCCGTGCTGGAGGCAGTGACCCGGCGCGTCGTCGAGCGCAGCGCGGCAACGCGCGGCGCCTACCTGAGCCGGATCCGGGACGCCCGGACGGAGGGCCCGGTGCGCACCGGCATGGGCTGCGCGAACCTCGCCCACGGCTTCGCGGCCTGCGGCGTCCAGGACAAGCTGTGGCTGAGGGGCGACGCCACCCCGAACATCGCGATCGTGTCGGCCTACAACGACATGCTCTCGGCGCACCAGCCGCTCCAGGACTACCCGGACATCCTCAAGGGCGCGATCCGCGCGGCGGGCGGCACGGCGCAGTTCGCCGGCGGCGTGCCCGCGATGTGCGACGGCATCACGCAGGGCCGCGCCGGCATGGAGATGTCGCTGTTCAGCCGGGACGTGGTGGCCATGGCGACGGCCGTGGCGCTGTCGCACGACATGTTCGACGGCGCGCTGCTGCTCGGCGTCTGCGACAAGATCGTCCCGGGGCTGGTGATCGGCGCGCTGTCGTTCGGGCACCTGCCGGTGATCCTGGTGCCGGCCGGCCCGATGGCGTCCGGGCTGCCGAACGGGGAGAAGGCGAAGATCCGCAAGCGGTTCGCGGCCGGGGAGATCGGGCGCGAGCGGCTGCTCGCCGCCGAGGCCGCGTCCTACCACTCGCCCGGCACCTGCACCTTCTACGGGACGGCGAACTCCAACCAGCTGCTCATGGAGGTCATGGGCCTGCACCTGCCGGGGGCGAGCTTCGTCCCGCCGGGCACGAAGCTGCGGGACGCCCTGACCGAGGCGGCCGGGCGCCGCATCCTGAAGCTGACGGACCTGGCGGACGAGTACACGCCGATCGGCGAGCTGCTGGACGAGCGCGCCTTCGTGAACGGCGTCGTCGCCCTGCTCGCCACGGGCGGCTCCACCAACCACACGCTGCACCTGGTCGCGATGGCCGCGGCGGCGGGCATCGAGCTGACCTGGGACGACTTCGACGAGCTGTCCGCGGTGACGCCGCTGCTCACCCGCCTCTACCCGAACGGGACCGCCGACGTGAACCACTTCCACGCGGCGGGCGGCACCGCGTTCCTCATCGGCGAGCTGATCGACGCCGGGCTCCTGCACGAGGACGCGCGGACGGTCGGCGGCGCCACCCTCGCCGCATACAGGAACGTCCCGGAGTTCGTCGACGGGAAGGCCGAGTGGCGCGACACCGTCACCGAGTCGGGCGACGCGGACGTCCTGCGGCCGGTCGCGGAGCCGTTCGACACGCACGGCGGCCTGCGCACCGTGCGCGGCAACCTCGGCCGGGCGGTCGTCAAGGTGTCGGCCGTGCGGCCCGAGCACCGCGTCATCGAGGCCCCGGCCCGCGTGTTCGACTCGCAGGAGCGGCTCCAGGCCGCGTTCGCCGCCGGGGAACTGGACCGGGACGTGGTGGCCGTCGTCCGCGACCAGGGGCCGAGGGCGAACGGGATGCCGGAGCTGCACCGGCTCACCCCGCCGCTGGGGGTCCTCCAGGACCGCGGCCACCGGGTCGCGCTCGTCACGGACGGTCGGATGTCGGGCGCCTCTGGGGCGGTGCCCGCCGCGATCCACGTGTCGCCGGAGTCGGCCGCGGGCGGCCCGCTCGCCCGCGTCCGCGACGGCGACGTCGTCCGGCTCGACGCGGACGCCGGGGTCCTGGAGGTCCTGGTGCCGGACGAGGAGTTCGCCGCCCGCGAGCCCGAGCACCGTCTTCCGGACCAGACGTACGGCACGGGGCGCGAACTCTTCCAGGCGTTCCGCGACGCCGTGGGTCCCGCCGAGCGGGGCGCGGGAGTCTTCACATGAGCTGGCTGGTCGCGGACGTCGGGGGGACGAACGCGCGGTTCGCGCTGGTGGACGGCCCGGACGGCGTCCCGTCCGACGTGCGGTCGCTGCCCACCCGCGACCATCCGGGCCTCGCCGAGGCGGCGGCCGCCTACCTGGAGGCGACCGGCGCGCGACCGTCGGCCGCGTGCCTGGCGGTGGCGGGCCCGGTCGCCGGCGGGACGTACCACCTGACCAACGCGGGCTGGCCGGAGGGCACCCCGGAGGCGGTGCGCGCCCATCTCGGGCTGCCGCATCTCGACGTCATCAACGACTTCGAGGCGCTCGCCCTGGCCCTGCCGCGCCTGGCGGAGCGCGACCTGATCGTCATCGGCGACCGGGCCCCGGCCGCCGGGGCGCCGCTCGCGGTGGTGGGTCCCGGCACGGGCCTCGGCGTCGCCGGGCTCGTCCCGACGCCGGCCGGCTGGGTGCCGCTGCCCGGCGAGGGCGGCCAGGTCGACGTCCCGGCCGCCACCGAGCGGGAGATCGCGGTGACGCGGCTGCTGCGCGCAGAGAAGGGCGCCGCGACCGCCGAGTACCTGCTGTCCGGGGCCGGCCTCACCCGCATCCACCGGTACCTGGCGGCCCTCGACGGCGAACCCGCGCAGGAGCTCACCGCGAAGCAGATCTGCGAGGACCGCGACGACCCGCGCTGCGACGAGGCGCGGCTGATGTTCTGCGCGCTGCTCGGCTCCCTCGCCGGGAACGTCGCGCTCACGCTCGGCGCCCGCGGCGGCGTCTACCTCGGCGGCGGGATCCTGCCGCGCATCGTGGACGTGCTGCACGGCAGCGCGTTCCGCGCGCGCTTCGAGGGGAAGCCTCCCGTCGAGTCGTACATGCGCGGCATCCCGACCGCGCTCATCGTCCACCCCGGCCCGGCCCTGGTCGGCGCCGCCGTCCGGCTCGCGCAGAGCCTGCCCGGCGTTCCCCCGCACGCCCGGCCCGACCTGGAGACCGCATGATCGCCGAAGACCTGTTCGACCTCGCGCCCGTCATCCCCGTCGTCGTCCTGGACGACGCGGAGGCCGCCGTCCCGCTCGCCCGCGCCCTGGTCGGGGGCGGGCTGCCGGTCATCGAGGTGACGCTGCGCACCCCGGCCGCGCTCCCGGCGATCGCCCGGATCGCCGCCGAGGTCCCGGACGCGGTGGTCGGCGCGGGCACGGTCGTCCGGCCGGAGGACGCGGAGCGGTCCGCCGCCGCCGGGGCGAGGTTCCTGGTCAGCCCCGGCTGCACGTCCCGACTCCAGGCGGCGATGGCCGCCACGGGGGTGCCGTTCCTGCCGGGCGTCGCGACCGCGTCGGAGGCGATCGCGCTGCTGGAGGGCGGCATCACGGCGATGAAGTTCTTCCCCGCCGAGGCCGCCGGCGGGGCCGCCTGCTTGAAGGCGCTCGGCGGGCCGCTCCCGCGGATCCGGTTCTGCCCCACCGGCGGCGTCAGCCGGAGCAACGCCGCCGACTACCTGGCGCTGGAGAACGTCGGCTGCGTCGGCGGCTCCTGGCTGACCCCGGCGGACGCCGTCCGCGACGGCGACTGGGACCGCGTCCGCGACCTCGCCGCCGAAGCCGCAGCCCTGCGGTGACGCCCCGTCGCGGTGACGCCCCAGAGGGGTGACGCGAGGCGGATGTGATGTCACGTCCGGGGGCGGGTATCCCGTCTCCTGGGCATGGACACCACAACGACGCTCGAGAAGCTGAAGAAGCAGCGGACCGTCCTGCTGACGTCCTACCGCAAGGACGGGACGCCGGTCGGGACGCCCGTGAACGTCGTCGTGCGCGGCGACCACGCCTACTTCCGCACCTACGACAAGGCGTTCAAGGCGAAGCGGCTGGCGCGCAACCCCGAGGTGGAGATCGCGCCGAGCACCTTCCAGGGGAAGGCCACCGGCCCGGAGGTGCACGGGCGCGTCCGACTGCTCACCGAGGAGGAGGCGCGGCCGATCCGCCGGCTGCTCGCCCGCAAGCACCCGCTCCTGCAGGGGCTCGCGGTGCCGCTCTTCCACAAGTTGAAGCACTACCGGACGCTCCACTTCGAGGTCACTCTCGGCCAGTCCCGTGGGGGCACGGCCCGGCGGTGAGCCGGGGGGCGTTCCCGTTCGGGAGGAGGTCCATGCGCAGCCGCCCGCACGCGCAGCGGGTCCAGACGACGACGCCGTCACTGGTCAGATGCCGGGAAACAAGCGTGCTCTCGTTCATGTACGTCAGTCTGCTACCGGCCGCGGCTGCGTCCTGGCCGCCGCCTGAGCGCGATCAGTGCCCGCGCGAGCGCCGCACCCCGAACGCCAGCAGCACCGCGCGGATCACCCAGACGGCCAGCGCGATCTGCAGCACGACCAGGACGCCCGTGCCCGGCCCGGCCGTGAGGGCGAGCACCAGGAACACCCCGAGCAGCAGCGGGAACGCCGGGAAGGGCGGCCCGTGCCGGTGGCGGCGGGCCGGGTGCCGGTGATGGCGCCGCCACGCGGGGTGCCCCGGCCCGCCGGACATCGCCGGCCAGCCGAACGCGAGGGGCACGCCCGCGACGGGCGCCCGCTCCGGTTCGGGCAGCCCGGTCGGGGACGGCAGGTCCTTGACGAGGGTGCGCAGGTCGCCGCGCGTCCGGGCGGACAGCACGGCGTCCAGCCGCTCGTCCAGCTCGGCGCGGTCCAGCCGCCCCTCGGCGAAGTGGTCGTGCAGGGCTCCCATGACGGCGTCGCGCTCGGCGTCGCCGATGCGGATCTCGTCGTGGCGTGCCATGTCTATCCCTCCTCGCGGGCCGTCGGGCCCGGGTCGTCGGCGTCGTCGGCGTCATCCACGCCGTCGGCGTCGAGGTCGTCGGCCAGGATGCGGTACAGGTTGCGCCGGGCGTCGGCGAGGACGTCCCTGGCCTGGGCGACCTGCTCGGACGAGCCGGAGTGGACGATCTGCATCACCGCGGCACCGGTCTGCGCGGCCTGCTTGAACAGCTCGGGGACGCCCTCGCCGAAGTCGGGCGTCATCTCCGCCCACGGCTCGGCGAGCCGGTCGGCGTTCTCCTCGACGTGGGCGCGGCCCTCGTCGGTGAGGTGGAAGGTGCGGCGCCCGCCCGACTCGTCGCCGGCGATCAGGCCCTCGTCGGCGAGCTGCTGGAGCGCCGGGTAGACCGCGCCGGGGCTCGGCTTCCACGCCCCGCCGCTGCGCTCGTGGATCTCCTGGATGATCTGGTAGCCGTTGCGCGGCTCCTCGGCCAGCAGCACGAGGATCGCCGCGCGCACGTTCCCCTTGCGCGCCCTGCCGCCGGGGCCGCCCCGGCCCCACGGACCGCCGCGCCCCCGCGCCCACGGCGGGCGCGGCCCGGGGCCGGGGCCGAATCCGCCGGGCCCCCAGGGGGCGCCGCCGAACAGCGCGCCGAAGTTCGGGAAGTCGCCGCGCCCCCAGGGCCCCGCGTGCCTGTGTCCCATGTTCTGCACCTGCCTTCTGCGATCTTCGGAGAGCTTCTGAGATCTCTCTATGAACGTTCGCGATACGACAACGATATATCGAAGACGCGCGGATGGGCCAGATGGTTCCCGGAGATTCCGGTGCCGGTCCAGGCTTTCGCCATGAGCGAACCGGGCATGATCTCCGATACCGGGCATCGCCGTCTGATTTTGCGAATCTTGGGTACCACCCGCTCCGAGGGGGACGATGGGCACACAGGAGGCGGTGACCGCGCGGGAGGCGGTCGCAACGCCGGGCGTCGCGGGCGGCAGGCCCCGCGCCCGGAACGAGCTGCTGCTCGGACTGGCGCTGTTCCTCACGTACTCGCTGGTCACGATGCTGCCGGAGCAGGGCCGCCAGCAGGCCGCCCGCGACCACGGCGAGTCGCTCTACCGCCTGGAGCGCGCCCTGCGCCTCGACGTCGAGCCCGCCCTCAACACCTGGCTCGCCCACCAGCCGTTCTGGCGCGTCCTGGCCAACTACGAGTACGCGATCACCTACATCGCGAGCGCGCTGGCCCTGCTCACATGGTTATTCATCCGGCATCCCGAGCGGTACCGGACGGCCCGCAACGCCTTCGTCATGCTCAACCTGGGCGGCCTCGCCTGCTTCGCGCTGTTCCCGGTGATGCCGCCGCGCCTGATGCCCGACCTCGGGTTCGTCGACACCGTCACCGAGGGCCGCACCTGGGGGTCGTGGGGCTCGCCGATGGTCGAGCACGCCGACCGGTTCGCCGCCGTCCCGTCCCTGCACATGGCCTGGACGCTGTGGGTCGGCGTCGAGCTCGCCCGCGTCAACGCCCGGCGGTGGGTCCAGTGGCTGAACACCGCCCACATCCTCGTCACCCTGTACGTCATCCTGGCGACCGCGAACCACTTCCTGCTGGACGCGGTGGCCGCCGTTCCCTTCGTGGTGGTCTCCGTGTACATCGCTCAGCGCATCACCCGCCCGCGCACCGCCCGCATCCAGGGCCCCGACGCGTTCTTCCTCGCCGTGGAGACGCCCGCCGCCCCGCAGCAGGCCGGCGGCGTCATCATGCTCGACACCGCGCGGGACGACGTCGGGCGCGACGACCTCGTCCGGGTCATCCGGGAGCGGCTGCCGGGGCTGCCCCGCTTCCGGCAGCGGCTCGTCCGGCGGGGCCGCTGGCGCCGCCCGGTCTGGCGCGACCACGACGAGATCGACTGGGAGTGGCACGTCGCCGAACGGCACGTCGACGGCATCGCGGGCCTGCGCGCCGCCGTCGCCGAGATCCAGTCCGAGCGGCTGCCGCTCGACCGGCCGCCGTGGCGGATGGTCGTGATGAAGGGCGCCGAGCCCGGCCGCACCGCCGTCGTCTACCTGATGCACCACGTCGTCGCGGACGGCGTCGGTATCGTCGCGCAGGCGATGTACCTGATGGAGCCGCCGCCCCACAACCTCGGCGCCGCGTTCCCGCGCAGGCCGCTGCAGAAGGCGCTCGCCACCGTCGTCGGGCTCGGGCAGCTCGCCGGCGCCGTGACGAGGCCGGAGCGGCTGCCCGCCGGCGGGACGGCCGACCGCCGCTACGGCACCATGCACCTTCCGCTGGCCGAGGTCCGCGACGTCGGCGTCCGCCACGGAGCCCGGGTCACCGACGTCGTCCTGTGCGCGGCCGCGGGCGCGCTGAACCGCGTCGTCAGCGAGGACGACGGCCGCCCCGACACCTGCCGCGTCGCCGTGCCGCTCATGATGCGGCCGCCCGGCAGCGCGATGGTCGGCAACCACACCACCGCCGTCATGGTGGACCTGCCGGTCGGGAAGATGGCCGAGCCCGACCGCCTCGCGCTCATCGCCGAGCGCAGCCGCGTGCTGCGGTCCGGCACCCGCGCGCAGGCCGCCTGGTTCGTCATGTGGCAGGCCGGGCGCGTCATGCCGGCGCCGCTGCACGCCCGGTTCGCCCGCATGTCCTACAGCGGCCGGTTCCTGCAGGGCACCGTGTCGAGCCTCCCGGGACCCGACCGGCCGCTACGGCTGGCGGGCGCGCCGCTGACGGCCGTCTACCCGATCGTCCCGCTCGCCCCCGGCGCCCCGCTCGCGATCGCCGCCCTCGGCGTCGACCGCGAGCTGTGCTTCGGCCTCTCCGTCGACCCCGGCCTCACCGGCGACGCCGACGCCTTCATGGACGCCGTCCGCGACGTCATCGAGGAACTCCGCGACTCCTGAGCCGGCCGCTCGCGCGAGCCGCACGCCGCCCGGTCACACGCTGCGGACCGCGCGGAGCGACTCCTTGAGGGAGCCCATCGTCGCGAAGACGGCGGTGGGCTCGTAGCCGCAGTGCGCCATGCAGTTCGCGCACCGGTCGTCGCGCCCCCGCCCGTAGGCGTCCCAGTCGGTGGTGTCGAGCAGCTCCTGGTAGGTGTCGCAGTAGCCGTCGTCCATCAGGTAGCAGGGCCGCTGCCAGCCCTTCAGCGAGTACGACGGGATCGCCCACGCCGTGCACCGGAAGTCGGCCTTCCCCTCGAGGAAGTCGAGGAACAGCGGCGAGTGGTTGAACCGCCAGCGCTTGCGGCGGCCGTCCGCGAACGCCTTCGCGAACAGGCTCCTGGTCTCCTGGACGCCGAGGAAGTGGTCCTGGTCGGGCGCCTTCTCGTACGCGTACGCCGGCGAGATCATCATCTGGTCGACGCGCAGGTCGTCGTTCAGGTAGTCGAGGACGTCGATGACGGTCTGCGGGGTGTCGGTGTTGAACACGGTCGTGTTCGTGGTGACCCGGAACCCGCGCTCCTGGCACATCCTGATCGCCTCGACCGCCTGGTCGAACACGCCCTCCTTGCACACGGACGCGTCGTGCCGCTCCCGCAGGCCGTCGATGTGCACCGCCCACGCGAAGTACCGGGACGGCTCGAATTGGTCGATCTTCTTCGGGATCAGCGCCGCGTTCGTGCACAGGAACACGTACCGCTTCATCGCGACCAGCCGGGCGACCAACTCGCCGATCTGCGGATGCATCAGCGGCTCGCCGCCGGCGATCGACACCATCGGCGCGCCGCACTCCTGGATCGCGGCGACCGCCTGCTCGACCGGCATCCGCCGCTTCAGCACGTCCGCCGGATGCTGGATCTTCCCGCAGCCCGCGCACGCCAGGTTGCACGCGTACAGCGGCTCCAGCTCGACGATCAGCGGGTACTTCGCCCGCCCCGCCAGCCTGTTGCGCAGGATGTAGCCGCCGACCCGCAGGCTCTGCCGCAGTGGCATCCCCATCAGGAGCTCTCCTTCAGGTACCGGCCCAGCGCCGAGAGCGGGAACACCAGGCGGTACAGGTGGTAGTTGATGTAGAAGTCGCCCGGGAACCCGGTGCCGGTGAAGTGGTCCTCGTCCCACGTCCCGTCCGGGCGCTGCCGCTCGACGAGCCAGCGGACGCCGCGCTCCACGGCCGCGCCGCGCTCGCCGGCGGCGAGCAGCGCGAGCAGCGCCCACGCCGTCTGCGACGCGGTCGACGCGCCGTGCCCGACCCACGACCGGTCCCGGTAGGAGCGCAGGTCCTCGCCCCAGCCGCCGTCGTCGCGCTGGTGGCGCTCCAGCCAGCCGACCGCGTCCCGGATCGGCGGCTTCTCCGGCCGGACGCCCGCCGCGATCAGCGCGGGGACGACGGCGCCCGTCCCGTACACGTGGTTGGCGCCCCACCGGCCGAACCACGACCCGTCCGGCTCCTGCGCCCTCAGCAGCCACACGACGGCCCGCTTGACCAGCAGCGAGTCGGCCATGCCCCGGTGCGCCATCGCCTCCACCACGTGCGCGGTGACGTCGGCGGACGGCGGGTCGATCACCTCGCCGAAGTCGCAGAATGGTAGCTTGCGGCACAGCGCGCGGGTGTTGTCGGCGTCGAACGCGCCGAACCCGCCGTCCCGGGACGCCATCCCGGCCATCCAGCGGACGCCGCGCTCGACCGCCGGTTCCGCCTCCGGGTGCCGGACGCGGTTCAGCGCGATCACGACCTCGGCGGTGTCGTCGACGTCGGGGTAGCAGTCGTTGTCGAACTCGAACGCCCAGCCGCCCGGCGGCAGCTCGGGGCGGCGCACCGACCAGTCGCCCGGCCCCCGCACCTCCTCGCCGATGACCCACTCGGCGGCCCGCTCCAGGGCGGGGTGCCCGGCGGGCAGGCCCGCGTCGGCGAGCGCGTTCATCGCGAGGACGGTGTCCCAGACGGGGGACTGGCACGCCTCCAGGCGCCGCCCCTTCTCGTCGCGGATCGTGAACCGTTCGAGGCCGTCCAGGCCGCGCCGGATCACCGGGTGGTCGAGGCCGTAGCCGAGCAGGTGCAGCGCGATCAGCGAGTACACCCACGGCGGCTGGATACCGCCCCACGACCCGTCCCGCTCCTGCCGCGCGACGATCCACTCGCCGGCGCGGCGCAGCGCCGCCTCCCGCAGGCCCTTCAGCGGGCGCCGCCGGGGCGCGTGCCGCTGGTACACGTGCAGGGCCCTGTCGAGCGCGCCGAACGCCTCGCCCCAGCCGGGCAGGCGCCGCCGCCCGCCGCGCGGGACGTCGTAGCCGGGGGCCAGCTCGTCCAGCCCGAACGGCAGCGGCCGGACGGGACGCAGCGCGCCCACCACCGTCAGCGGGACGATCGTCTGCCGCGCCCAGCACGCGAAGTCGTACACGTTCAGCGGGAACCAGCGCGGCAGGAACACCATCTCCGGCGGCACCACCGGCAGCTCGTCCCACGGCCAGCGGCCGAACATGGCGAGCCAGAACCGGGTGAACACGCGGGTCGCGGGAACGCCCCCCTCGCCGCGGATGTAGGCGGCGGCGCGGATCATGTGCCCGGCGTCCGGCAGGTCCCCGGCGAGCCGCAGCGCCACATACGCCTCGACGGTCGTGGACAGGTCGGGCGGGCCGTCGTGGAAGTTCGCCCACGTGCCGTCCGCGGCCTGCTGCGACCTGATCCAGCGGGCCGCCTCGTAGGTGTCCTCGTCGGTGCGGATGCCGAGGAACTCGCGCAGCAGCAGGTCCTCGGCGTCCATCGTGACGTTGGTCCGCAGCTCGCCCTTCCACCAGCCCTCCGGGGACTGGAGCAGCAGCAGGTGCTCGCGGGCGGCGTCCAGCGCCGCGGCGGCCGTCTGGGGCGGAGCGGCCTCGGGTGTCTCCGGTGTCTCCAGCGTTGTCATCAGTGGTCCCGGCGGGTGACGAAGTCGGCGATGCGGAGGAACTCGGCGCGGACGGAGTCCGGCAGCCGGGCGGACAGCAGGTGCTCGGCGGCGCGCTGGATGCGGCTCTCCGCCTCGACCTCGGCCCAGGCGCGCCCGCCGGCCGCCTCGACCAGCGCGGCGGTCTCGGCCAGGTCGTCCTCGGACGGCTCGGGCCGCGCGTACAGGTCGGCGAGCCGCGCCGCCTCCGGCGTCCCGGAGTTCAGCGCGGCCACGACCGGCAGCGACATCTTGCGGGACCGCAGGTCCGACATGGCCGGCTTCCCGGTGGTCGCCTCGTCGCCCCAGATGCCGAGCAGGTCGTCCACCAGCTGGAACGCGACGCCGAGGTCGGTCCCGAACGCGTGCAGGGCCTCCGTGAGGGACTCGGGCGCCCCGTCCAGCACGGCCCCGATCGAGCAGGAGCACGCCAGCAGCGCGGCGGTCTTGTCGGACGCCATGGCCACGCACTCGTCCACGCCGATCTGGCGGCGCGTCTCGAAGTCCATGTCGAGCGACTGCCCGGCGATCAGGCGCAGCGTGGCGGCCGACAGCGCGCGCGCCGCCTGCGCCGAGCCCTGGCCCGGCGCCTCCAGCAGGATCTCGCCGGCGAGGGCGAGGAGCGCGTCGCCGGCCAGGATCGCGGACGCCTCACCGAACACCGTCCACGCCGCGGGACGGTGCCGGCGCGTCCGGTCCCGGTCCATGATGTCGTCGTGCAGGAGTGAGAACGCGTGGGTCAGCTCCACCGCGACGGCGCCCGGCAGCGCGCTCTCCGGCGGTGCCACCGCGGCGCGGGCCGACAGCAGCGCGAGCGCCGGACGGAGCGCCTTGCCCGCCGGCGCCTTGCGCGGACGGCCCTCCTCGTCCGTCCAGCCGAGGTGGTAGGCCGCGACACGGTACGTGCGCGGGTCGAGCCGGCCGACGGCCGCGCGCAGCGCCCCGTCGACCAGCTCGCGGACATCGGTCATCGAGACCGGGACAGCGGTCACAGCGTCCTCACCTTGCTCAGGTCGTGGCGGATCGGCCGGGGGCCGGCGGGCGTCGCGCTCACCGGTCCCGCACCCCCTCCAGGTGGCGGCGGACCAGCCGCGCGGCGGTGAGGCCGCTGCGCACTGCTCCCTCCATCGTGTCGGGCCAGCCCGTGTCGGTCCACGCGCCGGCCAGGAACAGCCCGGGCGCCCGCGTCGCCGCGCCCGGCCGGGCCGCCGCGCAGCCGGGCCGCTGCCGGAACGTCGCCCGCCGCTCCCGCGTCACGAACAGCTCCCGGACGGCGGCGTCCCGCGCGGCCGGCAGCAGCCGCCGCAGCTCCGGGACGAAGCGGGCGCGCAGCTTCGCGGTCGGCATGTCGATCCACCGGTCGGCGGCCGACAGCGACACCGCCAGGTACTGGCCGCCGCGCAGGCCGCTCACGTCCGTCCGGTCGAACACCCACTGGACGGGCGAGGCGACCGCGGCGGCGAACGGCGCGTCCATGACCTTCCGGTCGTAGACGACGTGCACGTTCACGATCGGGCTGGCGTCCAGTTCGGGCCACCGCAGCGGGTCGGGCAGGGCCTGCGCGGGCAGCAGCCGCGCCGCCGCCTCGTGCGGCACCGCCATGACCACCGCGTCGGCGGCGATCGGCGCGCCGTCCACCACCACCTTCGGGTCGGTGGTGACGGCCTCGACCTTCGCCTTGAGCCGGACCGTCCCGCCCATCTCGGCGATGCGCCGCAGGGCCGGGCCGCCGTGCAGCTCCTCCAGCGGGACGAGCGGAACCCCGATGTCGGCGGCGTCGGCGCGGCCCAGCAGCGCCCGCTTGCACACCATCGCGGACAGGCCGAGCGCCGCGTCGTCCGGCTCGGCGTTGAGCGCGGCCGTGATGAACAGCCCCCACAGCGCCTGCCGCGCCCACGCCCGCTGCCCCCGCTCGGCCAGCCACGTACCGGCCGACATCGTGTCGAGCACCGGGTCGGCCGGGTCGAGGCGGCGCAGCCCGACCGCGGCGCGCATCGCGCGGAGCCGGTCGGCGGGCGGCAGCGGCGCGTACCCGGCCAGCGCGGGCAGCAGGTGCAGCGGGCTCGGCAGGCTCGCCCGCCGCAGCCGCGCCGGCCTCGCGCCGGGCCGCAGCACGGCCACGTCGAAGCGGTCCTGCACCTCCACCAGGTGGTCGGCGCGGAGCCTGCGCAGCAGCCCCTGGTACGCCGAGCAGCACCGCAGGAACACGTGCTGCCCGTTGTCGACGCTCAGCTCGCCCCGGACGAACGAGTGCGTCGCGCCGCCCAGCCACGGCCGGGACTCGACGAGCGTCACCGGCACGCCCGACTCCTGCAGCGCGATGGCGGCGCTGATGCCCGCCAGCCCGCCGCCGACGATGACGACGCTCACCGCGCCACCCCCGGTGCGGGCGCGCCCCGTCCGGCCCCGCTCACCGCTCCACCCCCGACAGGGCGCGCGCCGCCACGACGGCCTTCTGCCACGTCGGCAGCGACACCCGGCCGTTCAGCGCGATCGACGGGCGCGCCGCGATCGTCTCCAGCAGCCGCCGGTAGATGCCCGCCATCGCCGCCGTGCAGGCGGAGCTGCGCCGGTCCAGCAGCGGCAGCAGCCGCAGCCCCTCCGCGTACCAGGCCCGCGCCCGCTCCGCCTGGAAGCCGACCAGCTCGTTCAGCCGCCACGGCGGGTCGATGAACGTGCCCGACTCGTCCAGCTCCAGCGTGCAGCCGAACCGGTCGAGGTCCTCCTTCGGGATGTAGGTCCGCCCCGCCAGCCGGTCCTCGCGCAGGTCGCGCAGGATGTTGGTGAGCTGCAGCGCGACGCCGAGCGAGTCGGCGAGGCCCTCCGCCCGCTGCCGGCCGTCCGACCCGAACACCCCGAGCGACAGCCGCCCGACGGTCCCCGCGACGCGCTGGCAGTACCGCAGCAGGTCGTCGAAGGTGTCGTAGTCGGAGCCCCGCACGTCGTTCTCGCAGCCGTCGATCAGCTCGTCGAACGCCTCCAGCGGGATGGGGTAGCGGGCCGCCGCGTCCGCCAGCGCCGTCAGTACCGGATGCCCCTCCAGCGCCCGGACGTCCGTGCGCCGCCGCAGCACCTCCTGCACGGTCAGCAGCCGCTGCCGCGACCGGTCCAGCAGGTCGAGCCGCACGCACGCAGGCTCCGGGCCGTCCCCGATGTCGTCGATGCCGCGCGCGAACGCGTAGATCGCGCTCATCGCGCGCCGCTTCGGCGCCGGCATCAGCCGGATCCCGTAGGAGAAATTGCGGGCCTCGTCGCGCACCACCCGTTCGCAGTGTCGGTACGCCTCGAAAACCTGCTCGGAACGCTCGCACGCCTCCGAAACCGTCATCGCCGTCCCCCTCCAAGCGCGCGCGGTGAAAGCGTCTGTGCCCATCTGACGGGCAAGGTGGCGTGCCGGGGGCGCAGCCGGCGGGCGAGGACGTCGTAGCGTCCGCGCGCCAGCGCCGACAGTGCCTCGCGCCCCCCGGCCACGTAGCCGGCGACCGCGATCCGGGCCCAGCCGGTCAGGCCCGCCATGAGCGGCGGCGCGCCGCGGTCCAGCAGCTCTGCGGCGCGGCCCGCCTGCAGCGCCAGCACGCCGCGCAGCCGCGTCGGCGTCACCGGGCGCGCCAGGTCCTCCTCGGCGCAGCCGAACCGGCGCAGGTCCTCGCCGGGCAGGTAGACGCGCCCGTCCCGGTAGTCCTGGCCGGCGTCCTGGCAGTGCTCGATGACCTGCAGCGCCGTGCACACGTCGTCGGACGCCGCCACCAGGGCCGGCCGGTGCGCCCGGAACAGGTGCAGGACGATCCGCCCCACGGGCGCGGCCGACAGCGCGCAGTAGCCCGCCAGCTCATCGAACGTCTCGTACCGGTGGACGACCTGGTCCTGCCGGTTGGCCCGCACCAGGTCGCGGAACGGCGCCTCGGGGATCCGGTGCGCGTGGACCGTCGCCGCCAGCCGCCGTAACTGCGGCAGGTCCGGCGTCCGCCCGGCGAACACGCGGTCCAGGTCGTCGTCCACCAGGGAGAGCAGCTTGGACCGCTGCTCCCGCGGCGCCTCGTCGCCGATGTCGTCGACGAGCCGCGCGAACCCGTAGACGGCCCGCAGGCCCGCCCGGTGCCGGGCGGGGAGCAGCCGCGCCGCCACCGGGAAGTTCTCCCGCGCCGCGAGCCGGTCCAGCGCGCGATCGTGCTCCTCGACGCTCCAGAGCGGTTCAATGATCACCTTGGAGAGATCGACCGGTCCGGCACGAGAGAAACTCTGGCCAAGGTATGGACTTATTTAAACGGTGCCCTTGCCGCCCCGAACCGTTGCCGAGCCCCCGGCGCCGAGGCCATTGAACAGGCCATTCCCCACCTCGGCGGTTCGCGGGGGGAATGGCGGCGTTCCGGTCGCGTCCCGACCGCGTGACCAGCGTCGACGGCCGGTCGGTAGGCTCCGGGGATGGGCACGCACGAGCGCGAGATCACCGGACCCGTCGACCTGTGCCTGCCGGACGGGCGGCTGAACCCGGACGCGGTCGGCTGGACGCGTCGGCCGCTGCACCGGGCGAACCTGCGCGGGTGGGGACGGGTGAAGCGCTGGGAGTACTGGGGCATCGTCACGCCCCGGCACATCGTCGGGCTGGTCGCGTCGTCGCTCGACTACGCCGGCGTCCACGGCGTCTACGTGCTCGACCGCGAGACCGGCGCGGAGACCGGGAAGGACGCGGTGGTCCCGTTCGCGCGCGGCGCCGTGTTCCCCGACCGCAGCGGCGCCGGCGAGGCGTCCGTGCGGGGCGGGGGAGTGGCGGTCGGCGTCCGGCAGCGCCCGTCGGGGACGCGGATCCGGGCGCTGGCGCCCGGGGTGGCCGATCTCGACGTCGAGGTCCCGCTGCCGGACGGGCACGAGTCGCTCGGCGTGGTGATCCCGTGGGGGCCGCACCGTTTCCAGTACACCGTCAAGGACGTCGGGCGCCCGGTGCGGGGACGGCTGACGCTGCCGTCGGGGGAGCACGAGATCGGCGACGGGGCCTTCGCCGTCCTCGACCACGGGCGCGGGAAATGGCCGTACCGGATGACGTGGAACTGGGCGGCGGCGAGCGGGCCGGGACTGTCGCTGCAGTTCGGCGGCAGGTGGACGGACGGCACCGGCATGACCGAGAACGCAGTGCTCGTCGACGGCCGGCTCCACAAGATCGGCGAGGAGCTGGACTGGTCCTACGACCGGGACGACTGGCTGCGCCCGTGGACGATCGCGGGGAAGCGCGTCGAGGTCGAGTTCCGGCCGTTCCACGAGAAGGTCGCGCGCACCGAGCTGGGCGTCGTCGGCACCGAGACCCACCAGTGCTTCGGGCATTTCAGCGGGCGCGTCCAGGCCGACGACGGCGCGTGGATCGACGTGGACGGGCTCACCGGGTGGGCGGAGGAGGCCCGCCAGCGCTGGTGAGGGGCGCGCCGAGCGCGGCGGTGAGGCGCGCGTTCACCGAGCGGACCAGGTCCGCCGGCAGCTTGCAGACCTCGCGGTCGTGGGTGAGCAGGCCGTTCAGCTCGTCCTCCACGTCGGAGAGCTGGGTGTAGACGGTCGCGCCGAGCCCGCGCGGGATCGCCGGGACGATCTGCCGCGCGTGCAGCCGCGCGAACGCCGCGCCGAGCCGGCCGGCGTCCTCGTAGCGCTTGTAGCCGAAGTCCTTGTCGCTGAAGGCGTGGCCGTCGACGCGCAGGTTGTATCCGCCGTATTCGGACAGGACGAGGACGCGCGGGTCGCGGCGGCGCGGCACCCGGAACTTCCGGAAGTAGACGTGCAGGCTGCGCAGGTCGCCGGCGCCCTGGTCGTGCCATCCGCTGGCGTGGTCGATGGTGCGCGTCGGGTCGAGCGCCCTGATCTCGGCGGCGACGTCCGCCGCGTCGAACTGGCCCCAGCCCTCGTTGAACGGCACCCACACGGCGATGCTCACCACGTTGCGCAGGTGCTCGATCGTCTCGCGCGTCTCTTCGCGGAAGCGTTCGCGGGAGGCGGGGTCGGCGCGCCCGAAACGCCTGTGCTTCGCGTCGTCCAGCCGCAGCGGCAGTACGGCCGGCGCCGTGACGACCTCCGGGCGGTACGGGCCGCCTCCGTTGACCATGTCCTGCCAGACGATCATGCCCAGCCGGTCGCAGTGGTAGTACCACCGGCACGGCTCCACCTTGATGTGCTTGCGGAGCATGGTGAAGCCGAGGCGCTTCATGGTGGCGATGTCGTGCACCAGCGCCTCGTCGGACGGCGCCGTGTACATGCCGTCCGACCAGTAGCCCTGGTCGAGGACGCCGGCGTGGAAGTACGGGCGGCCGTTCAGCAGGAGGCGGGGGACGCCGTTCTCGTCGGGGCCGGTGCCGAACGACCGCATCCCGACGTAGCTTTCGACGCGGTCTGTACCGAGTTCGACCGTGATGTCGTAGAGGAAGGGGTCCTCGGGACTCCACGGGCGGACGTCCGGGACGGGCAGCCGTACGGGTTCGTTGGCCGGTGCCTCCGCACGTGCGACGACCTCGCCGTCAGCCCGTATTCCCTCGTTCGCCCGCATCTCGGTGTTCGCCCGTATCTCGATGCGTGCCGTTTCGTGGGTGGCCGCGTGGACGGTCACCTCGACGCACGCATCGTCGAGATGCGGGACGAGCGTGAGCCGCTCGACGTGCACCGCCGGTACGCACTCGATCCACACCGTCTGCCAGATGCCGGACTGGGGCGTGTACCAGATGCCGCCCCGCTTGAGCCTCTGCTTCCCCCAGCCGCGGTCTCCGGTGTCGGACGGGTCCCGCACTTCGACGACGAGTTCGCCGGCGCCGTCCTCCAGGAGGCCGGTGATGTCGAGACTGAACGGCAGGTAGCCGCCGTCGTGCCGTCCGGCCTCCCGGCCGTTGACCGCCACGCGGCAGGTCTGGTCGACGGCGCCGAAATGCAGCAGGACGCGGTCGCCCGGCCGCTGGAACCCGTCCGGCAGCTCGATGGCCCGCCGGTACCAGAGCGTCTCGTCCGGGAGGAGCCGCCGGCCGACGCCCGACAGCGCCGACTCCGGCGAGAACGGCACGACGATCTCGCCGTCGTACTCGGCCGGCTCCGCGTCCGCGAACGCGTACTCCCAGCGCCCGTTGAGATTGAGGTGGCCCTCGCGGACGAGTTGCGGGCGCGGATACTCCGGCAGCACCGCGTCCGGGTCGAGGGCACGGCCCCACCTGGTGAGCAGCGTCATCGCACGGCCTCCCTCGCCGTCGGGTCCCGGCGGCGCAGCGCCGCCACCGGCGGAACGATCAGCACCAGCACGGCCGCCGCCGCGACGAACACGGCGGGCGTCGGGACGTGCTTGAGCACGCCGAGCTCCTCGTAGCGCTCGTCCGCGCCCTTGATGACGGCCGCGCCGAGCCACGGTCCCACGATCATGGGGATGAGGATGGCGAACACCATCCGGAGGCCCTGCACGTGCCCGGCCCGCCCCGGCGGCGTGTAGTCCCGGACGAGCGCGCCGACCGGCGCCAGGACCAGCATGAACCCCGACATCAGAACCAGCCCGGCCCCGATCACCGGGACCATGCCGCGCGCGACCGCCATCAGCAGCAGCCCCGCCGCGTACACCGCGACCGCCGGCGCGAGGAACCGCGCCTTCCCGACCCGGTCGATCACCCGGCCGGCCGCCACGCTGACCGCCGACGCGCCCGTCAGGACGACGGCGAGCACCAGCGCGTACCCGCCGATGTCCAGGTACCGCTCCAGGTAGATGATCAGGTACGGCAGGAAGACCTGCGTGGAGACGCCCCACACGCACCATGCCGCCAGCGCGAGGTACAGCCCGGGGTTCCGGCGCATCGCCGCGGGGCGCAGCCCGTGCACGAGCGCGCCGAGGTACCCGTCCGAGTGCCGCTCCACGGGACGGTCCCGGACGAACACCCACGCGACGACCCCGGCCGCCGCGATGATCAGCCCGATGACGAGGAAGAACAGCGACCACTGGCCGTCCCGCGTCATCCAGTCGAACCCGCCGAACACGACGAGCATCGACATCAGCGGCATGACGGCCAGCACCGACTCGACCCGTCCGCGGTTCTCGGTCCGGGTCACGTCCGTCACCCACGCCTGGAACGCCGCGTCGTTCGCGCCCGACCCGAGGAACGACATCACGCAGTCGAGGACGATCACGCTGACCGCCGCGACCACGACCGCGTCGGCGACCGGCGCGATCCCGGCGGCGGCGTCCACGCTGATCAGCCCGAACGCCGCCGTGGACAGCCCCCACACGAGGTAGCCGGCCGCGATGAACGCGCGCCTGCGCCCCAGCCGGTCGGACAGCGCCCCGATCGTCAGCGTCGCGACCGTCGCCGCGACCGCGCTCGCCGCCACCATCGCCGCGATCACGTCGGGGTTCCCGCTGATCGTGTCGTAGACGAAGACGTTGAGGTACATGTTCTCGACGGTCCAGGCGAGCTGCCCGACGAAGCCGAGCACGATCAGCATCGTCCAGAGCCGGCGTCCGAGCGGCGCCGTCTTCCCCGTTGTCAGGGACTTCCCCGTTGTCACGGACGAGACAGTACAACCATCACTTACCGGGCTGGTCACGCCGTGCTGCGGCTGCACCGCGGAGGGGCGGAACCGGTCGGTGGCGCCTCAACGGTCGCCTGCCGGGGCACTCGCTTCCCGTGACCGCGGCGGCGTGGACTCCGCCGGCGTGGGACGGGTCTGGAGCAGGGCGGTGGCGAGGAACGAGTCGAGCGCCTGCTGGGACGTTCGGAGCCGGGTGATCGTCTCGGTGATGCGGGAACGCTCCTGCCGAAGCTTGGTGATCATGGTCGGGCAGGGCGACGGCACCGTCCGCCCGTCCTCGTCGCGCACGCAGTGCAGGAGTCCGGCGATGGCCGCGGTGGGAAGCCCGGCGGTGAGGAGGGCGCGGATGTGGCGCACCGCGGTGACATCGGCGTCGTCGTACTCCCGGTAACCGTTGGCCAGTCGTGCCGGGTGCAGCAGGCCCTGGTCCTCGTAGTAACGCAGCAGCCGCCGGCTCACCCCCGTCGTGCTGGCAAGCTCACCGATCCGCATCCGCCGCTCCGTCCCGCTCCGGATTGACCTTCACATTGATGTGACGCCTTAGCGTTCCGAATATTCCTGAACGGGGATTTCCGAGGAGGCAGGATGTCCGGAACGGTCGTCATCGGAGCGGGGCCGGGGATCGGTCGGGCGGTCGCCCGCAGGTTCGCCCGAGAGGGACACCCGATCGCCCTTGTGGCCCGCGGTGAGGAGACGTTGCGAGCCGCGGCGCACGGCATCGGGTCCACCGGGGTGCCGGTCGTGGCCCTGGCAGCCGACAGCGCCGATGAGGATGCGCTGCGAGCCGCCTTGGACCGAGCCGTTGCCGAGATCGGTCTGCCCGACGTCCTGGTGTACAACGCCGCGATCGTCCAGGCCGACGCGCCGGGGGAACTGTCGGCGCGCGCACATCTGGATGCTTGGGCGGTCAACGTCGTGGGCGCGCTCACCGCCGCCACGCATCTGGCGCCGTCGATGGCGCGGCGCGGGAGCGGATCGATTCTCGTCACCGGCGGCATGCCCGAGCCGAAACCGCAGTATGCGAGCCTGTCTCTGGGGAAGGCCGGAGTGCGGACCCTGGTGCGGCTCCTCCACCAGCAGTACGGGGACGCCGGAGTGCACGCCGCCAGTGTCACCGTCGCCGGTCCCGTGGCCCCGGGCACGGATTTCGACCCCGACGACATCGCAGAACACTACTGGCGGCTGCACGCCCAGCCGCGCCACCAGTGGGAGCACGAGGTCCTGCACACCGGACGGCCGGGGCCCGCCGGGGTTCTCGCCGGGCTGCTGGACACCTGGCAGCGCGCCTTCGACCGACACCGGCCGGGTGACCTGGCCGCACTGTTCAGCCCGGACGCGCTCTTCCAAGGCGTCAGCCCCCACCTGCGCCAGGGCCCGGCGGAGATCGCCGGCTACTACGGCGACGTCCCCGCAGGCACGACCGCCAAGGCCGAAGTGCTCGCCGAAATCCGCCTGAGCGAACGTCTGGTGAGCGGATTCGCACAGGTGACCTTCACCGCCCCCGGGGGCGAGGAGCGCCCGGTGCGGCTGTCCGTCGTCGCTGAACGGTCCGAGGAGACCTGGCTGATCCGCCAGTATCACGCCGCTGGTTGAGACGACCTTGACGGGCTCCGTGACGTGAGTGGTATTGGTCCGAAACAGCCCTGTCGTCCTAACACGGCGATGTTTCCGTGTAACGGACGAGGCAGCATAATCATCACTATTTGGATGATCTGCACGTAGGTCGCTTGCACCCTCCCTGGGATCGGGTTGTCATTTGGATCGGAGAGATCGGGGGGCTGGTCCCGCGGGATCCAGGCATCGGGGGAGTCAGATGTGGTGTCGCACCGAAAGGGGACTCTGTGAGGCTCACCGCCATCCCACTGCTCGTATCCGCCCTCGTCTTAGGAGGGGCGGCTCCGGCCGGGGCTCAGCACCGGGCGCCGGAACCGTCCGCCGTCGTCCGCACCGATCTCGGACCGGTGCGAGGCCAGGTGAAAACCGACTACCGGCTGTTCCAGGGCATCCCCTATGCCGCACCGCCGACCGGAAGCCTGCGCTTCAGGCCACCGCAGCCGGCGCGCGCCTGGCCGGACGTGTACGACGCCACGTCCCCGCGCGAACAATGCGCGCAACTCCCTCCGCCCTACGGCGGTGAGACGTCCTACGTCGAAGACTGCCTCTACCTGAACGTCACCACGCCGGCCCGCACGCACGGCCGTGACCGGCTGCCCGTCATGGTGTGGGTGCACGGTGGCGGTAACACGACCGGCACCGCGAGCGTCCACAACGCCGCCAAACTGGCCGTGGACGGCGACGTCGTGGTCGTCACCATCAACTACCGCCTCGGCCCCTTCGGCTGGCTCGCGCACCCGGACCTGGAGACCGGCCCCGACCGGCGCCACCAGTCGGGGAACTACGGCCTGCTCGACCAGCAGGCCGCCCTGCGCTGGGTACGGCGCAACGCGGAGGCGTTCGGCGGGGACGCCGGAAACGTCACGCTGTTCGGCGAGTCCGCCGGGGCCTTGAACACCTGCGCCAACCTCGCCTCGCCGACCGCCGCCGGCCTATTCCACAAGATCATCGCACAGAGCTACACCTGCACCGCGCCCGCGCGCACCGTAGCGGCGGCCGAGGCCGACGGGGCGGCGATCGCGGAGGACATGGGGTGCGACAAGGACTCGGTCTCCGCCGTCGCCGCCTGCCTTCGCGCGGCACCTGTCAAGACGGTACTGGAGAGCTTCGAGGCCAAGGCCACGGACGCGGGCCCCGTCGCGGGCGGCGACCGCGTCCTGCCGTTACAGCCCGAGCAGGCGATCGAACGGGGCCGCTTCAACCGGGTGCCGGTCATGCACGGCAACACGCTGGACGAGATGCGCCTGTTCGTCTCCCTCTCTTACCCGGACCCCATCACCGCGGCTCAGTACGAGGAGATCGTCCGCTCCACCTACGGCACCGACGCGGACGCGATACTGGCCCGCTACCCGGCGGCGGACTTCCCCGACCCCAGGATCGCGCTGGCGACGCTGCAGACCGATTCCCACGAGATCCTGTCGGCGTGCGCACACCAGGACGCCTTTGCGCTGCTCGATCGTGCGGGCGTCCCGGTGTACGCGTACCAGTTCGCCGATCGCGCCGCTCCACCGCTGGTGGACGTCCCGGGATTCGAGGAGGGCGCCGAGCACACCAGCGAGTTGACGTTCCTGTTCCCGGGCCTGTTCGGTGACCTGAACGCGGAGCAGCAGCGCCTCTCCGACGCCATGGTGGGCTACTGGACGTCCTTCGCCCGCAGCGGCATCCCGAAGGCGCGCCAGGCGCCGTCATGGCCGCGTTTCCGAACACCGAACGACGTCTTGTCACTGGCGTCCGGCCCAGGTGGCATCCACCGAACCGACACAGCCGCGTCCAGCAACTGCTCCTTCTGGAACTCCCTCTAACGCGCTGGCGGAGGCGCCCGACAAGCCGAACGGTGAAATCATCACCGACGTTCTTGCCGGGCGCCTCACGGAGCGCTGACCGTTGGATGGGAGCTGAGTGCAAGGAGCGTCCTTTCGTGTTGGCGGGCAGAAGATAAAGGTGACAGTAATGTGGCGTGTCCAGAATGCCCGCCAAGGTTGACGGTAGGTCGCGATACAATTAGGCAATGGAATCGGGTTGGAGGTGAATCCTTGTGTCGGTCCCCGCAGAAATCGTTGGTCGCCAGCGTGAATGGGCGGATCGGGAGTGGTTTCCTCCCGGCCCGCAACTGGCCATCTGCCTCTCCGGCGGAAAAGAGCGTCTGGCCGATCTGACCGACGACGAGCTACTCCAGGTCGCAGCCGCCGCGCGCCGCCAGACTTCCTGGGCGCAGGCGCGGGAGTTGGCCGCCATCGCCGAACTCACCCAGCGTCGTACCCAGGCCGAAGCCGATGGCGACCCCGACTACCGGATCCTGTCGGCCCGCGAATCGGTCACCGAAGAGGTCGCCGCCGCGCTCACCATCACCAGCAACGCCTCCGCCACCCTTCTGCACCTGGCCGAAAGCCTCACCGGTCCGCTCGCCGCCACCGGTGCCGCCCTCGAAGCCGGACGCGTCGACCTGGCCAAAGCCCGAGTCATCAGCGACCTCACCGAGAGCCTTCCCCGGCAGGTGACCCAACGGGTCCAGACGGCGGCGCTGGAGAAGGCGTCCACCCAGACCACAGGGCAACTGCGCCGCCGGATCAGGCGGATCGTCCAGCGCCTCGCGCCCGAAGCCATCGAAGAACGCAAGCAGCAGGCCGTCCGGCAACGACGCCTGGAACTCTGGGACACCCCGTCCGGCACCGCCGACCTGTCTCCGTGCGACCTGGCAGCCGAAGTCTTCACCCAGTTGTGCAGCGTGTACTGGTTGATCCCCAGATCACGCGCCACCTGCGCAACCGGCCGGCCGGTCTCCTGCACGATGCGCACCGCTCCGGCCCGAAACTCCGGATCGAACGAGCGTCTCTCGGTATCCAACGACCCAACCTTCTCCCAGGTTCGGTCTCCACGATCTCAGGGGAAGCGCAGTACGCGGGCGCGGACGGGTCGCTCATGTCCACGAAGCTGACCCGCACGCCCTTGTTCGTCGCGTGCTCGCTGTACCAGGAGACGAGCTGGACCTCACGGCCGTTGTAGGTCCCCTCGCCGAGATGGTCGGCGCTGGTCGTCAGGCCCTGCGGGTACCAGTAGTCGTCGTTGCGGTCGCCCGACTGCCAGAACCAGTGGTCGGCCCTGGGCGGGTTGTCGGGGAGGCCGCCGTCCGTGCCATCCGGACACCCCTTTCCGCGCCGGCGGACGGGGGTGCAAGTAGCTTGATGTCGAGATAAATTGAGGATAGCTTGACGTCAAGAGAAAACCTGCGGAAGTTAGGCGGCCCTGATTGCGGGTGATGGGGCCGACTAAGGCAGGATCAAGGTAGACGAGCACCGTCCCGCCGCGCGCCGCCCCGTGCCGGCCCAGGGGATGGGCACACTGAAGATCAAGACGAGCGCCGCGCGCTCATGTCCCGGACCGGACGCGCGGTTGCGATGGAGGAGGAGTCCGTGTCCGCGAACAGCTTCGGCAGCCTTGACAAGCTGCAGGTTGGCGACAAGTCGTACGACATCTATCGGCTGGACGCCGTCGAGGGCGCGGCCCGTCTCCCGTACAGCTTGAAGGTGCTGCTGGAGAACCTGCTGCGCACCGAGGACGGCGCGAACGTGACCGCCGAGCACATCCGCGCGCTCGCCCAATGGGACTCGCAGGCCCAGCCGAGCAAGGAGATCCAGTTCACCCCGGCCCGGGTGATCATGCAGGACTTCACCGGCGTGCCGTGCGTGGTGGACCTCGCCACGATGCGCGAGGCCGTGCGCGACCTCGGCGGCGACCCGACGAAGATCAACCCGCTGGCGCCGGCCGAGATGGTGATCGACCACTCGGTGATCGTCGACTACTTCGGCACGCCGCAGGCGTTCGAGCGCAACGTGCAGCGCGAGTACGAGCGCAACAAGGAGCGCTACCAGTTCCTGCGCTGGGGGCAGACGGCGTTCGACGAGTTCAAGGTCGTCCCGCCCGGGACCGGCATCGTCCACCAGGTGAACATCGAGCACCTCGCGCGCGTCGTGTTCGACCGCAACGGCGTCGCCTACCCGGACACGTGCGTCGGCACCGACTCGCACACGACGATGGAGAACGGCATCGGCGTGCTCGGGTGGGGCGTGGGCGGCATCGAGGCGGAGGCCGCGATGCTCGGCCAGCCGATCTCGATGCTCATCCCGCGCGTCGTCGGCTTCAAGCTCACGGGCGAGCTGCCCGCCGGGACGACCGCGACCGACCTGGTGCTGACCATCACCGAGATGCTCCGCGAGCACGGTGTGGTCGGCAAGTTCGTCGAGTTCTACGGCGAGGGCGTGCACGCGCTGCCGCTGGCCAACCGCGCCACCATCGGCAACATGAGCCCCGAGTTCGGCTCCACCTGCGCCATCTTCCCGATCGACGACGAGACGCTGAAGTACCTGCGGCTCACCGGGCGCGGCGAGGAGCAGATCGCGCTCGTCGAGGCGTACGCGAAGGCGCAGGGCATGTGGCTCGACCCGTCCGTCGAGCCCGACTTCTCCGAGTACATGGAGCTGGACCTCGGCACGGTCGTCCCGTCGCTCGCCGGCCCGAAGCGCCCGCAGGACCGCATCGCCCTGGCGAACGCCAAGGCGACCTGGCGGCGGGACGTGCAGAACTACGTCGAGAGCGTCCTCGGCGCGCTGGACGAGGCGTCCGACGAGAGCTTCCCCGCCTCGGACACCCCGGCGATCACGCACGAGACCAACGGGGACAAGCCCCGGCACGTCGACGCCAACGGGTCCGGCCGTCCGCACAACCGCGTCCCGGTGAAGCTGGAGGACGGCACCGAGTTCGAGCTCGACCACGGCCACGTCGCCGTCGCGGCCATCACGTCCTGCACCAACACGTCCAACCCGTACGTGATGATCGGCGCGGCGCTGCTGGCCAAGAACGCGGTCGAGCGGGGCCTCACCCGCAAGCCGTGGGTGAAGACCTCCCTCGCGCCCGGCTCGCAGGTCGTCACCGACTACTACGAGCGCGCCGGCCTCACCCCGTACCTCGACAAGATCGGCTTCAACCTGGTCGGGTACGGCTGCACCACCTGCATCGGCAACACCGGCCCGCTGCAGCCGGAGATCTCCAAGGCCGTCAACGACAACGACCTCGCGGTCACCGCGGTGCTGTCCGGCAACCGCAACTTCGAGGGCCGCATCAGCCCCGACGTGAAGATGAACTACCTGGCGTCGCCGCCGCTGGTCATCGCCTACGCGCTCGCCGGGACGATGGACATCGACATCCTCAACGACCCGATCGCCGAGGGCACCGACGGCCCGGTCTACCTGCGCGACATCTGGCCCGCGCCGGAGGAGGTCGCCTCGATCGTCGAGTCGTCCATCGGCCAGGACATGTTCACCGAGAGCTACGCGGACGTCTTCAAGGGCGACGAGCGCTGGACGGGCCTCGACATCCCGACCGGCGACCTCTTCGAGTGGGACGCCTCGTCCACCTATGTCCGCAAGGCCCCGTACTTCGACGGCATGGGCGCCGAGCCGGAGCCCGTCACCGACATCCACGACGCCCGCGTCCTGGCGAAGCTGGGCGACTCGGTCACCACCGACCACATCTCCCCGGCCGGGGCCATCAAGGTCGGCACGCCCGCCGCGCAGTACCTCCAGGACAACGGCGTCGAGATCAAGGACTTCAACTCCTACGGCTCGCGCCGCGGCAACCACGAGGTCATGATCCGCGGGACGTTCGCCAACATCCGGCTCCGCAACCAGCTCCTGGACGACGTCGAGGGCGGCTACACCCGCGACTTCACCCAGGAGGGGGCGCCGCAGTCGTTCATCTACGACGCCTCGCGCAACTACATCGAGCGCGGCGTCCCGCTCGTGGTCATCGCGGGCAAGGAGTACGGCTCCGGCTCGTCCCGCGACTGGGCGGCCAAGGGCACCGCGCTGCTCGGCGTCCGCGCGGTCATCGCGCAGTCCTACGAGCGCATCCACCGCTCGAACCTGATCGGCCTCGGCGTCCTGCCGCTGCAGTTCAAGGACGGCGAGTCCGCCGAGTCGCTCGGCCTGACCGGCACCGAGACCTTCGACATCACCGGCGTCACCGCGATGAACGAGGGCGGCGTCCCGGACGAGGTCACCGTGAAGGCCGACGGCAAGGAGTTCACCGCCACGGTCCGCATCGACACCCCCGGCGAGGCGGACTACTACCGCAACGGCGGCATCCTCCAGTACGTCCTCCGCAACCTGATCCGCAAGTAACCCGCACCGCCGCGACGGGCCGCTCCGGAAGGGGCGGCCCGTTTCGCGTCCTCAGTGGGCGACGGCGAGGCGGAGGCCGAAGCCGATGAAGGCGACGCCGGTGAGCTGCTGGAGGCGGCGCCCGGCCGAGGGGCGGGCCAGGGTGCGGCGCGGCCGAAGGCGAGGCGGGCGGTGACCATACGGAAATGCTGCCAGGAGTGTTCCGGCGTCCGGCGGGAATGGCCGTCCCGGACTCTCTGATTGGATCACGACATGGCTGACATGAAGAAGATCGGCGACCTGGACGTCTTCCCGCTGTGCCTGGGCGGCAACGTGTTCGGATGGACCACCGGCAAGGAGCGCTCGTTCGAGATCCTGGACGCCTACGCGGCGGCCGGCGGGAACTTCGTCGACACCTCCGACTCCTACATGGCGTCCGCCCCGGGCAACAGCGGCGGCGAGTCCGAGACGATCATCGGCGAGTGGACGGAGTCGCGCGGCAACCGCGACGACATCGTCATCGCGACCAAGGTGGGCCGGCATCCGGACCGCCGCGGGCTCGCCCCGGCGAACATCAAGGCCGCCGCGGACGACTCGCTGCGGCGGCTCCGCACCGACCGCATCGACCTGTACTTCACCCACTTCGACGACCAGTCCGTGCCCGTCGGGGACATCATGACGGCGCTGGACGAGCTGGTCACCGCCGGGAAGGTCCGCCAGATCGGGGTGTCGAACATCGAGCTCGACCGGCTGGAGGCGTCCCTGGCGTTCAGCGAGCGCGAGGGCACCGCCCGCTACACGGCCATCCAGCCGCACTACAACCTGGTGTCCCGCGACACCTACGAGGGGCCGCGCCGCGACATCGCCGAACGGCACGGGCTGGCCGCCGTCCCGTACTACGGCCTCGCGTCGGGCTTCCTGACCGGCAAGTACCGCCCCGGCGCGAAGGTGGACAGCGTCCGCGCCGGCCGCGCCGCCGAGTACCTGGAGACCGAACGCGGAAGCCGGGTCCTGGCCGCGCTCGACATCGTCGCCGAGGAGCAGGGCACCGCCGTCGCGACCGTGGCGCTGGCCTGGCTCGCCGCGCAGCCGACCGTCGCCGCCCCCATCGCCAGCGCCCGCACCCTCGACCAGCTCCCGCCCCTCGTCGAGGCCGCCCGCACGGTCCTGACCGACGACCAGCTGAAGCGCCTCACCGAGGCATCCGCCTGAAAGGCCGACGAACTCTGCCGGCTCCGTGAAGCCGCTGACGCGGTCAGAGGTTCGTCCGCGGGTGGTGATCGTTCGTAGTCTGGTCCGATGCGTCCTACGAAGGCTGATCTGGAGGCCGCTCGCGACCGTGTCCTCGCCGATGTCCTGCCGCGGGGCGGGGGGACGCTTCGCGTGCTGTTCAGCGGCATCAATCCGGGCCTGTACTCCGGCGCCACCGGGCACCACTTCGCGCGTCCCGGCAACCGGTTCTGGCCCGCGCTGCACCGCTCGGGCTTCACCGACCGGCTGCTGGACCCGTCCGAGCAGGACCTCCTGCCCGGCTACGGCCTCGGCATCACCAACCTGGCGCACCGCACCACGGCCCGCGCCGACGAACTGACCGACGCCGAGCTCCGCGAGGGCGGGCAACGCCTGAGGGCCCTCGTCGGACGGCACCGCCCCGCCTACCTGGCCGTCGCGGGCGTCACCGCCTACCGCACGGCCTTCGGCCGTCCCCGCACCCAGATCGGCCCGCAGGACGAGGCGTTCGGCCCGGCGAAGATCTGGGTCCTTCCCAATCCGAGCGGCCTCAACGCGAGCTGGCCCCTCGACCGCATCGCCGCCGAGTTCCGCCGCCTCCGCGAGGCCGCCGAAGCCCTCAGGAGTTGAGGGCGGCGGTGGCGAACATGGTCTCCACCTCGTTGACCAGGGTGGGGTGCGGCTGCCACAGGTCGGTGCGGCCGAGCGCCACGATGGGGCGGGGGAGGGGCCGGACGGCGGTGAGGTGCCAGTGGTGGAAGCCGCGCTCCGACCAGGGGCCGCAGTCGCACGAGCCGTCGCGGACGGCGGCGGCGGAGCAGACGTCCTCCAGTTCGGCGACGGCGGTGATGGCGCCGATCGTGGCGAGCGGGTCGCGCGGGTCCCAGCCGGCGGCCCGGATGAGCGGCGAGTCGCACGCCTTCAGGTCGACGCGCAGCGAGGCGTGGACGAGGAGCGGACCGCGGTAGGCGGTCGGCAGGGCCTGGTTCGAGACGGTCTTGCCGCCGCGCGCGATCGCGAACGCCCAAGGCTGCTGAACACTCATCGCCTGCACGCGCCCACCTCCACAGCTCGTCCCGTCCCCGCCGGCCCGGGGATCGCCGAGGCGCCGGCGGGACGCCGGAGTACCGCGCGACGATGCCCGAGAGGCTAGGCGCATCCCGGCTGAATTGCCAATGGACGGGTCGAAAGGGTTGATGTCCGTCATGGGACGGCTGCCGGGCCGTTCGACTCCCATGCGGATCTCGATCACCCATGTGACGCCCGAGACCCGTGCGAGGTTGACGCACTCGTGTGGCTTATCCCTTCAGAGCCCCCGCCATGAGGCCGCGCATGAAGAACCGTCCGAGCAGCAGGTAGACGAGGAGGGTCGGCAGGGACGCCAGGAGCGCCTCGGCCATCTGCTGGTTGTACTGGACGGCGACCGCGCCCGAGCCCGCCGTGTTGTTCAGCATCACCGTGACCGGCCAGCTGTCGGGCGCCCCGAGGAACACCGCGAACAGGAAGTCGTTCCACATCGACGTGAACTGCCAGATCAGCGTCACCGCGAACGCCGGGGCCGACACGGGCAGGACGACCGACCAGTACGTGCGCAGCATGCCGGCGCCGTCCACCCGGGACGCCTCGATCAGCTCGTCCGGAATGGTGACGTAGTAGTTCCGGAAGATGAGCGTGCAGATCGGAATGCCGTACACGACGTGCGCGAGGACGAGACCGCGGATCGTGCCGGACAGCTCCATGTCCGTCAGCAGCCCTGCCAGCGGGATCATGACCGCCTGGTACGGGATGAACATGCCGAACAGGAACAGCGTGAACACGACGTCCGCGCCGGGGAACCGCCACTTGGACAGGACGTAGCCGTTCAGCGAGCCCAGCACGGCCGAGATGACGGACCCGGACACGGCGATCTTGACGCTGTTCTCCAGGCCGGGCCTCAGCGCCTCCCACGCCGAGCTCCAGCCGGACGTGCTCCAGTGGGCCGGCAGGTTCCACGCGCTGCTCGGGTCGGCCTCGTCCAGCGGCTTGAAGCTCGTCACGACCAGCACGTAGACCGGGATCAGGAACAGCAGCACGAACGCCAGCAGGACGGCGAGCCTCACCGCCTGCACGCCGCCGGACGAGCGGCGGCCCGGCGCGCCCGCGGCGGTCATCGGGTCCGCTCCGACCGCACCGACCACACCAGGTACGGGATGACCAGCACGGCCACCGCGACCAGCATGTACGTGGCGATGGTGGCGCCGTTCGCCGGATCGTGCCGGTCGAAGATCTCCACGTAGGTGGCGATGGCCGGGACGTAGGTGATGATCTGCTTGCCCGCGATCGCCATGATCAGGTCGAACACCTTGAGCGAGATGTGCCCGAGGATGATCAGCGCGGACAGCGTCACCGGCCGGAGCTGCGGGAAGACCACGTACCGGTACACCTTCCACTCCGACGCGCCGTCCACCCGCGCCGCCTCGCGCAGTTCCTCCGGGACGCTGCGGAACCCGGCCAGATACAGAGCCATGACATAACCGGACATCTGCCAGATGGCGGGGAGGGCCATCGCCGCCATGCCCCAGTCCGGGTTCTGCCACCAGTCGTTCGACAGGAAGCCGAGATGCAGCTTGTCGAACAGCTGGTTGAACCCGACCGCGCGCTGCGGCGGCGCCGGGTTCATCAGCCACCGCCACACCACGCCGCTGGCGATGAACGACACCGCCATCGGGAACAGGTACACGACCCGGAAGCCCGCCTCGGCGCGGACGCCCTTGTCCATCAGGAACGCCAGGAACGCGCCGAGCATCAGGGCGCCGACGACGAACACGGCCGTGAACAGCAGCGCGTGCTTCACCGCGCCCGGCCAGCTCGGCTGGTCCCACAGGTCGACGAAATTCCTGCCCTTGTCGAACCCGTACTCGGAGACCTCGTCGTGCTTGCCGCTCAGCGCGACCCGCGTGTTCCAGAACAGCAGGCCGTAGACGAACAGGCCGATCGCCGCGATGGACGGCGAGACCAGCAGCAGCCCCGGCAGCCACGCGCGGGCGCGCCGGAGGAACGACGAGCGGTGTCCCTCCGGCGCGTCCCGGCGGCCGGGGGCCGCCGCCTTCCGGTCCTGCTCCGAGTCCGCGGCGGTCACTGTCCGCTGTTCTCGGCCGCGCTCACCAGCCCCTGCTGGAGCTTGGCCACATCCTTGTTCTGCAGGAACAGGCCGATCGCGGTGTCGATGTCGGTGTGCCACTTGTTGTTGGCGTTCACGCCGTGCCAGAACGAGCCCGCGAGCTTGGTCTGCGGGTTGTTCCACTCCTCGAACGCGGTCTGCAGGTAGCCGGTGTAGAGGCTCTTGTCGGCGTCCTTGCGCGCGGGGATGGAGCCCTTCTTCGGGTTGAACAGGTCCTGCCCCTCCTTGCTGGACACCTCCTTCAGCCACGCCTCCGCGCCCGCCTTGTGCGGCGCGCCCTTGGGCAGGGTGAAGCTGTCCGACAGCCACATGTAGGTGCCCTCGGTGCCCGGCGCCGGCGCGTACTTGAAGTCGGTGTCGAGCTTCTTGCCGAGCCCGTTGGGCGCGTCGCCGACGAAGTAGCCGTACGCCCAGTCGCCCATGATGTTGAACGCGGCCTTGTCGTCCACGACGGCCTTCGCGGCGCCCTGCCAGTCGGTGGACGCGGCCTCCAGCGTCGTGTACTTCATGATCTCGCCGAAGTCGTTCAGCGCCTTGGTGACCGCCGGGGTGCTCCAGTCGGCGCCCGGCTTCCACAGCGCGTTGTAGCCGTCGGTGCCGAGGTCGCCGAGCAGGACGTTCTCCAGCAGGTGGTCGGCCGTCCACTGCGCGCCGAGCGACAGCGGCACCTTCTCCGTCTTGTCCTTGACGGCCTTCAGCGCGGTGATGAACTCGGCGATCGACTTCGGCGGGGCGTCGACCCCCGCGTCCTTCAGGATGTCGGGGTTGTACCAGAGCACGTTGGACCGGTGGATGTTCACCGGGACCGAGTAGATGTGCCCCTTGTAGGTGATCTGGTCGAGGAGCTGCTGCGGGTAGACCGACTTCAGGCTGTTCCGCTGGTAGAAGTCGTCCAGCGGCTCGATCTGCCCGGCCTTGATGTAGTCGAGCAGCTCGGCGCCCGCGTGGCCCTGGAACGAGTCCGGCGGCTTGCGGTTCTGCAGCCGGCTCGCCAGGACGGCCTTCGCCTGCGTGCCCGACCCGCCGGCGATGGCCGCGTTGACGAACTTCGTCCCGGGATTCTTCTTCTCGAAGTCGGCCTGCATGGCCTTCAGGCCGTCGGCCTCACCGGGACCGGTCCACCAGGAGAAGACCTCGACCTCGGAGCTGTCGTTCTTCGATCCGCCGTCGTCGCCTCCGCAGCCCGACAGGGCGAGCGCACCGGTCATCGCCACGGCCGCGAACACCGTCCAGCGGCCCCTGAAAGCACGTACTCGCATCGTCCGTCCCTTCGGTTACCCCGGGAAGGCCAGCGTCCGTTCGGACGCGCGCCAGGGTCAACACCGGGGACCGAAAAGTGATCAAGCGGTGATGCGGGTCACATCGGCTACCAGGCGAGCGCGGGCGGCAGCTCCTCCGGGCCGGCGTCCGGCCAGTCGAGCGGGGCGCCGAGCGGTGCCAGTTCGGCGAGCTGCAGCCGGTACCAGGGCGAGGACTCGGGACGGCGCGCGAGGTCCAGGCAGCGCTCCCACGTCCACCACTCGGCCGCCTCGACCTCCTCGGGGTTCGGGCGCACCGACCCGTCCGCGACGCCGGCGCGCACCACGGGGCAGCGCTCGTGCTCGACGGTCCCGTCCTCGGCGACGGCCCGGTACTGGAACCGCGGCAGGACGGACGTCAGCGACGCCGACGGTATGCCCAGCTCGTCCCGCAGCCGGCGCAGCACCGCGTCGCGGAGTTTCTCGCCCGGCCCCGGATGGCCGCAGCAGCTCCCCGTCCAGACACCCGGGAAGGTGCGCTTGCCCAGGGCGCGCCGAGTGATCAGCACGCGACCCTCCGTGTCCACGACATAGCATGAGAAAGCCAGGTGGTACGGCGTGTCACTGTGGTGGCTGGCGCTCTTCGGAGCGGTTCCGACGGCCTCGTCGTCCGCGTTGAGCAGCACGATCTCTTCGACGCCCATGCTCTACTCCTACCCCATCCCCGCCGCCGGGGTCAGTCTTTTCACACCCGCCGCGCGGGCGGGCTTCGGCGCGTCGGGGGCGAACCGGGATTAAACTCGGAACGGCCCGAGCCAGGGGAGACTCAGGTCCCCGACGGAGGAGTTGAAAACGAGTGAGCTTGCTGGAGTCGATCAAAGGTCCCGACGACCTCAAACGACTGGACGCCGCTCAACTGTCTCGGCTCGCGGAGGAGATCCGCGAGTTCCTCGTTCAGGCGGTCTCCAAGACCGGCGGGCATCTGGGGCCCAACCTCGGCGCGGTCGAGCTGACGATCGCGCTGCACCGCGTCTTCGACTCGCCGCACGACAAGATCCTCTTCGACACGGGGCACCAGGCCTACGTGCACAAGATGCTCACCGGACGGCACGACTTCGAGCTGCTGCGCAAGCGCGGCGGGCTGTCGGGCTACCCGAGCCGCGACGAGTCCGAGCACGACGTCATCGAGAACTCGCACGCCTCGACCGCGCTCTCGTACGCCGACGGGTTCGCCAAGGCGTTCCAGCTGCGCGGTGAGTCCGACCGCGCGGTCGTCGCGGTCGTCGGCGACGGCGCGCTGACCGGCGGCATGTGCTGGGAGGCGCTCAACAACATCGCCGCCGGCGTCGACCGCCCCGTCATCATCGTCGTCAACGACAACGGCCGGTCCTACTCGCCGACCATCGGCGGCCTGGCCTCGCACCTCGCCGACCTGCGCGTCACCCAGGGGTACGAGAACGCGCTCGACCTCATCAAGAAGACGGTCCCGCGCGCGCCCGTCGTCGGCAACCTCACCTACGAGGCGCTGCACGGCATCAAGAAGGGCCTCAAGGACGTCCTGCAGCCGCAGGCCATGTTCGAGGACCTCGGCATGAAGTACGTCGGCCCGATCGACGGCCACGACGAGGACGCCGTCGAGCGCGCCCTGCGCCGCGCCCGCGGGTTCGGCCGCCCGGTCATCGTGCACTGCATCACCACCAAGGGCCGCGGCTACGCGCCCGCCGAGAACGACACCGAGGACTGCATGCACGGCGGCGGCGCCTTCGACCCCGCCACCGGCAGGTTCGTCACCAAGAAGGGCGGCCCCGCCTGGACGAAGGTGTTCGGCGAGGAGATGGTCGCGATCGGCCGGGAGCGCCGCGACGTCGTCGGCATCACCGCCGCGATGCTCTACCCGGTCGGCCTCGCGCCGTTCGCGGAGGCGTTCCCCGACCGCATCTTCGACGTCGGCATCGCCGAGCAACACGCCGTCACGTCCGCGACCGGGCTCGCCATGGGCGGCCTGCACCCGGTCGTGGCGGTGTACGCGACGTTCCTCAACCGCGCGTTCGACCAGGTCCTGATGGACACGGCGCTCCACCGGCAGCCCGTCACGTTCGCTTTGGACCGCTCCGGGGTGACCGGCGACGACGGCGCCAGCCACAACGGCATGTGGGACATGTCGATCCTGCAGATCGTCCCCGGCATGCGCGTCGCCGTCCCGCGCGACGGCGCGCGGCTGCGCGAGCTGCTGCGCGAGTGCGTCGCCGTGTCCGACGGCCCGACCGCGATCCGGTACCCGAAGGGGTCCGTGACCGAGGACATCGAGGCGATCGGCAAGGCCGGCGAGATGGACGTGCTGGCCCGCCACGACGGCTCCAACGGCACCCGCGTCCTGCTGGTCGCGGCCGGCTCGATGGCGGCGCCCGCGGTCGAGGCGGCCGGGCTGATCGCCGCGCAGGGTATCGGCGTCACCGTCGTCGACCCGCGCTGGGTGAAGCCGCTCGACCCGGCGCTGCTCGACCTCGCCCGCGACCACGCGCTCGTCGCCGTCGCCGAGGACAACGGCCGCACCGGCGCCGTCGGCGACGCCGTCGCCCGGCTGCTGCGCGACGCCGAGGCGGACGTCCCGCTCCGCACGTTCGGCATCCCGCAGGAGTTCCTCGACCACGCGTCGCGCGGCGAGATCCTCGCCGACATCGGGCTGACGCCGCAGGCGCTCGCCCGCGACATCACCGAGTACGTCGCGCGCATCACCTCGACGGAGGCCGAGAACAGGGACGTGTCCCGGGCCGCGGAGAAGTCGGAGACGTCGGACGAGAAGCCCTGACCCCCGCCCGGCGGGGTGCTGACCCCGCCCGGCGGGGCTACACCCCGTCGGCGGACAGCAGGCGCCAGAAGTGGGTGATGGACGCGGCGGACGTGCCGAGTTCGCGTCCCGAGTACGTCCATCGCCCGCGCAGGCGCCACGGGCGCCCGGCTCCGTCCTGGACGAACACCTGGAGCGGGAAGCAGGCGTCGTGCGCGCGGATGACGCCGGCGGGGTCGACCGAGGGGTCGAGTCGAGGCTCGCCCTCGCACCGCACGCCCATGACGGACGTGCGGGGGTCCTGGCGCAGGAGTCCCTGCGTCAGGTCGTACACGAGTACGGACACGTAGTCGGGGCCCAGCCACCTGAGGTCGGGGACCGTCTCGGGTGGGGGGAACCCGTACAGTTCTGGACCGCCGGTCACACGCGGCACCGTAGCGCCCGCGTGACATGTGCGTCACTACTTTCCGGGCGGGATATTCGCCCGGAGACGAATTACACGGTCGTCATTCCGTCACACGGGCGTCATTCCGTGCGGCGGCACGCGGACGTCATCGCCTCCCAGTGGGCCAGCTTGACCCGTTCGCCGCGGTCGAGGCTGCGCGCGAGCGCGATTTCGGCGGCGTCGAGGTTGAGCCAGTCGGTGTAGGTGACGACGGGCAGCCCGCGCGATTCGAGCAGCTCCTCGATGGTGCGCTTGGGCGCGGAGTCGGTGCCGGCGACGTCCTCCAGGAGGTTGCGGACGGTCTCGGCGGCGTCGGACTTGTTGGTGCCGACGACCCCGGACGGGCCGCGCTTGATCCACCCGGCGACGTACTCGCGGGGGACGGGCGCGCCGTCCGGCCCGAGGATGCGCCCGCCCTCGTTCGGGACGACGTAGGAGCGCTCGTCGAACGGGACGCCCTCCAGCGGGACGCTCTGGTAGCCGACGGACCGCAGCACCATGCCGACGGGCAGCGTCTCGAACTCGCCGGTGCCGGTCACGCGGCCCGACTCGTCCAGCCGGGTCTTCTCCAGTTTGAGGCCCTCGACGCGGTCGGTGCCGATGATCTCGGCGGGGGCCCGCCAGAACCGCACGTCGATGTGCCGGGCGCGGCCGGGGGCGGGCTCGCCCGTCCAGGCGCTGAGGGCCTTGATGTTGCCGCCGGTCTTGCGGTCGCCGGCGGCGAGTTCGGCGCTCGCGGGGTCGAGCTCCATGTCCTCGGGGCTGACGTGGATGCTCGCGTTGGGCAGCTCGCCCAGCTCGCGGGCCTCCTTGGTGGTGAACTTCGCCTGCGCGGGGCCGCGCCGCCCGATCATGTGGACGCGCTTCACCCTGCTGCGCGACAGCGCCTCGATGACCTGCTCGGGCACGTCGGTCTCGCGCAGCTCCTCGGCCGTCTTGGCGAGGATGCGGACGACGTCGACGGCGACGTTCCCGACGCCGATGACCGCGACCTCCTCCACGGACAGGTCGAACTCGTGGTCGGCGGCATCGGGGTGCCCGCAGTACCAGTTGACGAAGTCGGTCGCCGCGATGCTGCCGGGGAGGTCCTCGCCGGGGACGCGCATCTGCCGGTCGACCATCGCGCCGGTCGCGTAGACGACGGCGTCGTAGCAGTCGAGCAGGTCGGCGCGGGTGAGGTCGCGGCCCAGCTCGACGCAGCCGAAGAAGCGGACGGCGGGGTCCTCCAGCACCTTCTGCAGGTACCGGGCGATCGACTTGATCGACTTGTGGTCCGGGGCGACGCCGTAGCGGACCAGACCGTACGGGGTCGGCAGCCGGTCGAACACGTCCACCCGGACGTCGCCGTCCGTCTGCTTGACGAGGGCCTCGGCGGCGTAGATCCCCGCCGGGCCGGAACCGATCACCGCGACGAGCACTGGGGAAGCCATGCGGGACATTGTGCCCACCCGGCGGCCAAATGCCTACCGTGACCCCCCTCACTGATGTAACCGCAGGTCAGACCGCACCAGGTGTCAGGGCTCGACGGAGGCCGAGTGCGCGTCGCCGACCCGGCTGTGCCGGTACCCGTAGAAGGCGTAGACGACGACGCCGATGACCATCCAGGCCAGGAACCGCAGCCACGTGTCCACCGGCAGGTTGATCATCACGAAGAGGCAGGCGAGCACGGACAGGATCGGCAGGTACGGCACCCACGGGGTGCGGAACGCGCGCGGCAGGTCCGGGCGGGTGCGGCGCAGCACCAGCACGGCGATCGAGACGACGAGGAACGCGAACAACGTGCCGATGTTGACCAGCTCGGCGAGCTTGGCGAGCGGGATGAAGCCGGCGAGGGCGCCGACGACGGTCCCCATGATGACGGTCGAGCGGTAGGGCGTGCCGAACCGCGGGTGGATGGCCGAGAGCCACTGCGGCATGAGGCCGTCCCGTCCCATCGCGAAGAAGATGCGGCTCTGCCCGAGCAGCAGGATCAGCACGACGCTGGTGAGGCCGATGACGGCTCCGACGTCGATGATGGTGGCGAACACCGGGTGCCCGACGGCCTTGAACGCGTCTGCGAGCGGCGCCTCGGTGCTGAGCTTGGTGTAGTTCTGCATGCCGGCGACGACGGTCGACACGGCGGCGTACAGGACCGCGGTGATGACCAGGGACCCGATGAGCCCGATGGGCAGGTCCCGCTGCGGGCGGCGGGCCTCCTCGGCGGCGGTGGCGACGATGTCGAAGCCGATGTAGGCGAAGAACACGATGGCGATGGCCGCGAAGATGCCGAGCCAGCCGAAGTTCGCCGGCGTGAACCCGAACAGCTCCTGCATCAGCGGCGCGGTGAGGCCGCTCCCCTCGGGGGCCGGCTTCGAGGGCGGGATGAACGGGTCGTAGTTGGAGCCCTTGACGAAGAACAGCCCGGCGAAGATCACCAGCAGCACGATCGCCACCTTGATCGCGACGACCACCGCGTTCACCCGCGAGGAGATCTTGACGCCGAGGACGAGCAGGGCGGTCACCAGGGCGACGAGCGCGATGGCGGGGACGTTCACCGTGCCGCCCTCGCCGGGCGGGGCGGCGAGCGACGCGGGGATCGAGACGCCGATGTCGTCCAGCAGCGAGGCGAAGTAGCCGGACCAGCCGACGGACACCACCGCCGCGCCGAGCGCCATCTCCAGGATGAGGTCCCAGCCGATGATCCAGGCCGGGAACTCCCCGATGGTGGCGTAGGAGAAGGTGTAGGCGGAGCCCGCGACCGGGACGGTGGAGGCGAACTCGGCGTAGCAGAGCGCCGCGAGGCCGCACACGACGGCGGCGAGGATGAACGACAGCGCGACCGCGGGGCCGGCCTTCTCCCGGGCGACCTGGCCGGTGAGCACGAAGATGCCGGTTCCGATGATCACGCCGACGCCGAAGACCGTGAGGTCGAGCGCGGACAGCGCCCGCCGGAGCCGGTGCGCGGGCTCCTCGGTGTCCTGGATCGACTGCTCGACCGACTTCGTGCGCAGCAGGTTCATCCTCGTCGCCCCTCCGCCCTCGCCTCGTGCCCGTCACGGCCGCCGGATGCCCGGCAGGGCCGTCAGCCGTATGCCCATATGTGCGCGGCTTATGATCAGGTCAAACGCACCCGAGTCCGTGACGTGCGGAAACGCCGGAAAAGAGGCGTTCCGAACGCGGCTCGGAACGCCCCTCTCCGGGGGAGCGGCGGGGTCAGGCGGGCAGCGAGGCGACCCCCGGCTCCAGGAAGCGGCGGCCCGCCGCCTTCTCGGCGACGCCCGACCGGTCCAGGTACGGGGTGATGCCGCCGAGGTGGAACGGCCAGCCGGCGCCGAGGATCATGCACAGGTCGATGTCCTCGGCCGCCGCGACGACGCCCTCGTCCAGCATGATGCGGATCTCGTCGGCGAGCGCGGCGAGCGCCCGGTCGAGGACCTGCTCCTCGGTGGACGGGCTCGTCCCGCCCGCGAAGATCTCCACGACGTCGGGGTCGAGGGAGAAGTCGGGCAGGTACACGCCGGGCTTGCCGGCCGCGACCATCTTCGCCAGGTTGCCCGACAGCGGGAACCGGTCCGGGAACGCGCCGTGCAGCGTCTCGTTGACGTGCAGCGCGATCGCCGGGCCGACCAGGCCCATCAGCACGAACGGCGGCATCGGCAGGCCCAGCGGCGCGGCGGCCCGCTCGGCGACCTCGATCGGCGTGCCCTCGTCCACCGTCCGGACGATCTCGGCGAGCAGGCGCAGCAGGACGCGGTTGACCACGAACGCCGGGGCGTCCTTGACCAGCACGCACGACTTCTTCAGCGCCTTGCCGGTCGCGAACGCGGTGGCGAGCGCGGCGTCTCCGGTCCGCTCGCCCCGGACGATCTCCAGTAGCGGCAGCACCGCGACCGGGTTGAAGAAGTGGAAGCCGACGACCCGCTCGGGGTGCCGCAGCCCCGACGCCATCTCGGTGACCGACAGGGACGAGGTGTTGGTCGCGAGGACGCACTCGGCGGAGACGTACTCCTCGACCTCCGCGAACACCTTCTGCTTGACCGACATCTCCTCGAACACGGCCTCGATGACGAAGTCGGCGTCGGCGAACGCGTCCTTCGTCAGCGAGCCCGAGATGAGCGACTTGAGGCGGTTCGCCTTGTCGGGGGAGACGCGTCCCTTGCCGAGCAGCTTGTCGATCTCGCCGTGCGCGTAGCCGACGCCCTTGTCCAGGCGCTCCTGGTCGAGGTCGGTCAGCACGACCGGAACCTCCAGGCGGCGCGCGAACAGCAGCGCGAGCTGCGAGGCCATGAGACCCGCGCCGACGACGCCGACCTTGGTGACCTTGCGCGCCAGGGACGCGTCGGGCGCCCCGGCCGGCCTCTTCGCCCGCTTCTGGGTGAGGTCGAACGCGTACAGGCCGGCCCGCAGCTCGTCGCTCATGATGAGGTCGGCCAGGGCCTCGTCCTCGGCGGCGAAGCCCTCGTCGCGGGTGCGGTCCTTGGCGGCGGCGACCAGGTCGAGCGCCCGGGTGAAGGACGGCGCCGCGCCGTGCAGCTTGCCGTCCAGGTTCCAGCGGGCCGCCGCGACGGCGTCGTCCCACGCCCTGCCCTTGTCGACCTCGGGCCGGGTGACGGCGATGTCGCCGTTCAGGACGCGGGCCGTCCAGGCGAGCGACTCCTCCAGGAAGTCGGCCGGCTCGAAGACCGCGTCCGCGATGCCCAGCTCGTACGCCTGCCGGCCCTTCAGCGTGCGGTTCTGGGCGAGCGGGTTCTCGATGACGACCTTGAGCGCCTTCTCCGCGCCGATCAGGTTCGGCAGCAGGTACGTCCCGCCCCAGCCGGGCACCAGGCCGAGGAACGCCTCGGGGAGCGCGAACGCCGGGACGCCGGACGAGACCGTCCGGTACGTGCAGTGCAGGCCGATCTCGACGCCGCCGCCCATCGCCGCGCCGTTGTAGTAGGCGAAGGACGGGACGTCCAGCTCGCCGAGCCGCCGGAACACGTCGTGGCCCAGCTTGCCGATGGCCCGCGCGTCGTCCCGGCTCGTGATGAGCGGGACGCCCTTGAGGTCGGCGCCGACCGCGAAGATGAACGGCTTGCCGGTGACGCCGACGGCCGCGATGTCGTCGCGCCCGGCGATCGTGTCGATGGCGGCGTCCAGCTCGGCGAGGCCGTTGGGACCGAACGTGTTGGGCTTGGTGTGGTCGTGCCCGTTGTCGAGCGTGATGAGGGCGAGCGTGCCCGCGGCGTAGGGGAGTGTCACGTCCCGTACGCGCGCGTGGGTCACGACCTCGTCACCGAAGATCTCTCCCAGACCGCTCATCGTGGCCTCCCCGGGTGCGGTCCCCCGGACCCCCCGAACGACTGCGTCGCTCATTTGCTGCCCTCCCAGTTCGCGTTCTCCCAGAGGACGGTCCCGCCCATGCCCATGCCCACACACATCGTGGTCAGTCCGTAACGGACGTCGGTACGCTCCTCGAACAGGCGCGCGAGCTGGTTCATCAGCCGGACGCCGGACGAGGCGAGCGGGTGGCCGAGCGCGATCGCGCCGCCCCACGGGTTCACCCGCGCGTCGTCGTCGGCGATCTTGAAGTGCTCCAGGAACGCGAGCACCTGCACGGCGAACGCCTCGTTGATCTCGATGAGGCCGATGTCGTCCATGGTCAGCGAGTTGCGGGCGAGGAGCTTCTCGGTCGCGGGGACGGGCCCGACGCCCATCACCTCCGGATCCACCCCGGCGAACGAGAAATCGACGAGCCGCATCTTCGGCGCGAGGCCGAGCTCGTGGGCGACGTCCTCGGCCGCGAGCAGGCAGGCGGTGGCGCCGTCGTTGAGCCCGGCGGCGTTCCCGGCCGTGACGTTGCCGTGCACGCGGAACGGCGTCTTCAGCTTGGCGAGGTCGTCCAGCGTCGTGCCGGGACGCGGCGGCTCGTCCTCGGTGGCGAGCCCCCACCCCTTCTCGGCGGAGCGGATCGCGGTGGGCACCAGGTCCGGCTGGATCTTCCCGGCGGCGTACGCGGCGGCGACCTTCCGCTGGCTGCGCACGGCGTAGGCGTCCGCGCGCTCCTTGGTGATGCCGGGGAACCGGTCGTGCAGGTTCTCGGCGGTCGTCCCCATCACCAGGGCGGACGGGTCGACGAGCCGGTCGGCGAGGAACCGCGGGTTCGGGTCGACGCCCTCGCCCATCGGGTGCCGCCCCATGTGCTCGACGCCGCCCGCGATGACGACGTCGTAGGAGCCGAACGAGATGCCGGCGCCGGACGTGGTGACGGCGGTCATCGCGCCCGCGCACATCCGGTCGATCGCGTAGCCGGGGACGCTCTTCGGCAGCCCGGCCAGCACGGCGGCGGACCGTCCGATGGTCAGGCCCTGGTCGCCGGTCTGGGTGGTGGCGGCGATGGCGACCTCGTCCACCCGCTCGGGCGGGAGGGACGGGTTGCGGCGCATCAGCTCGCGGATCGCGCGGACGACCAGGTCGTCGGCGCGCGTCTCCGCGTACAGGCCCTTGGGGCCGGCCTTGCCGAAGGGTGTGCGGACGCCGTCGACGAACACGACGTCGCGTGCGGTGCGAGGCACGGGTCGTCCTCCCTGCGTGCGGATGGATGTGGGTCGTCGAGCCTCGTGCCGCCCCTGCCTTGGACGGCGGCACGAGTGCCCGCGACAGCGATGCTACTCGCTGGTAACCCACAATGCTACTCGTCAGTAACCACTGACGCGGAGGTGCTCTTGTTCGGCCCTGGACGGGTGAGTACCGTGGCGGGGAGGGAGGGTACGGTGACGCACGCGAGGCCCGTCTACCGGCCGGGGATGCGCCGGCGGATCGGGCACATCCGCGACCTCACCGGCCTCCTGCTGAAGACCGGGCTCCTGTTCTCCGGCGGGCCGCGCCGCATGGTCAAGCAGACCGGCACGCTGCGGCGCTGGGGCACCACGCTCGCCGGGCTCGTCGCCGCCTCCGCCGCCCGGTCCCCGACCCGTCCCGCGCTGATCGACGACGAGGGCGTCCTCACGTTCGCCGAGCTGGACGAGCGGGCCGCGCGGCTCGCCGCCGGACTCCCGCTGCACGGCCCCCGCCCGCGCGTCGGCGTCCTGTGCCGCAACCACCGCGGCATGGTCCTGACGCTCGTCGCGTGCTCGCGGCGCGGCGCCGAGGTCGTGCTGCTCAACACCGGCTTCGGATCGGGCCAGATCCGCGCCGTGCTCGGCGAGCTGCGGCCCGCGCTCATCGTCGCCGACGCCGAGTTCGCGCCGCTCCTCGCGAACGTCCCCCTCGCGCTGCGCCGGAACGTGCTGTGGGCCGACCGCCGCCCGCCCGCCGGCATGCCGCTCGCCGCGCCCGTCCCGCTCGCCGCGCTGCCGCCCGCGCCGCGCCCCGACGCCGACGCCCCGCCCCGCCCCGCTCCCGGATCGGGCCCGAGCATCGCGGAGGTCATCGCCTCGGCGCCCGCGCCCGGCGCCGCGGACGGGCCGCCGCAGATCCAGAGCCGCACCATCATGCTCAGCTCCGGCACCACCGGACGCCCCAAGGGCGCTCGCCGCCCGCCCCGGCCCGGCCTGTGGCCGCTCGCCTCGATGACGTCCCGGATCCCGCTGCGCACCCGGCAGACCATGGTCGTCGAGGCGCCGCTGTTCCACACCTGGGGGTACGCCGCGCTGCAGATGGCGTGGGCGCTGCGGGCCCCGGTCGTCCTGCACCGCCGGTTCGACCCCGAGCAGACCCTGCGGGCCATCGCCTCGCACCGAGACGTCGCCGTTTTCGCCGTCCCGGTGATGTGCCAGCGCATCCTGGAGCTGCCCGCCGAGGTCCGCGACCGCTACGACACGTCCGGGCTGCGGATCTTCGCGCTGAGCGGCGCCGCGCTGCCCGGCGACCTCGCCACCCGGTTCATGGACGCGTTCGGCGACCGGCTCTACAACGTCTACGGGTCCACCGAGGCGTCCTGGGTGTCCATCGCCACCCCGCACGAGCTGCGGCTCGACCCGCGCACCGCCGGGCGCCCGCCGCGCAACACCTCGCTCGCGATCGTGGGCGCCGACGGCCGCAAGGTGGGCCGCTCCACCCGCGGCCAGATCTTCGCCGCGAACGAGCTGCTGTTCGAGGGCTACACGGGCGGCGAGCCCATGGAGGTCCGCGACGGGCTGCTCGCCACCGGCGACCTCGGCCACATCGACCACCGCGGCCTGCTGTTCGTGGAGGGCCGCAGCGACGGGATGGTCGTGTCCGGCGGCGAGAACATCCTCCCGCAGGACGTCGAGGACGCGCTGCTGCGGCTGCCCGAGATCCACGAGGCCGCGGTGACCGGTGTCCCCGACGACGAGTGGGGGCAGCGCCTCGCCGCCTACATCGTCCTGCGGCCCGGCGCCCGCCTCGACGCCGACGCGGTCCGCGAGTACGTGCACGCGCACGTCGCCCGGTACGCGGTGCCGCGCGACGTGCACTTCATCCCCGAACTGCCCCGCAACGCGACCGGCAAGGTCGTGCACCGCTGGCTCAGCGCGCGTCCGGAGCAGCCGCGGCCGGAAGGACGGGTGGAGTGGCCGCGGCCAGCCGGACTGTGATCGACAGGCCGCCGTCCGGCCGCGGGACCGTCTCGATCGCCCCGCCGTGCGCGTGCACCACCGCCCGCACGATCGACAGGCCGAGCCCCGCGCCGTCCCTCGACCCCGTCCGGTCGGCGCGCAGCCGCCGGAACGGCTCGAAGATCGCCGCGACCTCGTAGCCGGGGACCGGCCGCCCGGTGTTGACGACCTGCAGGAACGCCTCGCCGTCCCGGGTCCCGGTGCGGACCCAGACCCGGCCGTCCCGCACGTTGTACTTGACCGCGTTCTCCAGCAGGTTCACCGCGCAGCGCTCCAGCAGGACGGGATCGCCGGTCACGACCGCCGGCGCGAGCCGCGCCTCGACGTCCACCTCCGGGTCGCCGAGCTGGTCGAGGGCACTGCGGACCACGTCCGGCAGGGCGGTGCCCACCCGGGTGCCGAGATCGCGCTCGGACCTCGCGAGCAGCAGCAGCCCTTCGATGAGCCGCTCGTGCCGCGCGGTGTTGCCGAGCAGGACGTCCGCGAGCGCCTTCGTCTCCGGCGGGTTCTTCCGGCTGGCGAGCGCGACCTCCAGCACCGTCCGGTTGATCGTCAGCGGCGTGCGCAGCTCGTGCGAGGCGTTCGCGACGAACCGCCGCTGGGCGTCGAACGCGCGGTTCAGCCGGTCCAGCATCCGGTCGAAGGTGTCGGCCAGGTCCTTGATCTCGTCCTGCGGGCCGTCCAGCGCGATCCGCTCGTGCATGTTGCTCTCCGACAGCCGCCGCGCCGTCGCCGTCACCCGGTGCAGCGGGCGCAGCATCCGCCCCGCGACCAGGTACCCGATCACCACCGCGAGGACGCCGATCACCAGCATCGTGACCAGCGAACTCTGCAGCAGCTGCGCCAGCACGTCTCGCTTCTGCTGCGCGAGCTGCCGGTCCGCGTCGGCCTTCAACGCGATCAGCTGGCTCGTGTCGCCGTTGAGCGCCACGTCCCGCAGCCGCGCGAGCGCCTCCGGGTCGAGGTCGCGCGCCGAGAACCGGTCGTCCATCGTCCGGACGGTCAGCAGGTACGTGACCGCGACCAGCACCGCCGACGTCACCAGGAACAGCGACCCGTACACCAGCGTCAGCCGCGTCCGGACGCTCAGCCTCCCCACCACGGGCCTCCCCACCACGGGCCTCCTCACCACGGGCCTCCTCACCACGACTCCAGCCGGTACCCGGAACCCGTCACCGTCTCGATCACCGGCGGCTGCCCGAGCTTCCTGCGCAGCGTCGCCATCGTCACCCGGACGATGTTGCTGAACGGGTCGATGTTCTCGTCCCACGCCCGCTCCAGCAGCCGCTCGGCGGACACCACGCCGCCCTCGGCCCGCATCAGCTCCTCCAGCACGGCGAACTCCTTCTTCGTGAGCCGCAGCTCCCGCCCGTCCCTGGCGACCTTCCGCCGGTGCGGGTCGAGCCGGATCCCCCGGCGCTCCAGCACCGGCGGCACGGGCACCCCCGATCTGCGCGCCAACGCCCGAACACGCGCGACGAGCTCACTGAACACGAACGGCTTGGGCAGATAGTCATCGGCACCGAGCGACAGCCCGTCCACCCGGTCATCGACATCGCCGGCCGCCGTGAGCATCAGAATCCGCCCCGGACTCCGCCGCCCCACGAGCTCCCGGCACACGTCGTCCCCGTGCACCGCCGGCAGATCCCGGTCGAGGACGACCACGTCGTACTCGTTGTAGGAGGCCAGCTCCAACGCCTCATCGCCGTCATAGACCACGTCGACGGCCATGGCCTCGTCCCGCAGCCCCTCGGCGATGGCGTCCGCGAGCACCCGCTCGTCCTCAACGACCAGAACACGCATGCGGCGAGCATGCCGCCCCAGGGGTTAAACCCCGGTAAGCCCTGTCCCGCCCGATGCCCTCGCGAGCGCGCTCGTCAGTTGACCAACGCGCGGACGGCCTGTGCCAGCGCGGTTCCGGCCTGCTCGACCACGGTCCCGGCGATCGCGGCCGGCAGCGCCCTGAGCGCGGTCCGCAGGGCCGGCCCCCCGGCCTCGACATCGTCGAGATTCGCCGCGATCGTCGCGGCCGCGTCACCGGCGCTTTGGCGCTGTTCGGCCGGGATGTCCTGCGACTTCTGTTCGATCTCCCGCCGGAAGTCCGCCAGCAGCCGGCGGACCTCGTCGACCATGGACGGCGCGGCCGGGTGCACGGTCTGGCTCACATTTCGCACGACCTTCCCCCCGACCTGCTGGATCGGTGCGTTGTTCGACTCCTGGATCCTGAGGGAGTTCGTCGTCTCGTCCTTCCGCCCGGAGTTCATGGGCTCTCCTTTCCAGATTGCTGCTCGACGTTCTGGACGGTGTTCGCGGTCACCTGCTGCACGGGCGCGTTGTTGTCGCCGTAGATATTGATCATGCTGAACACCGCGGCGACCTGCTCGTCGTACTCCTCGGTGGCCAATCCCTTTTCGTCCAGGTGGTGCTGCACCGACCTGAACACGCGCCGCTGGATCAGCGTCACGTGCCGTTTGGCGTCGTCGTTCTGATGCCTGTCCGTGGCCTCTTCAAGGGAGTAACGGTCACGCAGGCTCACCAGATCGACATCGGCCGAGGGCTCGGCACGGCGGCTGCGAGGCGGGAGCAGCATCTCCAGCGCGTCCAGAAGAGCGTCCACGGGCAGCTTTCGCGTCGTTCGCCGGGGCACGGTCTTCAACTTCGGGTACGGGGGCGTGCCGACCTGCGGCCGCAGGGTCAACCTCAGCTCGCCGGCCTCGAAGGCGGCGTGGACGAACACGTTGACCACGATCTCGCCCTCCCAGCTCACCGACTGGATGCGGAGGTAGAGCCGCTCCGGACGGCTGGACGGCGCCCGCCCGTTGAACCCGGACAGGTCGACGTCCTGCTCCGCGCCGCCCTGGGTGGCCTGCAGCCACCGCGCGGCGGGCATCCCGACCACCTGGACGGCGGACAGGTGCGGCAGCGGGTCCGTCAACGCGTCGGCCGGGCGGGCGAGGACGTCCCGGCTGATCGCGTCCAGCAGTTCGCCTTCGTGGAGGCGGCCCGGGGGCGTGCCGCCCTCCTTGGGCCGCAGCGGCAGGCTGATCACGGCGGGAGACCAGACGTCGCGGCCCGCGCCGATGAAGTGCTCCCCGGTGTCGTCGTAGGGCAACTGCCTGCGGAACTGGGCGGCTGCCCGCGTGCGGAGGCGCGCGCGGTTCGGCAGCATGAGAGTCCGCGGGACGAGTTCGGCCTCCATGGCCCTGAGCGCGAGGACCCGGTCGAGCGCGCATGCGGTCGTCAGGCCGGTCAGGACTCCGAGGGGCAGCGCCCACAGCGTGAACCCCGGCGGGGAGAGCCCGCCCGCGTGGACCAGCCTCGCGAACACCAGGACCGACACGATCACCATCCCGCGCTTCCGCGACCGCTCGGCCTTGGCCAGAAGGGTGGCGAGGAGGAAGGGCAGCGTCCAGATCGCCATCGCCGATGGAGCCAGGACGGCCGCCGAGAGCAGCACCGCCCCGCACAGCACGCGCCGGAGCCAGAGCAGCCGGATCGCGTCGAGCGACGCGAGCACGACCGGTTCGAGGTCGAAGCCGTAGGAGGGGACGGGAACCCGCGGGCCCTTGAGTATGTGATCGACCATCCAGCGGGCGGCGGGCAGCCCGAGCGGAGGACAGTCGTCCCGTCCGGTGAGGTAGATGCGGCGGCGACGGCTGTATCGCGGTGGAGGCTCGGGTGCGTCGGCGTCGCGCCCCCGCAACCGCTGGCGAAAGGCCCTCACCTGGTCGGGCCGGTAGTGGACCGCGCGGCACAGAAGCCTGGTCACCTCGGAGGACGCAGGATCGAAAGCGAGGCTCCCCGCATCGGTGACCTCCATTTTGGACTTTCCCACTATCACCTCCCGGGGTGCGGGAATTCTCGATCGGCCTACCCGGTTAATCTAGGTCGCCGTCGCGAGTGAGGTTTATCGTTGCCCGCACCTGGCCAGGCCCGCCGGTTAAGGGCCTGGAAACCGTCAGTGTCCATCGGCTTATCGGACGTCCGTTACCGGTCCGGCGATGAAGGATCGGTTACGCGCGCTGATCTCGTCCGAGAGCAGTGCGTCCCCTTGCGTCCGGACGGGTGCTAACGCCGCCAGCAGGTGTAGGTCACGGTCGCCGTGCCGCCCGGCGCGAACGAGACCGTGCCGCTGCCGCGGCCGCCGATGTAGCACAGCACCGTGGGGCTCACGGTCACGGCGACCGACGTCGAGCGTCCGGCCTTGAGCGTTCCGGAGCCGCCAGCGCTGATCCTCTCGGCCCTGTCCCGCACCGAGGTCACCGACCACTTCACGGTGCCTCCCGCTGCCGTCAGCCGGATGTAACACCGGGTCGGCAGTCCGGCCGCGCGGACTCCCCGGCATCCCGAGTCGTTCACCGACAAGCGTCCGGGGCCGGTCGGCGCCTTGCGCGTCTTCTTCGGCTTGGCGGCCTTCTTCTCTTTCTCCGGCGCGTCCTTCCCGGCCTCGTCCGCTGGCGTGGGCGCGGGCGAGGGCGTCGGGGTCTGCGGCGTGACCATCGCCACCGGCGGCGCGGCCGCAGGCTTCCGCTCCGCCTCCATGGACTCGAACAGCACGAGCATGCCGCCGGTCAGCGCGACGGCCGCCGCCGCGCCCCCGATGGCGACGAGGCGTCCCCTCTTGCGCGGCGGCGGCGTCCCGCACTGGTCGCGGACCAGCTCGTACAGCCAGTCCCGGAACGTTCCCGCGTCCGGCACCTCCGCGTTCCGCAGCGTGAGCAGCGCCTCCCGGACGGCCCCGACCGCCCGCTCGCGGTCGCCGAGCAGCCCGTCCGCGTACTCGACCAATTCGGGCCCGTACACGTTGTAGACGTGGCCGACCGCCCCCGGCCGCTGCGCCTGAAGCGCCTCGACCAGCCGGAAGTCCTCGTTCAACGGCGGTGCACTGGCCACCTGGGGGATTATGCCGCCGCCGGCACGCGGAGTGTTCTCCCGTGACTTCACACTCCGCGACCCCCTTTTATCAACTGAGGAAGATTTTTCCGCGGAGGAACGAGACGGCGGTCGGATACCGGCGAACGATATGCACCGGATGGGCCCGGCTACATGGGCCGATGTCGATCAGCGGGATGAGACTCACCCCGCCAAGCGGCCCTGCGAATCCCCCGACTCGTACCGATCCCCACAGCGGCATCGCGGCTAATGCGGGTTTAACCCTGGGGGCGGTCTCATTGCTTTTCGCCTGGGGCGTGTGGTCTCGGCGGAGAGGAAGAGATGGGGATTCGGGCGTGGGCCGTCGGGCCGGCCGTGGTGCTGGCCTTGGGGCTTTCGGCGTGCGGGGGTGATGACGGCGGAGGCGGGGTGGCGAGTGCCGGTGGGGTGAAGGCGTCGGCGTCGGCTTCGCCCAGTGCGTCGCTTTCGGCGGAGGACGCGCAGCTCCGGTTCGCGCGGTGCATGCGGGAGAACGGGGTCGACGTCCCGGATCCGGGCAGCGGTGACCAGAAGGCGATGCGGCTCGGGAAGGGCACCGACCGGACGAAGCTGCAGGGCGCGCTGGAGAAGTGCCGGCAGTGGCTGCAGGCGGGTGGAATGATGCCCGACCTGAAGGACCCGAAGGTGCGCGACCAGTACGTGAAGTTCGCGCAGTGCATGCGCGAGCACGGGGTGGACATCCCCGACCCGGGTCCGGACGGGCAGGTCAGGCTTCCCACCGGGGAGATCGACCGGGGCGCCCTGCAGAAGGCGCGTGAGGCGTGCAGGGCCGACCTGCCGGGGGCCGGACGGTGAGGCGCGCCGTGGTCGCAGGCGGAATCGCCGTCGTCGTGGTCGTCGGTGGTGGCGGCGCGCTCGCCTGGACGGCGGGCGGCGGCGAGGCGGAGGCGGGGCATGAGGCCCGGCCGGCGACCGCCGTCGTGATCCGGGGCGATCTCGTGGACACCGAGACGGTGGACGGGAAACTCACCTACGGCGACGTGCGGGACGTGTGGTCGGGGGTGTCCGGCGTGGTGACGTGGGCGCCGGAGCAGGGCGAGGTGGTCGAGCGGGGCGGGACGCTGCTGAAGGTGGCGGACCGGCCGGTCACGCTGATGTACGGCGGCAGCCCCATGTACCGGACGCTGAGGGCCGGGGATTCGGGCAAGGACGTCCGGCGGCTTGAGGAGAACCTGCGGGCGCTCGGGTACGGCGGGATGACCGTGGACGACGCGTTCACCGCCGCGACCGAGGCGGCTGTCAGGGAGTGGCAGGACGACCGGGGGCTGGAGGAGACCGGCGCGGTCGACGGGGGCCAGGTCGTCTTCCTGGACGGGGCCGTGCGGGTGCGGGAGGTCAAGGCCCCCGAGGGCAAGCGGGTCGCCCAGGGGCAGCCCGTCCTGACGGTGGCCGGGACGAAACGGGTCGTGCACGTCGATCTCGACGCCGGCAAGCAGGATCTCGCCGGGGAGGGCGCCGAGGTCTCGGTGGAACTGCCCGGCGGCAGGACGGTCAAGGGGAGGATCTCCGCGGTCGGCAGCGTCGCGCAGAGCACCGGGTCGGGGCAGGACAAGAAGACCACCGTCGGCGTCGACATCGCGATCGGCGCGGCCGGGACGGGACGGCTGGACGAGGCGCCGGTCAGCGTCGAGTTGGAGAGCGAGCGGAGGAAGGACGTCCTGTCGGTGCCGGTCGAGGCGCTGCTGGCGCTGCGCGAAGGCGGTTTCGGCGTCGAGGTCGTGGACGCGGGACGGCGCCTCGTGCCCGTGGAGACCGGGGCGTTCGGCGGCGGGCGGGTCGAGATCACCGGGAACGGTGTCCGGGAAGGCATGAAGGTCGGGGTGCCCGCCGAATGAACGCGCCGGACTTGGACGCACAGGGCGAGGACATCGTGGAGCTGACCGGGGTGACGAAGGAGTACGCGGGCGGCGTCGCGGCGCTGAAGGGCGTCGACCTGGTGATCGCGGCGGGGGAGATGGTCGCGATCGTCGGGCCGTCCGGGTCGGGGAAGTCGACGCTGCTGCACATGATCGGGACGCTGGACCGTCCCACGAAGGGCAGCGTGCGGGTCGCCCGGCACGAGGTCGCCGGGCTCGGCGACCGGGAGCTGTCGGCGCTGCGGGCACGGCACATCGGGTTCGTGTTCCAGCAGTTCCACCTCGCGGCGGGCGTCAGCGCGCTCGACAACGTCGCCGACGGGCTGCTGTACGGCGGCGCGAGGCTGGGGGAGCGGCGGGAGCGGGCGCGGGCCGCGCTCGAACGCGTCGGGCTCGGGAACAGGGCCGGGCACCGGCCGCACCAGCTCTCCGGCGGCGAGCAGCAGCGGGTCGCGGTCGCGCGGGCCGTCGTCGCAGAGCCCGGCCTGCTGCTCGCGGACGAGCCGACCGGCAACCTCGACTCCGCCGCGGGCGCCGAGGTGCTCGCCCTGCTGGACGAGCTGAACCGCGCCGGCACCACCGTCGCGATCATCACGCACGACCTGGACGTCGCGGGCCGGGCGCCGCGCCGGGTGCGGGTCCGCGACGGGCTGATCGTCGCGGACGAGCGGGCGGAGGCGGGCAGCCGGTGAAGGCGGCACTCGCGCCCGCGCGGCTCGCCCCGGACGACGTCCTGCGCGTCGGCCTCGGCGGGCTGCGGGCCCGTCCGGCGCGGGTCGTGCTGTCCGCGCTCGGCATCGCGATCGGGATCGCCACCATGGTCGCGGTCATCGGGATCTCCTCGTCCAGCAGGGAGGACCTGCTGCGGCGGCTCGACCGGCTCGGCACCGACCTGCTGACCGCGAAGCCCGGCGACACCCTGTTCGGGGACGAGGCGGAGCTGCCGGAGGCGGCGCCGGAGATGGTGCGGCGGATCGGGCCGGTCACCGCGGTCGGCGCGACGGGGGCCGTGGACGCGACCGTCCGCCGGACCGACGCGATTCCGGCGGAGGTCACGCAGGGCATCTCCGTGCAGGCGGCCTCGACCGGGCTGCTCGGCACGCTCGACGTGGACACCGCGAGCGGGAGCTGGCTCAACGCGGGCACCGGACGCCACCCCGGCGTCGTCCTCGGCGCGGAGGCCGCGAAACGGCTCGGCGTGGACGGGGGCCGGGTGTGGATCGGCGGGCGGTGGTTCGTCGTCCTCGGCGTCCTGCGGCCCGCCGGGCTGGCGCCCGAGATCGACCGGTCCGCGCTCGTCGGCTGGGACGCGGCACGCCGCTACCTGGGCTTCGACGGGCATCCGACCACGATCTACGAGCGCTCCACGGACGCGTCGGTGACCGGCGTCCGGGACGTCCTCGCCCGGACGGTCAACCCCGAGCACCCGGAGGAGGTCCAGGTCAGCCGCCCGTCGGACGCGCTGGAGGCGAGGGCCGCGGCGGCCGGCGCGTTCACCGGGCTGCTGCTCGGGCTGGGCGCGGTCGCGCTGCTGGTCGGCGGGGTCGGCGTCGCCAACACGATGGTGATCTCGGTGCTGGAGCGGCGCCGCGAGATCGGGCTGCGCCGCTCCCTCGGCGCGACCCGCGGCCAGGTGCGCGTCCAGTTCCTGGCCGAGTCGCTGCTGCTGTCGGCGTTCGGCGGCGCGGCGGGGACGGTGCTCGGCACGGCCGTCACCGCCGGGTTCGCGCTGTGGAAGGGGTGGCCGCCGGTCGTGCCGGTGTGGGCGCTCGGCGGCGCGCTCGCCGCGACGCTGGCGATCGGGACGGCCGCCGGGCTGTATCCGGCGGTGCGCGCCGCGCGGCTGCCGCCGACGGCGGCGCTGGCATCGGTCTGACTCTGGTCACGCTCCCCGGGGGCGGTGCATGATTGTCACGGCAGCCGTGTTCCGCCCCCGGGGGAGGTGCCTCAACAGCCATGCCGGTGCCACGCCCGCTTCGTGAGCGCTGCCGGGAGTTCCTCGGGATCGACGGGGAGATCCGCTACATCTTCCCCGCGATGGCCTACGGCGGCGGCGCCGGCTTCATCTTCGTCGTCACCGACGACCAGGTCGCGGTGATCTCCACCGGCCCGCTGAGCCGCAGCACCCCGAAGACGATCTGGGGCAGCTACCCGCGCGGCACCCGGATCGGGCCGGTGGAGACGGGCGTCGGCGCGTCGTTCGAGTTCGCGGGCGCGGTGTTCGAGCTGGACGACGAGTACGTCCCGGTCGTGAACGCGGCCGACACCGAGATCTTCGCCCGCGACAGCCTTCCCCGCGACCCGCTCCCCGACCTGTAGAGGTCGTCGCCGGGGGGCGTCCCCCCGGGGGCTCAGGACGTGACCGCGGGCTCCGTCGCCTTGGCCGGGGCGGGCTTGGACGCGGACGGGCCGCGCAGGAACAGGAACATCACCGGCACCAGGTACGCCGCCCACATGACCAGCTGCAGCCAGGTGATCTGCGGGGTGACGTTCAGGACGCCCTGGAACAGCGTCTGCATCCAGTCGCCCGCGTCGCCGAACTTGGCGAAGAACGCGTGCGGCTCCAGCGCGACGGCGTTCAGTCCGGGGAAGACCTCGGCCTCCTGCAGGTCGTGGAAGCCGTAGCCGAACACGCCCGCGGCGACGACGATCAGCGCGGCGCCCGTCCAGGTGAAGAAGCGCTTCAGGTTGATCTTGAGGCCGCCGCGGTAGAGCAGGTAGCCGAGCGCGACGGCGACGGCGAGGCCGAGGAGCGCGCCGATGATCGGCTCGGTGGAGCCGCCGGAGGAGTTGGAGATGTTCGTCCACAGGAACAGCGCGGTCTCCAGGCCCTCGCGCCCCACGGCGAGGAACGCCACGGCGGCGAGCGCGAGCGGCCCGACGTTCAGCGCGCCCTCCAGCTTGCCCTCCAGCTCCGCCTTCATGAACCGGGCGGTCCTGCGCATCCAGAAGACCATCCAGGTGACGAGCCCCACCGCGATGATCGACAGGACGCCGCCGAACAGCTCCTGCGTCTTGAACTGCATCTCCGAGGACGCGGCGGTCAGCGCGATGCCGAACGCGAACGCGAGGACGACGGCGACGCCGATCCCCGTCCAGACGGGGATCAGGGCCCGGCGGTTGCCGGTCTTCACCAGGTAGGCGATCAGGATGCTGACGACCAGGGCGGCCTCAAGCCCCTCCCGCAGTCCGATGAGGAAGTTGCCCAGTAGCATCGCTGCACTCCTCCGGATGGCACAGATTTCAGGCAGGTCTTTTAGGCAAAGCTAACCTAAGCAATTCTGCGCCCGACGTCGGCCCCCCGGCAAGAGGCGGCGCCGCGGACGTCCTCGGCCGGGGCGGGCGCCCCGGCCGCGGGGGGTCACCGCCGCCAGGCGGTCTCGCGGTGGCGGGCGAGGGCGGTCAGCGCCTGGTTGACCGGTGCCGTGCGGCCCGCCTTGGCCGCCTCCCGCGGGACGGCGCCGTTGATCACATCGATCTCGCTGGTCCGGCGGGCCTCGTGGTCCAGCAGCGCCGACGGCTTGGCGCCGGGCATCCGGGCGGCGAACGCGCGCACCAGTTCCACGGGGTCCGGCACGTCGATGGCCACCCCGAGCGCGAGAGCCGTCTCCCAGGCCTCGGTCGCCGCGGCCCGGCTCGTCCGGCCGAGCTCGGGGTGGTCACGGATCTCGCCGACCGTCAGCCCGGTCAGGGCGCACGGAGCGCTGTAGGCCACGTTGCAGATGAGCTTCTCCCACTGCATCGCGAGGACGTCGTCCACGGCCGCCGCGTCGAACCCGGCCGTGCGCCAGGCCGCGGCCACCTCCTCGACCCGTTCGGGGGCCAAAGAGCCGTGGGCGCCGAACCGCAGCGCGCGCATCGCGTTGTGGTGCACCCGGCCCGGCCCGCGCAGGCCGGCGCCGAAGCCGCTGGCGATGCCGACGGCCAGGCGCCCGGCGCCCACGGCGCCGGCCACGGCGTCGGCCGAGCCGAGGCCGTTCTGGATGGTCAGCACCGTGGTCTCGGGCCCCAGCAGGGGGGCGAGCCCGGCCGCGGCGGCGGGCACGTCGGCGGCCTTGACGGCGAGCACCACGAGGTCGACGGGATCGGCGGGAGCGGTGGTGTGGGCCGCGACCGCGGCGCGGAACTCCCCATCGGGCCCGCTGACGTGCAGCCCGTCCCGGGCGATGGCCTCGACGTGGGCCTGCCAGGCGTCGACCACCGACACCTCGTGGCCCGCCCGCGCCAGGCGCGCGGCGTACACCGAGCCCATGGCTCCGCAGCCGACGACGCAGATCTTCATCGGTCCAGGTCCTTGAGGAGGTTGGCGATCTCGTCGCCGAGGCCGGGTTTGGCCTCGAGACCGAACCCGGGCGCCTCGCTGGGGCTTATGAGGCCGTCGGAGAGCCGGCAGTCCGGACTGTAGCCGCCGAAGGGCTCGAAGACCCCGGGGTACGCCTCGCAGCCGCCCAGCCCCAGCCCGGCCACGATGTGCAGGTTGATCAGGTGCCCGCCGTGCGGGAACGCCTGGGACCGGGGGACGCCGCACGCCTCCATGGCCTCGATCATGCGGGCGTACTCGGTCAGCCCGTAGCTGAGGCCGGCGTCCATCTGGAAGACGTCCCGGTCGGGCCGCACTCCGCCGTAGGCGAGCAGGTTGCGCACGTCCTGGACGGAGAAGAGGTTCTCGCCCGTGGCGATGGCCCCCGGATAGACCTCCGCCAGTTCCCGGTTCAGGGCGTAGTCGAGCGGGTCGGCCGCCTCCTCGTACCAGCGCAGGCCGAGCCCGGCCAGAGCGGTGGCGTAGGCCAGGGCCCGGTCCCGGTCGAAGCGTCCGTTGGCGTCGACGGCGACCCCGTCCCCGCCGCCGATCACCTCGATGGCGGTCTCGATCCGGGCCAGGTCGTCGGCGAGCGCCGCGCCGCCGATCTTGATCTTGATCATGCGGTAGCCCCGGTCCGCGTAGCCGGTGAGCTCGCCGCGGAGCCGGTCCAGGGAGTCGTCGGGGTGGTAGTAGCCGCCCGCGGCGTAGACCGGCGTGCCGGTGAGCACGGGCCGGCGGCCGAAGGCGCGGGCGATGACGGCGTGGGCCGGCTCGTCGTGGTACTTGGCCAGCAGGTCCCACACCGCGAGTTCGACGGCGCCGGCCGCCGCGGCGCGGTCGCCGTGGCCGCCGGGCTTCTCGTCCCGCATGGCGCACTGGAGCACGCGGGCGGGCGACAGCAGCCCGGTCGCCGGGTCGAGCAGGGTGTCGGGGGCGGCGGCCAGCAGCCGCGGGATCATCCGGTCGCGGAGGATCCCCCCTTGGGCGTGGCGCCCGATCGAGTTGAACGCGATGCCGGTGAGCGGGCGCCCGTTCCGGCGTACGTCGCTCTGCACGGCCACCAGGGAGACGGTGTGCGCGGCGAAGTTCACCACGGAGTTCCTGACGTCCCCGTGGAGGGGGACCGAGACCTCGCGGATGTCGGTGATGCGCATGACCCCAACCCTCTGATCCGGACCGATCGAATTGTCTAGACTAATGGAAGCGGCGCCTCCACGGCACGCGTGCGAGGAGCAACCGGGACCGGAGGGCGGGAGAGGGCCGTGAGGCGTTACGAGGCAGTCGCCGAGGACTTGGTCCGGCAGATCCAGTCGGGGCGCTGGCCGATCGGCGGGCGGTTAGCGCCCGAGGTGGACCTGGCGGCGGAGTTCGACGTGAGCCGCGGCACGATGCGGGCCGCGCTCGACATCGTGGAGGAGCTGGGACTGGTCTCGCGCCGGCCCCGGCGCGGTACCCGCGTGGAGCGTCTGAAGCCGCACTCGGTCTTCGTCCGGTCGCTGCACTCGTTGGACGAGCTGACCGAGTACTCCGTGGAGACCGACCGCCAGGTGCTGTCGATCGCCGACGTGGTGGTCGACGAGGTGGACGCCCGGGTCATGGGCTGCCGGCCGGGGGAGCGCTGGACCAAGATCCGGATGCTGCGCATCGACCCGGCCGACGACGGCTGGCCGCTGTGCTGCACCGACGTCTACCTCGAGCCCGACATCGCCGCGGCCGTGGGCGACCAGGTGCTCGACCCCAAGCGGTTGATCTCGGACATGGTCGAGCAGGTGACCGGCCGCACCGTGCACACCATCGAGCAGCGGATGCGTGCGGCGACGGTCCCGGACTCCATGGTCGACCTGCTGCACGCGGCGGCCGGTTCGCCGGTGCTGCGGATGACGCGGCGCTACCTGGACCGCGCCGGGGACCCCTTCGAGATCACGGTCTCGGTGCACCCCGCCGAACGGTTCGAGTACGCCGTTGACCTGGAGCGCGGGCGCGGTTGACGGAACCGGCCGGGACGGCCGGCGGGCGCGCGGCCCCGAGCTAATTGTCCAGACCTTTCGGGAAAAAGTCTGGTGTCCAGAAACTACTTCCGGTAGCGTGGCGGCGGATCACCTGACAGGAGGGACACCATGGAGGCCGACCCCGAGTTCGAGCTCCAGGGGCTCTGTCACCTCGCGCTCGTCTGCGAGGACATGGAGCGCACCGTCGACTTCTACACCAACGTCCTCGGCATGAAGCTGAAGAAGACGATCAACATGCCCAACGGCGGGCAGCACTTCTTCTTCGACATGGGCGGCGACCAGTTCCTGGCCTTCTTCTGGTTCCCGGACGCGCCGAAGCGGGCCCCCGGGATCGCCTCCTCCGCGGTGCTGCCCGGCCTCGGAGACATCGCCACGGCCCACGCCTCGATGAACCACGTCGCGTTCAAGATCCCGCTCGACAAGTTCGACGAGTACAAGGCCAAGCTCGATGCCAAGGGCGTCGAGACCGGTCCCGTCCTCGAGCACGACGACAGCCCGCGCGGTGTGGCGGAGACGTTCCACGAGGGCGTCTACGTCCGTTCGATGTACTTCTTCGACCCGGACGGGGTCCTGCTGGAGTTCGCCGCCTGGACGCGTGAGCTGACCGAGGACGACGTCAACCTGGCGCCGATGACCGCCGCGGGCGTCCCGGCCGGCCAGGGCGCGTCCGCATGAGCGGCACGGAGTCCATGCTGGAGTACGCCGCGCGGTTCTTCGAGATGGTGGAGGCCGGCGACATCGAGGCCGTCTCCGCGCTCTACCACGACGACGTCACCGTCTGGCACAACTACGACGACGTCGACCAGTCGAAGGAAGAGAACCTCGCCACGCTGGGCAGCATCGCCGACCGCTACGACAAGTTCGGCTACGCCCAGCCGCGCCACACCGCGCTCGAAGACGGCTTCCTCCGCCAGCACGTGATCGAGGTCGAGCGCGACGGGCGGTCGGCCTCCATCCCGGCGATCCTCCGCGTGTACGTCGAGGACGGCAGGATCAGGCGGATCGAGGAGTACTTCGATCGCAGCAAACTCGAAACCGTGCTCGCGGGCTGAGCGGCCGGTCCGGCCCGGTGCCGGTCGGGGAGACCCCCGACCGGCACCGGGCCGACGCATGACCGGTACCCGAGCAGAAGGCGCGTTTCAGGAACAGCGCGCGCCTCAGGAGCAACGCGCGTGCGGGCGGCTCAGGAGAAGAAGGCGCGGGCCTGCTCGGCGAAGCGCAGCAGGTCTTCGGCCACGGTCACCTCGGTGAAGTCCTTCTTGCGGTGGCTGGGCGCCGAGATGCTCACCGCGTAGCGGGAGCCGGCGTAGGTGCCGAGCGGCACGGCCACGGCGATGACCCCGTCCTCGCTCTCCTGCACCCCGGTGGCGTAGCCCCGCTTCCGGATGCGGTCCAGCTCCTCCAGGAGCGCGGTCCGGGTGGAGAGGGTGTGCGGGGTGAGCGGCTCCAGTTCCTCCCGCGGATAGAGCGCGACCACGGCCTCGTCCGACAGCAGCGACAGCAGCACCTTGCCGGACGCCGAGGCGTGCGCCGGGAGGGTCTTGCCCATCCGCGAGCCGACCCGCACGGCGCGGCTGCTCTCCACGGCGTCGACGAAGGACACGAGCGCGCCGTCGAGGCGGGTGAGGTGGACGGTCTCGCCGTAGTGCTCGGCGAGGTCGTCCAGCAGCGGGCGGACCTGTTCGCGGACGTCGATCTGCCGCAGCACCGAGAAGGCGATCTCGGTGAGCGCGGGACCCGGCTCGTAGGCCCGCGAGCTGTTCGACTGGCGGACGAACCCCCGGTACTGCAGCATGGCCAGCACCCGGTGGGCGGTGGACGAGGCGACGGAGAGGTACTCGCTCACCTCGGTGAGGCGGAGGCTCTTGCGCTCGCCCAGCAGCAGCAGGATGCGCAGCGCGTTGTCGACCGACTCGATCGGGTACTGCGGCTTGCGAGGCTGGGCAGGAGAGGGGTTGTTCACCCAGCGGACCTTATCCGGGGACGCGGTCATCGGTCCTTCCATCTCGCAGCTCGAACTTGAGCACTTTCCCCGATGCGTTGCGGGGGAGCCGCTCGACCACCTCGATGCCGGTCGGTAGCTTGTACGGGGCGAGCCCGCGCCGGGCGTGGTCGCGCAGTTCCTCCAGCGACGGCGCCCGCCGTCCGGGAACCGGCACCAGCACCGCGACCGGAGTCTCCTCCCATTTTAGATGCGGCCGACCCACCACCGCCACCTCCGCGATGTCCGGGTGCGCGGCGAGCTCGCCGCACCGCAGCGCGGTCACCTCCGGCCGCGCGTGGGCGTGCCGGGCCAGGTGGGCGACCCAGTGCTGCCCCCGGGCGCCGTGGACCGCCGCGGGCGCCGTCATCGCGCGCTCCCGCTCCCGAAGCGCTCGGCGATCCAGCCGGCGATCGTGTCGGCGACCGCGTCCCGGGCGCCCGCGGGCTCCAGGAAGTAGTGGTCTCCGGCGTGGTCGCGGCGGGTCTTGTCCGAGGCGGCCAGCGCGTCGGCGATCCGGTCGGCGTCGCTCGGGAAGACGCCGGTGTCACCGGTCGCGTTGACGACCAGCGCCGGGACCGTGATCTTGGCCAGGTTGCCCTCACCGCGGCAGGGCGACTCGCTCAGGCTCCACATGTTGAGCCAGTTGCGCACGGTCGTCTCCCCGGCGATCCCGCGGTCGCCCCGGTTGGCGGCCTCGACGGAGCCGCGGTAGCAGCTGTTCGGCTTCCGGTCGGTGGGCTCCAGGGACGGGTCGACCATCCTCGGGTCCGCCCAGGTCCGGGGCACGGTGAAGTGGCGGTCGTAGTAGCCGGCCGCGGTGAGCCGGGCCAGCTCCGCCTTGGCCCACGCGGTGATCCGGTGATTGCGGTCGACCTGTGCGCGCCGGTAGCGCTCGACGAACTCGGCGCTGTACGGCGGGCCGTTGCGGGGGTCGAACAGGTCGAGCGAGGGGTCGGTCGCCACCGGGTCGAACTCGTCGACCACCGCGGCGTCCATCCAGGCGGTGAGGACGTCGGGACGGCCCAGGTGCGCGGCCAGCGACACGTAGCCGTCCGCGGCGGGCAGCTCGTCCACGCCCGCGACGGGCTCGTGGCCGACCGGGGGCCGCAGGGAGGGGGCGACGGCCTGGGCCTGGTAGGCGGCCATCAGGGAGCCGCCGCCCGAGTTGCCCAGCAGGACGACGGAGTCGGCCCCGGCCTCCTCGCGCAGCCAGCGGACGCCGACGCCGATGTCCACCAGTGCCTGGTCGAGCCGGAAGTTCCACTCGTAGCCGCGGAACCGGGTGTTCCAGCCCAGGAAGCCGATGCCGCGCTCGGCCATCAGCTCGGCGAGATAGTGCTCGGCGAAGTCGATCTGGTAGTGGGTGGCGATCATCGCCACCTTCGGCCACGCGCCCTCCGGCGCGTGGTAGAGGCCCTGGCAGGGGTGCCCGCCGGCGCCCGCCCGCGGGGCACCGGCGGAGGGGCGGGACACGAAGGTTCGGGTGATCATCGGACCGCCGCCTCCAGCCGGCTCGCGGCCACGTGGGCGCGCAGCTTGCCGAAGAGGACCCCGAGGCGCTCGGTGGCCACCGGGTCCTTGAGGTGCCCGCTCTCGTCGAAGCACTCGTGGGCGAAGGGCATGACCACCTCCGGTCCCGGCATCACCGGGGATTGGGAGAAGACGAACATGTTCCGCAGCTCGAACTGGCACCGGGCGGTGCCCAGCCTTCCCGGCGAGGTGCCGATCAGAGCGACCGGCTTGCCCTGGAGCACCGAGGCGCCCAGCGGGAGGGAGATCCAGTCGAAGGCGTTCTTGAGCACGCCGGGGACGCCGCCGTTGTACTCCGGCGTGGCGATCATCAGCGCGTCCGCGGCGGCGACCTCGGCGCGCATCCGGGTGACCGCCTCCGGCTCCCGGCCGAGCAGGTCCTCGTTGAAGAGCGGAAGTCGTCCCACCAGTTCGCTGATGGTGACGGTGACCCCCTCCGGCGCCAGGCGCGCCGCCGACTCCAGCAGCATCCGGTTCCACGAACGCTCGCGCAGGCTCCCGACGATTCCGTAGACCGTGACGTCCGCCGTGCTCACAGTGCTCCTCCCAGGTAGGCGTCGATGACGGCCGCGTCGCGGACGACGGCGGCCGGGGTGTCGAGGGCGATGCGGCGCCCGAAGTCGAGCACGCAGACCCGGTCCGAGATGCCCATCACCATCGACATGTCGTGCTCGACCAGGAGCATGGTGATGCCCAGGTCGGAGTTCACCTCGCTCAGCGTCGCCGCCATCTCGGCGGTCTCCTCGTGGTTCATCCCGGCGACCGGCTCGTCGAGCAGCAGCAGCCGGGGCTCCATGCACAGCGAGCGCGCGAGCTCGACCCGCTTCTGCACGCCGTGGGGCAGCGGGCCGACCTCGCGCCCCAGCAGGTCGCCGAGCCCGAGGCGGTCGGCCACCTCGGTGACCCGCCGCAGTGCCGCGCGCTCCTCGCGGGCACTGCGCCCCCACCGGATCATGCCGGCCAGCGCCCCGGAGCGGAGGTGCTGGTGCCGGGCGAGGAGCAGGCATTCCCGGACGGTCATGGCCGGGAAGACGTCGACGTTCTGGAACGTGCGGGCGATCCCGGCCTTCGCGATCCGGTGCGGAGCGGTGCCGAGGATCTCGGTGCCGCCGAACCTGATGCTCCCCGACCCCGGGCGGTAGATGCCGGAGATGCAGTTGAACAGCGTGGACTTGCCGGCGCCGTTGGGCCCGATCACGGCGAAGAGCTCGCCCTCGTCGATGCTGAAGGTGACCCCGTCCAGCGCGCGGACGCCCGCGAACGACAGGGCGAGGTCCTCGATCTCGAGCAGCGGGGTGCTCACGAGTCGGCTCCTTCCGGTGCGGCGGGGGCCGTGCCGGCGCCGAGGTAGGCGGCCGCGATGTCGGTCTCCCGCTCCAGTTGCGCGGGGGTGCCCTCCGCGTGGACCCGTCCACCCTCCAGGAGGTAGGCGTAGCCGGAGATCGACAGGGCCATGCGCGCGTTCTGCTCGACGAGCAGGATCGAGGTGCCCCGCTCGTTGATGGACACGATGATGTCCCGGACCTGCTCGACGATCCGGGGTGCGAGGCCCAGGCTCGGCTCGTCCATGAGCAGCAGCTTCGGCCGTGACATCAGGGCGCGCGCGATCGCCAGCATCTGCTGCTCGCCGCCGGACAGGTAGCCCGCCTTCCGGTCCAGCAGGTCGCGCAGGCGTGGCAGCAGTGCGAGCACCTCGTCGCGGGCCGCGATGAGCGCGGCGCCCCGGTAGCGGCGGACGTGCGCTCCGCCCGCGAGGTTCTCCGCGACGCTGAGCCCCGGGAAGACCATCCGGCCCTCAAGGCACTGCGCGAGCCCGGCGCGGACGCGCTGTGACGCGCGCGATCCGGTCATGTCCTTGCCGAAGAGCTCCACCCGCCCGCCGGTGAGGCGTCCGCGGTGCAGCCCGAGCATGCCGGACACGGCCCGCATCGTGGTGCTCTTGCCCGCCCCGTTGGGGCCGAGCAGGCTGACGATCTGCCCCTGGGGCACGCGCAGTGTCAGGTCGGTCACGGCGTCCTCGGCGGCGCCGTACGCGGCGCTGAGCGCCGTGGTCCGCAGGGCCGGCGGACCGGCGGACGCCTGGGAGGCGCTGCCGCTCGTGCTCGGGGCGCTGCCGGTCATGACGTCCTCCGCGTTCCGCGTGGGCGGCCCAGCGGCCGGCGCAGGCGTCGCCCGCCCCGGAGCGCGAGCGCCCGGATCCCGTTGGGCTCGAAGAGCAGGATCAACACGATCACCAATCCGTAGAGGAATCCGGACAGGAGCGGTCCCGTGATGCCGCCGTCGGTGCTGGCGCTCTTGCGGACGAAGGGCAGGAAGACCGAGGCCTGGTTCACGACCTCGGGCATCGCCCGCACGAAGAGGGCCCCGAGCAGGGCGCCGGAGACCGTGCCCATGCCGCCGATCACGATCATGGCGATGAAGTCGACCGAGAGCATCAGGTGCCACTGGCCCGGGGTGAAGTAGCCCATGTAGGAGACCAGCAGCGCCCCGGAGACGCCGGCGAAGAAGGAGGAGATGACGAAGGCGGTCGTCTTGGTCCGGGTCACCGGGACGCCCACCACCGCGGCCGCCACGTCCTTGTCCCGGACGGCCATGAACGCGCGGCCGAGCCGCGAGTGCCTGAGGTTGTGGGTGAGGAGCATGACCACCAGCAGGATCGCCAGCGCGAAGTACCACCAGGCCTGGAAGGCGTCGAGGATCATCCGGTCCCCGGCCATGACGCCCAGGCTGAGGTCCTGGTCGCCGAACAGGACGGGTGCGGCCGGACGGCCGTTCACACCGCCGCTGAGGCTCGTCCACGTCTCCCACGCGTAGAGGCCGATGAAGACCAGGGCGAGGGTGGCGACGGCCAGGTAGAGCCCGCGGATGCGGACGGCGACGGGCGCGACCAGGGCGCCCGCGGCGGCGGCCACGAGGCCGGACGCCGGCAGCCAGAGCCACCAGGGCAGGCCCTGGTCGGCGCCGAGCCAGGCGGAACTGTAGGCGCCGATGGCCATGAAGAAGGCGTGGCCCAGCGAGATCTGGCCGGCCAGCCCGGTGATCACCTGCATGCCGAGGGCGCCGATGCCGGCGATCAGGGTGAGGATGCCGATGCCGAGCCACAGTTCGGAGCGGACCACCAGCGGCAGCACGAGCATGGCGGCGATCCCGAGGCAGACGCCGGCGCGCCCGCGGGTGAGGAGACCGTGCAGGCGCGGCCGGGGCGCCGCGGTGTCGCGGGGGGCCGGCGGGCTGGTGCGGAGTGACACGGCTCAGACCCTTTCGATGCTGCGGCTGCCGAAGAGGCCATAGGGCCGGACCAGGAGGACCAGGAGCATGAGGACGTAGGGCAGCACGTCGTGCAGGCGCCCGCCGCCGACGTCGCTGAGGTAGCCGGAGCCGAGGACCTGGGTGAGCCCGACGACCAGGCCGCCGACGACGGCCCCGACCAGTGAGTCCATGCCTCCGATGACGATCGCCGGGATCGCGATGAGCGCGAGGTCGCCGAGGTCGGGGGAGACCACGCGGGGGAACGAGGCGAGGAAGACCGCCGCGGTCACCGCGAGGAACGCCGCCAGCGCCCAGGAGAGCGCGAACATCCGCCCCACGTCGATGCCCTGGGCCATCGCCGCCTCCTGGCTGCTCGCGGTCGCGCGCAGCGCCAGCCCGTAGCGCGTCCGCTGGAAGAACAGGGCGACGGCGACCAGGACGACGACCGAGACGGCCACGGTGGCGAGGGCGCTGTTGGGCAGCACGACCGAGCCCACCGAGGTGGTGCCGGCGCCGATCGGCCCCACCGAGTCATGGCTGCCGACCCCCCACACCATCAGGATGACGTTGTGCAGCATGGTCGAGATGCCGAGGGTGGCGAGCACCACGACGGTCACCGACCGTCCGATCAGGCCGCGGATCAGCAGCCGCTCGACCACCAGCGCGAGGCCGACGGTGAGCGCCACGGCCCCGAGGAAGGCCGGCACGTAGGGCATCCGGGGCAGCAGGATCAGCACGGCGTAGGCGCCGATGGCCACGAACTGGCCGTGGGCGAAGTTGAAGGTGTGGGAGCCCTTGAACATGATCACGAACCCGAGCGCGATCAGCCCGTAGGCCAGCCCCAGGGCGACGCCCTGGAAGCCGAGCTGGAGGAAGAGGGTCATCTGGAAAACCTCGGTCGGGGTGTGGGAGTGGAGCCCGGGGGAGGGGGCCCGGCCGGGCCCCCTCCCCCAGGTCGTCAGTTGCCCCTGGACGTGCCCCAGGACTTCGCGGCCGGGGACTCGAAGAACGTCGCGACCGGCTCCTGCACGCCGTCCTTCCCGATCTTGTTGATGCGGGACTGGTAGCTCACGATCGAGTTGCCGTCGCCGAGGTCGATCGGAGGAAGGATGTCGTCGAAGGAGACCTTGAGGCCGACCATCGCCTTCTTGACGCCCTCGCGGGTCAGCGTCTTGGCCTCGCACGCCTTGCGCAGCGCCTCCACGACCACGGTCCCGTTGATCCAGCCGCCGACCTCGAAGTTGTCCGGCTTCGCGTCGGGGGCGTAGGCCTCGCGGGCCTTGGTCAGCGCCCGGATGCCGGCGTTGTCGTCGTTGAGGGTGCCGTAGCCGCCGGAGACGTAGTAGTTGTCCAGCAGGCCCTTCAGGGGCTTCCCGAGGCTGGACGACCAGGCGCCGGAGCTGGACACGAAGGTCGGCTTGTAGCCGAACTGGGCCGACTGGCCGATGATGCCGGCGGTCTGGGCGGGCGTGACGCCCAGCATGACGATCTCGGCGCCGGCGCTCTTGAGGCTGTTGATCTGGGCCGTGAAGTCCTTGTCGGCGTTGGTGTAGGTCGGCTCGGCGACGACCTGCACGCCCGGCGTGGCCTTCGCCGCGTGGTTGAGGGCGCCGAGGTAGACCTTGCCGGTCTCGTCGGCCGACGTCACGAATCCGACCTTGACGGTCTTGGAGGCGGCGGCGCCGGCCTTCTCGGCGGCCCAGACCAGGCCGTTGATGAGCTCGACCTCGAAGGGCGGCATGGCGACGTAGACGTTCGGGAGGTCGAGGGTCTGGGTGTTGATGGACGCCGAGAGCGTGGGCATGTCGTCCCGCTCGATGCTGGTCCGGACGGCGTTCAGCCCGGCGGTGCCCACGAACTGGGCCACCATCAGGTTCTTGGGCGCCGCGGCCCGGTACTGCTGGGTGGTGATCTGCGGGTCGTACTTGGTGTCGCGCTTGTCGACCACGACCTTGCGCCCGCAGACGCCGCCCTCCTCGCGGTTCACCTGGTCGATCTTGGCTTCGACACCGAGCGAGCCGGCGATGCCCCCCTGGGCGATGGGCCCGGAGAAGTCGCTGATCACGGTCACGCTGATCTCGTCGTCGGTGACCCCGGGGCCCATGGCGACGCCGTCGGCGCCGGTCCCGGACTTGCCGGAGCCCGAGCCGCCGCATGCGGCCAGAGTCAGCAGCGGGGCGACCGCCAGCGCGGTCAGTGACTTTCTGAGCATGGGGGGTTCGTCTTTCTCGGTCGATGGATCCGCGCAGGTGACACGGGTCACAAAAGATTAGACCAGACTATACGGAAATAGAAGAGAGAAGCTCTGCAAGTTGGAGAAGTGGTCGTGAACAGCGCTTTGTCCGGCCGTCACGGAGTCGGAACGTTCCAGCGCGAGGAGCGCCGGAGCCGGGGATGCTGGAGCGGGGCGGCCGGTGCTGGCTGGGGCCCGTGCCGGCCGGAGCACGACTTGTGTCAGCCTCGCCAGGCGAAGGTGATCTGGCGGTGCGCGAAGCGCCATCCCGCCTCGGTGCGGACCAGCCGGTCCAGGTAGTCGCCGGCGGCGGCCGGCTGCCCGTCCGTGCCCCGGAGCACGAAGTAGGCCCGCCCCGTCGCCTGCTCGTCGTCGGCCAGGTCGACGAGCACGTTGCTGTTCTCGTGGCGCGGCGACTCCGCCGTACGACCGGCGATCACCTTGGCGAGCCCCTCGGCGCCGGCGAAGGCGGCCCCTCCGGTGATCTCCATGCCGCCGCCGGCGGTGAAGCAGTCGCGGAAGGACTCCAGGTCGCGGGCGTCGATGGAGAGGCTGTAGCGCGCGTAGAGCTGGGTGATGGCGGTGATGTGGTCGGACAACGGGGCTCCTCGTCGAAGGGCGGACGGTTCGGTCGGATCAGGAGCGGGGGGCCGCGGGCAGGCGGGAGAGTTCGTGGCGCCAGGCGACGTCCAGGTTGAGGCTTCCTCCGAGGTCGGGGAGCGCGGCCCGGTCGGCCTCGTCGATGGCGCGGGGGCGTCCCCCCGCGGAGGCGACGAGCAGGCAGAGGTGCGCGATCTCGTCGATGGAGACGGCGCGGAGCACCGCCTCCGGGACCGAGCCGCCGGTGACCACCACCCCGTGCCCGCGGAGCAGGGCGGCGGCGTGGTCGCCGAGGTGCGCGGCCACCTCGTCCCCCAGCGCGTCGCTGCTGACCAGCACCGATCGGGGGTACACCGGGATGCCGCCGGCCACCAGGGCGGAGCCCGGAATGTCGTAGGCGCCGACGAGCGGCTCCAGCACCAGGCCGGCCAGGTCGGCGGCGACCGTGCGGCGAGGGTGCGCGTGCACGACGCACCGGACGTCGGGGCGCCGGCGCAGGATCCGGGCATGCAGGGGGAGTTCGTGCGGGACGGTCCAGCCGTCCAGCTCCCCGGCGAGGCCGGGTCCGCCGTCGAGGGTGACCACGCGCACGTCCCGCGCGGTGGTGGAGGCCAGGCCCGACTCCTGCGGGCCGCGGCACCGCACCAGGATCCGCTCGTCGTCGAGGCGGAGGCTGATGTGGCCGAGGAACCCCGGCGAGAGTTCCCGGGCCGCCAGCACGCGGCAGCCCAGCGCCAGCTGGTGCCGGAGCTCCCGGAGGTCGTCGTCGTGGACGTCCACTGTCATCGGGCGGCCTCCTTGAGGGGTGCTGACTCCTTGAGGGGTGCTGTCTTCTTGAGGGGGGCCGGCTCGCGGCGGGGCGCCGGCCTCGGACGGGTCACCGCGTCGAGCACCGCGGCCACCGGCGTGCCGCCGGCGATGGCCCGGCGGGCGGCCAGGGAGGCGCGCGGCCACCCCAGCGACACCGCGCCGGCCACGCGTCCGCCGCCCCACAGGGCGAGCAGCCGGCCCTCGTCCTCCACGATCCGGGGCTCGACATCGGGGTCCACGGCACCGAGTACCTGGATGGTGCGGCCGTGCTGGTCGCTCCACACCATGGGCACCTCACCGGGCGCCCGGGGGTCCGCGGGGTCGAGCAGGGTCGCGGCGATGCACCTGGCCTGCTCCTGGGCGGAGGCCCAGTGCTCGACCCGCCGGCCGGCGGCGCCGTCCGCGGTCGCCCAGGCGGCGACGTCGCCGGCGGCGAAGACCTGCTCGGCCCCGAGGGCGCGGCCGTACCGGTCGCAGGCGATGCCGTCTTCGAGGTGAAGGCCCGACCCGGCCAGCCATGTCACGTCGGTCTCCGCTCCGATGCCCACCAGGACGTGGTCGGCGCGGAGCACCTCCCCGTCGTCGAGCCGGACCTCGATCCGGTCCGTGCGGTGGTCCAGGGCCCGGACGACCCTACCCAGCCTCAGGCTCACCCCCGCCTCCTCGTGCCACGCGAGGATCCGGTCGCCGACGCTGCGGCCGACGACGCGGGCCGGGGGATTGGGCAGCGGGTCCACCAGCGTGACCCGGCATCCCAGGGCGGTCGCGGTGCCGGCGACCTCCGAGCCGATGAAGCCGGCGCCGATCACCACGAGGTCGCCGCCGCGGGCGAGGGCGGCATGGAGGCCGCGCGCGTCGGCGAGCGTCCGCAGCGTGTGGACACCGGGTCCGGTCCAGGGCGACGGCCTCGCCCGGACCCCGGTGGCGATCACCAGCGCGCCGTAGCCGCACCGGCTTCCGTCGGACAGGGCGAGGCGGCGGGACGCGGTGTCCAGGCCCGTGGCCTCGACGCCGAGCAGCAGTTCCAGGCCGAGCCGTTCCGCCTCCGGGCGGGTGAGCAGCCGGACGGGCTCCGCGAGCCGTCCCTTGGACAGGGGCGGCTTGTCGTAGGGCTCCTCCGCCTCCCGGTCGACCAGCCGGATGCGGCCGGTGAAACCGCCGGAGCGCAGGGTCCGGGCCACCGTGACGCCCGCCACCGACGCGCCGACGATCACCAGGTCGCCGGTCATGCTCCCTCGAGCCGGAGCGCCGCGGCGGGGCAGCTGCGGACGGCGCGGTCGACGCGTTCGCGGTCGGCCTCCGGGACCTCGGCGGCCAGCAGCACGACGAGGCCGTCGTCGTCGATGTCGAAGTAGTCGTCGGCCGCGATGACGCAGCTGGCGTAGCCTTGGCAGACTCCGGTGTTCACTGTCAGGGCGGGCACTCGGGCTCCTGGTTCTCGTGTCGTTGTCAGCTCTTGACGCCGGCGCCGCCGTCGCTGTGCAGGACGGTGCCCGTCATTCCCCGGGACATCGGCGACGCCAGGAACAGGTAGCTCCAGGCGTGGTCCTCGCCGGAGAGGGCCACCTGAAGGGGGACGCGGGCGGCGATGCTCGCGGCGCGGTCGGGACCGTCGAGGTGCTGCCGGTCCAGCCCCAGCGACTGCGCGCCGGTCAGCCGGGTGCCGACGGTGCCCCCGGGGGCGACGCTGTTGACGCGGACCTCGGGGGCGAGGTCGTGGGCCAGCGCGATGCGCAGTCCGCGGACCGCGAACTTGGTGGAGATGTACAGCGCGCCGCCGCGGCCCGGCCGGTAGGCCGAGGTCGACTCCGTCAGCACGATGCAGCCGCGGCTGCGCCGCAGCTCCGGCAGGGCGGCGCGGACGCCGTGCATGGCCGCTCGGACGTTGACCGAGAACATCTCGTCGAAGGCGTCGTCGAAGGCATCCTCGGCGACGGCGTCGAGGGGGCGGTAGAAGTCGAAGATGCCGACGCAGTGGACCAGCACGTCCAGCCCGCCGTGGAGTTCCCGGCAGCGGTCCACGGCGTCGTGGTTGACCGCGGCCTCGCAGGCGTCCCCCTGGACGACGTCGACGCCGGGGAGTGCCGCGCGCAGGGCCGCGCACTTGGCCTCGTCGCGCTCCACGGCCACCACCGCCGCTCCCTCGGCGGTGAACCGCTCCGCCACCGCGCGGCCGATGCCCGATCCGGCGCCGACCACCAGCGCTCGCCGGCCCTCCAGTACGGGGGCGGTCATGAGGCCGACTCGCCCGTGTCGTCCTGCGCCGTGCCGTCCCGCGCCGTGTCGTCCCGCGCCGTGTCGTCCTGCTCGGGGAACAGGGAGGTGAACGGACGGCCGACCATCGCGGAGAACGTCGCCGTCCCCTGCCAGGTGAGGGCCTCCAGCTCCAGCGGGTCCAGGGTGACCCACTGCCCGGATCGCGTCGCCTCGATCAGGAGGCGCACGCCGTTGCGGGTCCGGACGAGGCTCACCCGGGCCTCGGCGAACTCGTTGCCGAGCGTCAGGGGCTCGCCGACCGTCCCCGCTCGCAGGGCCGCCAGCTCCTGCGCGGCCTCGCGGGCGCGGCCCCGGTCCTCGTGTTCGCCCTCCCAGTGCAGGCTCACAGGAAGACCGCCAGGTTCTGGGTGCGGAGCACCGACTCGTCGACCGTGATGTGGCGGCGGGCGAGCCGCCAGGCGCCGCCGGCGCTCCGCAGCACGTCGCTGCGCTCGGCCGACACCAGGGACGGCTCGTTGACGTCGCCGCGGCTGCGGAAGAGCAGGACCGCCGACTCCACGAGGATCTCGCCGGGCACGTCGGTGGCGAAGGTGCGCACGTTGGACAGGTGGTGGCGCGTCCGCGACGGCGGGTCCTCGGTCCAGGCGTGCTCGGTGCGCAGCCGGGCGACCCGGCGCTCCAGGGAGTAGAGGTCCTCGTCGAAGTGCGCCATCCGCCGGGCGGTGTCGTAGCCGGCGCCCTGGGAGGTCGTGACCCGGATCGGCATGAAGTAGTGGACGTCCTCGGTCATCCGGGCGAGCCATTCCTCGAGGTCCTGCCGGTCCAGCAGGTACGTCTCCTCGACCAGCCACTGGTGGGCGGCCAGGTGCAGGGGATCGGAGAACGGGAGCGGATCGCCCACCGGGGCGGCCTTGGTGGCGCGGGCGCCGAGGGGGCTGTCGGCCGAGGAGACGGGGTTGCGCGCGGTCACCGGGCACCGTCCCGCCCCGGGGCGCCGACACTGACGCCGGCCGGCCGCAGGGGCCCCGCCTCGATGAAGTCGGCCCAGCGGTTCATCAGGTGGCGCTGGTTGTACTCGCCGTACCCGACCCGGGACTCGCCGGGGCCCGCCCACTGGTCGCGGCCGAGGGGCGGGACGATGGTCGAGCCGTCGGGCAGCAGGCCCATCCGGCCGTTGAGGAGGAGCCGCTGCGCCATGGTGCCGCCGGCGGTGGCGGTCAGCGAGACCCAGTTCTCCACGTCGTCCTGCTCGAACATCCCGCTGCTGCCGAAGCACATCAGGTAGGCCTTGTAGGACAGCGCCTTGAAGTCCTCCGGGGCCTCCTTGTCGACCAGGAACCAGGAGAGCACCTCGGTCTCGTTCTCGCTGATCGGCTGCCACTGGCGCAGCGACACGAAGGGGAGCACGTCGTCGGAGTCGGCTACTCTGGGCCAGTTGTGGACGAGGCTGAGGTTCGGCGCGATCGACGCCGCGGAGACCATGAAGCCGTCGCGCCCGATCAGGTCGAGTTGTTCGGCCGACCAGACCCGCTTCATCCGGTCGATCATCTCGTCGGGGTAGCCGACGTAGCGCAGCCGCTCCTCGAGCGTCCCCGGCGGCAGTTTGTAGGTGGTGCCCCCGCCGCCGGTGGCCCAGTAGGTCGTCCCGTCCTTGCGCTTCTCGGCCTTCGGCTCGCGGAACAGCCCGATCTCCACGACGCTCGCGTGGGTCTGCGGGGTGTGGTACATGTCCCCGGCGAAGTTCTCCGCGCCGATCTTCCAGTTGGCCTTGATCCGCCACCGCTGGGGTCCGAGCACCTCGACCCCGCTCGGGCTCTGCCGGGTGTAGTAGTCCAGGTAGAACGCGAAGTCGCCGAGGAACTCGCGCAGCGGCGGGGCGTCGGGGTCCAGGGAGACGAAGATCAGGCCGTTGACGGTGTCCATCGCCGGTGCGGGGAGGAGCCGCTGCCCGCGCTTGTTGAAGCCTGCCTCTCCGCCGTACGCCTCCCGGTGGAAGGGCAGGCCCACGATCCGGCCGTCGTTGCGGTAGGACCACCCGTGGTAGGGGCAGCGGAAATGCGAGGCGTTGCCCTGCTCGGCCCGGCAGACCTGCATTCCCCGGTGCAGGCACATGTTGAACATGGCGTGCACCGTCCCGTCGTTGGCGCGGCTGACGATGAAGGAGTTCTCCATGACGCGGCGGACCACGTAGTCACCGGCCTGGGGGATCTCCGACTCGTGCGCCAGGAAGACCCAGGAGCGCGCGAAGACCGTCTCCCGCTCGGCGGCGAAGACCTCGGAGTCGTTGTAGATGTGCGCCGGCAGCATCCCGTCGCGCACGTGGCCGACGACGTCGGACAGGTCGAACACGGAGACCTCTTTCTGTAGTCCAGAAACAGATTCTGGCTACAGGGCCTTCCCTTGTCAAGGAGTACGTTTCTGATATCAAGAGAACTCGCTGCCGGCGAGGCAGTCGATCCATGCTCCGGCCCCGGCGTGCGTCGGGCAGAAAGGTGGCACCTTGTCCGATTTCGTGACCGGTCATCCGTCGACGCACGGGGACAGCTACCAGCTGAACACCACGAACCTGTTCCGCCAGGCGGTGGCGACCCATCCGGAGCAGGAGATCGTCTTCCGGGACGCGGCCGGTGAGTGGCGCACGACGTCGTACGCGGCGACATGGCGCCGGGTGGCGCGCACGGCGCACGCGCTGGCCGGCATCGGCGTGGGGCCGGGCGACGTGGTGGGGGTCCTGGACTGGAACCACCTGCGGCACTTCGAGCTGTACTGGGCGATCCCCGGGATCGGCGCCGTGATGCTGCAGATGAACCTGCGGCTGGCCGCCGACGACCTCGCGTACGTGGTGGAGCACGCGGGCGCCACGGTGGTGTGCGTCGACGAGTCGCTGCTGGGCCAGGCCGAGGAGCTGGCGGCGCGGTGCCCGCAGGTGCGGCACTGGGTGGTGATGAGCGACAGGCCGCTGCCGGAGATCGAGACCTCGCTGCCGGACCCCCTGGACCACGAGGCGCTGCTGGCCCGCCAGGACGAGGAGTTCGACTGGCCGGTGATCGACGAGACCTCGGCCTACAGCGCGTGCTACACCACCGGCACCACGGGACGTCCCAAGGGGGTGTTCTACTCCCACCGGGGGATCGTGCTGCACACGATGATGTGGGCGGCCGACCAGGCGGTGGGCGACCACGACAACGTGCTGCTGACGACGCCGATGTTCCACGCCCAGTGCTGGGGGCTGCCGCAGGTGGCGGTGTACGCGCGGGCGCGGGTGGTCCTGCCGGGGCGCTTCTCCGCCGAGGAGATCGGCGTGCTCGCCCAGGCGATGGTGGACTACGAGGTCACGGTCACCAACGGGGCGCCGGCGATCTTCGCGCCGATGCTGGAGTACCTGCGCTCCCTGCCCGAGCCGCCGGACCTGTCCAGGGCACGGATGATCTCAGGTTCCACCGAGCCGCCGCTGAGCCTGATCAAGGGCTACCACGACCTGACCGGCGCCTCGATCGTCCACGGGTACGGCGCCACCGAGACCACGCCGCTGGTCACGTCGAACCGGCCCAAGCCGTCCCTGGAGGGGCGGCTGGACGAGCACGAGTTCTGGGACCTCAAGCGCTCCCAGGGGCTGCCCGTGGCCGGGGTGGACATCCGGCTGCTGGGCGCCGGCGGCTCCTTCCTGCCGCACGACGGGACATCGGTCGGGGAGATCTGCATCCGGGGCCCGTGGATCACCGAGAGCTACTGGAAGTCGGACGACACGGACAAGTTCCACCGCGGCTACTGGCGCAGCGGCGACATGGGCGTGATCACCGCCGACGGTTATCTGAAGATCACCGACCGGCTCAAGGACGTGATCAAGTCCGGTGGGGAGTGGATCTCCTCCATCGACCTGGAGAACGCCCTGGCGGGCCATCCCGCGGTCCGCCAGGCCGCGGTGGTGGGCGCTCCGCACCCCCGGTGGCAGGAGCGCCCGGTGGCCCTGGTCGTGCCCGAACCCGGCCACGACGTCGACCTCGGCGGGCTCAGGACCCACCTGGCCGCCACGTTCGCCAAGTGGCAGCTGCCCGACGAGATCATCGTCGTCGCCGACCTGCCCAGGACCAGCGTCGGCAAGCTCGACAAGAAGGCTCTGCGCGAGGAGTACGCCGGCTTCTACAGCGAGCGCTGACCCGCGGGCTCCGGAAAATCGGCCGGGGCTCGCCGCGGCGCGCCGACGGCGGCGCACCCGCCGGGGTGCGCCGCCCGCGGCTCACAGGTCTCCTTTGGTCTCCAGGCGGAGGAACGCCTTGGCGATGGGCTGGGCGGTGAGCTCGACCTGCCAGGCGCGGGCGCCCAGGTCGCGGAGGGCGGCGCCGATCGCGGACGGCGACGACTCGTCCGGCGGCGTCCACGCCAGGCGGCGGATGGAGTCGGGCTGCACGAGGTTCTCCGACGGCATCGAGTGCTCGTCGGCGAGCGCGGCGACGACGGCGCGGGCGGCGGTGAGCCGCTTGGCGGCCTCCGGGTCGCGGTCGGCCCAGCGGTGCGCGGGCGGCGGCCCGTCGCCGGGGAGGTTCGACTCCGGCAGCGACCGGTCCGACAGGTCGCGGGCGCGGGCGACGGCGCGCAGCCACGCCGACTGGTGCCGGCGGGCGCCGCGGCCCCGCATCGTCGGGAGGGCCTGCAGCTCGGCGGGCGTCTTCGGCGCCTTCTGCGCCAGCTCGATGATGGCGGCGTCCTGCAGCACCCGGCCGGGGGACAGGTCCCGCTCCTGGGCGATCTTGTCGCGGGCCGTCCACACCTCGCGGACGGTGGCGAGCGCCCGCCGGTTGCGCACCCGGTGGATGCCGGACGTGCGGCGCCACGGGTCGGGACGCGGCGGCTTCGGCGGCGTCGCCAGGATCGCCGCGAACTCCTCCAGCGCCCACTCCAGCTTGCCCGCGGTCTCCAGCTCCTCCTGCAGGGCCTCGCGCAGCTCGACGAGCAGCTCGACGTCCAGCGCGGCGTAGCGGAGCCAGTCCTCCGGGAGGGGGCGGGTGGACCAGTCGGCCGCCGAGTGCCCCTTCTCCAGCAGGTAGCCGAGCACGTTCTCGACCATCGAGCCGAGCCCGACCCGCGGGTAGCCGAGCAGCCGCCCGGCGAGCTCGGTGTCGAACAGCCGGCGCGGGACGAGGCCGACCTCCGCCAGGCAGGGCAGGTCCTGGTTGGCGGCGTGCAGCACCATCTCGGCGTCGACGAGCGCGGCGTCCAGCCCGGACAGGTCGGGGCAGGCGATCGGGTCGATCAGCGCGGTGCCGGCGCCCGCGCGGCGCAGCTGGATCAGGTAGGCGCGCTGCCCGTACCGGTAGCCGGAGGCGCGCTCGGCGTCGACCGCGACCGGCCCGGTGCCCGCGGCGAACGCCGCGATGACGCGGTCGAGCTCGGCGGCGGTGATGACCACCGGCGGGACGCCCTCGCGCGGCTCCAGCAGCGGGACGGCCGGGGGACCGGTGTCGGCCTCCGCGCCCTCGGGGCCGGACCCCGGCCCCGATCGCCCGGGAACGGTCCCGACCGGCTGCTCGACGGCCGTCTCATCCGCACCGGACTCCCCTTTGGGGCCGGTGGCGCGCGTTTCGGACACTCCCACTGCTTCCGTGTTCTCCCCCGCCGCCTCGGTCTCGGACGCTGTGCTCACGCCCCCTACCGTACGTCTTTCAACCGCCGGCGCCGCCCGGCCGATCCGGCAGTGCCGCGACGCCGGTGGGCGGCAGCCCCGCCGTGGTGCACATCACCTCGCACCACGCCGCGACATGGCCGGTGAGGTCGTCCCCGGTCGGCGACCAGGAGGCGCGCAGCTCCAGCTCGGTGGTGGACGGCTCGTCGCGCTTGTCGCCGAAGCTCTCCGACACCGCGCGGGTGATCGTCCCGGACACGCCCTCGTACCCGGTGGGCTCCAGGGCCTCCAGGAGCCAGTCCCAGGCGACGGAGCCGATCAGCTCGTCGGCGGCGATGTCGGGCTCCAGGTCGGCGCGGATGTAGGCGACGACGCGGAACCCGTTCGTCCAGCCGGACCGGCCCTCGGGGTCGTACAGGACGATGAGGCGCCCGGTGGCGACCTCGGTGTCGTCGTCGCGGTAGACGCTGCCGGACATGGCCGCCGCGTAGGGCGCGAGGCGCTGCGGGGCGGGCATGTCCTCCAGGTCGAGCTCCGGCCGGACGGCGGGGCCGTCGAGGACCGCGCGCAGCGTGTCGACGGCCCGCTGGAAGGCAGGTGGGTTCATGGGTGGACCGGCCTGATCGCGGGGGAGTGACGGGTCGCCGGGACGTGGATCGGGTCGGTGCTGCCGGGACGGGGCGCCGCCGCGTGCGGCGGCCAGGGGGCGCGGAGGGGATACAGGCACGGCACAGGTGGTTTCGTCTCGGGGGCCGGGCCGGTCAGGCCACGGCCCGCACGGTGACGGCGCGGCCGACGGACTGGCCGGGCGCCGGAACGGATTCGGAGCCGGTCTCGCGGGCCGGGGCGGTCACCGGCGGCAGGCCGACCAGAACGGCCGTGCCGCACTCGACGCAGGCCCGCTCCGGGCACTGCCCGCCGTGCCCGTCCAAACACGGCGGCTGCTCGAACATACGTTCATCACCGCAGGTGGAGCAGTACAAGGGGGAACCTCCCTCGGCTATGACACGCATCACGTTCGCACGGGCCGGTGACAGAATGCGGGACTTCGCTCGGCGTGTCCGGAAGTTCGTTTCGGCTCCGCCGCCCCCCGGTGCCGTGCCACCGGTGTTTCGTGGGACCATCACAACGTGACCGCTGACGCCGCCCGCCCGAACGACGACTCCGCGAACACGCGTGACGAGGCCGCGCTCGCCGAGAGCCCCTTCCTGCTGGCCTGCCGACGGCGGCCCGTGCCGCACACCCCCGTGTGGTTCATGCGGCAGGCCGGGCGCTCGCTGCCCGAGTACCTGCGGGTCCGCGAGGGCGTCCCGATGCTGGAGTCGTGCACCCGCCCCGATCTGATCGTCGAGATCACGATGCAGCCGGTGCGCAGGTACGCGGTGGACGCGGCGATCTTCTTCAGCGACATCATGGTGCCGCTCAAGGCCATCGGCGTCGACCTCGACATCAAGCCGGGCGTCGGCCCCGTCATCGCCGACCCGATCCGGTCGGCGGCCGACCTCGGCGCGCTGCGCCCCCTCGTCCCCGACGACGTCCCGTACGTGACCGAGGCGGTCAAGGGCCTGGTCGGCGAGCTGGGCGCGACGCCGCTGATCGGTTTCGCGGGCGGCCCGTTCACGCTCGCCTCGTACCTGATCGAGGGCGGACCGTCCAAGAACCACGAGCGCACCAAGGCCATGATGTACGGCGAGCCCGAGCTGTGGGCGAGCCTCATGGACCGCCTCGCCGACCTCACGATCGCGTTCCTGAAGCTGCAGGTCGCGGCCGGGGCGAGCGCCGTGCAGGTCTTCGACTCGTGGGTCGGCGCGGTCGCCGCGCAGGACTACCGCGAGTCGGTGCTGCCGCACACCCGCCGGATCTTCGCCGAGGTCGAGCCGCTCGGCGTGCCGCGCATCCACTTCGGCGTCGGGACGGGCGAGCTGCTCGGCCCGATGGGTGAGGCCGGGGCCGACGTCGTCGGCGTCGACTGGCGCGTCCCGCTGGACGAGGCCGTCAGCCGCGTCGAGCCGGGCAAGGCCCTGCAGGGCAACCTCGACCCGGCCATCCTGTTCGCGCCGTGGGAGACGGTCGAGCGCCGGGCCCGCGACGTCCTCGCCCGGGGCCGCACCGCCGAGGGCCACATCTTCAACCTGGGCCACGGCGTCCTGCCGTCCACCGACCCGGACGTCCTCGCCCGCCTCGCGGACCTCGTCCACGAGGCGAGCGCCGAGGACGCGCGCTAGGCGGACGGCGGCTCCGCCGGCGCGCCGGCGGCGGCCTTCTCCGGCTCGGCCGCCGGGGCGGGCCCGCCGGCCGGGCGGCGCCCGGACCGCTTGCCGATCCGGCGCCGGAACGCCAGCAGCGGGAACGCGATCGCGGCGGCGGCGACGAGGAACGGCAGCAGCCAGCCCACCACGGCGGCGAGGCCGCCGACGAACGCGGTGAACGCGTCCCAGCCGTTCTGTAGCCCGCCGACGAACCCGCCGCGCTCCTCGTCCTTCTTGGGCGCCGCGGCCTTGGTCACCAGGGTCACGGTCACCGTCGCGTACGTCGTGCGGTGCTTGAGCGAGTTCTGCCTCGCCTGCAGGGCCTCCAGGTCGGACTCCCGCTGGGCGATCTCCTGCTCGACGCTGATGACCTCGCCGACGGAGTTCGCGCGGGCGAGCAGCTTGCGGAACGACTCCAGCGCGGCCTTCGCCGACCGCACCCGGGCGTCGACGTCGGCGACCTCGCCGGTGACGTCCTCGGCCTCCTGGGAGAGCGAGATCTTGGTGCCGAGCTGGGTGCCGAGCCCGTTCAGCACGTCGGTGTACCGGTCGGCGGGGACCTTCAGCGCGATCTCCGACCGGGCCGGGTCGCTGGAGCTCGACTCCCGCTCGACGTAGCCGCCGGCCGCGGCGACCAGCTGCTTGGCCTTCGCGGCGGACGCCTCCACGTCCCCCGCCCGGATCCGCAGGTGCGCCGTGTGGACGACCTCACGGCCGGTCGGCAGCGGCGCCCGCGCTCCGGGTGCGGTCCTGCCGTTCCCCTGGTCGCCGGTGCTCTCCGCCGGGCCTGCCTGGTTCCGCGCGCTGGAGGGCGCCGGCGCGGCGGCCGCGCCGCCCCGGTCCACGGCCCCCGACGAGTCGGACGAGTGGTCGCCGCCGCCGCATGCGGCCAGGACCCCGGCCAGCAGCAGGACGACCAGCGCACATGTGACGTTCCTGACGTTCCGCATGGGCTTTGGACGAGGCGGCGCGGGGCCGCCGTTCCGCGGCCCGAGTCACGAAAGGGCCACGAAGCGGACCGCCCCCGATCACGGCCCGGCCCCTGTGCGGACCGTGATCGCGAGCCGCTCCCGCGCCCGATCACGTCATGGCGTCAGCCGTCGGTGAGCACGACGGGGCCGCCGATGTTCACGGTGCCGAGCGTCCACAGGGCTCCGGTGCCGGGGACGACGGCCAGCGCGGTCGCGTTGATGTTGCTCCGGTTCGGGACGGCGGTGGTCGGCACCTGCGTCCACCTCCCGCCGCTGTAGTGGAGCAGGCCGGGCTTGGCGGGCTCGTCGAGCAGGTGCCCGACGGCCCACAGGTCCCCGTTCACGCCCTGGACGATCTTGGAGAGCCCGTTGAAGCCGGGCGGCGGGGCGACGTTGGTCCAGGAGGCGCCGTCCCAGTGGGCCATGACGGACGTCATCGGCGACGTGCTGACGTTCCAGCCGATGGCCCAGGCGTCGGTGGGGGAAACGGCCACCATGTCCAGGATGCCGATGCGGCCGTCGGGCAGCCCGTCGACGGGGAAGACCGTCCAGGACTGCCCGTCCCAGTGGTACGCCTGGGGCGCTTCGTCGTACTGGCCGGGGGTGCCGAAGACCCAGATGTCGTCGTCGGCCCTGATGTACGCCTCCTGGAGGTGGGTGTCCGGGAACGCGGTGACGAACGTCCAGGTGCCGCCCGTCCGGCGGTAGACGCCGCTCTCCAGGGTCACCCAGACCCCGTCCGCCCGCGCCTCGACGCTGAGGGACCGGGACGCGGCCGGCAGGGCCACCTCCTCGAACCGCGAGCCGGTGAAGTGGCCCAGGTAGGGGCCCGACGCCGAGCTGCTCCCGAGCCTGGCGCCGTTGATCCACACGTCCTCGGGGCCGGCGGCGTCGACGTCGGTGACCGACGCGCTGCTGGGCAGGTTCTGCAGGTCGTACTCGACCCAGCCGCCGTTCTTCCAGCGCCGGACGACGGGGTTGCCGGGGATCGACTGGCCCGTCCCCGGGATGGGCCCGGGGATGACCAGCTCGCCCTGGTGACCGGAGATCCACACGCTGTCGGGCGAGGCGGCGGCGACGTCGTAGAGGGAGTTGTTCGGCCAGAAGAACGGCAGGGGCACGGGCCTGAAGTCGCCGCGGGTCGCGGCGGCGGCCGGGGCGGCGAGCCCGGCGCCCAGCAGGAGCGCCGCGGCGGCGGCGAGGGGGGCCTTCCAGGAGATCATAGGTGCCAGTATTCACTGGCAATGTCTTTCAGATCTTGTCACTTTCCGGATAAAAACGGCGCGCCGCCGGAGGGGCGGTGCCCGGCCGTGTGACTCTCGCCGCTCCGGCCGCCCCGGTGCGCGATCCGGCGGGACGTCTGGAAAGGTGGAGGACATGACCACGTCCCACGCCGTCGTCGTCGGCGGCGGCATCGCGGGCCTCGCCGCCGCCCACGCGCTCGCGCGGGACGGCGTGCGGGTGACCGTGCTCGAAGGCTCCCCCCAGATCGGCGGGAAGCTGCGCGTCAGCGAGATCGCCGGCGTCCCGGTGGACGAGGGCGCCGAGTCGATGCTGGCCCGCCGCCCCGAGGGCATGGACCTCGTCCGCGACCTCGGCCGCTCCGCCGACCTCGTGAACCCCGGCACCACCTCCTCGGCGATCCTCAGCCGCGGCGCGCTCCGCGCGATCCCGTCCGGCCAGGTCATGGGCGTCCCGTCCGACCTGAAGGCCCTCGCCGCCTCCCAGGTGCTGTCGCCGGCCGGCCTCGCGCGCGTCCCGCTCGACCTCGTGCTGCCGGAGACGCGGCGCGGCGGGGACGTGTCCGTCGCCGACTTCATCGGCGCCCGCGTCGGCCGCGAGGTCGTCGACCGGCTCGTCGAGCCGCTGCTCGGCGGCGTGTACGCGGGCCGGGTCGAGCTGCTGTCGTTCGACGCGACGCTGCCCGCCGTCGCCGCCGCCGCGCGCGGCCACCGCTCGCTGATCAACGCCGTCCAGGGCATCCGGGACGCCGCGCCCAAGGACCCCGGCCCCGTGTTCGCCACGCTGCCCGACGGCCTCGGCGCGCTCCCGCCCCTCGTGGCCGACGGCATCGCCGCCGCCGGCGGAACGGTCCGCACCGGCGCGATGGTGCGCGAGCTGCGCCGCCGCGAGGACGGCTGGCGGCTCACGATCGGGCCGACCCGCGACCCCGAGTACCTCGACGCCGACGCCGTGGTCGTCGCGGTGCCGGCCGCCCCCGCGTCCCGGCTGCTCGCGCAGGAGGCGCCCGCCGCCGCCCGCGAGCTGGCCGGCATCGAGTACGCCAGCATGGCGATCATCACGCTCGCCTACCGGGCCACCGCGTTCCCGCGCCTTCCGGACGGCAGCGGCTACCTCGTCCCCGGCGTGGAGAGCGACCCGGCGCGCGGCGGCCGGGGGGTCAAGGCCGTCACGTTCAGCTCGGTAAAATGGCCCCACCTGCGCGACCGTGACCCCGGCGTCATCGTGGTGCGCTGCTCCATCGGGCGGTTCGGCGAGGAGCACACGCTCCAGCGGCCCGACGAGGAGCTGACCGCCACCGCCATGGCCGAGCTCGCCGCGACCTGCGGCGCCACCGAGCTGCCCGCCGAGACGCGGGTGACCCGGTGGGGCGGCGGCCTCCCGCAGTACAACGTGGGCCACGCCGACCGCGTGGCCAAGGTCCGGGCCGCGGTCGCCGGGACGCCGGGACTCGCCGTCGCGGGCGCCGCCTACGACGGCCTCGGCATCCCCGCGTGCATCGCCTCGGCGCGCGCGGCCGCGACCCGGGTGCTGGACCATCTGCGCAGTCGAGAAGGAGCAGGACATGACCGAGCCGGCGGGCAAGCCGAAGGCACGCGAACTCAATAACGTCATCCGCTACACGATGTGGTCGGTCTTCCGCGTCGCGAAGCCCGGCACGCTCGGCGAGCAGGACGCCGCCGAGGTGCAGGACCTCCTCGACCAGGCCGCCCAGAAAGACGTCACCACCCGCGGCGCCTACGACGTCGCCGGCCTGCGCGCGGACGCCGACTACATGTTCTGGTGGCACGCGCCCACGTCCGACGACCTGCAGGAGGTCTACACCCGGTTCCGCCGGACGGCGCTGGGCCGCGCTAGCGAGCCGGTGTGGTCGCAGATGGCGCTGCACCGCCCGGCCGAGTTCAACAAGAGCCACATCCCCGCGTTCCTGGCCGACGAGGAGCCGCGCGGCTACGTGTGCGTGTACCCGTTCGTCCGGTCCTACGAGTGGTACCTGCTGCCGGACGAGGAGCGCCGCGCGATGCTCGCCGAGCACGGGAAGATGGCGCGCGACTACCCCGACGTGCGGGCCAACACCGTGTCGGCGTTCGCCCTCGGCGACTACGAGTGGATGCTCGCGTTCGAGGCCGACGAGCTGCACCGCATCGTCGACCTGATGCGGCACCTGCGGGGCGCGAGGGCGCGGCTGCACACCCGCGAGGAGATCCCGTTCTACACCGGCCGCCGCAAGCCGGTTGCCGAACTGGTCGCCAACCTGGCCTGACCCGGCGCCCGGCGCCCGGCGCCCGGCGCACGGCGCACGGCGCACGGCGGACGGCTCGCCGCCGCCGTGCCCTGGCGGGCCGGCCGCTCGGCTACTCGGCGGGTTCGAGGGTCAGCGAGATCGAGTTGATGCAGTAGCGGTCGTCGGTCGGGGTGGCGTAGCCCTCACCGTGGAACACGTGCCCCAGGTGGGAGTCGCACACCGCGCACCGGACCTCCGTGCGGACCATGCCGAGCGAGCGGTCCTCGATCAGGACGACCTTGTCGGAGTCCGCCGGCTCGTAGAACGACGGCCAGCCGCAGTGGCTCTCGAACTTGGTGTCCGAGCGGAACAGCTCCGTCCCGCAGGCGCGGCACCGGTACACGCCGACCGTCTTCGTGTCGGTGTACTCGCCGGTGAACGGCTTCTCCGTGCCCGCCTCGCGCAGCACGCGGAACTCCTCGGGGCTGAGCTGCGCCCGCCACTCGTCCTCGCTCTTGCGGATCTTCTCCATGCCTCCGAAAATACCCGGCGGTGCCGTCCCGGCGGACTGTCCCGTGCACGTGGGTTCTGTCGTACACCTGGGTTAACGTGCAGTCATGGCCTCGCCCTTCATCGAGATCCCGGTCGGGGATCGGCTCGTCAAGGTGACCAATCCCGACAAGGTCTATTTTCCGGAGCCCGGCTACACCAAGCGGCAGCTGGTGGAGTACTACCTGGCCGTGGGTGAGGGCATCCTCCGCGCGACCAGGAACCGTCCGACGACGCTGGAGCGCTGGCCCGCCGGGGTCTTCGAGGGCGCCAAGATGGCCACCCGGGAGGACTACGCGCGCGGCCAGGCCGGCATGGGCGCCGGCAGGTCGGACGCGTTCTACCAGAAGCGCGTCCCGAAGGGCGCGCCCGACTGGGTGCGGACGGCCCGCATCGCCTTCCCCAGCGGCCGCTTCGCCGACGAGGTCTGCCCGACCGAGCCCGCCGTGATCGCCTGGGCCGCGAACCTCGGCACCCTCACCTTCCACCCCTGGCCCGTCCGGGACGGCGACGTCGACCACCCCGACGAACTGCGCATCGACCTCGACCCGCAGCCCGGCACCGACTTCTCCGACGCCGTCCGGGTGGCCCTCGGCCCGGCCCGCGACCTGCTGGCCGAGCTGGGGTACACGGGGTACGTCAAGACGTCCGGCAAGGCGGGCGTGCACATCTACGTCCGCATCGAGCCCCGCTGGACGTTCACCGAGGTCCGCCGCGCCGCCCTGGCCTTCGGCCGCGAGGTCGAGCGCCGCGCCCCCGCCGAGGTCACCACCCGGTGGTGGAAGGAGGAGCGGGGCGAGCAGATCTTCATCGACTTCAACCAGAACGCACGCGACCGGACGATCGCGTCGGCCTACAGCGTCCGCCCGGCGCCGCACGCCCCGGTCTCCGCCCCCGTGACCTGGGACGAGCTCCCCGACGTCGACCCCCGCGACTTCACCATCGCCACCATGCCGGCCCGCTTCGCGGAGCTGGGCGACCTGCACGCGTCCATCGACGACGAGTCCTTCACCCTGGACACCCTCCTCGACATGGCCGACCGCGACGAGAACGACCACGGCCTGGGCGACATGCCGTATCCGCCCAACTACCCGAAGATGCCGGGCGAGCCCAAGCGCGTCCAGCCCAGCAAGGACACCGACAACCGCGCCTGACCCGGCGGGAATGCGCGCTGCCGCACCGTGATGGGAAACAGCGTCAGGTCGATCTGATCCGAAGGCGGCGCGGCCCGCCGGCCGGTGTTCCGGGCGGCGGGCCGGCCCCGTCAGTACAGCTCCCGCTCCTGGACGGGCAGGGTGACCTCCGCTGGTCCCCGCCAGGTCGCGGACCGCTTCGGCGGCGCGACGAGCGCGGCCGGGTCGTCGGCGGCGGCGGTCACCGGGATGGTGATCGAGGTGCCGCGCAGGTCCACGGTGACCTGGGCGCCGGTGGGGGTCTCGGTGTTGTAGTCGGCGTCGGTGCCGGCGAGGACGAGGGCCAGGCGGTGGCCCTTCTTGAGGAGGTACTCCTGGCTGAGCGTCTCCCAGCGGACGGTGTGGAACCGGCCGGGCCGCAAGGGCCTCGGCCGGCTCAGCGAACGGTCGTTCTGGGCGTCGAGCCAGCCGCGGGCGACTACGTTCACGGGTGAGGCGACCGTGGTGACCTCCGTCTGCTTGTAGCAGGCGTCGTCGGCGGGCGTGCTCTCGCCATGGCAGTCCTCGGTGGCGAGGGTCCAGATCCCGGACCCGGAGCCGAGGTAGTTCACGCGGGTGTCGTCGCCGTAGTCGACGAGGAGGGCGGTCAGGTTGGCCGTCGGCCCGTCGAGCTTGATCTTCAGATGGGCGTCGGGGGTGCCGGAGAGGCGTCCGGTCCGGGGGAGCGGGCCGGAGACGAAGGCCGTCCGGTACGGCTGGGACGCCGTCGGGTCGGAGACCATCGCGCTCTCGGAGTAGCCCTCGCCGCGCGGGCCGGGGGCGTCGGCGAACGCGGCCGTCGCGCCGCGGGGTGCGCGGTCCAGGCCGAGGGTTCCCCCGGGGCCGGGGCGCAGGACGAGGTCGCGGGCGTCGCGGGCGGGCCAGTCGGGCTGCGTGATCCACTGGTCCGGGCCGGTCTCGATGTCGGCGCGCGGCTCCCGCATGATGCCGTTGGGGATCTTCTGCAGTTCGTGGTCGAACCAGCGGTGCAGGGTGTCCACCCACGCGTCCCGGCGGGTGTCGAACGGGTCGACGTGGCCGCGCTGCGACAGCCACACCTTGCGCTCCACGCCGCGCCGCGCGAGGGCCTGCCACCATTCGGCGAAGTGGTCGTCCTTGACGTTGAGGTCGTTGACGCCGTGCGCGGCGAAGACGCTGGCGCGGACGCGGGACGCGCGCGCGATCGTCCCGTCCCGGTAGTCGGCGGTCTTCCAGTAGGCGTTGTAGTTGCCGGTGGCGTCGTCCTCGCCCTCGTCCAGTCCGGCGTTGACGGCGGCGCACTTCTCGGGCGGGTCGGTGTCGACATAGCTCGCGAGCCACGGCTGCTCGTCCGTCCAGTACTTGACGCCGTTCATGCGGCTGTAGCCGTACCAGCTGCTGATCGCCGAGATGGGGACGATGGTCTCCAGCCCCTCGACGCCGGTCGCGGCGACGCCGTTGGCGAGCGTCCCGTCGTAGGACTTGCCGATCATGCCGGTGCGGCCGGTGGTCCAGGTGGCCTTCACCGCGGTTCCGTCCGGCCGGTACGCCTCGGCGCGGCCGTTGAGCCAGTCGACCACGGCCTTGCCGCCGAGGACGTCGGTGGGCCCGCCGCTGACCGGGCAGCCGTCGGAGCGGGTCGTCCCGACCATGTCCACGGCGAGGAACGCGTACCCGCGCGGGACGAAGTAGTTGTCGTAGAACAGCGGGAACTTCACCGGGTTCCCGGCGGCGTCGTAGGTCTTCAGCTCGCCCTCGTTGCCGCGGCCCGCGTTGTCGTAGTACGGGCTCTCGTCCATGATCACCGGGACCTTGAGGCCGTGCTCGGTCTCCGCGGGCCGGATGATGTCGACGTTGACGCGGTCCTTCTTGCCGTCCCGGTCGCTGTCCACGGCCGACTCGACGTAGACGTGCTCGCGGATCGCGTCCTCGTAGGAGAAGACGGGCTGGGTCACGCCGTCCTTCACCACGATCTTCGGGGACGGCTGGGCAAGCGCGGTCGCGCCGCCGCCGGCACCGGCGAGCGCCGCGCTCGTGAGCGCGGCCGCCGCGACCGTCCGCCGGGTCCGTCTCAGGGGTCGCCTGGCCAACCCGCACCTCCGGGAGCTGGGAAAATGATCTCTAGGAGGCACACGTTCCTCGCCCCCGGGGGCGCGGTAAAGGTCGGCGCACGACGGACTCGGACGGAATTTGGTCACCTCCTGCCCTTGCGTCCTCCGGTCCGACCGAAACCGTGGTCTCGGGCTGTCCGTGAACGGGGGCCGGGGATGCCCCGCGCGTTCCCCGGGCATCCCCGCCCGCATGGGATGGAGCTATCGAAAAGCAATCCGCATGGGACCGTTCCGCATCAACCTGTCGAAGAAGGGCGTCGGGCACAGCGTCGGCGCGCGCGGCGCCCGCTACACCCGCTCGGCGGACGGGCGCCGCCAGGTGACGTTCCGGATTCCCGGAACGGGCCTGTCCTGGCGGCGCTCGCTCGGCCGGCGCCGCTAGTGCGGTGCCCCCTCGTTGATCTGCGGCGAGTTGTTGTTTCGGGGGCGCCCATAACAACAACTCGCCGCAGGTCGACGCACCGGGTGGGCGGCTAGCGCTTCGCGCGGTTCACCGCGGCCAGGACGGCCTCCACTGACGCCGTCAGCACGGACGTGTCCCGGCCCGCGCCCCAGGACGTCACCCCGTTGACCCGGCATTCCGCGTAGGCGACCGCCATGGCGTCGTTCGCCCGCCGGTCGGCCTGGGGCGCCGTCCCCACGGAACGGCCCCGGCCAGGACGCGCCGCGTGCTCGGCGTACTGGAGGACGTCCACTTTGATGCCGGCGGACGCCAGGGCATCGGCGAGCGCGTCGATGGGGCCGTTGCCGGTCCCGGTGTGCTCGCGCTCGTCGCCGTCCACGCGGATGACGCCGGTGAAGTCGTGCCGCGCCGGGCCCGTGCTGGACGTCCGCCACCGGACCACGGAGACCGGTCCGGCTGGGTCGAGGTACTCGGCGCGGAACAGGTCCCACAGTTCCTCGGCCGTGGCCTCCTCCCCGCTGCCGTCCGTGGCCCGCTGCACGACCTGGGAGAACTCGATCTGCAGGCGGCGCGGCAGTTCGAGGCCGTACCCGGTGCGCAGCAGGTAGGAGATGCCGCCCTTCCCGGACTGGCTGTTGACCCGGATGACCGCCTCGTACCCGCGTCCCACGTCGGCGGGGTCGATCGGCAGGTACGGGACGTCCCACGGCAGTTCCTCCCGCGGCGTCCCCGTCTCCGCGGCGCGGCGGGCGTGCAGGGCCATGCCCTTGCCGATCGCGTCCTGGTGCGTCCCGGAGAACGCCGTGTAGACCAGGTCGCCGCCGTACGGATGCCGCTCGTGGACGGGCAGCCGGTTGCAGTGCTCGACGGTGCGGCGGATCTCGTCGATGTCGGAGAAGTCGATCCGCGGGTCGACGCCCTGCGCGTGCAGGTTCAGGGCGAGGGTGACGAGGTCGACGTTACCGGTCCGCTCGCCGTTGCCGAACAGGCACCCCTCTACCCGCTGCGCGCCCGCCAGCACGGCCAACTCCGCGCAGGCGACGCCCGTCCCGCGGTCGTTGTGCGGGTGGACGGACAGGATCACCGCGTCCCGCCGCGCCAGGTTCCGGTGCATGTACTCGATCTGGTCGGCGTACACGTTCGGCGTGGCGATCTCGACGGTCGCCGGCAGGTTCAGGATCACCGGGCGGTCGGGGGAGGCGTCCCACAGGCCGGCGACCGCGTCGCACACCTCCAGCGCGTAGTCGGGCTCGGTGAAGTTGAACGTCTCGGGGGAGAACTCGAAGCGCACCCCCGGCCGGGCGAGGCGCGCCACGTCGGCCGCCCCGTCCAGGACCAGCCGCTTCACCCCGGCCCGGTCGGACCCGAGCACGACGTCCCGCCACACCGGGCCCGTCGCCGTGTAGAGGTGGACGACCGCCCGGGGCAGCCCCTCGACGGACGCGAACGTCCGCTCGATCAGCTCGCGCCGCGCCGGCGTGAACACGACGGGCGTCACGTCGTCCGGCACGCCCGCCTCCGCCAGGTGCCGGACGAAGCCGAAGTCGGTCTGGCTGGCCGACGGGTAGCCGACCTCGATCTCCTTGAAGCCCATCGCCACGAAGAGGTCGAACATGCGGCGCTTGCGCGCGGTGTCCATGGGCTCGGCCAGTGCCTGGTTGCCGTCCCGCAGGTCGACGGGCACCCACAGCGGCGCCTCCTCGACGCGCCGGGACGGCCAGGTGCGTTCGACCTCGGGGACGGGCGAAGGGACGCGGTCGTGGACCGACCGGTACCGGTGGAACGGCATCGAACTGCCGCGCTGTGGGTTCCAGGAGGGCCCGGTCGCCGGACCGGACGGGGTGTTCAGGGTCGGGAAGTTCATCGGAGCGTGTCCTCGTGGTCGCCGGACGACCGGCAGCACCGGACCCCGCGGCGGGGTGCCGGTCGGATCAGGCCCCGCCGCGGCGACCGAGGAGGAGGGCGCGCCACGACATGACCGCAACCCAACCACACCTCAGCTCCTCAGACAAGCTGAGTGCGAGATATCCTGACCGCCCGCCCACCGCGAAGGACCCCGCATGCCGCCCGCCAGCGCCACCCCGCCACCCGGCGAACGCCGGGCCCCGCTCGGCCCGCTCCGGCCCAGCCCGCTCGTCGAGCAGGCCGCCGAGCGCCTCCGCGACCAGATCGCCGGCGGCTCCTGGCCGGTCGGGACGAAGCTCCCCGGCGAGACGACCCTCGCCCGCGAGCTCGGCGTGGGCCGCTCGACCGTCCGCGAGGCCCTGCGCGCCCTGGCCGGCGCGGGCCTCGTCCAGCCGAGGCAGGGCGCGGGCGTGTTCGTCGTCGCGACGGAACCGGACGAGGACTGGCCCGCCCGCCTCCGCCGCGCCTCCGTCGCCGACGTCTACGAGATACGCATGATGCTGGAGGTCCGCGCCGCCGAACTCGCCGCCGAACGCCGCACCGACGCCGACCTTGCCGCCCTCGACCGGGCCCTCGCCGCCCGCGACGACGCCTTCGCCGGCCCTGCCGTCGAGGCGTTCATCGACGCCGACATCGCCCTGCACACCGCCGTCGTCGCCGCCGCGCACAACCCGGTCCTCGCCGACCTGTTCGCCGAGTTCGTCCCCGTCCTGCGCGACGGCCTCCTCGACCTCGTCACCCTGGTGGACGTCCGCGCGTCCGACACCGCCCACGGCCGCGACGCCCACGCCGCCCTGGTCGAGGCGGTCCGCGGCGGCGACCCCGCCGCCGCCGGCCGGACGATCAAGAGGGAACTCGCCGGGACCCTCGCCGCGCTACTCCAGGGACGCTAGGAGGGGCGGCAGGTCGCCGTCGTGGACGACCGTCAGGCGCCGCGTGGGGCGGGTCAGCGCGACGTAGAGGTCCTGCCCGCCCTTGGGCGACTCGGCGAGGATGCCGGCCGGGTCGACGACGATGACGGAGTCGAACTCCAGGCCCTTCGCCTCCTCGGCGGTGAGGACGACGACCGCGGAGTCGAGGGCCTCGGGGGTGGCGCCGGCGGCGGCGTCCGGGAGAATGTCCAGGACGGCGGCGTGGCGGGCTCCGGAGGCGATGACGGCCAGGCGGCCCTCTGCGGAGACGTCGCCGGTGACGAGGGCGAGCTCGGAGCGGACCAGGGACGGCAGCTCGGCGATCGGCAGCGCCAGCGCGGCGGGCGGCGGGCCGTCGTCGCGGACCGGTACGGGCGGGGTCTGCCCCGGGTCGACGGCGGCGAGGACGTCGGCGGCGACCCGCATGATGGCGGCCGGGGTGCGGTAGTTGACCAGCAGGCGCTGCTCGCGCCAGCGGCCCGGCACGTAGCGGTCGAGCATCTGCCCCCAGTCGGCGGCGCCGGCGGCGCTGCCGGTCTGCGCGATGTCGCCGACGACGGTGAGGGAACGGGTCGGGACGCGGCGCATCACCGTGCGCCACGCCATCGCGGACAGTTCCTGCGCCTCGTCCACGATCACGTGGCCGTACGCCCATTCGCGGTCGGCCATGGCGCGCTGGGCGGTGGTCAGGGGCGGGCCGTCGTCGTTGTGGCGGTCGGCCAGGTCGCGCGCGGAGATCACGTCGCGGGCGGAGAGCAGGTTCGTGGTCCCGGCCGATTCGATGACCTCGCGGGCGTAGCGCTCCTCTTCGGCCTGCGCGGCGTCGGCGGCACGCCGGCGCGCCCGGCCGGCCGCGTCGTCCGTGCCCAGATGCTCGGCGGCCTCGTCGAGGAGGGGGACGTCGGACACCGTCCACGGGGAGCCGGACGGACGGTGCAGCAGCGCGCAGTCGGGAAGGCCGAGCTGGGAGCCGAGGCGGGCGAGGGTGCCGGGGGAGGCGTACAGGTCGCTCAGGAGCCGCTGCGGCGTCAGTTCGGGCCAGAGTTCGTTGAGGGCCTTGTGGACGGCGGGGTCCTGCCAGAGGGCCTCCTTGGCGAGACGGAGGTCGGTCTCGTCCAGGAGGGGCTCGTCCTCGGCCTCGTCGATGAGCTCCTGGAGCCAGTCCGGCAGACCGCCCGACTTGGCGATCTCCTCCAGGGGCTCGTCCATGATGCGGTCGTACTGCTCGGCCCGGTTGACGGCGAGGGCCTCCAGCATGTCGTGGACGTAGCGCCGCCGCTGGATGTTGTGGGGGAGGCGCAGAGCGCGCGCACGGTCGCGGATCTGCGCGCACCGTTCGGCGTCCACGACGAGGGTGAGGCCCTCCACGTCGATGTGGAGGCCGTCAGAGGGCGCGCGCTGCCGATCGTGCACGGCCGCTTGCACGAGGTCGGCCATGCGGAGGTCGCCCTTGATGACGGCGACCGCGGGCGTCTCCCGCGCTGTCGCCTTGAGGCCGGGATAGAGCTCACCGACCGTGGCCAGGGCGACGTCGGTCTCGCCCAGGCCGGGGAGGACCTGCTCGATGTAGCGGAGGAACGTGGCGTTCGGGCCGACGACGAGTACGCCGCGCCGTTCCAGGACGTCCCGGTGCGTGTAGAGCAGGTACGCGGCGCGGTGCAGGGCCGCGACCGTCTTGCCGGTGCCGGGGCCGCCCTGGACGACGAGCACGCCCTGCAGTCCCGAGCGGATGACCTGGTCCTGCTCCTCCTGGATGGTGGCGACCACGTCGCTCATCCGGCCCGTCCGGCCGCGGCGGAGGGTGGCGAGCAGGGCGGCCTCGCCGACGATGCCGCCCCGCTCCGACTCGTCCAGGCCCTCCAGGTCGAAGACCTCGTCGTCCAGCCGGACGACCTCGCGGTGCCGCAGATGCAGGTGGCGGCGGCGCGCGAGGGTGCCGGGCGCGCCGGGGGTGGCGGTGTAGAACGGCCGGGCCGCGGCGGCGCGCCAGTCGATCAGGATGGGCTCGTGGTCCTCGTCGCGGAGGCCGACGCGGCCGATGTAGAAGGTGTCGCCGGGGCCGTCGGCGCCGGCCCGGTGGTCGATCCGGCCGAAGCACAGGCCGTTCTCGACGCCGCCGAGCCGGGCGAGGCGGCGGGCCGCCTCGTCGGTCGCGACGGCGCTCTCCACCCGCGCCTGGAACGCGGAGCCGCCGCCCGCCGCCGGACCTTCGCGCAGCGCGGCCTCCGCCTTCGCCCGCTCCACGTCGAGCCGCGCGTACACGCGGGACACGTACGCCTGTTCCGCGCGCATCGGCGCGGAATTCTCGTGGTCGGGGTTGACAGCGTCCGCTTGACGGAGTCCCATGCTTCGGCTACACTCCTAGTCATAGGGTTAGGTATGTTGTGCGCAAGTCGTAAGTCGCCAGCCTAGCATCCTTTCCTCCGCGCCGCATGATCTTCTGCCGCCGCCCAAAAGATCGTTCTTGTTGGGGCGGGTGTCATCCGCGCGGTGCTCCGCGGCCACCGGTCTTCGTGAGGCTTTCCGGCGATCACTGCCGGATCCCTCCGAAAGGTCGCTCCTCCATGACCTCCATGACCTCCATGGCCGACTCCGCACACCCTCTGAACCGGCGCACGTTCCTGGTCACGACCGGTCTCGCCACCGCCGCCGGCGCCGCCGCGACACTCGTCCCCGCCCCGGCGCACGCCGCCGGGCCGCGCCCGCTGCCCGGCGACCCGTTCACCCTCGGCGTCGCGTCCGGCGACCCCGAGCCGGACGGGTTCGTCCTCTGGACCAGGCTCGCCCTGAACCCCCTCGCCGAGGACGGCCTCGGCGGCATGCCCGCCCGCACCGTCCCCGTGAGCTGGGAGGTCTCCTCCGACGAGCGCTTCCGCCGGATCGAACGGCGCGGCACCGCCGCCGCACGCCCGCAGAGCGCCCACTCCGTGCACGTCGAGCTGAACGGCCTGCGCCCCGGCCGCGAGTACTGGTACCGGTTCCGCGCCGGCACGCACGTCTCCCCGGCCGGGCGGACGCGCACCGCCCCGCACCCCGCCGCCTTCGGCCCCGCCCTCGCGATGGCGTTCGTCTCGTGCAGCCAGTTCGAGCACGGCTGGTTCACCGCCTACCGGCGGCTCGCCGAGGAGCACCCCGACCTGGTCCTGCACCTGGGCGACTACCAGTACGAGTACAAGAAGGGCGTCTACACCATCCCGGGCGGCAACGTCCGCGACCACGAGGGCCCCGAGACGGTCACGCTGGCGAACTACCGGCTGCGGCACTCCCAGTACAAGTCCGACCGCGACCTCCAGGCCGCGCACGAGGCGGCGCCCTGGCTCGTCGTCTTCGACGACCACGAGGTCGAGAACAATTGGGCGGACGACATCCCCGAGGCGAACTCCGACACCCCGTCCTACGAGCAGTTCCGCGCGCGCCGCGCCGCCGCGTTCCAGGCGTACTACGAGAACATGCCGCTGCGCCGGCGCTCCGTCCCGAAGGGGCCGGACATCCAGATCTACCGGCGCGTCCGGTGGGGCAGGCTCGCCACCTTCCACATGCTCGACACCCGCCAGTTCCGCGACGACCAGGGCTGCGGCGACGGCTACAAGGACTGCCCCGAGGCCGTCGACCCGAAGCGCTCCATCACCGGGGACCGGCAGGAGGCGTGGCTGCTGGACGGCTTCCGCCGCTCCCGCGCCCGCTGGGACGTCCTCGGCCAGCAGGTGTTCTTCGCGCAGCGCGACAACACCGACGGGCCCGTCAAGAAGACCTCGATGGACGCCTGGGACGGCTACGTCGCGTCCCGCGACCGCATCACCCAGGGCTGGCTGGACGCCGAGGTGCGCAACCCGGTCGTGCTCACCGGCGACGTCCACGCCCACTGGGCGAGCGACCTGAAGGCCGACTACGACGACCCCGGCTCCAGGACCGTCGGCTCCGAGCTGGTGTGCACGTCCATCACCAGCACCGGCGACGGCGCGGACTCCGACCCCGCCGCCCACCCCTTCCTGAGGATCAACCCGCACCTGCGCTTCTACAACAACCAGCGCGGCTACGTGCTGACGACGATCGGCAAGGACGAGATGAAGGCGGACTTCAAGACGCTGCCGACCGTCCGGACGCCGGGCGCCGCCGTCTCCACCAAGGCGACGTTCGTCATCGAGGACCGCGTCCCCGGCGTCAACCAGACCTACCTGCGGCCGTTCGCGTCGGCGAAGATGACCGCCCAGTCGGAGCGGGACCTCATCCAGGAGACCATCGACAACGAGACCCAGCCCTGACCTGCGCGCCCCGGCCCCACCGCGGCCGGGGGGCCGGGCGCGGCACGCCGCCGCGCCCGGCCCGCGGGCTCAGCGGTCGGCCCGCGCGTTCGTCGCTCCGCCGCCGAAGATGTCGGCCAGGTCGTAGGCGATCGGCACCTCCAGCTGCTCGTAGGTGCAGGACCGCGGCGTGCGGTCGGGACGCCAGTTGCGGAAGCGGGCCGTGTGCCGGAACCGGTCGCCCTCCATCGCCTCGTAGGCCACCTCCACCACCAGGTCGGGGCGCAGCGGGACCCAGCTGAGGTCCTTCTTGCCCGTCCAGCGGGAGATCGCGCCCGGCATCCGGTCGACGGTCGCCTCGGTCTGGCTCGCCCATTCCGACCAGGGGTGCTCGGAGAGGTCCTCCAGCCGGTAGGGCCGCAACTCCTCGACCAGCTCGGCCCGGCGCTTCATGGTGAACGAGGCCGCGACCCCCACGTGCTGGAGCTTGCCCTCGGAGTTGTAGAGCCCGAGCAGCAGCGACCCGACGATGGGGCCCGACTTGTGCCAGCGGAAGCCCGCCACCACGCAGTCGGCGGTGCGCTCGTGCTTGACCTTGAACAGGACCCGCTTGTCGGGCTGGTACTCGGTGTCGCGCGGCTTGGCGATCACGCCGTCCAGCCCGGCTCCCTCGAACTCCTCGAACCAGCGCAGCGCCAGCTCGTAGGAGTCGGACGCCGGCGTGACGTGGATCGGCGCCCGCACCCCGGCCAGGGTGTCGGTGAGCCTCCGCCGCCGCTCGCCGAGCGGGACCTCCAGCAGCGACTCGTCACCGAGGGCCAGCAGGTCGAACGCCACGAACGACACGGGCGTCTCCTCCGACAGCAGCTTGATCCGCGACGCGGCCGGGTGGATGCGCTGCTGGAGGCCGTCGAAGTCGAGGCGCGTCCCCTTCGGCAGGACGATCTCGCCGTCGACCACGCACCGCTCGGGCAGCTCGCGCTTCACCGCCTCGACCAGCTCGGGGAAGTAGCGGGTGAGCGGCTTCTCGCCGCGGCTGGACAGCTCCACCTCGTCGCCGTCGCGGAACACGATGCAGCGGAAGCCGTCCCATTTCGGCTCGTACAGCAGGTCGCCCTTGGGCATGGTCTTGACCGCCTTGGCCAGCATCGGCGGCAGCGGCGGGCTGATCGGCAGGTCCATGCCCCCCATCTTGCGCCCCGGCACCGACAGAACACCATCCCGGGGGCGTCCGATAACGTGCAGGTCATGCGCCGTCTGCTGCCCGAGCCCGCCGCCGGCGTCGACCCGTACGAGGCCTACGGCGACCAGCCCGGGCTGCGGCTGGGCATGGTCATGAGCGTGGACGGTTCCGCGACCGACGCCGAGGGCTGGACGGACGGGCTCGGCGGCGACGCCGACTTCCGCGTCCTGCGGGCCCTGCGCGCGCTGACCGACGCGATCCTCGTGGGCGCGGGCACGGTGCGCACGGGACGCCTCGGCCCCGCCCGACTGCGCCACGATCTGCGGGCGCGCCGCGGCGGCCCGCCCGCCCCCATCGTCGTGGTGAGCCGCTCCCTCGACCTCGACTGGACGCTCCCGCTGTTCACCGACGCCGAGACGCCCACCATCGTGGTGACGTCGCAGAACAACCGGGGGAAGGCCCCGCGCGGCATCCAGGTCGTCGCAGAAGGCGAAGACGACGTCGACCTCCCCGCCGCCGTCACGGCCCTCCGCGAAGACCTCGGCTACGAGCATCTCCTCTGCGAAGGCGGCCCCGCCCTAGCGACCGCGCTGATCCGCGCGTCGCTCGTCGACGAGCTGTGCCTGAACATCGCCCCGGCCCTTCTCGGCGGCCCCCGCCACACCCGCCTCCTGGACGACCTGGACGCCGAGGTGCCGCTCGACCCCGCCGCCCTCTACATCGACGAGGGCGTGCTGTTCGTCCGCTACCGCTTGCGGGTGTAGCGCAGGAACAGGAACTCCTCGTCCTGCAGTGCGTGGGCGAGCGTCATCTCCGGCGGAACCTGCACCGGCGGACCGTTCAGGATGCGCGTCGCGTGCCCGGCGAGCAGCATCGGGCTCAGCGTGAGGCACAGCTCGTCCAGCAGCCCCGCCCCCACCACCTGTGCGAGGACGGCCGGACCGCCCTCGCACAGCAGGCGCCGGTGGCCGCGGGAGGCGAGCTCCCGCACGGCGGCGGGGAAGTCGAGCGAGTCGTACCCGGCGACGATGACGTCGGCGTGCTCCCGCGCGGCCTTCAGCCGGGCCGGGTCGGCCGTCGCGGTCGCCAGCACGATCGTCGGGACCTGCGCCTCCGTGAAGATCGGCGCGTCGAAGTCGAGGTCGAGCGTCCGGGAGACGATCGCGATCGGCGGCACGGGCGGCCGCCCCTCGCGGACGCCGTCCCAGCCCTCGCTGGGCCTGACCGGCCCGTACCCCTCGGCGCGCACCGTGCCCGCGCCCACGATGACGACGTCGGCGAGCCCGCGCAGCAGCAGGAACAGGTGCTGGTCGGCGGGGTTGCCGAGGCCGCCGCTGCGCTCGTCGCGCTGCGCCGCCCCGTCCAGGCTGGCGACCATGTTGGCCCGCATCCAGGTGGCGCCGGGCGGATACGCGTAGCGCTCGGTGAGGTCGACCTCGCCGGGCTCCGGAGAGAGAGTGCGCATAGATGGTTCAAGCTACTGCACATCCCGTCAGACCGGACGGATGACCGTCTGTGCACCAATCTGTACGAATCCGTCATGCCGGGAGCGCCGGGAGGCGACACTTGCCCTGGGGGACGGGGAGGAAGAGTTCAGAGAAGGGAGCGGGGGGTGGGGTTCGCGGCATTGGGCGCGTGGATTCTGGCCGCCGGGGCGGGCTGCTACCTGCTGGTCATCTGGATGCTGCGCGGGGGGCGCTCGACGAAGGTGACGCGGTTCCCGGTCCTGTTCGTGGTCGGTCATCCGCTGGCGGCCGTCGGCGGTCTCGCCGTCTGGATCGCCTACCTGGCGACCGGGACCGCCGGATACGCGTGGCTCGCGTTCGCGGTCCTGCTGGTCGTGGCCCTGCAGGGCTTCATGCTGTTCACCCGCTGGCTCGTCGGAGGCGGCGGCCGCCACGCCCGCGGCGCGGAGCAGGCGTTCCCGGCCATCGCCGTCGCCGTCCACGGCGCGGTCGCGGTCGCCACGGTCGTCCTGGTCTTCTTGACCGCCATCGGGGTGACCCGCGCCTAACCACTAGAGACCCCGGCGGACTGGGGGCGGGCAGGCGGAGCGAGCGCAGGCGACCGCAGCGATGCGTCCACGCCCGCACAGCCACAAAAGGCCGCAACGCGGTGTGAAGATCGCCTGCGTCGTCGACGGGGGTTCCAGGGGCCGCCCCCTGGGCTCTAGGCCCGCCGCAGGACGAGGAGGGCGCGGTCGGTCAGCCGGACGACGTCGCGGGCCTTGACGCGGGGACGTTCGCCGACCGTGCCGGGCTCGGCGGTGTCGAGGGCGAACTCCCAGCGCTCGCCGTACTCGGCGCCCGGCAGCGTGAACTCGACCGGCTCCGAGCCGGCGTTGATCAGCAGCAGGAACGAGTCGTCGCGGACGCGGCGCCCGCGCGGGTCGGGCTCGGTGATGGCGTCGCCGTTCAGGAACACGCCGAGGGACTTGGCGAACCCGACGTTCCAGTCCTGGTCGGTCATCGTCTCGCCGGCGGGGGTGAGCCAGGCGATGTCGGCGGCGGCGCCGCGGCCCGTCCCGGTGAAGAAGCGGCGGCGGCGGAACACCGGGTGGTCGTGGCGGAGGCGCGACAGGGTCCGGACGAACTCCATGTCGTCGGAGTCCTCCCAGTGGACCCAGGCGAGCTCGTTGTCCTGGCAGTAGGCGTTGTTGTTGCCCTTCTGCGTGCGGCCGAGCTCGTCCCCGTGGGAGAGCATCGGCACGCCCTGCGACAGGAACAGCGTGGCGAGGAAGTTGCGGCGCTGCCGGGCGCGCAGTTCCAGGACGGCGGTGTCGCGGGCGGGCCCCTCGACACCGCAGTTCCAGGAGCGGTTGTCGTCCGTGCCGTCCCGGTTGTTCTCGCCGTTGGCCTCGTTGTGCTTGTGGTCGTAGGAGACGAGGTCGGTGAGCGTGAACCCGTCGTGGCAGGTCACGAAGTTAATGGACGCGAACGGCCGCCGCGCGCTGTGCTCGTACAGGTCCGACGACCCGGTCAGCCGCGACGCGAACTCCGGCATGGTCGCGTAGGAGCCGCGCCAGAAGTCGCGGACGGTGTCGCGGTACTTGCCGTTCCACTCCGTCCACAGCGGCGGGAAGTTGCCGACCTGGTAGCCGCCCTCGCCGACGTCCCACGGCTCGGCGATGAGCTTCACCTGCGAGACGACCGGGTCCTGCTGGACGAGGTCGAAGAACGCGGCGAGCCGGTCGACGTCGTGCAGCTCCCGCGCCAGCGCGGAGGCGAGGTCGAACCGGAACCCGTCGACGTGCATCTCCAGGATCCAGTAGCGCAGTGAGTCCATGATGAGCTGCAGCGCGTGCGGGTTGCGGACGTTCAGCGAGTTCCCGCACCCGGTGTAGTCGAGGTGGTAGCGCTTGTCGTCGTCGCGCAGCCGGTAGTACGAGCAGTTGTCGATGCCGCGGAACGACAGCGTCGGGCCCAGGTGGTCGCCCTCGGCGGTGTGGTTGTAGACGACGTCCAGGATGACCTCGATGCCCGCCTCGTGCAGGGCCCGGACCATCGCCTTGAACTCCAGCACCTGCTCCCCGTACTGCCCGGACGAGCTGTAGGAGTTGTGCGGCGCGAAGAACCCGATCGTGTTGTAGCCCCAGTAGTTGTCGAGCCCCCGCGCCACCAGCGCGTGCTCGGGGATCGACTGGTGCACCGGCATCAGCTCGACGGCGGTGACGCCGAGGTCGAGCAGGTGGTCGATCATCACCGGGTGCGCGAGGCCCGCGTAGGTGCCGCGCTGCTCCTCCGGGATGCCCGGGTGCAGCCTCGTCAGGCCCTTCACGTGCGCCTCGTAGATGACGCTCTCGTGGTAGGGGACGCGCGGGGGCCGGTCGTCCGCCCAGTCGAAGAACGGGTTGATGACGACGTTCTTCGGCATGTGGGGGGCGCTGTCGTCCTCGTTCAGCGCGTCGGGGTCGTCGAACCGGTAGGAGAACAGCGACTCGTGCCAGCGGACGTCGCCCTCGACGGCCTTGCCGTACGGGTCGAGCAGCAGCTTGGACGGGTTGCAGCGGTGCCCGTCGCGCGGGCTGAACGGCCCGTGCACCCGGTATCCGTAGCGCTGGCCTGGGCCGACGCCGGGCAGGTAGCCGTGCCAGACGAACCCGTCGACCTCGGGCAGCTCGCGCCGCGTCTCGTTGCCGTCGGCGTCGAACAGGCACAGCTCGACCCGCCGGGCCACCTCGGAGAACAGCGCGAAGTTCGTGCCCGTGCCGTCCCAGGTGGCGCCCAGCGGATAGGGGTCCCCTGGCCACACCTCCCGCATGCTCTCCCCTCCCGGCCGGTCCGTTCCGCCCCGTCGATTGTCGCCTAACCGGGCGCGTGCCGCGCGCCACGGCCCGCCATCAGAGTGTCACGCCGGGGCGGCCGGTCCGGCCTGGGACTCGACGTCGCCGAGCAGGGCGCCCAGAGCGGCCGTGTGCATCTCGTGCGCCGCTCCCAGGATGGCGTCGTGCGCGACGATCGACTCATCGAGCGCGTTGAGAAAACCGACTATCTCCCGCTGCCGTTCGATGGGCGGCAGGAGCACCGGAAGCTCGCGGATCCTCCGGATGCTGATCGTGGGGAGCACGGCGGACGTGGCCGAGCGGCGGACCCATTCGACCACCTGCGGGTGGCTCAAGTAATGCAGCAGGTAGCTGGGGAGGATCTCGCCGCGCGGGCGAAGAAGGACGCAGCCGCTTCCGATCAGCCAGCCCGTGTGCCGGTCGTCCGCCAGCGCCACGCGGTCGATCGTTCCGGTTCGCACGGATACGAGGTCACCCGGCATCAGGCGGCATTGCGGCACCGATGCCGCGAACTCCGCCGTCGTGTGCTCGATGCCCTCGTCATGGATGCGGCGGTTCCGGATCTGCCTCGCCGTGACGACGGGGACCGCTGGATCCCCGCCCGGGAGCCGTGTTCTCGGCGGACCGGGCTGGACGGTGCACAGTCGTCCGAGCGGGGTCCGGAGCCATCCGTCACCGTGGCCGCCCTCTCCGGGCCCCTGGCCGGCGAGGGCGCCGGCCAGCGTCGTGACCTCGTCGTCGATGCGTCTGGCGGACGCGGCAAGACGAGCGATGAGCGCGGCTGAGAGCCGGAGGATCTCAGCCGCCTCCCGCCGGTCGATGCCGCTTCTCCCGGAAGACAAGAACTGCCCGGGAGAGAGGGAGTGTCCTGCGGCGCGGAGTTCGGCCAGGCCGACCGCCCGCGCCGGAATCGAACGCGTGCCTTCGCCCCGGCCCCTCCGCCACTCCCGGTAAATGCGAATGATCTCCGGGAAATCGCTCTCGGCGGCACCGCCGGCGTTGATCATTAGAACGTCCCGGCGCGAGCGGCCCTTCTCGAGGACCCAGATGGTGACCGGGATGCCGGTGCTGGCGAACAAGCCCCCGGGCAGCAGGATCACGCATGCCACGAGTCCGTCTTCGATCATGCCCGCACGGATGGTGCTGTCGGCCTTGCGCGTCGAGAAGGTCGCGTTGGGCGGGATGACGGTGACGGCCCTGCCGCCCGGAGCCAGCCGGGCGGCGATGTGCTGGAGCCAGGCGAAGTTCGCGTTGTTGCCGGGCGGCGTGCCATAGACCCAGCGGTGGTCCCCCGGTACGACCCGGTCGGCCCAGTGCATCGCGAACGGTGGATTCGAGACGATCAGATCATAGGATTCGTCGGGTTCGGCCGGGCGGCGAAGATCGTCCAGGGCATCGGATGAGAGAAGCGCCGGGACACCGTGCAGAGTGAGGTTGATGCCCGCCCATAGCGCCGGTCTCGGCGACAGTGCTCTTCCGGTCACCGGTGCCGAAGTCGATGTCTTCACCGGGGCGGCCACGGAGAGCAGCAGATCGCCGGATCCGCAGCACGGATCCAGGACGCGATCGTCTGGGTCCGCCGCCGCGAGACCGGCCACGAGTTCGGTCACCGATTGTGGCGTGCGGAACTCTCCGCCTCGATGACCCTCCTGGCGGACGGTCTCATCGAGAAGCCGGATGATCAGGCGGGCGACCAGCGTGGCCGACGGCGCGGAGTGCGCAGCGGCCAGGGAGTCCACCAGGTCGATCAGGGGGATGGGGTCCCAGTGGGCGGCCGGGGGAAGCCCATCGGCCACCCGCATGGCGGGCTGCGAGAGCCACTTACGCGTGGGCCGCTCACCGACGTGCCGGTGGACCGTCTCCCGCAGCACGTCGATGAAGTCCCGGCCGCCGCGTGATTCCGATGCCAGCCACGACCAGCCCTGCGGGTCCGCGGACCGCAGGTAAAGCAAGATGAGCACTACATCGGTGTAGGCGGCGGGGTCGCCGACACCACTGAGTGCGCGGGAACGCCCCATGAGGAGAGAACTGAGCCGACGCGCCTGCTCCTCGTCGGGGTCCAGATGCGGTGGAGGGTGAGAGGCACGCGCCTCGACCGGAACGCCGCGGACACGGCTCATGGACGCGGAAGCGGCGGCATCAGGACTTCCGGCCTCGTATGTCCGGCGGAATCGTTCCCCGAAGGTGCTGCCCGGTGGCTCGTCCGGGCGCAGGGCCTTCGCGGACACGCGTCTGGTGTCGAGCCACCGAGCGACCTCCGCGGCATCGAACAGTTCCTGCGGTGAACGCTCCGCGGGCGCGGGGAAATCGGCGTGCCTGCGGCGCCAGTTCGTCACCGCCGGCCGTTGGACACCGGTGCGGCGGGCGATGTCGGCCATGGACACCAGTGTTCCTGGAGCGATCACGGCAACCGCCTCCTAGAAGCTGGACGAATGGACACCGGCGCAGACGTCGTTCCTGCGAGCGAGTACGTCGGGAACGCGATCGAGCCGCCGCGCCTCTCCTGCGAGTTCCGGTGAGATGTACTGCATCAGCCGGTAGACGGTCTGATGGTCTTTCGCCAGGTCACGGTGGTGGATGGGCTCGTAGTGCATCACGCGGTTGCGGAGTAGCACCATGGAGAGCAAATCCCTGTGCAGCCTGTCGCGACGACCCGAGTAGCCAGTGAACGCGCGATGGAGACAGGGCACCCAGAACAACCGGTCGTTGCGGCGGCTGAGAAGTTCCACCCAGAAGCCAAAAGTGAGTTCGGCGACCACATCATCGGGGACGAGGGGGCGCGCTCCCGCCCGGCGAGCGGAGTTCTGGCGCGCGTTGGCCCGCGCCCGTTCGACTTTGCGTCTCCCTTCCGGGGAAAGGGGGGCCGCGCTCCACCAGTCCTCCCGGCCGTACTTCTCCCGCAGGCGTTCGTGTAGCGCGTTGCGCAACGCCACTTCCAGGCAGTGCAGCGGGCCATAGAACGCCGCTGACGCCTGCAAGTTCCACCAGTAAAGTCTCTGCGCCCGCTCGGGGTCGCCCGCAGCGGCCGCGACATAGGACGTGAATCGTGCTCGCGACAGCGCCTGGTGGAGCCAGACAGGGGGGTGGCCGTTCACGACGTGCCCTTCTCGTTTAGAAGGATGGGCGACTGCCCCTGGACTGCGCAGTCGGTCTGCGGTGCCGTGGAGCACGGGTGCTATAGTCGTGACTGGAAGCCCCGGGTCCGCCTCTGCTGAGCATGCCGCCCGGGGCACAGCCTTTTATGAAGTCCGGTGGCCGGCCCGGAGGCCGCACCGCATCCGTGTGACACGAAGGATGCTATGGCCTCGCGCCGGGCGGCGCAACCGCATTGCCAGTGGCGTTTTTGTTAATCCCCGCCTGGATCGGCTGGGAGGCGCCAGACGACCTCGTCGCCGCTGGTCTCCCCGGTGGCGCGCAGGCCGATCTTGGACGCGACGGCGGCGGACGCGCGGTTGCCGGGGTGGATCGTCGCCACGACGCCGTCGATCCCCTGGGCGAGGAGCCAGTCCAGCAGGGCGCGGGCCGCCTCGGTGGCGAAGCCGAACCCCTGGTAGGGCATGCCGATGACCCAGGCGACGGACGCGATGTGCCGCGGCGGGCCCTGCGTGACCGTCGACCCGGCGGACGGGGGAGCGACGGTGAAGCCGGACGCGGCGGGCGTGACCGTCGCCTGGACGTAGCCGACGGCCTGCCCGTCCCGGGCGCGGCGGACGATCCAGTTCAGCCACCACTCCTGGTGGAACGGCGCCGGGCCCGCGACCAGGTGCGCGTAGCGGGCGCGCAGCTCGTCGCGGGTGAGGGGCTCGCCGCCGATGAAGCGGTGCAGGCGCGGGTCGTCCAGCACGGGGGCCATCTCGTCCGCGTGGTGGACCGCCAGCGGCTCCAGGACGAGGCGCTGGGTACGGATGGTCGCGGCGATCGGCCCGTACACCCGCCGATCGTATGCCCGGCCGGCCCGCCGGGGCGGTCAGAGGCGCCGTGTCCAGACGCCGGCCGGGTGCTGCTTCGGGTTGAGCCACAGCCACGGCTGGCTGTGCCGGAACGGCAGGTCGGTGCCGGGCTGCCAGGGGAACAGGCCGTCCCGGTTCGGCCAGACGACCTGCAGCATCGGCAGCGGCGGGCGCCGGTAGAACGCCACGGCCCCGGCGAACAGCCCGTCGTACCAGTGCGGGTCGACGTCCCGGAAGGCGGCCTGCTGCCCCCGGACGACGCCGTCGCGGCGCTCGCCGTCCGCCGGGGCGTTCCCCTCGGCGGCCTGCCGGCCGAGCGCGTTGAGGACCTCCTCGGTCTCGTACACGTCGCCGCCGAACATCGCCAGCTCGGGCGCCCCGTGGCTGTGCCACAGGCCGACCGTGTACGCCCAGCCGGGCCCGTCCGCGTCGGGCTGGACGAGGACGACGCTCCAGCCGTACTGCGAGATGTGCACGATCGTGCGGAGCTGGAAGTTGTCCAGGCGGTCGCGGTCGCCGTAGTCACGGCAGATCACGCAGGTGCACGGGGGGCGGTCGCCGGACATGACCCTCAGTTTACGATCAATCGACCCTGGGTCGGCGTCGGTCCCCCGACCGCGGCGTCACCAGAACACGCCGCTGTCCCTGGGCCGCGCCTCGCGCCCGGCGGCGGCGCGCGGGCCGGCGAGCCACCGGACGAGCACGGTGCCGAGCAGCATCGCGGCCGGCAGGGCGAGCGGCACGGCGACCAGCGGCGCGACGGACGCCAGCTTCAGCGCCGTCCCGCCGAGCAGGCCCGCGACGCCGAGGTTGGCGCCCTGCCGTCCAGCCGCGAGCACGACCGCGAGGACCCCGGCCGCGACGGCGGTGCCGGCCGCCGGGACCGCCAGGGCGCGGCGCCGCACGAAGAACGCCAGCGCGACGCCGAGCGCGCCGAGCACGGGCAGCGCCATCGCCCCGCACCAGCGCGCGGGCCGCGGCCTCATCCCGACCGCCAGGACGGGAGCGGGGGCGCCCTCGCGCAGCCGCCACGCGCGCCGCCCCGTCGCGTCCCCGCCGGCCCGGACCGTGGCCGGCACCGGCGGGACGCGCAGCCTCAGGGCCGTGTCCTCGAAGCCCTCAGCGGTGAGCCGCCGCAGCGCCCCGGACGCGTCGATCCGCAGGGACGGCCTCCGGCCCGGCCGATACGCGCCGCCGACCTCGGCGCGGGCGAACGGGGCACCGCGCTCTTTCCCGGTGCGAACACGCACCTTCGCGGCCTCCGGGAACAGGTCCCGGGCGATGCCTCCGGCCAGCGCGCGCACCTCGGCGTCCGACGAGAGCCGTCCCGCCGCGTGCAGCTCGACCTCGGCGCCGCCGTCATCGAGAACGGCGACGTCCACCCGCGCCCGCTGCGGGGGCGGCACGCCCCCGCCGCCGCAGCCCGCGAGGACGGTGAGCGCGAGCAGCGCCACCGCGAGCGCGGCCAGCCGCCGAATGGACACCGGATCTCCGACCGTCGGCGATGCCCTGGAGCGTCAGCCGGTGGCCAGCCGGCCCAGCCCGGCGTACAGCGAGTCGGTCTGCGGCCCCTCCGGGCCGTACTCCGGACGCCACTTCCACGGGCGGGTGAGTCCCGGCTCGACCAGGTCGAAGCCCTCGAAGAACTCCATGATCCGCTCCGGCGGGCGGAACACGATGGGGCTGGTGGCCTTCCGGTACACCTCGACGACGCGGGCCAGTTCCTCCTCGGGCGTTCCGTCCGTGGTCAGGTGCGACAGCGCGAAGTAGGAGCCCGGGCTCAGCAGTTTCCGGAAGGCCGCCACGATGCCGGCCGGGTCGTCGTCATCGGGGATGAAATGGAACAGCGCGATCGACAGGACGGCGACCGGACGGGAGAAGTCGATGAGGGCCCGCAGTTCCTCGTGCTCCAGGATCGCCTCGGGGTCGCGCACGTCGGCGGTGATGACGGTCGTGGTCGCGTTGGTGGCCAGCAGCGCCCGCCCGTGCGCGAGCACGATGGGATCGTTGTCCACATAGACGACCCGGGCCTCGGGGACGACCTCCTGCGCGATCTCGTGCACATTGCCCTGCGTGGGCAGGCCCGTGCCCAGGTCGACGAACTGGTCGATGCCCGCCTCGGCCAAATGGCGGACGACCCGCTGCAGGAAGCGGCGGTTCTCCCAGACGGTGGCATGGCACAGCACGTCCCCGACGGCGGCCTTGACCTGCTCGGCGGCCGCCCGGTCGGCGGCGTAGTTGTCCTTGCCTCCGAGGAAGTAGTCGTACATCCGCGCGGGCGAGGGCGTGCCGGTGTCGTAGGGCGGGGAAGAAGGGCCATCAGTGCTCATCGCATACCTCGATCATGGAGGCCGGAATCGGCTCATGATCCCACGCGCGACGCCGACTTGTCAGCCGAAACCGCCAGAAGCGGACAGGTGGTATGCCCCCTTACCTGGGGGGGCAGGTCGCACGCCTGAGGCGGCCGAAACAAAAATGCAAAAGCCCGTTCATGCCGACTCCGCCTATTCGCGAGCGGGAAATGCCGGCCGAACCGTCGCGCCCGCGCCGGGTCCGGGGACGGGCCCGGCCGGGCCGTCCGAACGCGTGACCGCCCTCGGCGGCTACGTCGCCCACCGCCGCTCCCGCCGCATCGACCCCGCCGACCTCGCCCGCCCGCGGGAACCGACATCGCGCGAGCGGGACGTCCTGGAACTCCTCGGCGAGTACCCGGGCAGGTGCGACATTCGCCCCGGACCCCGTTCGCCCGCTGACGATCCGCGGCTTGACCGGCGCATGACTGGCCGTCCCGCCACAGATGGCACGCCCTTCTCGAAGTCAGTACGCCCAGGATGTCGAGAACGGCCGGCGGGCTTCGTCCCAGGGATGGCAGCGGCCAGAAGGGCCGCCCGGCAGACGGAGGAACGACGATGGACCAGAACCAGATCACCGAGATCTTGAACCGGCCGCTCAGCCAGGAACTGCTGGCCCGCGACCTGACGCGCCTCGCCTACGTCGCCGAGGACGGCACGCCGCGCAACATCCCGATCGGGTTCACCTGGAACGGTGCGGAGATCGTCATGTGCACCGCGACGAACGCGCCGAAGCTCCGGTCCCTGCGCGCGAACCCGATGGTCGCCCTGACCATCGACACCGAGGTGCACCCGCCGAAGCTCCTGCTCATCCGCGGCCGGGCCGAACTGGACCTCGTCGAGGGCATCCCGGACGAGTACCTCCAGATGAACGGCAGCTACCAGATGACGCCCGAGCAGCGGGTCGAGTGGGAGGCCGGGGTCCACTCGCTCTACGACGGCATGGTCCGGATCGTCGTCACCCCGACCTGGGCGAAGCTGATCGACTTCGAGACGACCCTGCCGACCGCGGTCGAGGAGCTGGTCCGGCAGCGCGAAGAGCGGCAGGTGCTGGCTCAGTGAGTCGCGCCCCCACCGGCGTCGGTCGATCCCCGCGTTCCGTGCCCCACTGCTTCGCCGCTCGGAGATCCGGCGTCCGGAGTCGGACGTCGTAGGGGAATCGCCGAGATCGTGGAGACCGTCAAGGTGCGTAAATCGGATGCGAAACGGTCAGCCCGCAAAGGCAAGTCCGACGAAGCGTGGCGCCGTATGGGAATGCGGCGATTAAAACAAAAGACCGGCCCGCGGAACCGGGGGTGTGTGCGCGTCACATACGGTGAGGTGCGGCGATCCCTCCTGCGCGACCCATGCACGTCGCTGCAGCGAGCCCTGTTCGCCATCGCGGATCGACGTGGGAACACCGCCCTCGTCTCGGTCGCTTGGGTGAGGTTTCGCACCAGCAGTGCCCGGAGGCGTTTTCAGGAGGTGATCGACGTATACGGCACCGGCGATCCCCAAAAGCGCGCGGCTCACCGTCGCCGAAGCCGAAACCGTCAAGGGCGCCTTCGAACCCAAGGTGCTGGACGGCTTCGCCCAGATCGCCGCGGAGCTCCCGAGCCCACCAGTTCCCCGCCGACGCTGACCCGCCCTGGACAGAGACGCCCTCGGCCACCGGGGGCCCTTCGCGGTTCGTGGGTCGATAGCCTGTACGCGTGCGGAAACCGGTGTCCGGGAGCGACCAGGATGGCTGACGCCGAAGACGTCTGCCGGTTGGCGCTCGCGCTCCCTCACGTCCTCGAGATCGACAGCGACGGCTTCGATTTCCGGGTCGGCGGCAAAGGGTTCGTGTGGTCCTACCCAGAGCGCAGACCGGGGAAGCCGCGCGTCATCCGGACCGACATCGCCGTGCTGTACGTCGGCGACGAGGCGGAGAAACAGGCGTTGCTGCTCGGTGAGCCGGAGCGCTTCTTCACCACACCCGCCTACGACGGGATGCCTCTGGTCATGCTGCGGCTGGACGAAGTGGACCCCGACCGTCTGGAAGAGCTCATCACCGACGCCTGGCGCATGCGTGCGCCCGATACGCTCGCCGGCGACCTCGACACCGCAGCCGATCAACCCAGCACAGATCCAAGCTGACCGGACCGAGACGGATACGGCATGGCATCTACTGATGGCGCGCGTACTGTCGAGCAGTGGCAGCCGGTATCTCGCCGAGTACAGCGCCGAGGTCCCGCCGGTCGTACTGCTGACCGACCCGGTGCTGCGAGACCTGATCACCCCCGAACGCGCCCGTACCATCGCGACCACGCCACGCGGAAACAACCGCCACTGACGCCGAATCTGACGCCGCCCACCGCGAAACGCCCGACCACCGGCACGAATGCGCGAACGGCGGCATGAGGGCGTTGCAAGCACGGGGGCTGCCCTATCGGGGTCTATTCCTTGACGGCTTGCAGTGTGTAGCTGGCGGCCAGGCGTTCGGGATGGTGAGTTAGGCGCCATTCGTCGGTGTCGTCCCTGGTCATGTGTCCGGGAATGGCCTGCCAGGGGACGCTGTCGTGCTCGGTGAGGCCGGTCAGGCGCATTCCGGCCGTGAGCAGCGCGGTGACGGTCTCGCCGAGTCCGTGGTTCCAAGTGTGGGTGAGCGTGTGCGTGAAGCTGGTGTCCGTCTGGACGTAGGTTCCGGGTTCGTCGAAGATCACCGGCTCGGCGGTTTCGAAGTAGGGGTAGCGCAGGCTGGGCGGGCTGGCGGTCTCGTCCAGTGCGAACAGCATGGGGTGGCCCTCGCGGAGGAACAGGCGGCCGCCCGGGCGCAGCAGGTCGGCGACGACGCGGGCCCATCGCGCCACGTCCGGCAGCCAGATCAGGGCGCCGATCCCGGTGTAGACCAGATCGAAGCGCTCGCGGCCGAAGACCTCGACGGCGTCGTAGAGCTCGGCGTGGCGGAAGTCGATGGTGCTGCCGGTGTCGGCGGCCAGTCGTCGCGCCTGGTCCAGTGCGGTCGCGGAGAAGTCCAGGCCGCTCATCGTGGCGCCCAGGCGCGCCAGGGAGACGGTGTCGGTGCCGATGTGGCATTGCAGGTGCACGGCGCGCAGCCCGGTCAGATTCCCGAGGCGGGGGCGGTCGAACCGGACGACGCCGCTGAGGTGCCCGGGGTCGTTGGTGAACCGATCGAATTCGTAGTCGGGGGAAACGGCATGTGCCGGGGACCGTTCGTCCCAGTTGGCCCTGTTGATCGCCACGTAGTCGTCCACAGCAGCACTGTGGCAGCGCGCTCCGCTCGCACCAAGCGAATATCCACCTGGCCGGCCGCGAGACCGGTGGGGGCAGCACCTCGTTGTTGGCCGGTATCGCGGCTCACGTCACGTTGTCGGTTACCGAGGGAGAAGCAGACTGTTCCCTGCGTCTGTGTCTGCGGGTGCGGAGCGCCATCGCCAGGACGACCGCGAGGGCGAAGGCTGCGGCGATCCAGCGGACGCCGAGGGCGTCGAGCCATGTGGTGACCTGCCCCTGAAGGTCAGTGACGGTACCGACGATCGGGTCGTCGGCGGAGGCTCCGGCGTTGAGGCGCAACTCGTACCAGCCGTAGTAGCCGACATAGACGCCTGCCAGGAGCAGGAACACCCCGCTGGCTCGCGAGACGTGGGGAAGGACCGCTCGGGTCCTTCGGACGGCGGCTTCCTGGGCAAGGGCGACGAGAAGGGCCAGCAGTCCGATGACCAGGCCCATTCCGACACCGTACGCGACGAACGCGGCCAGCCCGTCCAGCAGATCGCCGCTCCCGGAGACCAGCCCGGTGACGGCGAGGAACGGCGCGATGGTGCACGACAGGGAGGCGACCGCATAGGAAGCGCCGTATCCGTAGAGGGCGACGAACGAGCCGGTCGGCCCGCCGACGTTCAGGCGCGGAAGCCGCAGGAGCAGTTCCCGCCCGGACGCCAGCCAGGCGCCGAGCACGATCAGGAGCCCGCCGGTCACGACGGTGACCCACGGCAGGTGCCGCTGGATCGGAGCGGTCGCGACGCTGATCACCAGGCCGAAGATTCCGAAGACGGTGATGAAGCCCAACGTCATGGCCGCCGTCAACCGCAACGCCCGCGCCGCACCACCGGGCCCGGAGACCAGCAGGGCCAGGAACGAAGGCAACATCGCGAAGCCGCACGGATTGAACGCCGCGACCAATCCGGCGGCCAACGCGAGTGCGAGGTCGTCCATTTACAGGGCGTGCTTATCGATGAGGGAGGACAGCGTGGCCTCGTCCAATGGACCCACCGCCGAGTGGCTGCCGCCCTCGGGGTCCACGATCAGATAAGAGGACTGCGAGGTGACCTTGAAGTGCTTGTAGAGGGCGCCGGTCCGGTCGTCCAGTTGGACGATCCCGGACGTGCCGGTGCGCGAAACGAACCTCTCCATCGCCGCTTTGTCCTTGTCAAGCCCGGCGACGCCCACGAAGGCGACCTTGTCGCCGTACTTCTGCGCGGCCTTGGCGACCGCGGGCCCCTCGGCCTGGCATTTGGGGCACCACGGCGCCCAGAACCAGAGCACCACCGGCCTGCCCGCCAAGCTCTCGCCGTCGAACGCCGTTCCATCGAGCTTGGCCCCCTGGAACCTCAGCAACGCGGGTGCTTGCCTGACGGACGCCTCGCTCGGTGCCGCGCTCGTCGGTGCTGAAGCCGTCGCCGACGACGCGGCGACGCCCGGCTCAGCGGTCTCACCACCGCATGCGGTCAGCACGACTGCCAGCGTGAAGAGCGACAGACTGAACATCTTCATGCCGTCACGGTAGATCTGCATCGTCCACGCCGACCCTTACAAGGCGATGACGTCACCGCCCGGACCGAACCGAACGCCCACCCCAACATTCACGAAAGACGCACCGACCGTACTGGGACAGCGCAAAGCGACACGGTCGGGAGGCCGGACGCGCCTTTCATGTGCTTCCCGTCGACCGATCACCACCCTCGCACGCGTCAGGCCAGCGGGCAGTCCGGTGGCTCCGCGGCCGATGCGGGCGCTCCTTCCGTGAAGGTGATGGTGTGGCGCGGCGGGGCGGCGATGTCCCGCCCTCGCGAACGCCGAGGTTGTCGTGAACGCATGTTCACGATAGAGTCGTGAACATGCGTTCACAGCAGGGAGCGATCGTTTGCCGGTCGCTGACGAAGGCGTACGACGGACGGACGGTCGTGGACGACGTCTCGTTCGAGGTGGCGGCCGGCACGATCACCGGATTCGTCGGCGCCAACGGGGCGGGCAAGACGACGACGATGCGGATGCTGCTCGGCCTGGTCGCGCCGACGAGCGGGATCGCGCTCGTCGACGGCCGCCCCTACCGGGAACTGGCCAGTCCGCGGCGGCGGGTGGGTGCGGTGGTCGACGGCCCGGGTGCCCATCCCGGCCACTCGGCGAGGCTGCATCTCAGCGTGCTCGCCACGGCGTCCGGGCTGCCTGGACGGCGGGTGGACGAGGTCCTCGACCTGGTCGAGTTGACCGAGCACGCCGGGCGGCGGGTCGGCGGGTTCTCGATGGGCATGCTGCAGCGGCTGGCCATCGCCGGTGCCCTGCTCGGCGACCCGGGTGTTCTGATACTCGACGAGCCGGCCAACGGTCTCGACCCGCCGGGGATCTTGTGGATGCGGGATCTGCTGCGCGGGCTCGCGGCCGACGGGCGCGCACTGCTGGTCTCCAGCCATCTGCTGGCGGAGCTGGCCGAGGTCGCCGACCGGGTGTTGATCATCGACCGCGGGCGGCTGCTCGCGGACGAGCCGCTCGATCAGCTCCTCGACGGCACCCGGGTGGTGGAGATGCGCTGCGCGGATGCGGCGGCGATGCTGCGCGCGGTGACCGCCCGCGACCTGCGGGCCGACCTTGAGGACGATTTCCTGGTGATTCACGGCATGTCGGCCCGTGAAGCCGGTGAGTTGGCGGTGGCGCAGGGCGCGGGCCCGGTGCACTGGCTGACCGAGCGGACGAGCACTTTCGAAGAGGTCTACTTCCGGCTGGCGGGGCCCCAGGTCGACCCGCGGGAGGCGTCATGAGGCGGCTGCTGCGCGCGGAACTGCGCAAGGTGACGGCGACCCCCGTGACGTGGTGGCTGCTGCTGGCCACGGTCGCCATCGGGATCCTGGGCACGCTGGCGCCGTTGATCGCGGTCGACGGCGAACCGGTGGACCTGCTCGCGGACGATCAGGTGCGCGGCGCGTTGCACGGCGCTGCGGGCGGTTCGATCCTCGTCATCGTCGCCGGCATCATCGGCATGGCCGGCGAGTGGCGTTTCGGGCAGGCGAGCCAGGCGTTCCTCACCACCCCGCGGCGGTGGCGGGTGGTGGCCGTCAAGACCGCCGTCTACATGGCCGTCGGGGCGTGCTACGGCCTGGCCGCCTCGGCCGCCGCCGCCGCCACGGCCGCCGCCTGGTACGACTCCAAAGGGCTCGGTCTGCCCTTCGGCCGCTCATCGGTCTGGCTCACCCTCGTCGGCTGCGTGGTCGTGGCCGTCCTCTTCGGCGTCCTCGGCGTCGCCCTCGGCGCCATCGCACGCCGGCAGGTTCCCGCCATCGTGGTGATGCTCGCCTGGACCGTCCTGGTCGAGCCGGCGCTCTTCGCGGCCGCGCCGCGGGTCTTGCGGTGGTCGCCCGGCCTGGCGGCGCTCAGCCTGCGCCGCCAGCCCTCCGCCGACCTGCTGCCGTGGGCGCCGGCCGCCGCGGTGCTCATCGGCGTCATCGCCATCGCCTTGGCACTGGGGGTACGGATGGTGGAGCGCCACGATGTCGCCGGGTAAGCGCAGTGCCGAGGCCACCGAACGGCTGCGCGCCTCCCTCGTCGATCACGCGCGCACGCTGATCGCCCGGGAGGGCGCCGACGCCCTGACGATGCGCCGGCTGGCCGCCGAGGCGGGCTGCGCGGTGGGCCTCACCTACAAGCTCTTCGCCGACCGCCGTGAACTGGTGGGCGAGATCGTGCGCGCCGAACTCGCCCTCCTGCGCGAGGCATCCGACGAACTGCTCACCCGTGCCGGCACCGAGGCCGTCGGCGCCAACCTCATGTGGTACTCGGAGATCGTTCTCGACTCGCCGGCGGTCGCGCTGGCCCGAGAACTGCTCAACGACGAGGCGCTCATGCAGTCCGTCGCCGCGAGCGCCGACCACGCCGGGTTCGGGCCGACGGCGTTCCCCCGGATCCTGACCCGCTATCTCACCGCCGAGCAGGAGACCGGCCGCGTGGCCGGACCCGTCGATACCGACGCCTTCGGCTTCCTCATCGCCAGCACGCTGCACAACCTGCTGATCGCCGGCGACGCATGGCCCAAGCCCAGCCGACCCGAACTCCAACGCATGCTCGACGCCGCGGCCGCCGCCATCGCGCCCCGGCCCAAGGAGGACTCATGACCCCCGACGACCGCACACCCTACCGGCCCGACGGCCGGACGAACCGCCTGCGCACCACCCTCATCGTGGTCGCGGTGATCCTCGTGGTCGCCGTCGGCCTGACCCTGCACCTCACCGGCGTACTACCGCCGAAATGACCTCGACCGACCCGCGCGAGGCGGCGAGGCGCCTCTACACCGCGCTGGCCGACGGTGACGCGGCGACCATCGCCGAATTGCTCCATCCCGCGGCCACCCTGTCCGTCCCCGGCACCAATCCCATCGCCGGCCGATACCAGGGCGCGGCCGGCCTCGCCGAATTCGTCGCCGCCGGCACCGCGATCGCGCCGGGCGGCGCGCGGACCCAGGTCATCGAGGTCATGGGCGGTGACCGGCACGCCGCCGTCTACGGCATCTCCCGCGCGACCCGGCCCGGCCGACCACCACTGGAGAACCACACCGTTCACCTCCTCACCGTGCACGATGGGAGGATCACCGCCATCACGATCTTCAACCAGGACCAGCCCACCGTGGACACGTTCTGGTCTTGAGACGGCCACCGAGCCTGCGGCGGGACCTGGACCGGTCCCGCCGCAGACGCTCTGCGCAGGTGCGTGGACCCCGGCCGGGTGCCGAGCCGGCCCCGCGCACTCGGCCCACGACGCCCACACGCTCACGTCACCGTGCGGGCTGAGGGCGCGGCGGCGGTGACCAGTTGCGGGACCGCGGCAAGCCGAGCCGGGGCGGGCGGCGGGGATCGTCCGGGACGATCCTGGACGGCTCGAGCCGCACCCTCACGAGCGTAGGGCGCGCTGAGCGGGACGCCGGACGGTACGGCGATGGCAGGGCCGACCAGGCTCCAGACGCAGACGGCGGGACGCGAAGAGCCGGAGATGCCGCCCATCGGGCGCCTGCCGGGCCGGTGTGAAGACGAGCGCCGCGCCCCCTTGTCGTCGTGGCGGGGGTGGCCTTACAGTGCACTCTACGGTTTTATAGACCGAGTGGTATGTAAAACCTCTGCCGTAGTTACAGGAGGTCAGACGGTGCCGGTGCATTCGCCCCGCATTCCGCTCGATCGGCTCGTGGCAGCTCGTCCCGGGCGGGATCGGAGGTACTGATGCTCGATATCGACCGGCTCCTCGTCACCTACGGGGCGCGCGAACCGGTGATCAAAGAGGTGTCCCTGCAGGTCGGAGACGCCGGTGTGGTCGCGCTCCTGGGCAGCAACGGAGCGGGCAAGACGACGCTGATGCGGGCGATCTCCGGAACGCTGCCACTGTACGGCGGGGCCGTGCGAGGCGGCTCCATCCGTTTTCTCGACCGAGCTGTCGAGAAGTCGAGCCCGGCGGCGATCGTGCGGAGCGGGCTCGTCCAGGTGCCGGAGGGGCGGCACGTGTTCGCGGCCCTGAGCGTCGCCGAGAACCTGGCCGCCGGAGCGCTCCCCGTCCGGTCGCGCACGGAGCGCGAGAAGTCGCGCAAACACGTGCTCGACCTGTTCCCGCGGCTCGCAGAGCGGCTGAAGCAGCCCGCGGGCACGCTCTCGGGCGGTGAGCAGCAGATGCTCGCCATCGCCCGGGCGCTGATGTCGCGGCCGAGACTGCTCCTGCTGGACGAGCCGTCGCTCGGGCTCGCGCCCCGGCTCGTGCAGGTCATCGCCGAGACGATCCGGAACATCAGCGGGGAGGGGGTCCCGGTCCTGCTGGTCGAGCAGAACGCGGCGATGGCGCTCTCCCTGGCCCGGTCGGCGTACGTGCTCGAACTGGGCCGGGTCGTCCTGCGGGGCGCGGCGGACGAGCTGGCCGGCAGCGATGAGGTCCGCCGCCTGTACCTGGGGGAGTCCGCGGACGAGTCCGCCCGCGAGGCCGCGCCGGTGCCCGCCCTGAGCAGGTGGGGCGGATGACGGCGCCGAGGCTGCGGATCGAGGGAGTGACCGTCCTGTTCAGCGGGCTGCACGCCCTGGACGACGTGTCCTTCGAGGTCGAGCCGGGAACCGTGCACGCCGTGATCGGGCCGAACGGCGCCGGCAAGTCGTCCCTCCTCAACGCCCTGTGCGCCATCTATCCCGTCACGTCCGGGCGCATCCACGTCGGCGACCACGAGGTCACCGGGCTGAGGCCCGACCGCGTGGCGGGCCTGGGCATCGCCCGCACGTTCCAGAACATCGTCGTGTCGCCGGGCGAGTCGGTCTTCGACAACCTGATGGTGGGACGGCACCGGCTGACCCGGACCGGGGTGATCGGCGCGGCCTTCGGGCTCGGACGCCGGGAGGAGCGGGCGCACCGGGAGCGCGTCCGGGAGATCGCCGGGTTCGCCGGCCTGTCGGACACGCTGGACGCCCCCGCGTCGCGGCTCTCCTACGGTGACCTGAAGCGGCTGGAGTTCGCGCGGGCGCTGTGCCTGGAGCCCCGGCTGCTGATCCTGGACGAGCCCGTCGCCGGCATGAACGCGGCGGAGAGCGCCCGGCTCGGCGACCTCGTCTCCGCCGCGCGCGACGCGCTCGACCTGACCATCGTGTTCGTCGAGCACGACATGGGCGTCGTCATGTCGATCGCCGACCGCGTCACCGTCCTCAACTTCGGCCGGGTCATCGCGGACGGAACCCCCGCGGACGTCCGCCGCGATCCCGAGGTGATCGGCGCCTACCTGGGCGGCGACCCGGCGCGGCCGGCCGCCGGCGCCGGGGAATCCGCGCCGGAACTCGCGGCCGGCAGGCTCACGGAGAGGCCCTCCTCATGACCGATCTGCTGGAGCTGGTGGCGAACGGAGTGTCGCTGGGGCTCCTCTACTCGATGATCACGCTCGGTTTCGTCGTGGTGTACAAGGCGACGCGGGTGGTGAACTTCGCCTACCCCGCGTTCATGCTGACCGGGGTGTTCCTCGTGGCCACGGCCTCGCCGAAGATCGGGTTCGCCGCCGCCGCCGTGCTCGGGCTGGCCGTCACGGCGCTGCTGACGCTGCTGTCGGAGCGTCTCCTGGTGTCGCGGGTCAAGGGCGGCGACCACCACGGCATGGCGATCCTGACGATCGGCCTCAACATCGTGGTCCTGGCGGAGGTGAGCCGCCGGCTGCACGAGCGCGTGCTGCCGCTCGGCGCGCCCTGGGACGGTCACGTGGTGCACCTGGGGCCGCTCACGCTCCCGCTCACCGTCGTCATCACGGTGATCCTCATCCCGCTGCTGATCGCCGGGCTCGGGCTGGTCCTGCGCACGACCGGTCTCGGCCTCGCGATCCGGGCGTCCGTGGAGGACGCCGAGGGCGCCACCCTGGTCGGGGTCCGGCTGCGGCGCGTGTCGGCGGGCGCGTGGGCGGTATCCGGCGTCCTGGCGACGGTCGCGGGGATCGGCCTCGCCTCGTTCCCCAGCCCGGGCGTCAGCCTGAGCATGGAGGCCGTCGCCCTCACCGCGTTCCCCGCCGCGATCATCGGCGGGATGGACTCGCTCGGCGGCGCCATCGCGGGCGGCCTGACCGTCGGCATGGTCCAGGTGCTCGCGGCGGGCTACCAGGACGAACTGTCGTTCCTCGGCCTCGGTCTCGGGGACGTCGCCGCCTACGTGGTCATGCTCGCGATCCTGCTCTGGCGGCCGTCCGGGCTGTTCGGGGCCAAGGAGGTCAGTCGTGTTTGAGGCGATCACCCGGCGCCGGGCGCTGATCGGCACCGCCGTCCTGACGGCCGCCATGCTCGTGCTGCCCCTGTACGTCGGCGGCTTCTGGCTGCGCATCGGCCTGTTCGCGATGGCGGCGGCGATGGGCGCGATCGGCCTCACGCTGCTGTTCGGCGCGGCGGGGCAGCTGTCGCTCGGCCACGCGTTCTTCATCGCGATCGGGACGTACGGCTACGCCTACCTGTCGGGCGACGGCGACGGCAGGGTGCACGGGCTCGGCCTGCCGCCGCTGCTCGCGGCGGTGCTGGCGGTACTCCTCGCGGGCTTCGCCGGGCTCCTGTTCAGCCCGGTGGCGGGCAGGCTGCGCGGCCTGTACCTGGGGATCGCCTCGCTTGGCCTGGTCTTCCTCGGGCACCATCTGCTGCTGAACCTGCCGTCGGTGACCGGCGGCTACGACGGCCGCTCGGTGACGCCGTTCTCGCTGGCCGGGCACGAGTTCTCCGACGCGTCCGGCCTGGTGGTGGCCGGTGTCCCGTTCGGGGACGTCGAGCACCTCTGGTACCTGTTCCTCGCCCTCACGGCGGGCGGACTGCTGGTGGCGCACAACGTGCTGCGCGGACGGCCGGGACGGGCGTTCCGCCTCATGCGCGACAGCGAGATCGGCGCGGCGTCCATGGGGGTGAACGTGCGGCGCGCCAAGTCGTCCGCGTTCGTGCTGTCCTCGATGTACGCGGGGCTGGGCGGGGTCATGACCGCGCTGGCGTTCCAGCGGGCGATCCCCGACTACTTCGACCTGATGCTGTCCATCGACGTGCTGGTCATGGTCGTGCTCGGCGGCCTCGGCTCGGCCGGCGGGGCCGTCGCCGGCGCGACGTTCGTCACCGCGCTCCCGCTGGTGCTGAGCAAGTACGCGGACGCGCTGCCGCTCGTCGTCGCCAGCGGGCAGAGCGGCGGACTGGACGCCTCGATCGCCGCGAAGTTCGCCTACGGGGCGCTCGTCATGATCGTCGTGCTGCGGCACGGCCGGTCGATGCGGCCGTTCCGCGGTTTGCGCCGCCGCCCCGCCGCCTCCGAACCCGCGGCGGCCTGAGCGCGCCGCCCACGAACCCGCCCCACGAACCCGCCCCACGAACCCGCCCCCACGAACCCGCCCCCACGAACCCATCCCACGAACCCTTCGTGGCCCGCCCGCGTTCCGAGGAGGAGCAGCCATGCCCAGAATCCCCCGACCCGGGGTGACGGCGGGAGCCGCCGCCATCGCCCTGGCCCTGTCCATGACGGGTTGCTCGACCCGCGGAGGCGGCGACGGCGCGGCCGCCGGCGTCGACAAGGACACCGTCAAGCTCGGCGTCCTGGTGGACCTGTCGGGTCCGCTGGCGGGCAGCGGCAAGACCGTCAACCAGGCCCACCAGATGGCCGTCGAGGAGATCAACAAGGCCGGCGGCGTCTGCGGACGCAAGGTCGAGCTGGTCGTCCGCGACAACGGCTACGACCCGCAGAAGGCCGTCACCGTCTACGACGAGATCGAGCCGCAGGTGTTCGGATTCCTCAACATCTACGGCTCCGCGGTGATCACCGCGCTCCGCGACAAGATCGGCCAGAACGGGGTCCTGTCCGGGCTGACCAGCTTCTCCTCGGAGCTGCTGGGCGACGAGCATCTGATCGTCATGGGGTCCACCTACGACATCCAGATGATCAACGGGGTCGACTGGCTGGTCCGCCACGACAAGATCAAGAAGGGTGACAAGGTCGGGCACATCTACCTGCAGGGCGACTTCGGCGGCAACAGCTACAAGGGCAGCCGCTTCGCGGCGAAGCAGCTCGGGCTCACGCTGATCGGGCAGCAGATCAAGCCCAGCGACAGCGACCTGACGAGCCAGGTCAACGCGCTGAAGGCGGCCGGGGTGAAGGCCGTGCTCATCGACGCCACCTCCAAGCAGACGGCGTCGGCCGCGTCGGTGATGAAGGCGACCGGGCTGGACGTGCCGATCATGGGCAACGTGTCGTCCTGGGGGACGAGCATCCTGTCGACCTCGGCGAAGTCGGCGATGACGGGCCGGTACCAGCGGATGAGCCCGATGGGGTCGCTCGGCGGCACCGCCGAGGCCAACAAGAAGCTGGCCGCCGCCTGGAAGGCGAAGTACGGGACCGCGCGGCCGGAGTCCGACTACGCGGTCGTGCACGCCTACACGCTGACCCACCTCTACACGAAGATCATCTCTGAGACCTGCGACGACCTGACCAGGCCCGGCCTGCTCAAGGCGCGCGGCAAGGTCACCGACTTCGAGATGCCGGGGCTGCTGCCGCCGCAGGACCTGTCCGACCCGGCGCAGCCGACGACCCGGCAGAGCCAGGTGCAGCAGATCGATCCCGACGCCCTCGCCGGCCTCGGCGTCAAGGAGGACTTCCGCGCCTCCGGCACCGCCGACGCTTACAAGATCGAGGCCGCGGGCTGACCCCGTCCTTCACCGGGTGCGTTGACTTGCGGCATGTCGTTGTTATGAGCCTTCGGATAACAACGACATGCCGCAAGTCAACGAGGCTGGGGGGCGTCGGGCGGGCGGGCGTGCGCGGTGGCCACGCAGTGCCGCTCGCCGTCCGGCGCGGCGACCCACAGTTCGAGGGACGCCTCGGGCGGGCCCTGGACGACCCGGCCGCCGACGGCGAGTTCGGAGCCGGAGAACGCCGGCCGCACGTTGCGGTACTCGATCGACTCGACCCGCAGCCCCGCCTCGCGCGCCCAGGCGTCGGCGAGTTCCAGCAGCCAGGACCCCTGGAGGGGGCCGGGCACGACGACGCCCGGATAGTCCTCGACGTCCCGGCAGTAGTCGGCGTCGTAGTGGACGCGGTGCGGGTTCCACGTGGCGGCGGAGAACGCGAACAGCTGCACCGGGCCCGGCGTGATCGTGAATCCCTCGATCGGCGCCCCGCTCATCGCAGCACCCGCGCGTACGTCTCTGACACGACGGCCTCCCCGCCCTGGTCGGTGTAGTCGAGCGAGTACGACACCAGGATCAGCGGCCCCGACCGGCCCCGCTTCTCCTGGATGCCGCTGATCGCGGTGGTGAGCGTGATGACGTCGCCGGCGCGGATCCGCCGGTGGAAGCGGGCCCTGGTGTCCCCGGCCATGATCTTGGACGCGCGGCTCGGCGGCGTCAGCCCCGGCGACACCCCGTCGGCGTTCAGCTCGTCCAGCGGGACGAGGTTCTGCGACTGGAGCCGGACGGCGACGTAGAAGCCGAGCGGCGCCACCACGTCCGGATGGCCCTGCGCCCTCGCCGCCTCCACGTCGAAGTGGATCGGGTCGCGCGCCCCGACGGCGAGCGCGAACTTGGCGATGTCGGCGCGCGCGACCGGGTACGGCGGGGCCGTCACGGTGCGCCCGACCCAGGACAGGGTCGCGTCGTCGAACAGGCTCGCCGTCATCGGTTCTCCTCCCGCACGGCCTGGACCGGCGTCCAGACGGGCCGCCGGCCGCCCGCGGGGGAGTCGGCGAGCGTCCAGCGCACCGGCATGCCGATCGCGAGTTCCTCCGGCGGTGCGTCGATCCGCCCGATCATCCGGATGCCGGCGCCGGGCAGGCCGATCATGCCGACCGGGTACGGGGCGGCGTCCCGGAAACCCTCCAGGCGGGTGTGCGCCACGACCGTCCAGGTGAACAGCTCGCCGGTGTCCGGCAGCCGCTCCCAGGACGTGTCGGGGCAGCGGCAGCGCGGGCAGGCCGGGCGCGGCGGCCAGAACATCGTCGTGCAGCCGGTGCAGCGCTGGGCGCGCAGCTCCCCGGCCGCGAGGCCCTGCCGGTATCCGGCGAGGTCGGGGTGTCCGTCGGTCACCTCGGTTCCCTTCTCGTTGCGGGGGTCAGCCGGCGGCCAGGAGGGCGAGGGTGCCGTCGCCGAGGTCGCCCCAGCCGGTGACGGCCGCCACCCGGGCGCCGCCGACCTGCCGCGCGCCGCAGGCGCCGCGCAACTGCCGCACCGCTTCGACGACGTGGCTCATCCCGGCCGTGTGGGCGTGCGACAGCAGGCCGCCGTGCGGGTTCACCGGCAGCGGGCCGGTCAGCGCGATGTTGCCGTCCTGGACGAACGGGCCGCCCTCGCCGCGCGGGCAGAACCCGGCCTCCTCGAGCTGCTGGATCACCTCGAAGGTGAAGCAGTCGTAGACGAGCGCCACGTCCACGTCCCGCGGGGTCAGCCCGGCGGCGCGGAAGGCGCGCGGCGCGGCCCTGGTGAGGCCGGTGTCGAAGAGGTCGGCGCGGCCGCACAGGTCGTCGGGGGAGTCCGGGTGGCCCTCGGCCGCCGCCAGGATCGACACCGGCCGGGTCCCGTCCGCCGCGCCCGCGGCGGAGACGATCACGGCGGCGGCGCCGTCGGTCTCCAGGCAGCAGTCGAACAGCAGGTACGGATCGGCGATGACCCGGGAGGAGAGGTAGTCCTCGCGGGTCAGCGGCCGGCCGTGCATCTGCGCGGCCTCGTTGAGCTGCGCGTTCGCCCGCATGGTCAGCGCGACCTCGGCGAGCGCGGCTCTGCTCGTGCCGAACTCGTGCATGTGCCGGCGGCAGATCATCGAGTACCACTGGGCGGGCGTGCTGAGACCGTGGGCCTCCTCCAGTTCCTCCCGGAAATGACGTCCGGCGAGGTGGACGACCCGCTTCTCGACGGGCGTCCCGGACCGTCCGTTGCGGGCGACGAACACCGCCACGTGCTCGGCCTGCCCCGACTCCACGGCCAGCGCGGCGAGGCGCAGCCCGGCGATGGCGCTCGCGCCGCCCAGGTGCGGGACGGCGGTGAAGGCCACGTCCGGGAGCCCGAACACCGAGATCACGTCCTCGGCCGTCGGCCCCATCGGGTACGGGACGACGCCGTCGATGCGCGCGGGGTCGATGCCCGCGTCGGCGGCGGCGGCCGAGACGGCCTCGAAGGCAAGGCGGGTGGTGCTGCGCCCGCTGGCCTTCGAGAACTCCGTCTCCCCGACGCCGCTGATCACCGCCGTCCGGGGCATGCCGGTCACAGGTTCAGGCTCTTCGCGAGCAGGTTCCGCTGGATCTCCGAGGACCCGCCGCCGATCTCGCCGAGCTTGGCGTCCCGGAAGTGCCGCTGCATCGGCGTCTCCATCGTGTAGCCGAGGCCGCCGAGGATCTGCAGGCCGTCGTGCGCGGCCTTCATGTACGCCTCCGACGCGACGAGCTTGGCCAGCGACGCCTCCTGCCGGCACTCCAGCCCCTCGTTCAGCGCCTCTCCGACCCGGTAGGCGGCGAGGCGGGCGTGGTCGATGGCGATGTGCATGTCGACGAGCTTGTGCCGGATCACCTGGAAGGACGAGATCGCCCGCCCGAACTGCTCGCGCTCCTTGGCGTACGCGGCGGCGTAGTCGAAGGCGTCCTGCGCGGCGCCGACATAGGCGGCGGCCAGGGTGAAGCGCTCCACGTCGAGGGAGTGCGTGATGACCTCCCAGCCCTGGCCCTCCTCGCCGAGCAGGCAGCTCGCGGGAATGCGGGCGTGGTCGAGGGAGATGTTGAACGTCGGGTTCGTCCAGATGCCGAGCTTCCGCATCTCGGAGAAGACGATCCCCTCCGTCTTCGGGTCGACGAGGAAGACGGAGATGCCCTTGTGCTTGTGCTCGCCGGTGCGCGCCACCAGGATGATCCGGTCCGCGATGGCGGAGCAGGTGCTGAAGTGCTTGGTGCCGGTGAGGACGTAGTGGTCGCCGTCCCGTTCCGCGCGCGTCGACACGGCGGCGGCGTCGCTGCCGGCGCCCGGTTCCGACAGGGCGATGGCCAGCAGCAGTTCACCGGCCGCGAGGCCCGGCACGATCGTCTCGCGCTGCTCCGCGCTCCCGTACCGCAGGATCGTCTCGCCGTAGCCGGGCACCTTGAAGTAGTTGCTGGCCAGGGAGTACGACACCTTCCCGAGCTCCTCGGTGACGAGCCCGAGCAGCGTCCCCCAGCGCGGGTCGCGCTCGCCGGTCTCCTCGTCGGGGAACGCGATGCCCATCCAGCCGGTGGCGCCGAGCTTCCTCATCAGGTCGGCGGGGTAGGTGTGGGCCTGGTCCAGCTCGTCCCAGTGCCCGGGCGGGCACTCGCGCCGGACGAAGTCGCGGACGGCCGAGCGGAGCGCCAGTTCCTCGTCCGTCAGATACGGCATCACCATGCCGGAGACCACCTTTCGCAAGTCAGGAATCGGCGAGCTTGACCAGGCTGTCGGCGATCGTCGCCGTGCCGTCGCCCGCCACGATGACCGGGTTGCACTCGATCTCGCGGATGCGCGGAAGCCGCGCGACGAGGTCGCTCAGGCGCGCGATCACCGCGCACAGCGGCCCGAGATCGGTGTCGCGGCCCCGGTGGCCGGACAGGACGTGCCCGACCTTCGTCCGGGCGAGCAGCTCGCGGGCGGCGGCCGGGCCGACCTGCCCGGCCATCGCCCACAGGTCGCCGATCAGCTCCGCCTGGACCCCGCCGGAGCCGGCCACCACGACGGGCCCGTAGGCGGGGTCGTGCCGGGCGGACAGCAGGACCTCGACGCCGCGCGGCGCCATCTGCTCGACCGTCCAGCCCTCGATGGCGATGCCGGGGACGCGTTCGCGGGCGGTCGACGCCGTGGCGCGGACGGCTTCGCGCAGCTCGTCCTCGTCCCGGACGTCCAGGACGACGCCGCCGATCTCGGTCTTGTGCCTGACCCCCGCGGCCTGGAGCTTCAGGGCGACGGGGAACGTCACGGCGGGGTCCAGGGCGAAACCCCGCTCGGCGTCCGGGCCGAGGACGGCGGCGAACGCGATCGGCAGCCCCGCCGACCGCAGCAGCTCCCGGGACTGCGACTCGGTGAGGAAACCGGTGCCGTCGGGCGTGAGGCCGGTGAGGTCGGGCAGCGGTCCTCCGGCGACGTCCCGCACGTGGACCGGCCCGGGCCGGCGCAGCGCCTTCGCCACGCCGACCGCGTTCGCGAGCGTCGGGCTCACCGGCACGGGGCCCGCCGCCAGGACGGGGCGCACCTCCTCCGGGCACGCCTGCCAGACGAGCTGGTTCGGCTTCGCCAGCTTCGGCGCCGCCTCGATGAGCGCCTCGGCGATGGCGGGAGCGTGCTCGCCGCCCGCCCCCATCAGCGTGATCAGTTGGCCCACGCCGGGGTCGGCGGCCAGGGCGTCCAGCGCGCCCACCATGATCGACGGATCGTAGATGGCCCCAGCGGTGGTGTCGGTCGGGTTTCCCGGCACGACGAAGTCCGGCAGCGCGGTGCGCAGCCGCCGCACCGTCTCCGGCGCCGGCTCCGGGATCTCCAGGCCCGCCTCCGCCAGCCGGTCCGCGGTGATCACACCGGCGCCGCCGGAGACGCTGACGATCCCCACCCCGGGCGCCCGCGGTTCGCCGTGGCCGAGCAGGACGGCGACCGTGCCGAGCAACTCCTCCGGGGTGTCGACGGTGAAGGCGCCCGCGTTCGCGGAGAGCATCCGGGTCAGCACGTTCGACGAGGCCATCGCCGCCGTGTGCGAGGCCGCGGCGCGCGAGCTGGCGGCGCTCTCCCCGGCGGGCAGCAGCACGACCCGCTTGCCCAGCGAGTCGGCGAGCGCGATGGCGTCCAGCAGCGCGCGGCCGTCGTCCGTGCCTTCGATGTAGAGGGCGATGACGTCGATGTCCGGCTCCCGGGCCAGATGCGCGACGAGGTCACCGGCGGTCAGGACCAGCTCGTTGCCCGTGCTGAACATGTACCGGAACGGCGTCCTCGGCTTGGCCATGCCGGTCAGGTAGGAGCCGATGGCGCCGCTCTGGACGATGAGGGCCGCGCGGCCGACCTCCTCCTGGGCCGGGCTGTGGCCGCCGATGACCGTCCCGAACGTCAGGTGGACGCCGGAGGCGAAGTTGAAGACGCCCAGTGAGTTCGGCCCGAGGACGGTCAGGCCCCGCTCCACCGCCAGCGCCCTCAGCTCCTCCTCGCGGGCGCGGCCCTCCTCGCCCGCCTCGGCGAATCCCGAGCTGAGGACGAGGAAGCTGCGCGTCCCGCAGTCGGCGGCCTCCCGCACGACGTCCGCCACCGCCTTGGCCGGGACGGCGACGACCACCACGTCCGGGACCTCGGGCAGGCTCGCGACACCGGCGTGGAAACCGTCATGGCCGGCGTATCGGTTGTTGACGGCGTACGCCGCGGGCGGGTCGGCGGCGGCGCGCAGGTTCGCCAGCACGGTCGTCGCGGGACCCTTGCGCGTGGGGGACGCGCCCACCACCGCCACGCTGCGCGGCGCGAGGACGCGGGCGAGCCCGCCGCGGTCGTCGTCGTTCATCGGCCTCCTATCGGGTGAGGGCGCGGGCGATGACATTCCGCTGCACCTCGTTGGTTCCCTCGCCGATCTCCAGGATCTTGGCGTCGGCGTAGAAGCGGGAGATGTCGGACTCGCGGATGTAGCCGTATCCGCCGTGGACCTGCACGCTCTGCGAGGCCGCGCGGTTCGCCACCTCCGACGCGTACAGTTTGGCCATCGCCGCCTCGGTGGCGTGCGGGCGGCCCTGGTCGGCGAGCCAGGCCGCCTTGTAGACCAGGCCGCGGGCGGCCTCGTGCTCGGTGGCGATGTCGGCGAGCTTGTGCGCGACGGCCTGGAAGTCGACCAGCGGGCGGCCGAACTGCCGCCGGGTCCGCGCGTGCTGGACGCCGAGCCTCAGCGCCGCCGCGGTGAGCGACAGGCCGAGCGCGGCGACGCTGATACGCCCCTTGTCCAGCACGGCGAGGAACTGCCGGAGCCCGTTGCCCTCCTCGCCGATGAGATGGTCGTCCGGCACGAAGCAGTCGCTGAAGACCAGTTCGCGGGTGTCCAGCGCGTGCCAGCCGAGCTTCTTCAGCCGGTTGCCCTTGGTGTAGCCGGCGGTGCCCTCCGGGACGAAGAACGTCGCGTACCGCTTGCGGCCGTCCTCGCCCGTCCCGGTCACGGCGAGGACCGTCACGCCGAGGCTGATGTCGGTGCCCGCGTTGCTGATGAACATCTTCGTGCCGTTGAGGACCCAGCCGCCGCCGGTGCGTTCGGCGCGGGTGGCGATGCCCGCCGCGTCCGAACCGGCGGACGGTTCCGTCAGCCCGAACGCGCCGAGCCGCTCCCCGGACGCCAGCGGGCGCAGCCAACGCTCCTTCTGCTCGGGCGTGCCGAACGCGGCGAGCGGCAGGCTGGCGATGGTGGAGTGCGCGTTCCAGGCGGCGGCGACCGACTGGTCGGCGGCGCCCAGCTCCTCCATGACGGCGACATAGGCCACCATTCCGGCGCCGGTGCCGCCGAACTCCTCCGGGACGAGCATCCCCATCAGCCCGAGGTCGGCGAGCCGGCGGAACACGGGGGAGGGGAAGTGCTCGTCCTCGGACCAGCGCGCCGCGTGCGGCGCGATCTCCTTGGCGGCGAAGTCGCGGACCGTGCGCTGCAGGTCGAGGATCTCGGGGGGCAGGTCGAAGTTCATGGAGGTCACGGTGCCTTCGGGGTCAGGAGCGCCTTGAGGTGGCCGCCGCGGCCGGCGGCCAGGTCGGCGAACAGCTCGGGGCCCTCGGCGAGCGGGAAACGGCCGGTGATCATGAGGGAGGGGTCGAGGGCGCCGGCGGACATCAGGTCGACGATCCGGCCGACGTCGAAGGTGTAGCCGAGGCTTCCGGCGAGGGTGCGCTCGTAGAAGGTCAGCGCGGTCAGGTCGAGCCGCGCGGGACGGTCGCCGATGCCCGCGAGGACGATGCGGCCGCCGCGGCGCGCCGAGTCCACGGCGGCCACCGCCAAGTCGGGCAGCCCGGTGGCCTCCACGACCACGTCCGGACCGACCCTCCCGGTGCGCAGGTAGACCTCGCGGCGCACGTCGGCGGCGGCCGGGTCGTACGCCTCGGTCACGAGACCGGCGATCCGCTCCCGGCGCGCGGCGACCGGTTCGCTGACGTAGACGCCGGCCGCGCCGGCGATCCGCGCCGCCAGCACGACGGCGACGCCGATCGGCCCGGCGCCGAGGACCAGTACGTGGTCACCGGGGCCGACGCCGCCGCGCCGCACCGCGTGCAGGCCCACGGCCAGCGGCTCGGCGAGCGCGGCGAGGTCGTCGGGGACGCCGTCCGGGAGCCGGACGAGCCCGGCGGCGGGCACGGTGGCCCGCTCGGCGAAGCCGCCGGGGGAGGCCAGCCCGACCGAGCCCCCCTTGGGGCAGATGTGGTACTCGCCGCGCCGGCACCAGCGGCACTCGCCGCACCGCCAGCAGGGGTCCACCGCCACGCGGTCGCCGACCTCGACGCCGGGGACCGGGCCGCCGAGGGCCAGCACCGTGCCGCTCATCTCGTGGCCGAGCGCGAGCGGCGGGCGATGGCCGGTCAGCGGATGCGGGCCGGGGCGGATCATGTGCGGGCCGGAGGCGTACTCGTGCACGTCGGTGCCGCAGACACCGCAGTGGGCGACCTCGATCAGCGCCTCGCCGGGGCCGGGCGGCGGGGGCTCCGGAACGTCCTCCAGCCGCAGGTCGAGCGGTCCGTGCCAGCGCAGGGCCCTCATCGCACCTCACAGGACTAGTTTCATCTACCGATCGGTCAATGAAATCCTCACGCTCCTCCGACTGTCAAGGCCAGAGTGGGTAAGTGAGGTGTGACCAGCTATCCGTCAGGCCTCTGGAGGAGGGCTTGTCAGGGGTCGTATGCACGGTTTAGTGTGCCGTTCACGCTGTTTTATATACCGGTCGGACTGATAAATGGGTTCCGGCCCTCGGACGATCCCGGAGGAGAGGCCCCGCCGATGTACAGCCTCGCGAGCGTTCTCGACCAGCACGCGCAGCGGCGCCCCGGCAAGACCGTGGTCGTGGACGGCGACCGGCGGTTCACCAACCGGGAGCTCCTGACACGCGTCGACGCGCTGGCGCACGGCCTGCTCGACCTCGGCATCGGCCGCGGCGACGTGGTCGGGCTGCTGCTCTACAACCACGCCGAGTTCCTGGAGGCGGTGCTCGCGGCCGGCCGGATCGGCGCGGTGTTCCTGCCGCTCAACTACCGGCTCGCCCCGGCCGAATGGGAGTACATCCTCGGCCACGCGGGCGCCCGCGCGCTCATCACCGAGAGCGAGTTCGGCGCCGCCGCCGAGGGCCTCGCGCTGCCCGAGCTGAGCCACCGCATCACCCTCGACGGGCCTTCCGGCCCGCTCTGGACGCGCCTCCCCGACCTCGTCCAGGCCAACCTCGGCCGCACCGTCCCGCCCGCCGACCTGGCCGAGGACGACCTCCAGCGGCTCATGTACACCTCGGGCACCACCTCGCGGCCCAAGGGCGTCAAGATCACCAACCGCAACGTGAACTACAAGAACCTCGGGCAGATCATCCAGCTCGGCCTCACCCATGCCGACATCACGCTCGTCTGCGGCCCGCTCTACCACGTCGGCGCGCTCGACCTCCCCGGGCTCGCGACCTGGCATGCCGGCGGAAGCGTCATCGTCCAGCGGAGGTTCGACCCCGCCGACGTGGCGCGCGCCATCGAGCGCGAACGGGTCACCAACGTCTGGCTCGCCCCCGCCATGATGAACGCGGTGCTCGGATCGGACGAGCTCGCCCGGTGCGACACCTCATCCGTCCGGTTCATCGTGGGCGGCGGAGAGAAGATGCCCGAACCCCTGGTGCGCCGCATCCTGGACGCGTTCCCCAACGCCTGGTTCGCCGACGCCTACGGCCTCACCGAGACCGTGTCCGGCGACACCTTCCTCGACCGGGAGCACACCCTCGCCAAGCTCGGCTCCGTCGGCCGCCCGATTCCGCACGTGCGGGTCCGGGTGGTGGACGAGGACGGCCGGGACGCGCCCACCGGAACGCTCGGCGAGATCGTCCTGCGCGGGCCCAAGGTGTTCACCGGGTACTGGCGCGACGAGGCCGCCACCGAGCGCGCCTTCCGCGGCGGCTGGTTCCACACCGGCGACGTCGGGCGGCTCGACGAGGACGGCTTCCTCTACATCGAGGACCGCAAGAAGGACATGATCGTCTCGGGTGGGGAGAACATCGCCACCCCCGAGGTCGAGCGCGTCCTCTACGAGCACCCGGCCGTGCTGGAGGCCGCCGTGGTCGGCCTGCCCCACGAGCGCTGGGGCGAGGTGCCGCGCGCGTTCGTCGTGCCCCGGCCGGGGGAGACCCTGGCGGCGGAGGAGATCCAGGAGTTCTGCCGCGCGCGGCTGGCCCGGTTCAAGGTCCCCGCGCGCGTGGAGATCATCGACGAGCTGCCGCGCACGCCGTCCGGCAAGGTGCTCAAGCGGCTGCTCCGCGACCGTCCCGCCGCGGCCGCCCGATGACCCCGCCCGGACCGCTGGACGGGCGCGTCGTCTGGGTGACCGGCGCGGGCCGCGGCCTCGGCCGGGCGGTCGCGGTCGCGCTCGCCGGGGCCGGCGCGCACCTGGCCGTCACCTCCCGGACGTCCGCCGACCTGGAGAAGCTGGCCGCCGATGTCGCCGGCCCGGTCGAGATCCTGCCCGCGGCGGTGGAGGACTCCGCCGCGGTGGACGCGGTCGCGGCCGAGATCGTCCGGCGGACGGGACGGCTCGACGGCCTGGTCAACTGCGCGGGCATCAGCCCCGACTTCACCCGGAGCGAACGGGTCGAGGACCGGCGGTGGCGGCACGTCCTCGACGTCAACCTGACCGGCACCTTCCACTGCTGCCGGGCGGCGGGCCGCGTCATGCTCGACCGCGCGGCCGGCTCCATCGTCAACGTCAGCTCCGTCCACGCCACCACCGGTTTCGAGCGCATCGCCGCCTACGCCGCGAGCAAGGGCGGCATCGAGGCGCTCACCCGCACGCTCGCCGTCGAGTGGGCGGACCGGGGCGTCCGCGTGAACGCCCTCGCCCCCGGCTACTTCCGCACCGAGCTGAGCGCCGGCCTGCTCGACAGCCGCTGGGGCGAGCGCATCACCGGCGCCGTCCCGATGGGACGCGTCGGGGACGCCGCCGAACTCGCCGGCGCCGCGGTGTTCCTCGTCAGCGACGCCGCCCGGTACATGACCGGCTCGACCATGACCGTCGACGGCGGCTGGACCGCCCGGTGACCGCCACCGACCAACGGAAGGACGCCATGACCGGCTCCCGCCCCGACCTCCCCGGCCTCCTCGAACTGCACCGTCGGATGCGGCGGATCAGGCGTTTCGAGGAGCGCGCCGCCGAGCTGTACCGGCGGTCGGAGGTGCCTGGGTTCGTCCACCTGTCGATCGGGCAGGAGGCGAGCGCCGTGGGCGCGTGCGCGCCGCTCGACGAGCGCGACGTCATCACCTCCACGCACCGGGGCCACGGCCACTGCCTGGCGCGCGGCCTGGACACCGGGTCGATGTTCGCCGAGCTGATGGGCCGGGAGACGGGAGCCTGCCACGGCCGAGGCGGCTCGATGCACATCGCCGACCCCCGGCTCGGCGTCTTCGGCGCCAACGGCATCGTCGGCGCCGGGCTGCCGATCGCCGTCGGCGCCGCCACGGCCGCGTCCCTGCGCCGCACCGGAGGCGTCGTCGTCGCCTTCTTCGGGGACGGCGCCGTCGCACAGGGCATGTTCCACGAGGCGGTGAACCTCGCCGCCGTCCAGGACCTGCCGGTGCTGTTCATGTGCGAGAACAACCACTACGCCGAGTTCTCGAGCGCCGCCGACCAGCACCGGGCGCCGCTGTCCGCCCGCGCCGCCGGGTACGGCATCGGCTACGAGCACGTGGACGGCAACGACGTCGTGGCCGTCGCCGACGTCGTGGCATCGGTGGCGGAGCGGCTGCGCGGCGGGGCCGGGCCCGTTCTCGTGGAGGCCGAGACCTACCGCTGGCACGGCCACTACGAGGGCGATCCCGAGCGGTACCGGTCACCGTCCGAGCTGGAGGAGTGGAAGAAGCGCGACCCGCTGCTGGTGTCCCGCCGGCGGCTCGCCGCGGCCGGTGTGGAGGCGGCGGCGATCGACGCGGCCGAGGCCGAGATCGAGGCGGAGATCGATGCGGCCGTCGAGGCCGCTCGCTCGGCTCCGGAACCCGCCCCGTCCAGCCTGTTCGACCACGTCTCGGCGCCCCGTCCGGCCCTGCCCGAGCCGCCGCCGGCGACCGGCGAGAGGTTCCGCATGATGGACGCCGTCAAGTCCGCCCTCGAACACGAGCTGGCCGCCGACCCCGACGTGTTCGTCGCCGGCATCGACGTCGGCGCCGGCGGCAACGTCTTCGGGCTGACGCGCGGGCTCGCGGAACGCTTCCCCGGCCGCGTGCGGGACATGCCGATCTCCGAGACCGCGATCGTCGGGACGGCGGTCGGCGCCGCGATGGCCGGCATGCGGCCCATCGTCGAGATCATGTACATGGACTTCATCGGCGTCTGCTTCGACCAGCTCCTCAACCAGGCCGCCAAGCTGCGGTTCATGACCGGCGGCCGGGCGAGCCTGCCGCTCGTCGTCCGCACCCAGTTCGGCGCCGGACGCTCCTCCGGCAGCCAGCACTCGCAGAGCCTGGAGGCCCTCCTCGCGCACGTTCCCGGCCTCACCGTCGTGATGCCGTCGACCCCGGCCGACACCTACGGCCTGCTCCGCGCCGCCGTCCGCGACCCGAACCCCGTCGTCTTCGTGGAGAACCGGCTCCAGTACGGGAGCAAGGGGCCGCGACCGCCCGCGGACCACCTCGTCCCCATCGGGAAGGCGAAGGTGGTCCGGGAGGGACACGATGTGACGCTGGTCTCCTACTCGCGGATGGTGCACGACTGCCTCGCCGCCGCCGACGCCCTCGCCGCCGAGGGCGTCGGCGTCGAGGTCATCGACCTGCGCACCATCGCGCCCCTCGACCGCGAGACGGTGCTGACCTCGCTCGCCAAGACCAACCGCCTGGTCATCGCCCATGAGGCCGTGCGGGACTTCGGGGTCGGCGCGGAACTCGCGGCGATGGCGGCGAACGAGGGCTTCTGGCATCTGGACGCACCGGTCGTCCGGGTCGCCCCGCCGCCGATGCCCGCCCCCTACGCGCCGTCTCTCGAACGTCTCTGGCTGCCGGACGCCGCCGCCATCGCCGAGACCCTGCGCCAGGTCGCAGCCGTCTGAGGCGTCATGCCTCCGTCTCCCCGCCCTCCAGCGGATCCAGCACGATCTCCGGGTGCTGCTCGCGGAACTTCAGGACCCGCTCCTCCAGATCGTCCACCGGGCCGGGCGCGGCACGGAACCCGGTGAACAACGTCGCGCAGTACTCGCGCGACAAATACCCCGCATCCCACCTGCCATCGGGCCTGACCCATTGGTAGGTGTGGTTGTGCATATTGAGAAATTGCAGCATCGCCAGCCGCGGGTTCATCTCCCGGAATTCTCCGGAGTCCATGGCCTCGGCCAGCAGATTGGAAATGATCCCCTCGAACTCGCCGCGCTGCCGCAGCAGCCTGGTCCTGTTGTCCCCGCCCAGCATCCGGTAGTCGTGCTCGTAGACCCAGATATGGTCGAGCCGGCGCAGGATGATGGACAGCAGCGCCTCCGACAGCAGCCGGAGCCGCAGCACCGGGTCCACCTCCAGCCGGGCGATCCGCCGCGCCGTCCGCAGCAGCGGCCGCATCACCCGGGACTGGATCTCGACCAGCAGGTTCTCCTTCGAGCCGATGTAGTAATAGAGGGCGCCCTTGGTGAGCCCGGCGGCCCCGCCGATCTCGTTGATCCCCGTCGCCGCGTACCCCTTGCGGGCGAACAGTTCGGCGGCCCGGTCGATGATCTCCTGGCGTTTGATCTCATATCCCGGGCCATGGCCTGGAGGGCGGGGCATCGCGTTCCCAGTTTCTCGCTCGGCGCCGACGAGGTCGTTATGAGCCCTCGTTTTCGATGGAAACAAGATAATACCCGCCACCGGCTATTTTCGGTAAGGCGACGGTCGGTACGGGGTGGTCTTGTGGATGCGGCCGTCCTTGCGGACGACCTTCCGGTGGTGGCGGGGTGGCCCATCGTCGGCGGGCCGCTCCGCAAAACGGCGGCTCACCCGGCCGGGAGCGTCGTCGAGTCCAGGGGCGCAGCCGCCAGCGGTGCGTGAGCGTGCACCGTCCTGCGACACGGAGTGCTTTGACTGCGCGGGGAGACCGGTTCGCGTGGATGGCGGCTATTCGCTCGGCCAGTGCGGGGTGCTGGGTGAACTGCGCGGCAGCTCAGCCGCCGAGGAACACGATCATGATCACTAGTGCCAGCGCCAGGAGGGGCACGAGCGCGAGGATCGTCAGTTGGAGCAGGCAGCCGCGCTGCTTCACGGTGCCGGGAGCCCCGATGGCACCTGCGAGCTACAGGGCCGCAGGGCCGCGGTACTCCAACTCGGATGGCTGCTCGGGGGAGAGGACCGTGGTGGCGACGCCGACCTGACCGCCGCCCTGCGACACGGCGATGTGCACCGGCTTGTCCGCCGGGATCTCAAAGGCCGCCCGCCCCCAGCGCTGGTGGTAGTGGGCACCGTCGATACCGACGGTGACGCCCGCCTTGGCGACCACCCCGCGGCGCGTGCGGAGCCGCAGGACCCGCGTGGGGCCGCTGTGGCCGCCGGCGTAGGGGATGGGCGTCTCGCTCATGCTCGCCATCGATACCACTGTTCCCCGCTGCCCGATACCCCGCGGATGCCGCCATCCGCAGCCGCGTGGTGAGCCGATCTGGAATCTCGCAGGCGCTGGGGTGGTTGTGTCGGTGTGAAGAAGATCGGTTTTCTCTCGTTCGGTCACTGGAGCGACGGCGCGGGCTCGCGGACCCGGTCGGCGGCGGACGCACTGCTGCAGTCGATCGATCTCGCCGTGGCCGCGGAGGAGCTGGGCGCCGACGGCGCCTATTTCCGGGTGCACCATTTCGCCAGGCAGCTGGCTTCCCCGTTTCCGCTGCTCTCCGCGATCGGCGCCAAGACCTCGCGCATCGAGATCGGCACCGGCGTGATCGATATGCGTTACGAGAACCCGATGTACTTCGCCGAAGACGCCGGGGCCGCCGACCTGATCTCCGGTGGACGGCTGCAACTCGGCATCAGCCGTGGATCTCCGGAACAGGTCGTCCACGGATGGCGGTACTTCGGGTACGAGCCGCCCGAAGGCGACACCGATGCCGACATGGCGCGCAAGCACACGGAGGTGCTGCTCACGGTGCTGCAAGGCCGAGGCTTCGCGCAGCCGAATCCGCGGCCGATGTTCCCCAATCCACCCGGGCTGCTGCGCATCGAACCGCATTCCGAGGGGCTGCGCGACCGTATCTGGTGGGGCTCCGGCTCCAACGCCACCAGTGTGTGGGCGGCCGAGCTGGGCATGAATCTGCAAAGCTCCACCCTCAAGAACGATGAGAGCGGCGAGCCGCTGCACGTCCAGCAGCGCAAGCAGATCGAGGCCTACCGGCAGGCGTGGGAGGACGCCGGACACCCGCACGAGCCGCGTGTGTCGGTCAGCCGCAGCATTTTCGCGCTGACCAGCGATCTGGACCGCGCCTACTTCGGCCGGGACGCCGACTCGGACGACCACATCGGAATGATCGACGAGAAGACCAGGGCGATCTTCGGACGCTCGTACGCGGCCGAGCCCGACGCGCTGGTCAAGCAACTCGCCGGCGACGAGGCCATTCAGGCCGCGGACACACTGCTGCTCACCGTCCCCAACCAGCTCGGCGTGGACTACAACGCGCACGTCCTGGAGAACGTCCTGACCCACGTGGCCCCCGAACTCGGCTGGCGTTGAGGACTCCAGCAGCATCCTCGGGCCCGAGCATCCCCTCACGCTTTTCAGCCGGGACAACCTCGCCCGCTCGCGACCCATCACGTCCTGCCGGATACACGCCCATCGGCGGGGCGGCGCGAGTCGTGGCGTGAGAGGCGGCTATCCGGGGCGGCGTCCCCATGCCGAGATCAGGTAGCGGTGATCCGGGGTGGCCCCAGCGTCGCCCGGCGATAAGCGGGCCGGACCCCGCTCCAGCGGTATTCACCGGCCCGCCTTCGGCTGCGTACGGCCCGGATCCGGTGCGGTGAGGAACTGCGGTGAACTCATGGCTATATCCTCACGACCTGCCGCGTGACGCGTCACCGCGACACGGGACAACGCGGAGGCCCCGAGTTCGGTCCGCGATCTCGGGCGAGGGGCATCCGCGTCCGGTTCGGCCCGGTCAGCGGAGGGGAGGCACGGCTCGCTGGGAGAGACCCAGGGCGTACTCGGGCCACCAGGCGCCGGCCGCCGGATCGACCACGCCGTACTCGGGATCCTCCGGGCCGGCGGTGCCGCGGGTGCACTGGCCGTCGGATTCGCCGGGACGCTTGATCCAGAGAAAGGCGTCGACCAGGGGATCACCGGTGCGGGTCGAGGGCCGGGCACCCAGGCCGCGGCCCGGCGGGTTGCACCAGACCTGGGGGTCGCTGTACTCGTCCGCCGGAGGCGTCCACGGTCCCTGGCCGTTGCGGCTGGTGTCCAGGACGAAGTGTGCGAGCCGGCGCGGGTCGTCCGGGGTGGCGGCCAGGTCGGTGTCGGAGCAGCTGGTCGCGCCCGTCTCCTGGCGGAAGCGCAGGCACTTGGACAGCCTGGTGCCGTACGAGGCCAGCTCGTCGGTGCTGCGGTAGTTGGAGACGTTCAGCGCGAAGCCGTCGGCCTTGGCGATGCCGCCCTTGAGCAGGCGGCTGGCCATGCCGAGCTGGGCGCGCGGTTCGCCGTATCCGGCGTCGTAGTCGTTGAGCTGCTGCCAGTCCGAGTGCCCGGAGTCCACGTAGACGCCGGTGCGCGGCAGCCGCTGCAGGACGCTGATCGCGTGGTTGATCTCGCGGAAGCGCTCGTCGACCCGGGCGGGGTCCTCCGGCGTTCCGGTGGTGCCGCCGCCGCCCTCGTTGCACCACGGCTCGCTGGACAGCAGCGCCAGCCCGTCGGGCTCGACGATCACCACGGCGCGGCCGCCGCCGATCCCCTTGGCGAAGGCGTCGATCCAGGCGCGGTAGGCGGCCTCGGTCGGAGCGCCGCCCGCGGAGTACTGCGAGCAGTCCCGGCCCGGCACGTAGTACGCCACCAGCACCGGGACGGCGTGCTGCTTGGCGGCTCCGGCCATCGTCCGCCGCACCGCCGTCCGCACCTCGGCCGGGGTGCCGCCGGTGAACCAGATCGCCTGCGAGACCTTGGACAGGGCCCGCATGTGCGCCGCGTCGGCGTCGCGCCCCGCGGCCGCCCAGACGTCGGCCTGCCGCCCGGCGTTGGTCGTGGGCTCGACATAGAACCTGGCCTTCCCGGCCAGCGGATCGTCGTGCCCCAACGCCTGCGCCGGCGGGGCGAGGAGCGCGACGATGCCCGTCGCGGCGGCGGCGAGGATCCCGATGCGTCGTCTCATCCGGTACTCCAGAATCTCGGGGTGGTGGGGGAGGCGCACCCACGAGAACCGCCGCTTCACCCGGTCATGCCGGACGAGTGGGCAGGTGTGGGAGCGCTCCCATGCAGGAGTCTGAGCATCCTCCGAAGATCCGTCAAGGCCCAACATCCCGACGGCTGCCCGATCGTCCATGCGTGGTTGCGCGCGGTTCCGCGCTTGCCCGCTCGACCCGTGGCGATAACGTTCCGATTGCTCAGGTGACGGTGGCTGCCCGGCGGGTCCTGGCTTTGATGGGGCGGCTGGATTCGGTGCGGTCTCGGTGATGTCGCCGTTGAAGGTGAATTCCGACTGGGTGTGGCGCGAGATTTCTGCGGGCGCGTGTCGATCTGCGGGCCGCTCGTTCGACGTGTAGGTGCCGGGGTCGAGAGGCGGCCCCTCCGGACGAGGAGAACACGATGTCGAAGTACCTGCTGATCATGCGGGGCACCGACGAGTCGAACGCGGCCATGCTGGCCGGCATCGAGGAGATGATGACCGCGACGCGCCGGTTCATCGAGGACATGGTCAAGGCCGGTGTCCTGCTGGCGGCGGAAGGGCTGGACGATCCGCGCCAGGGCGTCGTGGTCGATTTCAGCGGCGAGGCCCCGGTGGTCACGGACGGCCCGTACGGCGAGACCAGGGAACTGTTCGGGGGCTTCTTCCTGCTCGACGTCGCCTCGAAAGAGGAGGCGGTCGAGTGGGCCAAGCGGGTCCCGGCGGCCCCCGGGGCCAAGATCGAGGTCCGGCGGGTGCCCGGGAGCGACGAGGTCCCGCAGGCCGACGGTTGATCATCTTGTGACGGGCGCACCCGATGTCGAGGCCGTCTGGCGGATCGAGTCGGCGCGGATCGTCGCCGCGCTGACCCGGTTCACCGGCGACTTCGAGCTGGCCGAGGACGCGGCCCAGGAGGCGGTGGCCGAGGCGCTGGTGTCGTGGCCGCTCGACTCCCCGGCGAATCCGGCCGGCTGGCTGATGGCCGCGGCGCGGCGGCGGGCGATCGACGCGATCCGCCGGCGGAACGTCCTGCGGGACCGGTACGCCCTGCTGGCGGCCGACCTGGCGGCCGACCGGCCGGTCGACGGGGAGGGCGATCCCGACAAGATCGATGACGACGTGCTCGCGCTGATGTTCATCAGCTGCCACCCGGTGCTCGCCCCCGAGGCCCGGGTGGCGCTGGCCCTGCGCGTGGTCGGCGGCCTGTCCAGCGAGGAGATCGCCCGCGCGTTCCTCGTACCGGTGCCGACCGTGCAGGCCCGCATCACCCGGGGCAAGAAGACGATCGCGGCGGCCGGGGTGCCGTTCGAGTTGCCGCCGGCCGGCGAGCGGCGGGAACGGCTGGGCGGCGTGCTCAGCGTCCTGTACGTGATCTTCACGGAGGGGTCGACGGCCACATCGGGCGACCGGCTGCTGCGCCCCGGCGTCGCGTACGAGGCGATCCGGCTGGCCCGCACGCTGGCCGCGCTCCAACCGAACGAGCCGGAAGTGCACGGCCTGCTCGCGCTGTGCGAGCTGACGGCCGCGCGCTTCCCGGCCCGGACCGGCCCGGACGGTTCGCCGGTCCTGCTCGACGAGCAGGACCGGCGGCTGTGGGACATCTCGGCGATCCGCCGTGGGCTGGCGGCTCTGGCCAAGGCGTCGACCCGTGGCCTCGGCCCCTACGGCCTGCAGGCCGCGATCGCCGCCGTCCACGCGTCGGCGCCCTCGGTCGAGGAGACCGACTGGGACCAGATCGTGCTGCTCTACGAGGCCCTCGGCCGGGTCGCGCCCTCGCCGGTGGTCGAGCTCAACCGGGCCGTCGCCGTCGCCATGGCCTCGGGCCCGGCGGAAGCCCTGGCCCTCGTGGACGAGCTTGTCGCCTCGGACCGGCTCTCTGGTTCGCATCTGATCCCGACCGTGCGCGGTGAGCTGCTCGCCCGGCTCGGACGGCGATCCGAAGCACGTGCCGAGCTGGAGCTGGCGGCCCGGCTGTGCACCAACCAGGCCGAACGCTCGGTGCTGCTGCGCAAGGCGGCCAAGCTGAGCTGACCGCCGATCGCATCGGCCCCGAGGACCGAGGCGATGTCGAGCAGTCACTGGGCTTTTGAACCCTACGGGGGTAGTGTACGTTCACCATAGGCGTACACGGTACTCCTACGTGCCATGGTGACAAGAGAAAGCGGGTGCAGAGATGCTGTTCGTCGAACTCCTCGTCCCCAAGGAAGCCTTCACGGAAGCCGAATGCCGCGCCCTGGCCTCCTCTCTCACGGCTGAGCGGCTCCTTCTCGGCGGGGAGGGCGTTCCCCGCACAGATCCGGGAGTGCTCGCGTGGTTCGGCTCCCTCACGCACGTCATCGTCCGTCAACCGGACATCTGGATCACGGGTGGCGATGCGCCAGGCGACAAAGCCCCAGCGTGCTGCGTGGTGAGGATCCACGTGGGCGCGTGGGCGAAGGAGATGAGCGAACACCTCATCGCGAGAGCCACGCAAGAGCTGGTGGACACGGCGTCGACATTCGACGGCCGGCCGCGTGAGCCGCAGGTGCTGGTGCATGTGTTCGGCGTCCCCGAGGGCGGTTACGGCCTGGACGGACGGGTGCGTCGAACCGCCGACTTCCAGGAAATGATGGAGCAGGCGAAGACAGGGACAGCCGAAGCGCCGCCGGGAATGGCCATCGATCCCGCGTGCGGCGCGGTCGTCCCGGCGGACAGCCCGATCACCGTGGAGTTGGACGGTGAGGTCTTCAGATTCTGCTGCACGCACTGCAGGGGCAGCTTCGTCAAGCAGCGGCGTGCGGCCGCCCCTTCCTGACGGCAGGCGGCGCCCACGGTCGCGGGGGCGAGCAGTCGCACGAGGCTCGAATAGCACTCCGAGATTTATGGAAATGGGACGGAGCCCGTCCGCTGGATGGCGGCCATCCGGTTCGGCTCGCCCAGTGGCTCCCGCAGTAGAGGGTTCATTGGTTTGTGTGATGTGCCCACTCCCGATGTAGCGGCATTGTGCTCATCATGAGCCGATCTAGGGGGCGCGAGATGGTGCATCACATTGCCGAGCGGACGGGCGGTCAGGGCGTGGCGGTGCGCACGTCACTGCTGCGGATGGAGGGCACCTTCGACCCGGCGTGGCTGAGGGTGGAGGGAGAGGTGGACCTGTCCACCTCGGAGGTCTTCGCCACGACACTGGCGACGATGGTCGAGCGCGGTGCCGGGGACGTGCGGGTGGACGTCCAAGGGCTGGACTTCATCGATGTCGGTGGGCTGCGGGCGCTGGCCGCCGCGGCGTGCCGGCTGGGGCTGCAGGACCGGCGGCTCGTGCTGAACTCGGTCGCGCCGCACTTGATACGCCTGATGGATCTGGTGGGCTGGAGCGATATCCCCGCCTTGTCCTGCCACACTGGTCGCCGAGCGATAAAGGCGGCCCTGACCGGCATCGAAAAGCGCCCACCCCGACGACCGGGGTGGGCGCTCCCGTCGCGGTCTCGCCGCTCGGCCGGCTTCATGCAGCGGCGGCGGTCACGGTCCCGAGCACGAGCCGCGGCGGCGGGTTCCTCAGGCGGGTCAGGCCGAGGATGGCGGCGGCGGCCTCGGCCGGGTCGCCCGGCGCCCGGACGCGCCGCTCCCGGACCGTCCCGGCCAGGGCGCCGACGGTCGGCAGGTACGGCTCGCTGACCGGGGGAGCCGTCATCCGGGCGCCCGTCCAGCCGGTGTGCGGCTCACCAGGGTCGACGACGCTCACCTTGATGCCGAACGGGGCGACCTCTTCGGCCAGGACCCCGGCGAAGCCCTCGACCGCCCACCTCGCGCTCTGGTAGGCCGCGAGGCCCGGCGTCGAGGTCCGCCCGCCCAGCGACGCGACCGGGACGACGTGACCGGCCCCCTGGCGGCGCATGACCGGCAGTACGGCCCTGACGACGTTGACCACGCCGAAGAAGTTGGCCTCCATCTGGGTGCGCAGGGCATGGTCGGTGACGTCCTCCACGGCCGCGATCCCGGCGTGGCCGCCGGTGGGGACCGCGACGTCCAGCCGGCCGAACGCCCTCATCGCCAGGAGCACCGACGTTTGCGCGGAATGCTCGTCGGCGACGTCGAGCGCCATCCGCCTGAACCGCTCCCCGTACTCGGCGCGCAGGTCGTCCAGGCGGTCGGGCCGCCGGGCGGTGGCGACGACGCGGTCGCCGGCGGCCAGCACGGTCTCGGCGAGGGCCCGTCCCAGCCCGTCCGATCCCCCGGTGATCAGCCATACACGTGACATGAGGTGTCCCTTCGCGGTTCGGCACGGCGCGGGCGGATGATCCGTGGTTCGTCCGGACGGCGTCGCGCGGCGGCCGGGCCGAGGCCGCCTCCGCCGCGGTCGCCGAGGCCGAGCGCAGGGCCGCCCTCAATCCCGGCGTACCGTTCTTCGCCGCGATGGCGGCGCACGCACGCGGTCTGCTGGACGGCGACGCGCGGGCGATCCTCCGAGCCGCCGGAATCCTCGCGGGAGGATCCCGCCCTCTGCCGCTGGCCTCCGCCTTGGAGGACGCCGGCAGACTGCTCCTCGCGTCCGACCGCGACGCCGGCGTCGGTCACCTCACCCGGGCCGAGAGCCTCTACACGCGAACGGGCGCCGGGAACGAGGCGGCAAGGGTGCGGCGCAGGCTGGACGCCGCCGGACACCGGCCGCGGGCGAACCGACGCGGAACGGCGCAGGGCCGCGAAGCGCTCACCCCCGCCGAGCAGCGGGTCGCCTCACTCGTGGCCGAGGGGGCGACCAACCGCCAGGCCGCCGAAAGGCTCTTCCTGTCGCCCGCCACGGTCGGCACGCACGTCATGCATGTTTCCGCAAACTCGGCGTGAATTCGCGTGTGGAACTCGCCCGCGTCTACCTGGAGTGCGGCGGCACCTTCGACTGACGGACCGGACGCCGGAATGCCGGAACCGTTCTCTCGAAACGGTTCCGGCATTCCGGCGTGCCTGGGACACCACACCCCTCGTACCCGGGGCCGGTGCGGCCCGCCTAAGGGATCTGGTCGGCCAGTTCGGTGTCGACGAAACCCGGCTCGACGACCACGACCCGCACCCCCCGGGTGGTGACCTCCTGCCGCAGCGACTCGGAAAAGGCCGCGATGCCGAACTTCGTCGCGGCGTAGACACCGCTGTTGGCCGACGCGATCCGTCCCGAGGACGAGGAGACCTGCACCACGGTTCCCTTGCTCTCGAGCAGGTGCGGCAACGCCGAGTGGACCATGTGCATCGACCCGAGCAGGTTGGTCTCGACCATGCGCGTCCATTCCGCGGTGTCCGCACCGTCGATGGGGCCGCTGAGCATCACCCCGGCGTTGTTCACGAGGACGTCGAGGGCGCCGAACCGCTCGACGGTCGCGGCGACCGACGCTCGCACCGCCTCCGGGTCGGCCACGTCCAGTTCCAGAGGCAGCACCTTGCCGGGCGCCTTGCGCGCCAGCGCCTCCAAACGGCCGGTCCGCCGGGCCCCGGCGGCGACGCTCGCCCCCGCCTCCGAGAGGGCCAGCGCGGTGGCCTCCCCCGATGCCTGACGATGCTCCGGTGACGAGGACGACCTTCCCGGCCAATACGTTGCTCATACGCTTCCTTCCGCGGAGTGTATGACCGTGGCCGGCGTCCCCGCACGGAAGCCGATCTCCCGACGAGCGCCGTCGCACAGCGGCCTGCCGGAGGGCGACCGGTGCGCGCCGCCGGCGGGGTCGCGGCGGGGACGAGAACCCTCATATCGATACAGTTGGGGGCCATCGGGCGGGTCTTGATCCAGGTCAGACGGAAATGGCATCCTGGCGAAGCGCCCGATGGCTGCTGACTTGGCCGCGCCGGCGGATTGGCGCTGAACGGGAGCTTCGAAGGGGCATGGGGACGGGGACTCTGTCCGGGCGCACGCCGCTGCTGGACCGGCATCGAGAACGTGCCGAGCTGGACGGTCTGCTGGGGGATGTGCGCTCCGGGCGCGGGCGCGCCCTGGTGCTCCGCGGAGAGGCGGGCGTGGGCAAGTCGGCCCTGCTCCATCACACCGTGGGGCGGGCGGCCGACATGCGGGTGGTCCGCACCGTGGTGGCGGAGTCGGAGATGGAGCTGGCGTTCGCCGGCCTGCACCTTCTGCTCGCGCCGCTGCTGGACCGGATCGACACGCTGCCCGGCCCGCAGCGCGACGCGCTCGCGGTCGCGTTCGGGCTGCGCGGGGGAGACGCGCCCGACCGGTTCATGATCGGGCTGGCCGTGCTGACCCTGCTGGCGGACGCGGCGGAGGAACGCGCCCTGCTCTGCGTGATCGACGACGCGCAGTGGCTGGACCAGTCGTCCGCCCAGGTGCTGGCGTTCGTCGCCCGGCGGCTGCTGGCCGAGCCGGTGGGGCTGATCTTCGCGGCACGCGAGCCGGGCAGCCACTTCCACGGACTGGGGGATCTGGAGGTGCGCGGTCTCGCCAAGCGGGACGCGCAGGCGCTGCTGCGCTCGGTGGTCCGCTTTCCGCTGGACGAACGGATCAGGGACCGGATCCTGGCCGAGACGGACGGGAACCCGCTGGCACTGATGGAACTGCCGCGCGGGCTGAGCCCCGCGCAGCTGGCGGGCGGATTCGGGCTGGTGGAGGCCCAGGCGGTCCCGGCGCGGGTCGAGGAGGGCTTCCGCCGGCGGCTGGTCGAGCTGCCCGCCGAGACCCGGTCGTTCATGCTGGTCGCGGCGGCCGAGCCGACCGGCGACCCCGAGCTGATCCGCTGCGCGGCCGAGCATCTCGGGGTCCCGGCCACCGCGGTGCGGCCCGCTGAGGCCGATGGGCTGCTGGAGATCGGGACGTGGCTGCGGTTCCGGCATCCGCTGGTGCGGTCGGCGGTGTACTCGGCCGCGTCCTCGGCGGAGCGGCGGGAGGCGCACGGCGCGCTGGCGGAGGCGACCGATCCCGTATCGGACCCCGAGCGCCGGGCCTGGCATCGCGCGCACGCGGCGCTGGAGGCCGACGAGTCCGTGGCCGGCGAGCTGGAGCGGCTGGCCGGCCGGGCCCAGGTGCGCGGCGGCATCGCGGCGGCGGCGGCGTTCCTGCGGCGCGCGACGGATCTGACGCCCGATCCGGCCAGGCGCGGGGCGCGGGCGCTGGCCGCCGCGCAGGCCGCCTTCGACGCCGGCGCCCCGGACATGGCGCTGGAGCTGCTCGTCTCAGCGGAGCTGGGCCCGTTGACGGAACTGCAGGGCGCGCAGGTGGCCTGGCTGCGGGCCCAGGTCATCCTCGCGCGCAAGCGCGGCGGTGAGGCCCTGGAGGCGCTGCTGGAGGCGGCCGGCCGGCTGGCCGGCGTCGACGCGGGACAGGCGCGCGAGGCCTATATCGACGCCCTGGGGTCGGCCGTCTTCGCCGGCAGGCAGGGCCCGCCCGGCCTTCTGCGGACGGTGGCGGAGGCCGCCCGCACCGCGCCCGCCGGGCCCTCGCCGGCGAGGCCGGTCGACGCGCTGCTCGACGGGCTGGTGGCACGGTTCACCGAGGGCCTCGGCCAGGGTGCGCCGCGGCTGAAGAGCATCCTGCGGGAGTTCCGGCAGGAGGCCCGCGGCAACCCCGACGACAACATGCGCTGGCTCTGGCTGACCTACCCGGTGGCCGCGGACCTGTGGGACGACGGAACCCTGCGGGAGCTGGCCGAGTACGCGGTCCAGGCGGCGCGTGAGGCGGGAGCGCTCCACTTCCTCCCCCAGGCCCTCACCTACCGCGCCGCCGTCCACGTCTACGCGGGCCAGTTCGACGCGGCGGCCACGCTGGTCGAGGAGTCCGACGCGATCTTGAAGGTGACCGGCAATTCCTACTTCGGCTTCGCCATCACCCTGCTGCGGGCCTGGCGCGGAGGGCCCGACGCGCCCGCGCTGATAGAGGCCGCCGCCGCGGCGGCGGGCACCTGGGGCGAGGGGCGGGCGGTCAGCCAGTGCCTCTACATGGGCGCGTTGGTGCACAACGCCCTCGGCCGGTACCAGGAGGCCCTGGACTACGCGGAACGGGCCTGCGCGCACGAGGATCTGGGGGCCACCGGGTTCGCCCTCATCGAACTGGTCGAGGCGGCCGCCTACAGCCGCGCGCCCGGAGCGGCCGCGAGCGCGCTGCGGCGGCTTGAAGAACGGTGCGACGCCGCCGGCACCGACTGGGCCCTCGGCGTTCTCGCCCGGTCGAAGGCGCTGCTGTCCGACGGCGAGGAGGCCGAAGCGCTGTACCGCGAGGCCATCGAGCGTCTCCGGCGCAGCAGCGTCGCCGTCTACGTCGCCCGCACCCATCTGGTGTACGGCGAATGGCTGCGCCGCCAGAACCGGCGCCTTGACGCGCGCGAGCACCTGCGCACCGCCTACGAGATGCTGGACGGTTTCGGCGCCGCGGATTTCGCCCAGCGGGCGCAACGCGAGCTCATGGCCACCGGCGAGACCGTCCGCAAGCGCGCCGAGGGCGCGCCCGGCAGCGGCCTGACCCCCCAGGAGGGCCAGATCGCCCGCCTCGCTCGGGAGGGCCTGTCGAACCCGGAGATCGGAGCCCAGCTCTTCCTCAGCCCGCGCACCGTCGAGTACCACCTGGGCAAGGTGTTCGCCAAACTCTCCATCTCCTCGCGCCAGCAGCTCGCGGAGGCGCTGCCCGACTCGGGCCGCGACCGCGCGTGACCCGCACTGCCCGGACCCTGTCCCGTCCCTCCGGAACGGAGAACCTCACATGACCGAGCCACAGCCCTGGCAGTGGCTCGAGCGGACCTGGCGCGGTCACGTGGCGCGCGTCCGCGCCGGTCGCTCCCTGCATCCCGCGTCCTGGCCGGGAGGCGCCCGCGTCGCGGTCGCGCTCTCCTTCGACTGCGACCATGAGACGAGCTTCCTGCGCGTCGGCGAGACCGGGCCCGGCGCACTCGCGCAGGGCGAGTACGGCTCCCGCGTCGGCGCCCGACGGGTGCTTCGCCTCCTGGAGCGCTTCGGCGTCCCGGCCTCGTTCTTCGTGCCGGCGGTCTCGGCGCTGCTGCACCCGGAGGAGGTGCGCGACTACGTCGCCGCCGGCCACGAGATCGGCATGCACGGCTGGATCCACGAGAGCAACACGACGCTGGATCCGGCCGATGAGCGCGACCTGGCCCTGCGGTCCGCCGACACGCTGGAGAGGCTGGCGGGCACCCGCCCGGTCGGGCATCCGCACTCCGGCGTGGGACTTCTCCGACCACACCCTGGCCATAACGCGCGAGCTGGGCCTGCTCTACGACTCGTCCCTCATGGCCGACGACGAGCCGTACGAGCTGCTGGCCGACGGCGAGCCGACCGGCGTCGTGGAGATCCCGGTCGAGTGGATCAGGGACGACGTGCCCTACCTGCTGCTGGAGTTCGGCGGCACGCTGCGGGCGTGCCCGCCGCCGCGGGACGTGGCCGGGATCTGGCGCGACGAGTTCGACGCCGCGCTGGAGGAGGGCGGGCTCTTCCAGCTCACCATGCACCCGCAGGTCATCGGCCACCGCTCCCGCATGACCGTGCTGCTGGAGCACATCGACGCGCAGCAGGGCGTCTGGTACGCCACCCACGCCCAGATCGCCGAGTACGTCCTGGCGCAGCACTCATAACGCCAGAGGCGGCCCGCGTCACTTTCGCCTGCGCGACGATCCGGTCGATTCTGTGATCCAGGCCGCATGGTCATGGCGCCTACCACATCGGGGCGCGACCAATGGAATGCGCTGCGTTCATGTGCGGGGCCCGCGGATACTTGCCGCTTAGCAAACATCGCTACTAGCAGGTACTGTGCACAAGTCCGCTTAGTCCAGATGATCCAGATGAAGCAGCGATGGGAGCGCCCTGGGTGAATGGTGAGTTGGTAGAGCACGTGGCCGGACTGCTGGAGTCGGAGCGGGAGGCCGTGCTCGACCGCTGGGTCGAACTGGCCACCGAGGGCGTCCGCGGCAGGATCACCGAGCGCGAGCTCCGTACGGAGCTGACCGAACTCTACGGGCTGGTCGAAGCGGCCGTCGGTGACGGAGACGGATCGGGCGAGGGAGAGCTGCACGCGGCCCTGGCCGAGATGTCGCGCAACCGGGCCCGGCAGGGCTTCAGCCCGAGGGAGACCGCGATCAGCGTCTTCTCCCTGAAGCAGGCCGTGCACGAGCGCGTCGAGGCCGGTGGGGACGCCGCCGTCTACGGCGAGTTCATCAGGTTCTCGTCGTTCATCGACGATCTGGGGCTGCTGACCTTCGAGACCTACGCCGCCACGCGCGAGCAGGTGATCGCCGACCAGGCCGAGCAGCTGCTGGAGCTCTCCACGCCGGTGGTGAAGCTGTGGGACGGCGTCCTCGGCGTCCCCCTGGTCGGGACCCTGGACTCCGCCCGGACCCAGGTGGTGATGGAGACGCTGCTGCAGATGCTGGTCGACACCGGCTCGCAGTACGCGGTCATCGACATCACCGGGGTGCCCGCCGTGGACACCGAGGTCGCGCAGCACCTGCTGAAGACGGTGATGGCCGCGCGCCTGATGGGCACCCACTGCGTGGTGTCGGGCATCCGCCCGCAGATCGCGCAGACGATCGTGGCGCTGGGCATCGAGTTCGGCGACATCGTCACCAAGGCCACGCTCGCCGACGCGCTGGAGTACGCGCTGGACCGCAAGGGCATCCGTGTCGTCGACGGCGGGGAGCTCGCCTGATGGAGCGGGTGCCGATTCTCAAGATCGGTGAGGTTCTGCTGGTGTCCATCCAGGTGGACCTGCAGGACCAGACCGTGCTGGCCCTGCAGGAGGACCTCGCGGAGCGCATCGTCGCGACCAGGGCGCGCGGAGTGATCATCGACATCACCGCGGTCGACATCGTGGACTCCTTCATCGGCCGGATGTTCGCCACCATCGCCGCGATGTCGCGGCTGATGGACGCCGAGACGGTGGTGGTGGGCATGCGCCCGGCCGTGGCGATCACGCTCGTCGAGCTGGGCCTGTCGCTGGGCGGTATCCGCACCGCCCTGGATCTGGAGCAGGGCATGCGGCTGCTGGGCGCGCCGTTGCCGGCCATCGGCGCCGGCTCCTTGGACGGACGGTGACGAGCGCCGGGGAAGAGACACCGCTGCGCTCCAACGACGACGTGGTGCGGGTCCGGCAACTGGTGCGCGGCGCGGCCTCCGCGGCGGGCATGTCCCTGGTCGACCAGACGAAGATCGTCACCGCGGCGAGTGAACTGGCCCGCAACACCCTCGTCTACGGCGGCGGCGGTTCGGTGAACATCGAGAAGGTCACCAGCGCCGGCGGGCGGGCGGGCATCCGGATCACGTTCCGCGACCGGGGGCCGGGCATCGCCGACCTGGACCTCGCGCTCACCGACGGCTGGACGAGCGGGAGCGGCCTCGGGCTGGGCCTGTCGGGCGCGCGCAAGCTGGCCGACGAGTTCGAACTGGAGACAGAGGTCGGGCAGGGCACCACCGTCACGGTGGTCAAGTGGGCGCGCTGAGCGGCGCGGGCCCCGCGGGCGGCCCCCCGGTGGGGGACGCGGTGTGGATGCGGGTCGAGGAGGTGAGCGCCGCGGCGGGCGCACGGCGGCGGGCGACGGTGCTCGCCGAGCGGCTCGGGTTCGGCGGCGAGCGGCTCGGGCAGATCCAGCTGGCCGCGACCGAGATGGCCACCAACCTGATCAAGCACGCCCGGCAGGGGGAGATGATGGCGCGGATCGCCCGCAACGGGGGGTCCGCCGAGCTGGAGCTGCTCAGCATCGACCGGGGTCCGGGCATGGCGGACGTGCGCGGTTCGAGGGTGGACGGCCGCTCCACCAGCGGCACGCTGGGCATCGGGCTGGGAGCGATCGACCGGCTCGCCGACCGCATCGGCCTGCATTCGCTGCCCGGCCACGGCACGGTCATGTTCGCCCGGTTCCACCAACCCGGCGGCGTCATCGCGCCCGAGCCGCCGTACTGCGGGCTGACCAGGGCCATCGACGGGGAGACGGAGTGCGGGGACGCCTACGTCGCCCGGGTCGAGGACGGGGTGGTCTACGCCATGCTCTGCGACGGCCTCGGGCACGGGCCGCTGGCCGCGCGGGCTTCGCGGGAGGCGGTCGAGGCCGTGGAGCGGATGGTGCTGCCGGCCCGGCCGGTGGAGATCCTGCGGCACGTCCATCGGCGCCTCTCCTCGACCCGCGGCGGCGCGGTCGCCGTCGCGGCCGTGGACCCGGCGGCCCGGAAGGTGCGTTTCGCCGGGCTGGGCAACGTCGCCGCGTGGATCGTCGGCTCCGGCCGCCGGCAGGGCATGATCTCCGTGCCGGGCATCGCCGGGGCGCAGGCCAGGACCTTCCGCGAGCACGTCTACGACCTGCCCGCCGGGGCGGCCGTGGTGCTGCACTCCGACGGGCTCACCGACCGGTGGGACCCCGGCCTGCAGCCCGACCCGTCCGGCCACGATCCGCTGCTGGTCGCCGCGGCCCTGATGCGCGACGCCGGGGTCCGCCACGACGACCGGTGCGTGGTCGCGGTGGCCCCGCGGGACGGCCGGTGACACGATGATCGTCGATCTGCTGCGCATCGAGATCGCGGACGAGGAGGGCGTGTTCGCCGTCCGGCAGGCGGGCCGGCGGGTCGCGGGTGCCGTCGGGCTGGATCCGCAGGACCAGGTGCGGGTCGCCACCGCCCTCAGCGAGGTCGGCCGGGATCTGTTCGCGCACGCCGGCCGGGTGCAGGTCGCCTTCTTCCTCGATCAGGGACCGGGCCCCGGCCTGCTGGTCGAGCTCAGCTTCCGGCCGCGGCCCGGCGCGGACCGGTTCACGCCGGGGACCGCGGCCGCCGCCCGCCTGGTGGACCTGGTGGAGGAGGAGGACGGCGACGGCCGCCTCATGGTCAGGATCCGCAAGAACCTGCCCGCCCCCGCGGAACCGGTCTCCGAGGCCGCCGTGGCGGAACTGCGCGGGGAGCTCGGGCGCTTGGCGCCCGTCTCGGTCCTGGACGAGCTGCGCACGCAGAACGCCGAGCTCGTGCAGGCCCTGGAGGAGGTGCGGTCGCAGCGCGAGGAACTGCGCGTCCTGAACGACGAGCTGGAGGAGACCAACCGCGGCGTGGTGGCCCTCTACAACGAGCTGTCGGAGGAGCTGGAGAAGACCAACCGGGGGGTCGTGGCGCTGTACGCCGAGCTGGAGGAGAAGTCCGACCAGCTCCGCGAGGCGGGAGAGGCCAAGAACAGGTTCTGGGCCACGATCAGCCACGAGCTGCGGACCCCGGTGAACGGCGTCATCGGGCTGGCGCGGCTCCTGCTGGACCCCGCCGCCGACCCGCTGACCGACGAGCAGCGGCACCAGATCTCCCTGATCGCCGACACCAGCGGCACTCTGGTCTCCCTGGTCAACGAGCTGCTGGACACGGCCAAGGCGGAGCGCGGGAAGCTCGAACCGCGTCCCGCCCCCGTGGGGGTCCCGGACCTGCTCGCGCGGCTGGCGGCGCTGCTGGCGCCGATGGCCGAGGAGGCCGCGCTCACGCTGACCGTGGACGACCGGCTCGCCCCGCCGGTCCTGGTCACCGACGACGTGATGCTGACCCGGATCCTGCGGAACCTCCTGGCCAACGCGCTGACCTTCACCCCCGAGGGCGAGGTCCGGCTCACCGTCGGCGCCTCGTCCGGCCATGTGGAGTTCAGCGTGTCCGACACCGGGGTCGGCATCGCCCCGCAGGACCAGGAGCGGGTCTTCGAGGAGTTCTACCAGGTGCCGGGCAACGCCCGGGGAGGGACCGGGCTGGGGCTGCCGTACGCGCGGCGGCTCGCCGGCCTTCTCGGCGGCGATCTGCGGCTGGAGAGCGTCCTGGGGGCGGGGACCACGGTGACCCTGCGGCTGCCCGGCCACCGGCCCCTGCGGGAACTCGCGCTGGGCCACGTCCTGATCGCCGACGGCGAGGAGGCCGCCCGGCGGATACTGCGCGGCCTCGTCCAGGACGCGGCGGCGCGGATCAGCGAAGCCTCCGGCGTCCCGGCCGCCTCGGCGGCCGTCGCCTCCGCTCCGCCGGACCTGGTCCTGCTGGACGACCGCCTCTGCGGCACCGGCGACGTTCCCCTGCTGGACGAGCTGCCGGACGGCACCGCCGTGGTCCTGCTCACCTCGATCGACCGCATGACGGCGCGGGGAGCACGACCGCGGCGGGCCGACGCCGAACTCGCCAGGGACAGCCTCGGCTCCGACATGCTGGCCGACGCCGTGCAGCGGGCGCGCAGAGCACGTGAGAGGCGGGACGCCGATGACCGCTGAGCGATGCACGACCCTGGTCGTCGACGACATCGACACCAAGCGCTACATCATCGGCAGCTGGCTGCGGCGCGCCGGGCACACCGTCGTGGAGGCCTCGACGGCGGCGGAGACGTGGGAGCAGCTCGCCGCGCACCAGGTGGACCTGGTGATCCTGGACGTGCGCCTGCCGGACATGAGCGGGATCGAGGTGTGCGAACGGATCAAGGCGGCGCCGCCGACCGCCTCGCTGCCCGTCATCCACATCTCGGCGTCGGCGGTCGACGTCACCGACCGCACCCGCGGCCTGCGGCGGGGTGCCGACGCCTACATGGTCGACCCGATCGACCCCGGCGAGTTCCTCGCCACCGTCGACGCCGTCCTCCGCTACTACCGGGCGCGCCAGAAGGCGGAGCGGATGGCCGAACGGCTCGCCGCGTTCACCCGGACGTCGCTCGCCATCAACGCGGCGGAGAGCTTCGACCGGGTCGCGGAGGTCGCGGCGTGCGGGGCCTTCGAGATCTTCGGAACGCCCACGGCGGTGTTCATCATGCCTCCGCACCGGCGCGCCCGGCGGACCGTGAGCCTCGACGGCACCCCCTGGCACCGGGACTTCCCCCCTGGCGTGTTCGACTGGATGGCGCGATGCACCGGTCTGCGGGACACCACGGGCACCGAGGTCGTGCGGATCCCCGCGGACGAGTGGCGGGCGGCGCTCCCGGACACCGCCGCCCAAGGCGACGTCGTGCTCGTGATGTCGCTGGTGAAGACGGGCCGCCCGCCGATCTGCATCGCGATCCAGGCACCCGACGCGATGGACGAGGACGACGCCCACCTGCTCCGCCAGCTCGGGCAGACGCTGGCCCTGGCGATGGAGGCGATGCGGTCCTACACCGAGGAGCAGCTCATCTCGCTGACCCTGCAGCGCAGCCTGCTCCCGGCCACCCGCCCGGCCATCCCGGGCTGGACGTTCGCGGTCCGCTACGAACCGGCCAGCGACCAGGCCGAAGTCGGCGGCGACTTCTACGAGGTGCTGGACCAGGGCGACCATGTGCTCATCGCCATCGGCGACGTCCAAGGGCACTCGCTGCACGCGGCGACCGTGATGGCCGAGATGCGCCACGCGCTGCGCGCCTTCGCCGACGAAGGCCACGACGCCGTCACCATCCTCGGGCTCCTCAGCCGGGTCCTGCAGCGGTACCACGACAACGAGACCGCCACCATGTGCCTGATGACGCTCGATCCCCGCACGGGCGTCCTGCACGTGGCCAACGCCGGGCACCTGGCGCCGCTCTACATCGACGAGGGCGGCGCCCGCTACGGCAAGGGCGGCGGCATCCTGCTCGGCTTCCCCGTCGAGAGCGTCGGGACCGAGGAGGCCGTGGTGCCGCCGGGCGGCACCGTCGTCCTCATCACCGACGGCCTGATCGAGGACCGGGGCATCCCGCTGTCCGACAACCTGGAGCGGCTCGCCTCCATCGCGGCCGACGTGGACGCCGACCTGGAGGAGTTCAGCGACCGGGTGATCTCCGAGTTCGGCCCCCGCGAAGACGACGTCGCCTTCATCGCCCTGCGCCGGGACCCCTGACCGGCCCGCGCCTCTCCTGCGCTCCGGGCGCACGTGGACGGCGCGGCGCCCGCACGACGCCGGTGGACAAGGTCCGCTCCGGGCTCCGGTTCAGGCGTCGTCGGTGTCCATGGGGTCGAGGTTGGCCACCACGCGTTCGGAGGCCTTGATGAGGACGTCGCGTTCCTCGGGGGTCAGCAGGTCGAGGTAGTGCTCGCGAACGTGCTGAGCGTAGGGGACGAAGGCGGCCTCGACCGCGGCGCGGCCCTCGGGGGTCAGGGCGAGCAGGGAGCTGCGGGCGTCGTCGGGGTTGGGTTCGCGGGCTCGCCACCACCGACCAGTGCGTCGAGGCCGGCCCCCGAGCGGCCGGTTCGTGGCAGAGTGGCGGGATGCCTGGAGCGCGGTACGGGATGGATGCGCCCTACGGGTTCGGCTTCGTGGGCTTGGTCGTGCTGGGGTTCTGGGTGACCGGGCTGGTGATGGCGGTCACCGCCGGTCCGGCCGCCGCGCTGCCCGCGCTGGTCTCCGGCACCCTGCTGGCGGGATGCCTGGCCCTGAGCCTGCACGCCACGCTGCGCGGCAAGTTCCTGGTCTGGCGGGACGTGCTGGACGAGCTGGACCTGCGCGGCGACGAACGGCTGCTCGACCTCGGCTGCGGACGCGGCGCCGTCCTGCTGGCCGCCGCCCGGCGCCTCCCGCGGGGCCGGGCGGTCGGCGTGGACCTGTGGCGCGGACGGGACCAGTCCGGCAACACCCCGGCGGCGACCCTGCGCAACGCCCGCGCCGAAGGCGTCGCCGACCGCGTCCGTGTGCAAGGGGGTGACTTGCGCAGGCTCCCGTACGCGGAGGCGAGCTTCGACCTGGTCGTGTCCAGCCTGACGGTGCACACCATCTTCGGCGCGGACGCCCGCGCCCAAGCGATCGTCGAGGCGTACCGGGTGCTGCGGCCGGGCGGCCGCCTGCTGATCGCCGACCTGGCGCGGACCCCTCGCGAGTACGCCGCGGTGCTGGCCCGGCTGAACGCCCAGGACATCCACGTGCGCGGCCTCGGCTGGCGCGCGTGGTGGGGCAGTCCGTGGGTCCCGACCCGTCTGCTCACCGCCCGCAAGCCGGCCACCCCCTGAACACACCTACCGGCACGATCCAGGCCCCTGGTCACCTGGCGTCCGGGAGATCGTCCTCCGCCTCAGCCGACTTTCGGGATGGCGCGGTCGATGATGGGGGACAGGTCCAGTCCCGGCGGGAGGGTGCCGAAAGCGGCTCCCCAGTCGCCTGCGAGGCGGGTGGCGCAGAAGGCGTCGGCGACGGCCGGGTGACCGTGCCTGACCAGCAACGATGCCTGGAGGACGAGTGTCAGGCGCTCGGCTACTCGGCGGGCGCGGAGCTCGATCGTCGCCGTGTCGGTGAAGGCGTCCTTGGCGTCCTGGACGGCTGCGTCGAGGCGCTTGTCGGCCCCTCGGGCCAGCTCGACCTCGCCGAAGAACGCCTCCAGAGTCTGCGGCTCGCGTAGCGTTGCGCGGAGGAGATCGAGCGCCGCGACGTTGCCGGAGCCCTCCCAGATGGAGTTGAGGGGCGACTCGCGGAAGAGGCGCGGCATGCCGGACTCCTCGACGTAACCGTTGCCGCCCAGGCATTCGAGGGACTCGGCGGCGTGCGCGGGCCAGCGCTTGCAGATCCAGTACTTGCTGACCGCGAGGCCGAGGCGCTTGAAGTCGGTCTCGGACGCGTCGCCGCGCACCGAGCGGTCGGTGGCCCCGGCCAGCCGCAGCATCGTGATCGTGGCGGCCTCCGACTCGATCGCGAGGTCGGCGAGGACGTTGCGCATCAGCGGCTGGTCGATCAGGTACTTCCCGAACGCCCTGCGGTGCGCGGCGTGGTGCGCGGCCGTCGTGACGCCGAGCCGCATCCCGGACGCGGCGCCGATCACGCAGTCGAGCCGGGTCATGTTGACCATCTCGATGATGGTGCGGACGCCGCGGCCCTCGTCCCCGACCCGCCAGGCGACCGCGTCGTCGTACTCCACCTCCGAGGACGCGTTGGACTTGTTGCCGAGCTTGTCCTTGAGCCGCATCAGCCGGAGCGGGTTGAGGGCGCCGTCCGGCAGGACGCGCGGGACGAGGAAGCAGGTGAGGCCGCCCGGCGCCTGGGCGAGGGTGAGGAACACGTCGCACATCGGGGCGCTGGTGAACCACTTATGGCCGACGAGGCGGTACGTCCCGTCGGGCTGGGGCGCGGCCCGCGTGGTGTTGGCGCGGACGTCCGAGCCGCCCTGCTTCTCCGTCATGGACATGCCGGCCAGCAGCGCGTCCTTGGTGAGCGGGGCGCGCAGGCCGAAGTCGTACTCCGGCTTGGCCAGGAGGGGCTCGTACTGGGCGGCCAGTTCGGGGGACTGGCGCAGCGCGGGAACGGCGGCGTACGTCATCGAGATCGGGCAGCCGTGGCCGGCGTCGACGCGCCAGGTGTAGAACTTCGCGGCGCGGGCGACGTGGGCGCCCTCGCGGGGGTCGGCCCAGGCCGAACCGTGCAGCCCGTGCGTCACGGCGACGTTCATCAGCTCGTGCCAGGCCGGGTGGAACTCGACCTCGTCGATCCGGTGCCCGTAGCGGTCGTGGGTGCGCAGGACGGGCGGGTTCTCGTTCGCGAGGCGCCCCCACTCCTGGGCGCGCTCGGTGCCGGCCAGCCGGCCCAGCTCGCGCACCTCGGGCTCGGCCCAGCCGGCGCCCTCGCGCGCCAGCCCGTCCAGGAGGACGGCCTCGTCGGCCGTGTCGTGCCCGGCGAGCGGCGGAACCTGATTGACCACCTCGTGCGTCACCCCGGGGCCTCCGTTTCGCGATGTCCACGCCCTCGTCGTGCAGGATACAGAACCGCGTTCGGGCATCGTGAGATCATGCCCGGCCCGCGGTCCAGCGTCCATCCTCCTCAAGTGGTGGGGCGATCTCGTCCCCCCGGCGGATTGTCGCGCGGCGGCGGGGGCATACCTTCGGAAACATGAGCCAGTCCAGTCCGCAGCCCGAGCGGGCCTGCCCCGGCCGCCCGCCGGCCCGGCGGCAGGACGTCCGCTCCGAGCCCCCCGACGTCACGGCGGCGGCCGACGCGATCCGCGCGTCCGACGCCGAGCGGGAGGCCGTCGTCGAGCGGCTGCGGATCGCCTCCGTGGAGGGCCGGCTCACCTTCGAGGAGCTGACCGAGCGCACGGAGGCCGCCTACGCCGCCGTGAGCCGCGGCGACCTGGAGCACATCACCGCCGACCTTCCCGGCATGGGCGCCCCCGGCGCCAACCCCGCGCCCGTCCAGGTCAAGCGGCGCTTCAGCGCCGTGATGGGCGACTGCAAGGAGCGCATCGTCGGCCGCATCGACGGCCCGCTGGAGGCGGTGTCGGTGATGGGCGACGTGGAGCTCGACCTGCGCGGCGCCCAGGTCCCGAGCGGCGAGGTGCTCATCACCGCGACCGCCGTGATGGGCGACGTCAAGATCATCGTCCCGGACGGCGTCAGCGTCGAGCTGTCCGGCCACAACTTCCTCGGCGACCGGAAGGTCAACGTCCGCGACCCGCACCCCGGCGCCCGGGTGCCCGTCGTCCGCGTCGCCGCGACCGCCGTGATGGGCGACATCAAGATCGTCGACGACGAGCACCACATGCCGGTCCGCCGCGCCATCGCCGACTGGTGGAAGGACCGCGGGTAGCGTCAGCGGCTGTCGTCGCCGCGCTCGGCCTCCTCGACGCCCGCCTCGTCCGGCGGCAGCGTGTCCGGGTGCTCGCGCTTGACACCGGGCGTGCCGGTGCCGCTGGTCGTCCTGCCGTCCGGCACGGTGCGGCCGCGGGCGTCGGAGCCCTCGTTCACGGGGGCGAACTCGCGGTCGTGGGTCTCGCCGGGCTCGTGGCCGGGGTCCTCGTGCTTCATGGCGGCCCGCATACCCCGTGGCCCGGGTCCCGAACGTCTAGACGGCGGTGGCCCCGCGCACGTCCTCCAGCGCCTCGTCGTAGCGGCGGACGACCAGGTCCGCGATCTCCGGGGCGGCGCCCAGCACCGGCGAGACCGCGGACGCGCCGGCGGAGAGGGCCTCCTCCCGCACCTTGTCGGCGAAGTGGCCGGGGGCTAGAAAGCAGGACGCGACGGCCACGCGCGGGGCGCCCGCGTCGAGCAGCGCCGCCACGGCCTCGCCCGGCTTCGGGCCTGCCGCCGACGCGTACGCCGGGACGGCGTCCCGCCATCCGCGCGACCTCCACTCGCGCGCCGTCCGGGCGATGGTGGCGTTGGCGGACGCGTCGCTGGAGCCCGCCGAGACGAGGACGACCGCCGTGTCCGGGTCACCGGGCGGAACGCCGGCCTCGGCCAGCCGGCGCTCCAGGGCGTCCACGAGGAGCGGGTGCGGGCCGAGCGTCCCGGCCGTGCGCAGGCGCAGCCTGGGGTGCAGGGCCCGGACCCGGTTCAGGACGCCCGGGATGTCGGTCTTGCTGTGGTAGGCGGGGGTGAGCAGCAGCGGCAGCACCACGGCCGCAGGGCCCGCCGCCCCCCACCCGCCACCGATCGACTGACGAGCTCCGCTCGACCTGCTCTCGCGGGCGAGGCCGTCGAGCACCTGGTCCGGGGTCGGCGGCGCGTGGTCGAGGAACGAGGCGTGCACGGACACGTCCGGGCGGCGCGCCCGGACGGCGCCGAGCAGCTCCCCGACGGTCGCGGCGGCGCGGGGGTCCCTGCTCCCGTGCGCCACCGCGATCATGGGAACGCTCACAGGTGGATGCCGCATTCGGTCTTGCCGAGGCCGGCCCAGCGGCCGCTGCGCGGGTCCTCGCCGGGCGCGACCGGGCGGGTGCACGGCTCGCAGCCGATGGACGGGTAGCCGTCGTAGTGCAGCGGGTTGACGATGACCCCGTTGTCCTCGATGTAGTCGTCCATCTCCTCCTGGGTCCAGTCCAGGATCGGGTTGACCTTGACCATGCCGCGCTTGCGGTCCCACTCGACGACCCTGCGGTCGCGGCGGCTCGCGGTCTCGTCCCGGCGGATGCCGCTGAACCAGGCCATGTAGCCCTCCAGCGCGCGGCCGAGCGGCTCCACCTTGCGCAGGTGGCAGCACAGGTCCGGGTTGCGGCCGAACAGCCGGGGGCCGAGCGCGGCCTCCTGCTCCTCGACCGTCCGGGACGGGGTGACGTTGATGACGTTCACCGGGTAGACGGCCTCGACGGCGTCCCGGGTGCCGATCGTCTCGGCGAAGTGGTAGCCGGTGTCGACGAACAGGACGTCGATGCCGGGCTTCACCTTCGACACCAGGTGGATCAGCGCCGCGTCCGACATGGACGAGGTGAGGCAGATGCGGTCGCCGAACGTGGCGACGGCCCACCGGATGACTTCCAGCGTGGGCGCGCCCTCCAGCGCGGTAGCGGCCGATTCGACGATGTCTTCGAGGTCGAGGGTTGGTCTGTCGGTCTCCAGAAGAGTCACCGAAGATCTCCTAGTTCGCGGTGCGGGGAGCTCCGACACCGAGGAATTTCAACGTGAAGAGGCGGAGGCAGTCAGGGCAGTACCACGAACCGTGCTCCTCGCGCGGTTCCAGGTGCTCCTCGCCGCAGTAGGGGCAGTAGAACGGCGCCATCCGCTCGCTCATGCGAATCCGTCCCGCTACTTGAGGTCGGCGTCGTCGGCGCGGTGCACCCACTCGGCGAAGGTCTCGCCCTCGGTGCGCTGCTCGTCGAACTTGCGGACGACCCTCTCGACGTAGTCGGTCAGCCCGGACGAGGTCGTCTTCAGGCCGCGGACCTTCTTCCCGAACGAGGCCCCGAGCCGCCCTCCCAGGTGGATCTGGAACCCCTCGACCTGGTCGCCGTTCTCGTCCACGACCAGCTGGCCCTTGAGGCCGATGTCGGCGACCTGGATGCGGGCGCAGGCGTTCGGGCAGCCGTTGACGTTGATCGTGAGCGGCTGGTCGAAGTCGGGGAGCCGCTTCTCCAGCTCGTCGACCAGGTCCATCGCGCGCTGCTTGGTGTCGACGATCGCGAGCTTGCAGTACTCGATGCCCGTGCACGCCATCGTCTGGCGGCGGAACGTGGACGGACGGACCTGCAAATCGTGCTTGGCCAGCTCGTCGGCGAGCGCCTCGGTGTTCTCCTCCGGGACGTCCAGGATGACCATCTTCTGCTCGATGGTCGTCCGGACCCGGCCGGAGCCGTAGCGCTCGGCGAGGTCGCCGATGACGCCGAGCATCTCCCCGCTCACCCGGCCCACGCGCGGCGCGAACCCGACGTAGAAGTTCCCGTCCTGCTGCGGGCGGATGCCGACGTGGTCGCGGCGGGCCAGCGGTGCGGCCGGCTCGGGGCCGTCCGGGAGCGCGTACCCGAGGTACTCCTTCTCCAGCACCTCGCGGAACTTGCCTGCGCCCCAGTCCTTCATGAGGAACTTCAGGCGGGCGCGGCTGCGCAGCCGCCGGTACCCGTAGTCGCGGAAGATCGAGGTGACGCCGTGCCAGACCTCGGTGGCCTGCTCCGGCTTGACGAACACGCCGAGGCTCTGCGCGAACATCGGGTTGGTGGACAGGCCGCCGCCGACGTACAGCTGGTAGCCGGTCTCGCCCTCCTCGTTCACCACGCCCACGAACCCGATGTCGTTGATCTCGTGGACGGTGCAGTGCGACGTGCACCCCGACAGCGCCGTCTTGTACTTGCGTGGCAGGTTGGAGAACTCGGGGGAGCCGATGTAGCGGTCGTGGATGTCGCGCAGGTTCGCCGTCGCGTCGATCACCTCGTCGGCCGCGATCCCGGCCAGCGGACAGCCGATGATCGTGCGCGGGACGTCGCCGCAGGCCTCCATCGTGTGCAGGCCGACCGCTTCGAGGGCGTCCCAGATCGCCGGGACGTCCTCGATCCGCACCCAGTGCAGCTGGACGTTCTGCCGGTCGGTGATGTCGGCGGTGCCGCGCGCGTACCGGGTGGAGATGTCGGAGATCGTGCGGAGCTGCGGGCCGCTCAGCTGCCCGCCGTCGATCCGCACCCGCATCATGAAGTAGCGGTCCTCGAGCTCCTCGTCCTCCAGCGCGCCCGTCTTGCCGCCGTCGATGCCGGGCTTGCGCTGCGTGTAGAGGCCCATCCAGCGGAACCGGCCGCGCAGGTCGGCGGGGTCGATCGAGTCGAAGCCGGTCTTGGAGTAGATGTCGATGATGCGCCGGCGGACGTTCAGGCCGTCGTCGTTCTTCTTGTTCTCTTCGTTCTTGTTGAGGGGTTCCCGGAAGCCGAGGGCCCACTGGCCCTCGCCCTTCTTACGCTTGGTCGCGGGTGGCACGGCGCGCGTCCTCATCTGTTGGTGGTGAGGGACGCGTAGCGCACCGGCAGGCTCGGACGGCCGGCTCAACGCTGAGCAGGATCAGGTCAAAGGTGACGCCGATGCACCACGCGGCCCGCTGAGCAGGGGCGTGGTCGGGGGCGTCACCGACAGATCGCGCTGCGGACGCGCAGAAAGTCCACGTGGCGGCGCTTGGCCAGCAACGGGTCCGCAGCAGTCATGCTTGAACTGTGACATGACGTCTCGCGCACTGTCCAGTTACGTCCGGCATCCGGACACGTGAGATTCGTCATCCCTGCCGTCTCCAATTCACCCGGGGCTCGGCGTCGTCGCCGGTCCGGGCGCCGGTCCGCCGGTCGCCCTCGGGCGGCGCGGACGGGGGCAGGTGCTGGCAGTCGCACCAGGATCCGCCGCGGCACTCCCCGTGGCGGCGCTCTCGGCAGGACTGGCAGATCATGTCTCCATTGTCACCCACGAAGTCCGATGCCCGGTTCGCGGGTCGCGGACGCGTCCCCGGGGCCGCCGGCCTCCGGTGGCCGGACGCGGACGATCATGGTCCGGCCGACGTTCCGGTCCGTCGAACCGGGTATGGGCAAGGGCATGGACGGGGGAGGGCGCCCACCGCGAGCCGATCGGACGGGGGAGGTGATCGGCGCGCGAAACGCGGAGCGGACCACTGAAATGGGCGATGCGACATGTTCCGGGCGCGTGACGCTCTACGGTGGGGCGGTGTGACCACCGTCTCCGACGCCGAGGGCGTCCCCTCGGCGGGGGACTCCGACTCCGGACGGGGCCCGCGCGGCCCCCGCCCGAGCATGCCCCGCGACCTGACCGGGCGCGCCCGGTCGGCCGCCCGGTCGGCCGCCCGCGTCTGCTGGCTCCTGGTCAAGGGGACGGCGGTCGGCGCGTTCCGGTACCGGGTGACCGGCCTCGCCGCCGAGGCCGCGTTCTTCGCCCTGCTGTCGCTGCCGCCGCTCGTCATCGGGCTGATCGGCACGATGGGGCACCTGCGCGGCCTGTTCGGCGCGGGCACGGTGACCGAGATCCGCTCCTGGGTGATCGAGCAGGCCCGGACCGTGCTGACGGGCCCGGCGGTCGACTCGGTCGTCGTCCCGCTGATCGACGACGTGATCCGGGGCGGCAGCCCCGACATCGTGTCCGTCAGCTACCTGATCTCGCTGTGGGCCGGGTCCCGGGCGACCAACGTCTACGTCGACACGATCACCATCTCCTACGGGCTGTCGGGCGTCCGCGGGGTGATCCGCACCCGGACCCGCGCCTTCGTGCTCTACCTGGTCGGCCTGCTCGTCATGCTGGTCGTCATCCCGATGCTGGTGGCCGGGCCGGCGCTGGTGCGGCAGGTGCTGCCGGAGAGCGCCGGGACGGTCCAGCTGCTGTACTGGCCGGTGGTGGTGAGCCTGTCGATCGTCTTCCTCGCGCTGCTCTACCACGTGAGCGTCCCGGTGCGGACGGCCTGGTGGCGCGAGGTGCCCGGCGCCGTGCTCGCGCTGCTGATCTGGATCGTCGGCAGCGCCGGCCTGCGGCTCTACCTGGCCGGATCGCTGAGCGGCGTGTCGGTGTACGGGCCGCTCGCCGCCTCGATCGCGGTGCTCGCCGGGCTGTACGTGGCGGCGCTCGCGGTCCTCATCGGGGCGGCGCTGAACGCCGAGATCGACCGGCTGTGGCCGAGCCGCGACACCGCCCGGGCGCGCGCCGTCCGGGAGGCGCAGGACGACGAGGTGCCGCGCGACCAGGGGACCACGAGTAAAAACAACCCTGAATCGGGCGCTGAATAGGTCATACATGTCGTAACCTCGCCTGTCATGACCCCCCGTGAGGAGCCCGGCCGGCTGCGGACCGTGACCGGCACGATCGCGACGTCCGACATCACCGGGCCGGTGCTCTCCCACGAGCACCTCCAGATGGACCTGCGCTGGCCGGCGCGCCCCCAGCTGGTCGACTCCGACCCGGGGCGCTGGCTGGACGAGGAGAAGTCCGTCCAGCGGGAGCTGTCCGCGCTGCGCAAGGAGCACGGCCTCGGCCTCGTCGTCGACCTGACGTCCGCGGGCATGGGCCGCAACGCCGCCGCGCTGGCCCGGATCAGCGCCGGCTCCCGGGTCGCCGTGGTCGCCGGCACGGGCGTGTTCACCGAGCCGTTCCACCCCGCGTTCGTCCGCGAGACCCTCGCGGCGCAGAGCGGGCCCGAGGGCCCGAGCGGCGTCGAGCGCCTCACCGAGCGGCTGCTCGCCGAGGTCGGCTTCGGCATGGACGGCACCAACTCCCTCCCCGGCGTCATCGGCGAGATCGGCACCTGGGGCGAGGCGCCGACCGAGACCGAGGAGCTGTGCCTGCGCGCCGCCGCGCAGGCCGCCCGCTACTCCGGCCTGTCGGTCGCGACGTACGGCCGGGCGGGACTCGCCCAGCTGGAGATCCTCGCCTCCGCCGGGCTGCCCCCGGACCGGGTCGCGGTCGGCCAGCAGGACCGGGTGGACGACCCCGGCCAGCACCGCAAGATCGCCGAGTCGGGCGGCTACGTCTCGTTCGGCACGCTCGGCCTCGCCGGCGAGGACCGCGCCGCCGTCGGCGCCCGCGTCCGCTGCGTGATGGACCTGCTGGAGGCCGGGCACGCCGACCGGGTGCTGCTGAGCACCGGCGTCTCCCGGATGGCGCAGATCACCCGCTACGGCGGCGCCGGCTTCGGCTACCTCTTCGAGACGTTCCTGCCCGCGCTGCGCGCCGCGGGCGCCGACGAGGCGACGCTCGGCGCGGTCCTGCGCGACAACCCGCTGAGGTGGCTCACGGGTTCGTGAGTGGGTAGGGAGACCCTGGAAGGGGGTGTCCCCTATGTCCCGGAACAGATCCGCACGAGAGGACGTCCAGCGGGCGGAGACCGTCCGGCTCCCTTACGCCGACCGGACCGAGGCGGGACGCGTCCTGGCCGAGCGCCTCGTCCCCCTGGGGCTGGAAGGGGCGCCGGTGCTCGCGCTGCCGCGCGGCGGCGTCCCCGTGGGCTACGAGGTCGCGCGGCGGCTGGGGTCCCGGCTCGACGTCCTGGTGACCCGCAAGATCGGCTATCCGCCGCAGCCGGAGCTCGGCGTGGGGGCGATCACCGAGGGCGGCGCGCCGGTGTTCGACGGCGGGCTGCTGGCCCGGCTCGGCCTCACCGAGGACGACCTGGCGGCCACGGTGGCGGCCGAACGCGCCGAGCTGGACCGCCGGGTGGGCGTCTACCGGCGCGGCCGGGAGCTGCCCGATGTCGCCGGGCGGCCCGTGATCGTGGTGGACGACGGGCTCGCGACCGGCGGGACCGCCCGCGCGGCGGTGCGGGCGATGCGCGAGCGCGGGCCGTCCCGGCTGGTGCTGGCGGTGCCGGTGGGCGCCGCCGAGACCGTCGGCGCGCTGGAGGCCGAGGTGGACGAGATGGTCGTCCCGGCGGCGCCGTGGGAGTTCCGCGCCGTGGGGCAGTGGTACCGCGACTTCGAGCAGCTGACCGACGCCGACGTGACGGCGTGGCTGGATCGCGCGCGACGGTCCGGCGAGGGCCCGGTGTGAGCCGGCCCACGCGGAATGGCGGCCGGCGAATTCCAGTGAATGGGTCACATCGCGGAGTCGGTTGCGGTAAAAGCACGTGCCGGGCGGAATGTCGCGGCACGATGTGGCTGCACTGTGATGCAGATGTGACTGCGCGCCCCGGCCCGGCCGGGGGCGGCCGGGCCGGGGCAACGCAAACGGCCCCGCTGGGCGGGGCCGTGTCGTTTTTCAGGTGGCGTGCCGGGGATCGCGATGGGAGCGTTCTGGCGGCCTGCCCGCTCGCTCAGGCGGCGTTGGCGCGGCGCATCCGGCGACGGCGCTCGGACGCGCGCTCGTCTTCGTTCAGACCGCCCCACGTGCCGTACTTCTCGGGCCTGGACACCGCGTAGTCCAGGCACTCCGTGCGCACCGGGCAGCCCATGCAGATCTGCTTGGCCTTGCGCTCGCGGATCTCGCGCTCGGGCTGGCGTTCGCCGTCGGGACCGAAGAAGAGGACGAGGTCTTCCCCCCGGCACGCCGCGGCGTCCTGCCAGCCCCAGCTGGGACGAGGGAGGTTTGCCTGCCGACGTACCTGAGCCATGGAACACCCACCTTGATTGGTTTCGAACAAAAAACGGGACATGGACGCTCGACGTGCTTCGGGTGACATGAGTCAGAAGCGCCGAATGTTCCAACGTCTGGAGTTGCCGCTCTGTTCCCCGCCCGGTTACTCCGGAAACCTGGGGACGTGCGACAGGGAGACCCTCGAATGGGGCCTCCAGGAGATTACACGAGGGCCGCCGCGTTGAGAAGGGTGAGTTCCCTAACAACATGGGTTTTCAGGTTCTCGCCGCAGTCCGGGCCGCAGGGCTCGGACTGCGGGACGGCCTCCAGGGCCACCCGGTAACGGCTCTGCCGGGCGACTACGACCGCTTCGTACCGAGATGTCCCGGTGACCGATTCCACCGTCACCTCGTCCACGCCGAGGACGCCCGTGTGCGCCCGCACGAAGTGCTCGGCCGCCTGCGCCGCCTCCGGCGTCCCGGCCCGTCCGCGCAGCCGGTCGAGGACGACCTCGCCCCGCAGATAGGCGTCCACGGCCCGGACGGCCTCGGTCTCGCCGAGGTCGCCGTAGTAGAGCCCGTGGGGAAGACATACCAAATTCGCCGCAAATCGGTCACCGCCGACATGGGTGGTTTCCCATACGAGGCGATCGAAACGCGTGGCGAGGGCGCGGGCCAGCGGCCCGCCGGTCCGCGCGCAGCAGGCGTTGTGCCGGCCGTGCGTGCAGGCCAGCAGCACCGGGTCGATCACCGGGTCGCCGAGACCGGGGGAGCGGCCCGCGGCGAGCGCGGCCAGGTCGAGCGACGCCAGCTCCGCCGGGTCGGACAGCTCGCGGCCCTCCATCCAGACCTCGGCGCCGCGCGAGAAGGCGGCGTAGACCTGGACCGGCGGGGTGGCGCGGCGGCGCCCCGGCCGGCGGATCAGCTGCGGCCGGACGCCCGCCCGCTTCGCGGCGCGCACGGCGTCCGCCACCGGGTCGGGCCCGCGCAGGTCGGTGACGTTCTCGGGCCACGGGCCGGGGTGCTCGACGAGCAGCCAGGCGCGCGCCTTCGCGGTCGCGCTCGCCAGGCACGGCCGCTCGCCCGTGTGGCTCCCCGGGCAATGCCCGCAGCCCTTACCGCGCGTCACGTGGTCCCCCCGGTCGATCTTGAAGCGATTAGGTAAGGGTAACCTAACGGTCGCCCGTCAAACCAGGTGGGGCGGGACGGACGGGGTGACAGAGGTCTCAGTGCAGCGCCGCCCGGGGCAGCAGCGCCTCCGCCGCGGGCAGCGCCGCCTCCCGGTCGGCGGCGACGAGGCCGATCCGGGTGCGGCGGTCCAGCAGGTCGCCCGCGTCGAGGGCGCCCTCGTGCCGCACGGCCCAGGCGAGCTCCGCCCCGGTCACCGGCAGGTTCGGCAGCACCGGCTCCAGCAGGGCCGGGTCCTGCACGCCCAGGGCGGTCAGCAGCGGCGCCTCGGTCCCGTACCGCTGGACGAGGCGGGCCGGCGCGTCCAGGGCGTCCAGCCGCGCCCGTGAGGCCGCCCCGACGAGCGGGAGCCGGGCGGTGCGGCTCGGCCCGGCGGCGAGCCCGCGGGCCTCCACGGCCGCGTCGACGGCGTCCTGCGCCATCCGCCGGTAGGTGGTGAGCTTGCCGCCGACGATCGTGACGACGCCGTCCCGCGAGGTCAGCACCGCGTGGCGGCGGGAGATGTCGGCGGTGTCGCGCCCGTTCCCGACGTCCAGCAGGGGGCGCAGGCCCGCGTACGCGCCGATCACGTCCGCGCGGCGCACCGGGACGTCCACGGCGGAGCCGAGCACGTCGAGCAGGAACCCGATCTCGCCCTCGGTCGGCTCCGGCACGTCCGGGATCGGCCCGTCCGCCGGCTCGTCGGTGAGCCCGACGTAGACGCGGCCGTCGCCCTGCGGGAGCACCAGCATGAACCGGGCGCCCCGGCCCGGGATCGGCACGTGCATCCCGGCCGAGAGCCCGCGCAGCGTCTCGGCGCGGAGCACCAGGTGGGTGCCCCGGGACGGGCGCAGCCGGACGCCCTCCACGAGCCCGCCCGCCCACACGCCGGCCGCGTTCACCACCGACCGCGCCCGGACGGTGATCTCCCGCCCGGTCAGCTCGTCCCGGACGAGGGCGCCGTCGCCCCGCAGCTCGACCGCGCGGCACCGGGTGAGGACGCGGGCCCCGTGCCCGGCGGCGGTCCGGGCCAGCGCGGTGACGAGGCGCGCGTCGTCGCAGAGCTGCCCGTCCCACGACAGCAGCCCGCCGCGCAGCCCGTGCGGGCGCAGCGCGGGCGCGAGCCGCAGCGTCTCGACCGGCGACAGCCGGCGCGGGCGGGGCAGCACCGAGCGCGGGGTGCGCGCGGCGAGCCGCAGCAGGTCCCCGGCGCGCATCCCGGCGCGCGCGACGGCCGCCTGCCGGCGCGACACGAGCGGGGTCAGCGGCAGCACGAACGGGAGCGCGCGCACCAGGTGCGGGGCCGTCCGGCGCATCAGCACACCGCGCTCGACCGCGCTCTCGTGCGCCACGTCCACCTGGCCGGACGCCAGGTAGCGCAGCCCGCCGTGGATCAGCTTGGAGCTCCACCGGGACGTGCCGAACGCCAGGTCGTGCGCGTCGACCGCGGCGACCGACAGCCCCCGCGACGCGGCCTCCAGCGCGGCTCCCGCGCCGGTCGCGCCGAGGCCGACGACCAGTACGTCCACCACCTCCTGCGGCAGGGCGGCGAGCTCGCGCTCCCGGCGCGCCGCGTTGAGCGACGTCCGCGGTTCCGGTCCGGTCATCATGTTTCCTCCGTGTCCGCCTCCGTCTTCGGGCGAAGGCGATGGGTCCGGCGCGGCCCGCGAGGTCGATCCCCTCCGGGTCCGGCCGGGGAGAGTCAAGGGGCGAGCATCCGGTCCAGGACGTGGCGGAGTTCGGCGTCGAAGGCGTCGGAGCCGAGGTCGGGGTCCGCGTCGTCGAGCATCGTCGGGGCCGACAGCGCGTAGGACTGGACGACCAGCAGCAGGGCGCGGGCCTGCCGGGCGGGATGGTCCCGGCGGACCGTCCCGTCGGCGTGCCCGGCCGTGAGCGCCTCCTCGAACCACGCCAGGAACGCCAGCTGGCTGGCCCCGCAGCGGTCCAGCACGTAGGGGAGCAGCAGCTCCGGGTCCACTTCGACGATCTTGCGGAGCAGGGGGTGGTCGCGGAACGCCCGGACACCGGTGACCAGGCCCTCGACCATCCGGGGCCGGACGGGGCGGCCGTCGTCGGCGGGATGCAGCGCCGCGCCGATGCCGGTCCACTCGCGGGTCATCAGGTCGGCGACGATCGTGCGGACGTCGGGCCAGCGGCGGTAGAGCGTCATCCGGGACACGCCCGCGCGGCGGGCGATGTCGGTCAGTGTCGTCCGGCGCACGCCGACGGCCAGCACGCAGTCGCGCGCGGCGTCGAGCACGGTGTCGTCGGCGGTCCGGGCCGCCGCGCTGTTGTGACGATTCGACGTCATGTGTCACAGTGTAAGCCTTAGGAACCGGGGACCGACACGGGAGGCGGCGTGGAGACACGGGACATGCTGTGGAGCGGCTGGGGCGATCCGGCCAGGGCCGCGCCGCTGCCCGAGCCGGTGGTCGGGCTGCTGCGCGACATGCTCGGCGTGCGGCCCGCCGCGGCGCCGCCGGTCGCGCTGGCGCGGCTGAAGGTCGCCGCGCCCCGGCTGGCGGGCGCGGACCTCGCCGGGCTCGCCGGGATCGTCGGGGAGGGCAACGTCCGCTCCGACGCCGAGTCGCGCGTCCGGCACACGCGCGGCAAGTCGACGCCCGACCTGCTGCGCATCCGCGCCGGGGAGACCTCCGACGCGCCGGACGCCGTCGTCCTGCCCGGCTCGCACGACGAGGTCCTCGCGGTGCTGCGGCTGTGCGCCGGGAAGCGGATCGCCGTGGTGCCGTTCGGCGGCGGCACGTCCGTCGTCGGCGGCCTCGCGCCCCAGGGGGTGGACGCGTTCATCGCCCTCGACCTGCGGCGCATGGACCGCCTCGTCTCCGTGGACGAGGTGTCCCGCACGGCCGTCCTGGAGCCGGGCCTGCGCGCCCCGGCGGCCGAGGCGCTGCTCGCCGAGCGCGGCTTCACCCTCGGGCACTTCCCGCAGTCGTTCGAGTGGGCGTCGATCGGCGGGTTCGCGGCGGCGCGGTCGAGCGGGCAGGCGTCGGCCGGGTACGGGCGCTTCGACGACATGGTCGTCGGCCTGACCGTGGCGACCCCGGAGGGCTCGCTCGACCTCGGCCGGGCGCCGAAGTCGGCTGCCGGGCCCGACCTGCGGCAGCTCGTCCTCGGCTCGGAGGGCGCCTTCGGCGTGATCACGTCGGTGACCGTGCGGATCCGGCCCGTCCCGGAGGCCCGGGAGTACGAGGGCTGGCGGTTCGCGTCGTTCGACCGGGGCGCCGCCGCGCTCCGCCGGCTCGCCCAGGACGGCCCGCGGCCCGCCGTGCTGCGGCTGTCGGACGAGGCCGAGACCATGGTCGGCCTGGCCGACCCGTCCGCCATCGGGAGGCCGGGCGAGTCCGGCCGGCCGGACTCGGGCGGATCGGCGGACGGGGGGCCGCCGGCCGGGTGCCTGGCCGTGCTCGGGTTCGAGGGCACGCCGGAGAGCGTGGCCGCCCAGCGCGCCGGGGCGGCGGACGCGCTCCGCGCCGCCGGCGGCGAGCCGCTCGGCGCCGGGCCGGGCGAGAAATGGGAGCACGGCCGCTTCAACGCCCCCTACCTGCGCGACTCGCTGCTGGACGTGGGCGCGTTCGCCGAGACGCTGGAGACGGCCGCGTTCTGGTCGGACGTCCCGAAGCTGTACGAGGCCGTGCGGTGCGCCCTCATCGCGGCCCTGGCGGGGGCGGGGACGCCGCCGCTGATCATGTGCCACATCTCGCACGTGTACCCGTCCGGCGCGTCGCTGTACTTCACGGTCGTGTCCGCCCAGGGCGAGGATCCGCTGGAGCACTGGGACAGGGCGAAACGCGCCGCCAACGACGCGATCGTGGAGGCGGGCGGGACGATCACCCACCACCACGGCGTGGGCACCGACCACCGCGACTGGTACGCGCGGGAGATCGGGCCGCTCGGCGCCGCCGTGCTGCGCGCCGTCAAGGACCGGGTCGATCCGGCCGGGATCCTCAACCCGGGCGTCCTCGTCCCGCCGGCCCCCGGGGAGTAGCCGCCATGCGCGCGTTCACCGCGATCGTCAACCCGGCGGCGGGCGGCTCCGCGTCCGCCTCCTGCCTGATGCCGCTCGGCCGGCTGCTGCGCGAGGCGGGCGCCGAGCTCGACGTCGAGTACAGCCGCGGCATGGAGCACGCCGCCGCCGTCGCCCGCGCCGCCGCGGAGGCCGGCCGCGTGGTGCTCGGCGTCGGCGGCGACGGCATGGTCGGCTGCGTCGGCGGCGCCCTGGTGGCGTCCGGCGCGGACGCGCTCTTCGGCATCGTCCCGGCCGGGCGCGGCAACGACTTCGCGCGGCAGCTCGGCGTCCCGTCCGGCGCGGCGGAGCTGGCCCCGCTGCTGCTGGACGGCGAGCCGCGCGCGGTGGACGCCATCGAGGCCAACGGGACGCCCGTGCTCGGCAGCGTCTACGCGGGCGTCGACGCGGTCGCCAACGACAACGCCAACCGGACGCGGGTGCTGCGCGGCTCGGCCGCCTACTACGTCGGCGCGCTGCGGGCGATCGCCTCCTGGCGGCACGCCGACTACCTGATCACGGTGGACGGCGAGCGGCACCGGCGCGAGGGCTACACCGTCGTGGCGGCGAACTCCGGCTACTACGGGTTCGGCAAGCACATCGCCCCGGACGCGCGGGTGGACGACGGCCTGCTCGACGTCGTCCTCATCCGGAAGGCGCCGCGCACCCTGTTCTTCTCCGTGATGCGGGAGCTGGAGAAGGGGACGCACGTGCGGCGCCCCGAGGTGGAGGTCCTGCGCGGCCGGGAGGTGCGGATCGAGCTGGCCGGGCCGCCCGGCCGGACGCTGCCGTACGGGGCGGACGGCGAGCTGCCCGGTGTGCTCCCGGTCACCGCCAGAGTGCTGCCGGGCGCGCTCCGGGTGCTCGCCCCGTAGGTTTTGTCCCCTCGTTTGGGGTGGTTTACGTCCCCATTACGGCCCTCCGTATAGCGTCAGTTACGTCCCGCTTTCGGGACCTTGGGGCTGTCTGTGGAGGCATCATGAGAGGCGACTGCACGCTCGCCGTTCTGGGGGGACTCATGATGACCGCAGGCGCCCTCGACGTGGTGGCGTCGGCGTCCCTGGGGGTGGCGCCGGCGTCCACCACGGGCACGCGAGCGTCCGGCCGACGCCGCGCTTGACGAGTCGGATCGCCTCCGGACAGGCTGTGAGGATTCCCTCACCGCTGCCGGAGGCGTTCTGTGTCCGAGGTTTCCCCCGCGCCCGACAACTCGCGCACCTCCGAGGCGGGTGCGGGGTGGATCTGCGGAAGGCCCGGCACGTTCAACGACCTGCTGCCCGAGCGCGTCCCCGACTTCTCATGGCGGCGCCCGGTGGTGCTGTGGCGGTCCCGCAACGACGTCCTGGCCCGGCTGTTCGGCGACCCGTCCAACACGATCCGCCGGCGGTGCGTCGCGGCGCTGCGCGAGCGCGGCACGCCGGCCGCGTTCACCGTGCACCGCTCGTCCCCGGAGTTCTCGTTCGCCCTGCTCGGCGACACCGGCGAGGGCGACCGGTCGCAGTACGCGGTGGTGCCGCCGCTGCTGCACGCCGCCGCCGGCACCGACTTCATGATCGTCGCCAGTGATGTGATCTACCCCACCGGGGACGCGAGCCAGTACCCGGAGAAGTTCTTCCGCCCCTACAAGGACTACCCGGCGCCCATCTACGCCGTCCCCGGCAACCACGACTGGTACGACGGGCTGCGCGGCTTCCTGCACGTCTTCTGCGACCTGGACGCCGACTGCTCGCCGCCGCCCTGGCGCGGCCCGCTCGCCTTCCTGCCCCGGCTGCTCTGGCGCCGCTCCGGGACGATCGACCCGGAGGCCCTCGCGGAGGCCCGCCGCACGTTCCGGGGCGCGCCCGGGCAGCGGTCCGTCCAGCCGGGGCCGTACTGGGCGATCGACACCCCGTCGCTGCGCATCATCGGCATCGACACCGGCATCACCGGCGCCCTCGATCGCGACCAGGGCCGCTGGCTGCGCGAGGTGTCCGGCGGGCCGAAGCCCAAGCTGCTGGTCACCGGCAAGCCCCTGTACGTGGACGACGACCACCGCCCGGGGGCGATCGAGGGCGGCGGGACGGTCGACGAGATCGTCCGGAACCCGGCGCACCACTACGTCGCCGCGATCGGCGGCGACATCCACAACTACCAGCGCTACCCGCTGCGGACCGGCGACGGCCGGACGATCCAGTACATCGTCTCGGGCGGCGGCGGAGCGTTCATGCACGCCACCCACACCATCCCCCGGACGCACGTGGTGGAGGAGAACGAGTTCCGCTGCTACCCGCTGCGCGGCGACTCGCTGTCCCGCTACAGCAAGCTGTACGGGCGGTGGCTGCGGCTGCCGAAGCTGTTCGAGCTCACCCCGGAGGAGGCCACCGCCGCCGTCCGGCACCGGCTCGGCATCCGGCCGGGGCGCGGCTACAAGGCGCTCCCGGAGCACCGGCCCTCGCGCCGCGCGCGTTTCGTCGCGTCCGTCCTCGGGGTCCCGCGCGACGGACGCCGCCGCCCCGGGTTCCTGCGGCTGCCGGTGCACCGGCTCCCGCAGCGCTTCCGCTCCGAGCTGGCCGACTGGGACCGGCCGCCGTTCTTCAAGAGCTTCCTGCGCATGGACGTGACGGAGGCCGAGCTGCGCATCCGCTGCTTCGCCGCGACGGGCTGCGGCGACCACGAGGACGCGCCGCCCTGCGAGGACGAGGTGAGGATCGCGCTGCGATAGCCGGTCGCCGCGCCGAATCCGCCGGGATTGTGGCCGGAATCGGCGTTTTGCGGCCCCGACGTGGACGGATGCGGTTACAGTCTTGGGTCATCCCACGGGTGAACGGTAACGGACGGTCGGCCGGAAAACGACCGCGTCCCACAGGAAGAGCGACTCGATGAGTTACCCCCAGCAGGGTCAGGGCCAGGCACAGCAGCAGGCGTACCAGGGCGGCTACTCGCCCGCCCCCGCGCAGCAGGGCGCCCCCGCCGCCGTCGGCGCGGGCCACAACATGAAGCGCCGCAACCCGGCCGGAGCCTGGCTCGGCCTCCCGATCATCACCTTCGGCATCTACGGCCTCGTCTGGTTCTACAAGGTCCACGCCGAGCTCCACGAGTACGACCGCCGGATCGACAACGCCGCCACCAACGCGCTGCTGTCCATGCTCTTCGGCGGCATCACGCTGGGCATCTGGCCCCTGGTCATGTGGGTCAAGCTCGGCGGCCGCATCGCCCAGGCCCAGCGCGCCGCCGGCCTCCAGCCGAGCTGCAGCGGAGGCATGGGCTTCCTGCTCGGCATCTTCGGCTTCGGCGTGCTGTACTACCAGATCCAGCTGAACAAGGTCGCCGACCGCTACGGCGACACCCCGGCCGGCCAGCAGGTCTCGCTCGTCGCGTAGTTCATTGCTCCGCCCTCGGCGTCAGGCGCCGGCGCGCCTTCCTTCAACGGGCAAAGCGGCGATCGCTGCATCGCATCCGACTCGCCTGGCGGCTCGCTGCGCGATCAGGTTCTCGCAAGCTCGAACCTGGCTTCGCACGCGATCGCAACGCTGAGGTCGCCGGCGGCTGAGCTTCGAACCCGGATGGTCACGGCCCTGGCCGTCCGTCGAAACGCAGAGAACCCCTTCGCGGATCACCCGCCGCGGAGGGGTTTTCGCGTGCGGGCGCACGCCGGGGCCGCGGTTCTGTCGGTGGGGGCGGCCACAATGAGGACGTGAGGATCGCGGCCGCCGCCGGGCCCGGCGGCGGGGGGACGCTGCGGACGCTCGCCGAGGACGGCACGCCCGCCGCTCCCGCACGCGCCGTCCCCGACCTGGTCGCGGCGATCGCCGACCAGGAGCGGGCCGCCGCGCCGCGCTGGGTGTGGCCGTCCACGGCCCGGCTCTACCCGCGGCTGCTCGACGCGGGCGTCCGGGTGGCCCGCTGCCACGACCTCGAACTGGTGGAGAGCCTCCTCCTCGGCCACGCCGGCCGGTACGGGGAGCCGCGCTCGGTGGCGGCGGCGTGGGCGCGGCTGCGCGGCGAGCCGGTGCCGCCCGACCGCCCGCCGGACGAACCCGCCCCCCAGCCCTCGCTGTTCGACGACGACCCGGAGCGGGACGCGCCCGCCGACGACATCGGGCGGATCGTCGCGGTGCACGCCGCGCAGCAGCGCGCCATCGCCGGGCTCGACGGGTTCGCGCTGCTCGCCGCCGCCGAGTCGGCGGGCGCGCTGGTCGCCGCCGAGATGCGGCGCGACGGGCTGCCCTGGTCGGCCGCCGAGCACGACGCCCTGCTCACCGAGCTGCTCGGGCCGCGCCCCACCGGCGGCCTGCGCCCCCGCAGGCTGCAGGACCTCGCCGACCGCATCAGCGCCGCGTTCGCCCCGTCCTCCGGCCCCCACACGCACGTCAACCCGGACTCGCCGGCGCAGATCCTCAAGGCGTTCGCGTCGGCGGGGCTGCCGATCCCGTCCACCCGGGCGCACGTCCTCAAACGGATCGACCACCCGGCCGTCCCGCTGCTGCTGGAGTACAAGGAGCTGTCGCGGCTGCACACCGCGCACGGCTGGGCGTGGCTCGACACGTGGGTGAGCGGCGGCCGGCTCCGTCCCGAGTACGTGGTCGGCGGCGTCGTGTCCGGACGCTGGGCGACGAGCGGCGGCGGGGCGCTGCAGATCCCGCGCGTCCTGCGCCGGGCCGTCGTCGCCGACCCCGGCTGGGCGCTGGTCGTCGCCGACGCCGCCCAGCTCGAACCCCGCGTCCTCGCCGCCCTCGCCGGCGACCGCGCGTTCGCCGACGCCGCCGCGCACGGCGACCTGTACGCGGCCCTGTCCGATGCCTTCCACGACGACGGCGCCGGCGGCCTCGACGCCCGCGGCAAGGCCAAGCTCGCCCTGCTGTCCGCCATGTACGGGGGCGGGACGGGCGAGGCCGTGCAGCTCCTCGCCGTCCTGAAGCGCCGGTTCCCCGACGCGTTCGAGTACGTGGAGGCCGCCGCGCGGGCGGGGGAGAACGGCCGGCTCGTCCGGTCCCGGCTCGGCCGCACCTGCCCGCCCCCGTCCGCCGGATGGCGCGAGCTGACCTCGGCCGGCGACGACTCCGGCCGCGGCACCGCGGCCCAGGCGCTGCGCAGCCGGGGCCGCTTCACCCGCAACTTCGTCGTCCAGGCCACGGCCGCCGACTGGGCGCTCGCTCTGCTCGGCTCCCTGCGCCGCCGCCTGACCGTCCTCCAGCCCCCACCCACCGCCATTCAAGGGTCGAGCTCTGCTCGGCGCCCCGCCGGCGGCACGGCGTCCGCCGCGCCGGGGGCGCCCCGGCTGGTGTTCTTCCAGCACGACGAGGTCATCGTGCACACGCCCGCCGGGCTCGCCGCGGAGGTCACGGCCGCCGTGCACGCCGCGGCCGACGAGGCCCGCCGCCTGCTGTTCGGCGACACGCCCGTCGCGTTCCCGATGGAGATCGCCGTCGTCGGCCGCTACGCCGACGCCAAGTGAGCCGCCAGCGCCCGGACGGTGTTCGCCGCGGCGAACGCGTGCCCCCGCGCGTTCAGGTGCAGCTGGTCGGAGGTGTAGATGCCGGGGTCGGCGGCGATCGGATGGTCCGGCGGGTTGTGCACGTGGCACGCGCCCAGCTCGGCGGCGACGTCGGCGGTCAGCGCGGCCAGGCTGCGGCTGCGGGCCGAGATGACGTCCCGGTAGCGGGCCGGGCCGAGGCCCGCGACCGTGATGTCCAGCAGCCCGATCGTGACGACGTCGGCCCCCGCGGCGCGGAACGCGGAGATCATGGCGGCCAGTTCGCGCCGCACCCCGTCCGCGTCGAACTCGGGGCGCAGCATGTCGTTGCCGCCGGCGACCACGAACGCGAGGTCGGGCTCGAACGCCAGCGCCGGTTCGAGCTGCGCGGCGCGGACCTCGGCGGCGACCAGGTCGCGGCGGCCGAGGTTGAGCGCGGTGAACCCCGGTGCCGCCGCGCCCAGTGCCTCCTCGATGCGGTCGGTCCACGACAGGTCGCGGTAGCCGGGCACGGGTTCGCGGACGCCCTGCGCGATGCTGTCCCCGATCGTCACCATCCGCGTCCACGGCGCGCCGGCCAGCAGCGCGGCGGACTCGGCGGCGGGCAGGACGGCCGGGTCGGTCGACTCCGACAAGGCGGTCTCGGTCATGCGGTCTCCTTCGTTGGGGCGCCGCCTCGGATGGTCAGCGGCAGGCCCGCGAGGCCCGCGCCGGCGGCGGCCAGCGTGCAGAACAGGTAGACGGCGGTGTAGTCGTCGTGCACCGCCTGGGCGGGCAGCAGCGCGGCGAGGGCGGCGATGCCGAGCGCGCCGCCGAGCTGCCGCGCGGTGGTGTTGAGGCCGGTGGCGCCGGCGAACCGCAGCGGTCCGGCCGACAGCGCGGCGGCCGAGGCGGTGCCGGTGGTGAGCATGCCCATGCCGGTCCCGACGAGGAGGCCGACGGGGAGCCAGAACGTGAGGAAGTGCGGGTCGGCGGGCATCGACGCGACCACCCAGATCCCCGCCGCGACCATGACGGCCGCGCCGCCGACCACCGCGGGCCGGACGCCGATGCGGCCGGTGAGGCGGCCCATCGTGATCGCCGCGGCGGTGGCGGTGAACGCGCCGGGCGTCGAGGCGAGGCCCGCCTTCAGGATCGAGTAGTGCCATTCGGAGGTCAGGAACAGGACGCCGAGCAGCAGCCACGAGTACAGGGCCGTCCCGTAGAGGAAGGAGGCGGCGTTCGCGGCGGCGAACCGCCGGTTGCGCCACAGCGAGATCTCCAGCGCGGGCACCGGGTGCCGCGCGGACCGGTGCAGGGCCAGCGCGACGAGCGCCGCGCCGCCGAGCAGCAGCGCGAGGGTGCGGGCATCGGTCCACGACCAGTCCTGCGTCTGCGTCACGCCGAGCGCGACGCCGCCGATGCCGGCGGCCAGCAGCACCGTCCCGGCGAGGTCGGGCAGCCGCCCGGCGCCGCGCGCGGCGCGCGGCAGCCGCAGCCCGCCGAGCAGCATCGCCAGGCCGACCGGCAGGTTGATGACGAACAGCGACCGCCAGCCGAACTGGTCGACCAGCACGCCGCCGAGGCCGGGGCCGATCGCGGCGGCGAACGCGCCCGCCGCGCTCCACAGCCCGATGGCGCCCGCGCGCCGGTCGGCGGGGGTGTCGTGCAGCAGCAGGGCGAGGGACGCGGGGATCAGCGCGGCGGCCGCGGCGCCCTGCACGCCGCGCGTCGCCAGCAGCACGGGCACGTTCGGCGCCAGCGCGCAGGCCAGCGAGGCCAGCGTGAACAGCCCGGCGCCCCACAGGTAGAGCGCCCGCCGGCCGACGAGGTCGGCGAGCCGGCCGGCGGGGGCGAGCAGCGCCGCGAACAGCGTCGCGTACAGGGTGATCACCCAGGTCAGGCCGGTCAGCGAGCTGCCCGGGAAGTCGGCGTGCAGGTCGGGGACGGCCAGGTTCGCCACGGTGGCGTCCAGCATGGCCAGGAACGTCGCCCCGGCGGCCAGCCAGGGCACGTCCCGCCGCGCGCCGGCGGCGCGGGGCGGCGCCGCGGTGGTGTCGGCGGTCATGGGTAGTGGTCCTCTCAGGAAAATAAACGAACGTTCGTACACTCTTCTGTCGGGACCCCCGCCGTCAAGAGGGTGGGCGCCTTGACTTTGCACGAACGGTCGTGCAGATTTATCGCGTGACCACGGACGGACGGCTGCTGAAGGGCGAGCAGACCCGCAACGACATCCTCTGCCGCGCCGCCGACATCGCCTCGGCGGAGGGCCTGGAGGGGGTGTCGATCGGCCGGCTCGCGACCGAGCTGCGGATCAGCAAGAGCGGGGTGTTCACCCACTTCGGCTCCAAGGAGGAGCTGCAGCTCGCCACCGTCGGCAAGGCGGTGAAGCTGTTCCGCGAGCACGTGGTCAAGCCCGCCCTCGCCGCGCCCGAGGGCATGGCCCGCGTCCGCGCGCTACTGGACGCCTGGCAGCGCTACCAGCGCGAGCCCGTCTTCCCCGGCGGCTGCTTCTTCCACTCGACGATGGCCGAGTTCGACGCCCGCCCCGGCCGCGTCCGCGACGCCATCGCCGCCTCCCAGCGCGACTGGGGCGCCTTCCTGGAGCGCTGCCTCACCGAAGCGCGCGACCGCGGCGAGCTGGACGCCTCCACCGACGTCCCGCAGCTCGCGTTCGAGCTGGACGCGCTGTGCCGCACCGGCGCGGCCCACGCGCTCCTGTACGACGAGCCCGCCTACCACGACCGCGCGTCGCGGGCCATGGACGCCCGGCTGGCGGCCGTCAGCCCGCCGTCGAGTACGACGGGCGCGCGTTGAGCGCCTCCGCGTCGGAGAACGACGTCCGGCGGTAGGCGCCGGTGATCGCGTCCAGCTCCGCGGGGGACAGCACGTCCTCGATCCGCTCGAAGCCGTGCGGCGCGCGTTCGCCCACGGTGTGCAGGATGCGGTCCGCCGGCATGTCCCGGCACGCCAGGACGATCGCGTTGGCCTTGTCGCGGCGCTCCTCCTCGTAGGCGAGCAGCCCGCGGGCGGGATCGCCGGCGCGGGCCAGCTCGCGCGCCAGGACGCGCGCGTCGATGACCGCCTGGGACCCGCCGTTGGACCCGATCGGGTACATCGGATGGGCGGCGTCGCCGAGCAGCGTGACGCGGCCGGACGTCCAGCGGTCGAGGGGGTCCCGGTCGACCATCGGGTACTCCAGGATCTCCGCCGCGCCGGACAGCAGCGCCGGGACGTCCAGCCAGCCGAACCGCCAGCCCGCGAAGTGGGGGAGGACGTCGCCGAGCCGCCCGCTGCGGTTCCAGTCGGCGGCGTGATCCCACCGGTCGCCGGGGAGCCTGACCTCGGCGACCCAGTTCAGCAGGGCCCGTCCGCGCCGCTCGGCGCGCATCGAGATCGGGTAGACGACCAGCTTGGACGCGGTGTTGCTGCCCGCGACGGCGAGGGTCCGCCCGGTCAGGAACGGCCGCCCCTCGGTGAGCCCGCGCCACATCCGGATGCCGTTCCACAGCGGCGGCGGCTCGTCCGGGCGCAGCCGCCCGCGGACGGCGGAGTACAGGCCGTCCGCGCCGATCAGGACGTCCGCGGCGACGGTCCCGGCGGTGCCGGACGCGCGGTCCAGCAGCCGCGCCCGCACCCCCTCGCCGTCCTGCTCGAAGCCCTCGAAGGCGGTCCCGGTGCGGACGGACTCCCTGCCGAGCCGCGCCAGCACCGCGTCGAGCAGGACCATCTGCAGCTCGCCGCGGTGGATCGAGTACTGCGGCCAGTTGTAGCCGAGCGCCCGGCCGCGCGGCTCGCCCCAGATGCGGCCGCCGTGCCGGTCGAAGTGCACCATCTCGGCGGTGGGCACGGCGGTCTCGGCCAGCGCGCCGCCGAGCCCTAACTGGGTCAGTTCCCGGACCGCGTGCGGGAGCAGGTTGATGCCGACGCCGAGCGGCCGCAGCCGGACGGCGGAGTCGACGACGAGCGCTTCGATGCCCGCCTCGTGCAGGCTGAGCGCGGTCGCGAGCCCGCCGATCCCGGCCCCCACGACGAGGGCCCGCATCAAACGCCCGGGGCCGGCGCCGCTCCCGGGACCCGCGCCCCGCCGCGCACCAGCCGTCCCACCTCGGCCCTGAGCTGGACGAAGTCCGGCAGGCCCCGCGTCTCGATCTGGTCGCGGGCGGCGGGCAGCCCGACGGGCAGGTCGGCGTGCACGCGGGCGGGCGCCCGGTTCAGCACGACGACCCGGTCGCCGACGTAGACGCTCTCGTCGATGTCGTGGGTGACCAGCAGGATCGTCATCTTCTCGGTGCGGTGCACCTGCAGGACGAGATCCTCCAGATCCTCGCGCGTCTGCGCGTCCACGGACCCGAACGGCTCGTCCATCAGCATCAGCGACGGGCGGTAGGCGAGGGCGCGCGCGATCGACACGCGCTGCTGCATGCCGCCGGACAGCTGCCACGGGTACTTGCGGCCGGCCTCCGGGAGCCCCACCGACTCCAGCGCCTTCTCCGCGGCGGCGCGCCGCTCCGCGCGGGCCATCCCGCGCCGGCGCAGCGGCAGCGCCACGTTGTCGCGGACGGTCAGCCACGGGAACAGCGACCGGCTGTAGTCCTGGAAGACGACGGCGAGGTCGTCGGGCACGCCGTGGACGGGCTTGCCGTTCAGGGTGAGCGTCCCGCCGGTCGGCTGGATCAGCCCGGCGATGCAGCGCAGCAGGGTCGACTTGCCGCAGCCGGACGGCCCGACGATGCTGAGCAGCTCGCCGTCCGGGACGGTGAGGTCGAGCCCGTCGAGCGCGAGGTGCCCGTCGGCGTAGGAGTGGGTGAGACCGGATATCTGGAGCATCAATAAGCCATTTCTGTGTTCATGTCCTGAGGTTGGCGGCCATGGGGGTCATCGGTCAACTCTCCAGCCGCTGGGCGCCGGTGTGCCAGGCCAGCAGCCGCCGTTCCAGCAGCATGAAGGCGCCGTTGAACAGCAGGCCGAGGATGCCGAGCATCACGATCCCCGCCCACATCCGCGGCAGTTCGAAGGTGCGCTGCGCGTCGATGAGCTCCGAGCCGATGCCCGCGGTGCTGCCGAACAGCTCGGACAGGACCATCAGGATCAGCGCGAACGACAGCGCCACCCGCAGCCCGGCGAAGATCTTCGGCGCGGCGGCCGGGAGGATGACCGTGCCGATCCGGCGGGCCCGGCCGAGGCCGAACACGCGGGCCGTGTCCAGCTGGAGCGGCTCCACGCCGCGGACGCCGTCGGCGGTGTTGAGCAGGACCGGCCACACCACGCCGAACGCGATCGTGACGACCTGCATGGTCGCGCCGAGCTGGAACACCATGATGAAGAACGGCAGCAGCGTCGGCGGCGGCACCGCCCGCAGGAATTCCAGCACCGGGTTCAGCAGGTCGTTGAGGATCTCCGAGCGCCCGATCGCCGCGCCGACGACGACGCCCGCGGCGCCCGCGGCCGCCCATCCGATGAACAGGTGGGTCAGGCTCGTGGAGAAGTCGTCGACGGCGTTGTCGGTGAGGAACAGGTGCGACGCGGGGCCGCCGAACCACAGCTCGCGCAGCACGCTGACGATCTTCGTGGGTGGCGGGAAGTCGTTCTCGCCGACGGCCCTGGTGACGAGCTCCCAGACCACGACGGCGACGGCGACCAGCCAGGCGCGCTCGACGAACCCGCGCGTCGCCCTGCGCACCCTCCGGCCCGGCTTCCGCGCGGGAAGGGCCGTCCGCGCCGGGGCGCCGGCCCCGCTCACGCGACCGCCTCCGCGCGGGCGCTGTGCCACCGGAACGCGACGCGCTGGAGGCCCAGCAGGCCCAGGTTGGCGAGGAGGCCGAGGACGCCCGCCCAGAACGCGCCGGCCAGCAGCAGGTCGGTGTGGCCCCCGCCGGACTGGGTCTCGCTGAGGTAGATCCCCACTCCGTCGACCCCGCCGGCGAACAGCTCGGTGCTGATCACGACGATGAGGGCGACGGACGCGGCGATCCGGACGCCGGTGGCGATGAACGGCGCGGCGCTCGGCAGCGACACCCGCCACAGCACGGCCGGCGTCCCGAACCCGAAGGCGCGCAGGCTGTCCTTGGCCACCGGGTCGACCTCGCGGAGCGCGTACAGGGTGTTGATGAGGATCGGCCAGAGGCACGCGTAGAAGATCAGCGACATCTTCATCCGGGTGGGGTCCGCGAACAGGAGGATGGCGAGCGGGATCAGCGCGACCGAGGGGACCGGGCGCATCAGCTCGACGAGGGCCTGGGCCGCGGTGCCGAGCAGCGGGACCGAGCCGAGCAGCACGCCCAGCGGGACGGCCACGAGCACCGCCAGCGCCAGCCCGCCGAACCACGCCTGGAGCGTGGCCCCGACGTCCACGAGGAACTCCGGGTCCACCGCCAGCCTGCCCGCCTCGCGCAGGATGGTGGAGGCCGGGGGGAGCGCGGTCGCGTCGACGAGACCCGTACGGCTCAGGGTCTCGATGACGGCGGCCACGCCGACCGCCCCGGCGGCACCGAGAACGACGCGGCGGAGATTCATGGGGTCGACGCGATGAACGACTTGGCGTCGATCGGCTTGTCCACGTACTGGAACTCGCTCATGAGGTCGGCGACCTTCTGCAGAGCGGCGGCGTCGAGCGAGGTCGGGTACGCCCCCATGCTCATGGACGAGGCGACCTTGGCGTCGATGCCCTTGGCGTAGGTCGGCAGGACCTGCTCGACGACCGCGCGGTCGGCGGCCATGCCCTGCGCCTTCGTGAGCGCCCGCTGGAACGCCGCGACCGTCTTCGGGTTCTCTTTGACGAACTTCTCGGTGGCGGCGTACCCGGCGATCGGGAGGTCGGCGGTCTTGCCGGTGGCGAGGTCGGCGACCATCCGGGCGCCCATCGACGCGGCCATCTGGGTGCCGAACGGCTCGATCGCCTGGACGGCGTCCACGCTCTTGGACTTGAGCGCCTGCTCCATCGCGGGCGGCGCGACCTCGACGAACTGCTTGTCCTCGTCGAACGCCACGCCCTGCGGGGTGCCGGTGGCGCGGATCAGCAGCGTGCTGATGTTCCGCTTGGTGTTGACGGCGATCTTCTTACCGGCCAGGTCCTTGATCGTCCGGTACGGGGAGTCGCCGCGCACCATCAGCGTGTGGGTCTTGGAGGCGCTCCGGAACCCCTCCGCGACGATTTTCGGCTTGAAGCCGGGGTCCTTGGTCCCGGCGGTGAACAGCGAGACGTAGTTGCCGAAGCTGAAGTCGAGCCGGCCGCTCTTCAGCAGCGGGATGCCGGCCGCGCCGCCCTGGATGACCTGCGTCTTCACGGTGAGGCCCTCGGCCTTGAACAGGCCCTTGCTGATCGCGAGCTGGACCGGCGCGGTGTCGGCGACGGTCATCGTGCCCAGGATGATCTCGGACTGCTCCAGGCCGTTGGCGGACGTGCCGTCGCCGGAGTCGCCGCAGGCGGCCGCGGAGAGCACGAGTACGAGGCTGAGCGCGCCGCAGAGCACCGCGCGGGGGTGGGGGACGGACATGAGGAGTCTCCAATGTGCCGGGGGTGGTGGAGATCGCTAGGGGGTGGATCCGTACATGGCCGAATTGTCTGTCATAACGCTGACATCGAGAAGGAAGGGCCCGTCGTGGCCGAGCGCCTCGGCCATCGCGGCGTCCAGGTCGGCGGCCGCGGTGACGGCCCGCCCCGCGCAGCCGTGCCCCCGGGCCAGCGCGGCGAAGTCGATTCCGGTGACGTCGGCGCCCACGATGTCCTCGATGCCGATCCGGCGGCCGAGCGCCCGGACGGCACCGTACCCGCCGTTGTTGAGGACGATCACGGTCATCGGCAGCCGGTGCTGCGCCGCCGTCCAGAGGGCCTGCACCGAGTACATGATCGCGCCGTCGCCGAGGACGCAGACGATCCGCTCCCCGGATCCGGCGAGCGCGCGCCCGACCCCCATCGGCAGGCTCCAGCCGAGCGCGCCGCTGCCCATGGTGAGGAACGCGCCGGGCCGGGTGATCGGGAGCCGCGCGTGGAACATGTCCCGGTGGCTCGGGCACTCCTCGACGACGATCGCGTCCTCGGGCAGCCGCTCGCGCAGGGTCTCGACGACCAGGGCCGCGTCGAGCGGGTCGGTGGCCGGCGGCTTGGCGAGCCGCGGCCGCGGCTCCGGCGCGGGCCGGTCGGCCTTGTCGACGAGGTCGAGCAGGCCGGTCACCCCGGCCCGGATGGTCGTGAGGATGCTGGTGCCGACCGGCGCCCACGCGGTCTGCACCGGGTCGCAGTCGAGGTGGAACAGCCGCGTGCCCTCGGCGATGAAGGGGCCCTCGCTGTGCACGTGGTAGTTGAAGACGGGCGCGCCGAGCACCAGGACGACGTCGTGCGCCTCCAGGCGCCGGGCGAGCTGGTCCCGGACGGGCGGCAGGAAGCCCTGGAACAGCGCGTGGTCCTCGGGGAAGCCGGACCGGCCCGACAGCGGGCTGATCCACACCGGCGCGCCGACGCGCTCGGCGAGGTCGACGACGAGGGGGAGCGCGTTCTCGTCCTCGACGCCGGACCCGACGACGATGACGGGGTTCTCGGCCCCGTTCAGCGCGTCGGCCGCCTCGCGCAGCGCCGCCGGGTCGGCGGCGAAGGCGGCCCGGACCTCGCGGTGCGGGACGGGCTCGGCCGGGCGGTCCCAGTCGTCCTCGGGAACCGAGAGGAAGACCGGGCCGCGGGGCGGCGTCATCGCCGTCCGGTAGGCCTCGGCGAGCGCGGCGGGGACGTCCTCGGCGCGGGCGGGCTGCCGGCTCCACTTCACGTACGGGCGCGGGAACTGCTCGGCCTCGTCGGCGCCGAGGAACGGCCGGGTCGGCAGCATCGCGCGGGTCTGCTGGCCCGCGACGATCACCATCGGCACCCGGTCGCGGTGGGCGGTGAAGACGGCGCCGAGCGCGTTCCCGACGCCGCCGGCGGAGTGCAGGTTGACCAGGGCGGCGTTGCCGGTGCCGATGGCGTGGCCCGCCGCCGCGCCCACCGCCACGATCTCCTGGAGCCCGAGCACGTACGAGAAGTCCGCGGGGAAGTCGCGGAGCATGCGCAGCTCGGTGGAGCCGGGATTGCCGAAGACGGTCGTCATCCCGACCCGCCGGCAGAAGTCGAACATCGCGTCCCGGACCGTGAACTCCGTCGTCATTCATCTGCCTTTCGTGCCCCGCGGTGCCAGCGGAGCGTCCGCCGCTCCACCGCCAGGAGGAGCGTGTTGAACAGGTAGCCGAGGATGCCGAGCAGCACGATCACCGACCAGATGGTCGGGAGGTCGGACATGCTCTGCGCGTTCGTCAGCTCGAAGCCGAGCCCGTCGGAGGTCCCGGGGAGGAGCTCGGAGAAGACCATCAGGATGAGGCCGAGGGACACCGCCAGCCGCAGGCCGGCGAAGATCTTCGGCAGCGCGGAGGGGAGGATGATGAACCGGACCCGCTCCAGGGCGGAGAGCCGGAACACCTCGGCCGTGGCCATCTGCGTCTGGTCGACGCTGCGCACCCCGTCCACGGTGTTGAGCAGGATGGGCCAGACGGCGCCGAAGACGATCGAGGCGATCTGCATCTGCGCGCCGAGGTCGAACAGCACGATGAAGACGGGCACGACGGTGGGCGGCGGGATCGCGCGCGCGAACTGCAGGAGCGGGTCGAGGTAGGCGAGCACCCGCTCGGAGCGGCCGATCATGACGCCGAGCACGATGCCGGCCACGACCGACAGCAGCAGCGCGACGGCCATCCGCGTCAGGCTCGGCCCGATGGAGCCGCCGGCGTCCCCGCCGAAGAACAGGTGCCCGGCCGGGCCGGCGAACCACATCTCCCGCATCCGCCGCACGATGTCGGACGGGGGCGGGAAGAACGGGCTGTCGGCGACCCGGGTCGCGGCCTCCCAGCCGGCGACGAGGATCACCAGCGGGAGCGCGCGGTGCAGCAGGCCGCGGACCAGCCGTCCCGCGACGCCGCGCGGGCGCGCGGCCCGCAGGGTCAGGGCGGCCGCGGTCACGATGCACCACTCCTCTGCGCCTTGTGCCACCGGAACGCGCGGTTCTCGGCCTGCACCAGCACGGTGTTGATGATGAGGCCGATGGAGCCCGCCCAGATGGTGCCGGCGAGCACGTCGAGGTTCCCGTCGGGGACGGTTCCGGCCTGCGCGATGAACATGCCGAGGCCGTCGCCGAAGCCGGAGAGGATCTCGGTGCTGACGGCGAGGATCAGGGCGATCGCCGCGGCGAGCCGGATGCCGGTCGCGATGAACGGCGCGGCGCTCGGCAGCGAGACCTTGACCAGGACCTGGAGGCGGCTGAAGCCGAAGGTGCGCAGGGTCTCCTTCGCCGTGGGGTCGACGTCGTGCAGCCCGTACATGGTGTTGAACAGGATGGGCCAGCAGGAGGCGTAGACGATGAGCGGCACCTCCATGCTGAGGCCGGAGCCGAGCAGCAGCCCGGCCAGCGGGATGAGCGCGACCGACGGGATCGGCCGCAGGAACTCCACGATGGCCCGGACCGCGGTGTTCACCGCGGGGACGCTGCCGAGCAGCAGCCCGAGCGGCACCGCGATGGCGATGGCGATGAGCATGCCGAACGTCCACGCGGTGAGCGTGACGCGCACGTTGAACAGGAAGTCCGAGTCGCCGAGCAGCTCGAACGCGCGCGCGGTGACGCTGGACGCGGGCGGCAAATAGGAACGGTCCACAATCCCGGCTCGGCCCAGGAGCTCGCTCGCCAGGAACAGGACCGCCACCCCGGCGGCCCCCCGCGCCCACTTTCCGGGACGCGAGAGGCCACGGGGTGGCGTCGTCTGGTGTGCCATAGAGGGATCAGTGCTCGCCGTCAGGCCGTCGGCTGGAAGAGGATCGACTTCATGTCGGGCTTCTGCTTGAGCAGGCCGTCCGAGAGCATGAGGTCAACGGTCCGCTGCATGCGCGTGGCGTTCAGCGAGGTGGGGTAGCCCGGCAGCGTGATCACGCCGGCGACCTTCGCGTCGATCTTGGTGTAGGTCGGCAGCGCCTGCTCGACGACCTTGCGGTCGCCGACGGCGAGCTTCTGCGCCTTGATGATGGCCCGCTGGAACGCCGCGGCCGTCTTCGGGTTCTTCTGCGCGAAGTCCTGCGTGCTGACGTAACCGCTGATCGGGAGGTCGGTCACCGGCTCGGTGCCGCCGTCGACCGCCACCCGGGCGCCGAGCTCCTTCTCGGTGCCGGAGGTGAAGGGCTCCACGGCGTGGATCGCGTCGACCTGCCCCTTCTGCAGCGCGACCGCCATCTGCGGGAAGGGCACCGTCACGTACTCGATCTTGGACGGGTCGACGTTGTTGGCCTTGAGGATCGCGTTCAGCGTCAGCGACTGGATGTTGTTCAGGATGTTGACGGCGACCTTCTTGCCCTCGAGGTCCTTGGGCGACCGGATCTTGGAGTCGGGCATGACCAGCAGGTCGAAGGTGTGCGAGGACAGCGTGGCACCCTCGGCCAGCACGCTGAGCTTGAGCGTGCCCTTCTCGTTGGCCTGCAGGAACGACACGTAGTTCGCGCCGGCGATGACGTTCACGTCACCCTTGATCAGAGCGGGGATGGCCTGGGTGCTCTGCTGGACGGGCTTGACCTCGACCTTGAGGCCCTCCTCCTTGAAGAACCCCTGCTTCTGGGCGATGTACACGCCGACGTTGTCGGCGAGCGGAAGCGCCGCCACCGTGATGGTGCTCTTCTCCAGGCCCTGGCCGCCCTTGCCGGAGTCGTCGGAGTCGCCGCACCCCACGGCGGCGGACAGGACGAGGGCGAAGGCGCTGACCAGTGCTGAAAGACGGAGGGATTGCCGCATGGGCACTCCTTAACTCGCGGGGGGAAGTCGCTTCGGCATGGCTGTGGATCGGGGCATGCGAGCCAGGGGAACGACCGTAGCCACCACAGCGCCACGCCTGAAGATCACGTTCGAGGGAGGGTATCGCGAAGTGTGCGACTTGGGTGGTTTGGCTCCGAATTGCGTGACTCTCTTGTGTCCTAAGCGGCGGTCCGGCACCGCCCCGTTGCCGCAGATGACCGGCCGGTCGGGGCGGCCGGCGGGTCCCGGCCGGGGGTGGGCCGGGAGGCCCGCGGGCCGCGGCGCCGGGTGTTCGAGCACTATCGAATATCGAGTCCAATAGGACACCCTAAGCCGTCGGCTCATTCGTGTGCGCAGGGGATTGCGGGGGTTTCGGTGACAATCCATTGCCAAGTCAATTCAGAGCGTGACGGGTCACGGTTCGGTCGCGATGTGCTCTCGCCGCCGGACCGGGCAAAATGATGGGCCGAGCAGCACTTGCTACGGTCCGTGAACACTTGGCGACCATATCGACCTGTACGCAGGGTGATCGTCCGTGCTCAAGAAAACGGACATATGGGCATAAACTCGCGATCCGCGCATTGGTCTTTATCCGCTGACCTATGGTCCTTTGCGGCCTATCCGGGAATGTGCTGCAATGTCGGACGCCGAGGGTGGAGGTGATGTCGCTTTAACCCTGCGCGCCTGTGAGGCCACGGAGAGTGTGCGACATCGTGTGGAGAGGGTGTTAGCGGCGGATGCAACCAAGCGACGAAGGTCGCGACGGTCCTCGAACAGGTAACGTCGAGGTTCAGTCGGACCGTTCGACACGGTCAGGCAGTAGGTTGAGCCTGCGCAACTGGCGTGTGCCACAGCGGCTCATCGTCCTGATCCTGGTTCCGACGGTCGCCGCCGTCGTGCTCGCCGGGGTGCGCATCTCCAGCTCCGTCAGCGAGGCGGAGACCTACGGACGCGTCGAGCAGATGGCCGAGCTGGGGCAGGGAATCACCCAGTTCGTCCAGGATTTCACGGCGGAACGGGACCTGGCGGTCGAGTACGCCGCGGCCAACCGCGCCGGGGCGCTCCTGCCGGAACTGCAAGCTCAGGAACGCAGGACCGACGCGCGGATCCAGCCGGTCCGCTCGTCCGCGTCGGCGATCGACGGCTCCTACGGCGCCGAGGCCGTCCGCGACGCCCGCGCGGTCCTCAGCCGCCTGGACGGCGTCAAGGCACTGCGCTCGCTCGTGGTCGGCACCAAGGTGCCGGCCTTCATCGTGCTGCAGAAGTACACGGAGGCCACCAACGAGCTGATCGCCGTCCTCGACGGTATCTCGCAGAACGTGGCCGACGGCGGCCTGGCGGAGTCGAGCCGGGCGCTCGGCGCGCTCGCCCGCGCCAAGGAGGCGGTCTCGCGCGAGCGGGCGCTGCTCCTCACCGGCGCGCGGGCCAAGCGGCTGGCCGCCGACGAGCTGGACGAGCTGCGGGCGGCGCGCGCGCAGGAGGACAGCGAGCTCGCGGCCTTCCGCGACTCGGCGACCCTGGAGCAGGCCCAGCTCTACGAGGACACCGTCGTCGGCACCAGGATCGACCAGGCGCGCCAGGTGCGGCAGCGGGTGATCTCCGGTGCCGGCACGTCCGGCGGCCCGCTGCTGCGCTCCCTCGGCACCGCCCGGTCGGCCAAGGTCATCCGGGACTCGATGACCAGCATGATCGACAAGATGCGCGAGGTCGAGCAGCGGCTGGCCGGTGACATCAAGGCGCAGAGCGACGAGCGGGGCGCCGAGGCCCAGCAGTCCTCGATCATGGACGCGGTCATCATCGCCATCGTGCTGGCCGTCGTGCTGCTGGTCACGGTCATCATGGCGCGGTCGCTGGTGCGGCCGCTGCGCCGGCTGCAGGCCGGCGCGCTCGACGTCGCCAGCACCCGGCTGCCCGGGCTGGTCGACCGGCTGCGCGATCCGGAGGCCGCCGCCGGCGGCATCGAGGTCGAGCCGATCGAGATCGACTCCACGGACGAGATCGGCCAGGTCGCGCGGGCCTTCGACGAGGTTCACCGCGAGGCGGTCCGGCTGGCGGCCGACGAGGCGGTCCTGCGCGGCAACATCAACGCGATGTTCGTCAACCTCTCCCGCCGCAGCCAGTCGCTCATCGAGCGCCAGCTGCGGCTGATCGAGGAGCTGGAGCAGAGCGAGCGCGACGAGGAGCAGCTCGCCAACCTGTTCCGGCTGGACCACCTGGCCACCCGCATGCGGCGCAACTCGGAGAACCTCCTCGTCCTCGGCGGCCAGGAGCAGGTGCGGCGCTGGAACAAGCCGGTCCCGCTCATCGACGTCGTCCGGGCGTCGCTGTCCGAGGTTGAGCAGTACGAGCGGGTGGCGCTCCGGGTTCAAGGCGACATGGCGGTCGCCGGCCCCGTCGTCAACGACCTCGTCCACCTGCTGGCCGAGCTGGTGGAGAACGCCACCGCGTTCTCCTCCGAGCACACCAAGGTCACCGTCTCCGGGCAGATGCTCAGCGGCGGCGGCTGCATGCTGCAGATCACCGACAACGGCGTGGGCATGTCGCCGGAGGAGCTGGAGCAGGCCAACTGGCGGCTCGCGAACCCGCCCGTCATCGACTTCTCCGCGGCCCGCCGCATGGGCCTGTTCGTGGTCGGCCGCCTGGCCGTCAGGCACGGCATCCGCGTCGAGCTGCGCGCGGCGCAGGGCGGCGGCCTCACCGCGTTCGTGGTGCTGCCGGACGCGGCGGTCTCGCCCGGCGAGACCGGCGGCATCGGCGCACGCGGCCTCGGGCCCCGCGAGTCCGGCTCGCACGGCCAGCTCGCCGCGCTCACCACCACGGCCGCGGAGCCGGGCGGCGCCTTCCGGCAGGACGGCTACGGCTCGATCGGGACCGGCCCGCGCCCCGTGGTCGGCGGCACCGGCCCGCTGCGCTCCGTCCGGGGCGGCACCGACGCCCAGCCGGTCATCAACGAGACGGGCCCGATCCCGGTCGGCGGGTTCGCCGACACCGGCGCGCAGCCCGTGGTGCCGCCCATCGAGCGGCGCCCGCCGCGCGACCGGCACCGTCCGCCGGAGGACCCCTACCAGCCCGGCGACCAGCAGCCGCCGCGGCGGCCGGGGGAGCTGCCCATCCGCGAGCCGGGCCGGCACCTGCCGGACCGCCCGTCCGACGACGGCGCCCCGAACGGCCTGTTCCAGCCGCGCAACGAGCGCCCGCAGCCGCCCGCCGGCCGCGGCCCCGCCGCGAGCAACGGCGGCTTCCGGCCGGCCGGCCGCACCGGACCGCAGTCCGTGGTCCCGGAGGCCCAGCCGGCGGTGCCGGAGCCCGGCGCCGCGCGGCAGATCCCGTGGGAGACCGGGCCGCTCCCGGTCGGCGGCGCCGGCGGCTACGCCGACACCGCGCCGCCGGCGCCCGCGCCGAACCCGCCGGAGGAGTACGTCCCGGAACCGCCCGCACCCGAGCCGGCCATGCGCGCCGCCGCGGCCCCGCCGCCGCCCGCGCAGCCGGAACCGAAGGCGCCGCGGGTGCCCGAGCGCTCGCCGATCTTCGACGCGATGCAGTCCGAGTGGTTCCAGCGCAGGTCGGGGAGCACGTCCGGGGAGGATCCGGTGAAGGGATGGGAGTCGCCCGCGGACGCCGGGTTCCGTGCCGCCGAGGCCGCCCGCCAGCCCGTGGCGACGTCGCGCACGACCGTGGGTCTGCCCAAGCGGGTGCCGGGCAAGAACCGCGTCCCGGGCGCGGTCGGCCACGCCCAGGCGCCGGCGGGACCGCCCGCGGGCGGCGCCGGGCAGCCGCAGCCCGCGCCGGCACGGCAGCCGCAGGGGCCGCCGCCAGGGCCGCCGATGCCCGGCCAGGCGCCGGGGCAGATGCAGGGCCAGGAGAGTTACGGCCAGTCGGCCGATGTCGTACGCAGCCGCTTCGCGAGCCTGCAGCGCGGCGTCCACCGTGGACGCAACGAGGCTCGCGGGACAGGCACGTCAGGTGAGGCGCCGTCACAGGGTGACGGCGAGACAGGAGGCACGCGGTGAGCGGGCAGGATCTCAACTGGTTGGTGACGAACTTCGCGGACCGTGTCGCGAAGGTCGCACACGCCGTCGTGGTCTCCTCGGACGGGCTGCCGATGGCGTACTCGGCGGGCTTCCCGCCCGAGCGCGCCGACCAGCTGTCGGCGATCGCCTCGGGGCTGATGAGCCTGACGCAGGGCGCGGCGAAGATCTTCGACGCGGGCGGCGTGAACCAGACCGTCGTGGAGATGGACCGCGGGCTGCTGTTCGTCATGTCCATCACGAACGGGTCGGTGTTCGCGGTGCTGGCCGCGCCCGACTGCGATCTCGGGCTGGTCGCGTACGAGATGACGCTGCTGGTGGAGCGGGTGGGCCGGGTGCTGACCCCCGCGCTGCGCGCCCAGGAGCAGCAGCCCCCGTACTCCGGGCCGTCCGTGACCGAGATGGGCGCCGGCCCCGCCCGCTATTGACCGTGACTGACTCTGACGGAGGTCGGCGACATGGATCGAGGCAGTCACTACGGAGGCGGTCCCGGGGTCCCGGGCGGCCCCGGGCGCTGGCCGGGTGACCAGGGCCGGGCACCGGGGCGGCCGCCCGAGCGGGAGGACAGCGACACCAGCTCGCTGGTCCGCCCGTACGCGGTGACCGGGGGGCGGACGAAGCCGCGCTACGACCTCGCCATCGAGGCGCTGGTCACCGCGGCGCCGTATCCGCCCCGGGACGTGGCCGTGCTGACCCCGGAGTACCGGGCGATCATGGATCTGTGCCGGTCCGCCCGCTCGGTGGCCGAGGTGTCCGCGCTGCTGCGCCTGCCGCTCGGCGTGGCGCGCGTGCTCGTCGCCGATATGGCCGTCGAGGGCCTGCTGCGGCTGCACCAGTCGCAGCCCGCAACCACCGCCGGCGGACAGCCGGACCTCCGCTTGCTAGAAAGGGTGCTCAGTGGCCTTCGGAAGCTCTGACCAGGTCCCGGCCCCCGGGCCGCACGGCGGAGAGGCCGAGCTGACCTCGGTCAAGATCGTCGTCGGTGGCGGCTTCGGCGTCGGCAAGACCACCTTCGTCGGCTCCGTCTCGGAGATCATGCCGCTCACCACCGAGGCGGTCATGACGGCGGCCAGCGCCGACGTCGACGACCTGTCCGCCGTGCCGGACAAGACGACCACCACGGTCGCGATGGACTTCGGGCGCGTGTCGCTCGACAGCGAGCTGATCCTCTACCTGTTCGGCACGCCCGGGCAGCACCGGTTCTGGTTCATGTGGGACGACCTGGTGCGCGGCGCGATCGGCGCCGTCGTGCTGGTCGACACCCGCCGGCTGGAGGACTGCTTCGCCGCGGTGGACTACTTCGAGGAGCTCGGCCTGCCGTTCGTGGTGGGCGTCAACGGGTTCCACGGGGAGTTCCAGTACGCCGTGGAGGACATCCGCGAGGCCCTGTCGATCAGCGCGCACGTGCCGATCGTGCAGTGCGACGCGCGCAGCCGCGAGTCCACCAAGCAGGTGCTGATCACCCTGGTCAAGCACGCGATGACGGTGCACGCGGGCGGCGGGCCGGCGGCCGCGCAGGCGCAGCAGCCCGGCACCACGTCGCCGAGCTGGACCTAGCCGCCGGGAGCCCGTCGGGAGCCCGCCGGACGGTTACGGTCGCGTAGGTCGTGTGCGCGATGCATGATTAATCTTCGTGATCGACCATGAATCCGTGCTGGGGGTCGCGATGCGCGAAACGGAGCAGATCGGGACGTACGTTGCGCTCGGCGACAGCTTCACCGAGGGCCTGAACGACCCCTACCCGGGCGAGGACGACGTGTTCCGCGGCTGGGCGGACCGGCTCGCGGAGCACATCGCCGAGCGGAACCCCGGTCTGCGCTACGCGAACCTCGCCGTCCGCGGCAAGCTCGTCCGCCAGATCGTGGACGACCAGGTGCCGATCGCCGTCGGCCTCGCCCCGGACCTCGTCACGCTGTGCGCCGGCGGCAACGACATGATCCGCCCGGGCGCCGACCCGGACGCGCTCGCGGTGGTGTTCGACGACGCGGTCCGCAGGCTGCGCGGCACCGGCGCCCGCGTCGTGGTGTTCACCGGCTTCGACACCCGCGGGCTGCGCTCCGGATCCCGCATCCGCGGCAAGGCGGCGACCTACAACATGCACCTGCGCGCGATCGCCGACCGCCGTGGCTGCGACGTCGTCGACCTGTGGCCGCTGCGCGCGTTCAACGACCCCCGCGCCTGGCACGAGGACCGCCTCCACCTGTCGCCCGAGGGCCACCGCCGGATGGCCCTGCTGGTCGCGGGCGTGGTCGGCGTCCCCGTCGAGGGCGACTGGCGCGAGCCCTGGCCGCCGCTGGACCGCGCCGACTGGCTCACCATGCGCCGCGAGGACGTCCGCTGGGCGCGCACCTACCTCGTCCCCTGGATCGGCCGCCGCGCCACCGGCCGCTCCTCGGGCGACGGCCGGGCGCCCAAGCGCCCCACCCCCTCGCCGCTGTAACCCGGGCGGCCGGGGCTAGAGCAGCGCCTCCGCGAGGGTCTCGGTCACCGGGATGCGCCGGTGGAGCCCGGTGATCTCCAGGGCGCGGCGGACGATGGGACGCGGGCCGGCGAGGGTGAGGCTGCCGCCCGCGGCGGTCGTCGCCTTGAAGCAGGCGACGATGACGGACAGGCCGTGGGAGTCCATGAACTCCAGGCCGGCCAGGTCGAGGACGAGGTGCTCGCCGTGTTCGCGGCGTGCCTCGTTCAGGTCCCTGCGCAGGTCTTCCGAGCAGGCGATATCGAGCTCTCCGCACAGCCGGACGACGGCGCGCCCGCCGTCCGACCGCGTGGTCACTTCCAAAGGTGGCACGGGGGATTCCCCTCTTGTGAGCGGCACCGGAGGAGGGCCGTCCGCCGATGCTTTCCATTCGACAACTATCGCCGACGGGGCCTCGCCTGCCAACCCGCCGCGCGGACCCTCGCAACGAGAGCGGAACCGGCTACTGTGCCTAGAGCAACCGCCACCCCAGCCTCGCGCCGACCGAAAGGCACATGTCCGTAGGCCCGACCCGCGACGACCTCGACGTTGCGATCGCGTGCGAAGCCAGGTTCGAGCGAAGCGAGAACCTGATCGCGAAGCGAGCCGCCAGGCGAGTCGGACGCGATGCAGCGATCGCCGCTTCGCCCGCCGAAGGAAGGCGCCCCAGCGCCTGACGCCGAGGGCGAAGCAAAGAACAGGGAGAAGGACGCAGTGAGTGCCCCCCGGCTGCCGGACCATCTCGAAGTGCTGCTCACCGAGGAGCCCGTGCTGGACGTGTACGCGCACGGTCCCTGGCGCGTGCCGGACGGCCTCTACGAGGAGATCCGCGAACGAGCGGTCGCCTACAACACCGACAAGCGCGCGGTGGTGCTGACCCGGCAGCTCAGCGACTTCTACGGGGACCGCACCAGCGCGGCGGGGGCCGAGCAGTGGTCGCTGCTGACGTTCCTGCTGGGGGCGTCGGCGGTGCGCGGCGGGTCGCGCGGCGACGTCGACTACGAGCTGCTGTCGGACTTCCTGGCGACGCCGGAGTCGGCGGTCCGGGACCCGGCGGCGTGGTTCACGCAGGGCGGGCGGTGGCGTCCGCCGGGCCTGTGGCTGCCCGAGCCGGCGGGCGACGACCCGGAGCGGCGCGCGGTGATGTTCGAGCTGGCGCGGGCCGGGCTGGACGTCTTCGAGGGACTGGAGCCCATCGAGCGGCGCCGGAAGGCGCTGATGGGCCTGTTCGACCGGCGCGCCGCCGACCCGGCGCTGCGCGAGGCCGACATGACCGTCCCGAACCGGCGGCTGGAGGACGCCTGGGCCTCCGCGCTGACCGAGAAGGAGCTGGCCGTCCTGCCGGAGCTGGCCGGCCCGGTCGGGTACCTGGGCTGGGTGTGCCAGGGCCTGGACGCGGCGCACGAGCGGCTGGCCGGGGCCGTCGCCGACGGGGACGACCCGGACGCGGCGCTGGCCCGGCTGCTGCTGGCGGCCGAGGTGTCCGTCGTCCCGGCCGAGCTGGCGGTCGTGCTGGGCACCACGCGCTACGAGAACGTGGAGGAGCGCTTCCGCGCCGCGCGCGAGGGGTTCTCCGCCGAGGCGTGGCAGCAGCGCGTGCGGGCGTGGCTGGCGCGGGGCCTCGTCGCGGGGGAGGCCGACGCCGCCCGCGCCTGGCTGGACATGGCGGTGCGCGTCACCGGGGCGGTGCAGGGGCTGCCCGAAGCGGCGGCCAGCCCGCGGTGCCGCGTCCCCGTGCGCCCATTCCAGGCCGACCTGCGGCGGTTGTTCAGCGCGCGGCGGATCCTGAACACGCTGGAGTTCGGCCCTGGGCGGACGGGCGGGGACGACGGCGGGGACCGCGGCGCCGCGGAGCGGCCCGAGCGGGCGGAGGTGCCGGAGCCGGGGCTCGTCGGGCAGCCGGAGCTGTCCCGGGCGCTGCGCGAGGCGGTGGCGGCGCGGCTGGCGGGGGAGCGGGCCGTCCGGCTGCTCGTCACCGGCCCCGAGGGCACCGGGAAGGGCACCGCCGCGGAGATCGCGGAGGAGCTGCTGGCCGGGCGCGGCGCCGTCCGGGAGGCGCTGTGGATCTCCGACCAGGTGTTCGCGTCGCTGGGCGTGAGCGACGCCGTCCTGTGGCTGCAGGCCCGCGTCCGCGACTGCCTGGAGGGCCGGATGCTCCTCGTCGTGGACGACCTGGAGAAGCTCGCCGGCCACGAGCGCTGCGGGGCCGCCGCCGCGGAGGAGCTGCGGCGGCTCATGGCCCGCGCGCCGTCCCTCAACGTCGTCGCGCTGTGCCGCCCCGGCGGCGACCGGCGCCTGTTCGACGCCAACCCCGCGCTCGTGCGGGCGTTCGACGTCGCCCGCACCCGCGACTTCGGCGAGGACGACTTCGCCGAGCTGTTCGCCCTCGCCGTCGCGCGGCGCGGCGCGCGCGTCGCCCCGGAGGTCGCGGCGTCGGCGGGCGGCATGCTGCGCCGCACCCCGCCGCTGCGCAACCTGCGCGGCGCCCGGCTGGCCGAGCACATGGCGGGCGAGGCCGTCGCCGCCGCCCGCGCGCGGGCGGCGGACCCGGTCGAGGTCACCGCCGCCGACCTGCCGCAGCACCTCATCGCCGGCCGTCCCGCCGAGACCGACCCGCTCGCCGAGCTGGCCGCCTGCGTCGGCATCGAGCCCGCCAAGCGCGAGGTCGACGCGCTGATCGCCGAGGCCAAGGCGGCGCGGCTGCGCCAGGAGGCGGGCATGAGGGCGCGGACGCGCCCCCGGCACCTGGTGTTCACCGGGAACACCGGCACGGGCAAGGGCAAGGTCGCGCGGATCCTGGGCCGCGTCTACGCCGACCTCGGCGTCCTGTCGTCCGGCCACCTGGTCGAGGTGGAGCGCGCCGACCTGCTCGGCGAGTACGCCAGCGAGAGCGTGCTGCGGGTGCGGCGGGCGGTGGAGCAGGCGCACGGCGGCGTCCTGCTGGTCCGCGACGCGCACGCGCTGGTCTCGGCGGCGGCGGACGCGGCGCGCGGCCGGGAGGTGCTGGACGTCCTGCTGACCAGCGTGCAGGCGCACACCGAGGACCTCGTGGTCGTGCTCACCGGCCCGCCCGCGGAGATGAACGGGCTGCTCAAGGGGCACCCCGACCTGGCCGCGTTCTTCCCGCGGACGATCGCCTTCGCCGACCTCACCGACGACGAGCTGGTGGAGGTGTTCGCGGCCAAGGCCGCCGGCTCGGGGTTCGAGCTGGCCCCCGGCGTGCTGGACAAGGTCCGCGCGCTGGTCGAGGCGGCGCCCCGCGAGCGCGGGCTCGGCAACGTCCGCATCATGACCAACCTGCTGGACCGGGCGGTCGCGATGCAGGGCCGCCGCGTCCTCGCCGACGGGATCGTGGACGAGACCGAGTCCCTCGACGTGATCCTGCTGGAGGACGTCCCCGACACGCTGACCCGCGGCCGCGACGACGTCCCCGGCGACCCGCTCGCCGAGGTGGAGCGGCTGATCGGGCTGGCCGACATCAAGCGGGAGGTGGCCGCGCTCGTCGCCGAGGTCCGCGCCGAGCAGCTGCGCCGCGACGCCAAGGTGTCGCCGGCGCCGCCGGCCCGGCACATGGTGTTCATGGGCAACCCGGGCACCGCCAAGACGACGATCGCGCGGCTGATCGCGGCCGTCTTCGCCCGGCTGGGCCTGCTGTCGTCCGGGCACCTGGTGGAGGTCACCCGCGCCGACCTCGTCGCCGAGTTCGTCGGGCAGACCGCGCCGCGGGTGCGGGGCGCGGTCGAGCGCGCCCTCGGCGGCGTCCTGTTCGTGGACGAGGCGTACGCGCTGTCGTCCGCGGGCGGCGACCGGCGCGACTTCGGCCACGAGGCGATCGCCGAGCTGCTGCGGCTGATGGAGGAGCACCGGGGCGACCTGGTGGTCATCGTCGCCGGCTACGACGCCGAGATGGCGCGGTTCCTGGACGCCAACCCGGGGCTGAAGTCCCGGTTCCCGAAGCGGCTGCTGTTCCCCGACTACACCGACGACGAGCTCGTCACGATCTTCGAGTTCATGGCGGCGGAGGCCGGGTTCGAGCTGGCCGGCGGCGTGCTGGACGCGCTGCGCGACCGGGTCGCCGCCCAGCCGCGCGGCGCCTCGTTCGGCAACGCCCGGCTCGTCCGCAACCTGCTGGAGGCGGCGATCTCCCGGCAGGCGCAGCGCATCACCGCCAAGCACGACGAGGGCCGCGAGGTCGGCGCTGCGGAGGTGGGCCTGCTGCGGCCCGAGGACCTCCCCGACGCCCCGCCCCGCCCCGACGACGGCGGCTACGGCCTCTACATCTAGCCGGCCTGCGCCCGGGTGCCGTCCGCCCCGTAGGCGGCGGCCTGCAGGGAGTACAGGTCGGCGTAGAGGCCGCCGCGCGCCATCAGCGCGCGGTGGTCGCCCTCCTCGATGACCCGGCCGTGCTCCAGCACGTAGATCCGGTCGGCGTGGCGGACGCTGGCGAGCCGGTGCGTGATCAGCAGCACGGTGCGGCCGTCGGCGTGCGTGCGCATCCGCTCGAACAGCTGGTGCTCGGCCCGCGCGTCGAGGGCGGCGGTCGGCTCGTCGCAGATCAGCAGCGGCGCGTCCCGGAAGAAGCCGCGCGCGACCGCGAGCCGCTGCCACTGCCCGCCGGACAGGTCGGCGCCGCCCTTGAACCGGCGGTCCAGCAGCGTGCCGTAGCCGAGCGCGAGCTCCCCGACGACCTCGTCGGCGCCGGACGCGCGGGCGGCGGCGAGCATCGCCTCGTCCTCGGGGTCGCCGTCGGCGTGGTCGCGGCCGCGGCCCATCGTGATGTTCTGCCGCGCGGTCATCGGCCAGTGCGTGTACTCCTGCGCGATGACGGCGATGCGCTCCCACACGTCCCGCGGGCGGACGGCGGTCAGCGGCACGTCGTCCCACCGCACCTCGCCGGCGTCCGGGTCGTACAGGCCCGCCATGATCTTGGCGAGGGTCGTCTTGCCGGACCCGTTCTCGCCGACGAGCGCGACGACCTCGCCCTTGCGGACGTCCACCGTGACGCCCCGCAGGGACGGCGCGTCCGCGCCCGGATAGGTGAACACGACGTCGCGGACGCGGATGTGCGCGAAGTCGTCGGGCAGCCGCGCGCACTCCGCCGCCGCCGGGCCGAGGGCGCGGAACGGGATGCGCCTCTCCGCGGCCTCGCAGAAGCCGACGTAGTCGCCGAAGTACAGGCCCTCCTCGTAGCACCGGTTGACCGCGTAGACGAGGTTCGCCAGGGAGGTCTGGCCGGACCTGATCGCCAGCACCGCCGTGCCGGCGACCGCCAGCGGCACCGCGCCCTTCCACAGCATGACCCCGAGCGCGACGTAGACGAGCGCCGTCGCGGCGCCCTTCAGCATGTCGCCGGTGACCTTCACGGCCAGCTGGCGGCGCGCGACGTCCAGCTCGACGCGCCGCTGGTAGGAGGCCGACCGGTCGTACTGGTCCAGCAGGAACCGGCGCATCGTGAACGACCGGACCTCCGCCGCGTGCTTCCGGTCGACCATCAGGTCGGACAGGATCCACTTGCGCCGCGACACCCCCACTAGGGAGAGCATCATCATGTACCGCATCCGGGCGCTGCGGACGGACGCCCACCCTTCGGGGACGGCGGTGAGCAGGAGCAGCGGCAGCAGCAGCGGGTGCAGCACGCCGAGCGTCCCGGCGGCGGCGATCATGCCGATGGCGCCGGTGAGCACGTCCACGGCGTGCTGGACGACCATCGGCGCCGACATCATGCCGCGCCCCTGGGCGCGCTTCAGATCGTCGAGGAAGTCGGAGTCGTCCAGCGCGGTCATGTCCACCGCGGTCGTCGCCTCGTACAGGCGCAGCTCGACGAGCCGCTCGACCTGCGGCTCCAGCCGCGCCTGCGCCCAGCCGGCGCCCGCCTGCAGCGCGGCCCGCAGCGCCACCGCGCCCGCGACCAGCGCCAGCGACGGCAGCGCGTCGCGGACCCGGGACGGCGTCGGCGCCGCGCTGAACAGCGCGGACAGCACGCCGGTCGTTGCCAGCAGCCAGAACGCCGTGAAGAACCCGGCGGCGATGTTCAGGGAGACCGCCGCGACCGTGTCGGCGCGGCTCGCCCGCCACGCGAGGCGCGCCGCCTGGAGGATCGTGGCCGGGAACCGCCGCGCGATCGTGACCATGCTCGTCTCGGTGAGCTCCTTGTCGCGCGCGTGCCAGGCGACGACGACCTCCGGGAGCCCCGGGTCGGGCAGCGGCCCGCGGCGGCGACGGCCGCGCCGCTCCCTCCCGCGCAGCGTGAATGGCCTGGAAAAACGCCGTCCTGCACCCATGCGCCGCCCTCCGCGCGTCCTGCCCGCGTACCCCCCGCCAGGGGCAGTGTGCGCCGTAAGGAGGACGATGTCCGCTTCATGTGTCACATAGCGCGGTGATTTGTTCGGATGCAGAATCATGCGGCGGATGGACGCGCGGCACCCCCGGGGTTGTCTAAGGTCTACGCATGAACGAGGGCCGGGCTCACCAGCACGCCGCCTACGGGCGGGACCCGTACGACGACCCGTACGCGGGCGACCAGCTCGCCGGGGGGCGGGTCGGCGCGGGCGACCCCTACGGCGGGGCGCCGGTCCGGCGCCGCCGCAGGCGCCGCTGGCCGCGGGTGCTCGGCGCGATCGCGGTCGTGCTGCTGCTGATCGTCGTGGGCGGCTACTTCTACCTGGACTCGCGGCTGAAGCGCGAGTCCGTCCTGGTGGACTACCCCGGCCGGGTCGCCGACACGCCCGGGACGAACTGGCTGGTCGTCGGGTCCGACAGCCGCGAGGGCCTGTCGAAGGCCGACCAGAAGCGGCTCGCCACCGGGTTCGCCGGCGGCCGCCGCACCGACTCGATGATGCTGCTGCACTACGGCTCGGGCGGGACGTCCCTCATCAGCCTGCCGCGCGACTCCTACGTCCCGATCCGGGGCCACGGGTCCAACAAGCTGAACGCCGCGTTCGCGTTCGGCGGCCCCAAGCTGCTCGTCGAGACCGTGGAGAAGGCCACCGGCATCCGCATCGACCACTACGCCGAGATCGGCTTCGGCGGCTTCGTGGGCGTCGTGGACGCGGTCGGCGGCGTGGACATCTGCGTCAAGGAGAACATCAAGGACCGCAAGGCGGGCCTCAACCTCAAGGCCGGCTGCCAGACGCTGGACGGCGGCCAGGCGCTCGGCTACGTGCGGACCCGCGCGTTCGCCCGCGCCGACCTCGAACGCGTCGAGCACCAGCGCCAGTTCTTCGCCGCGCTGATGAAGAAGGCGACAAGCCCGGGGACGATGCTCAACCCGTTCCGGAGCGTCCCGCTGGCGATGAACGCCACCAGCAATTTCCTGGTGGACGAGAACGACCACCTGTACGACCTGGTCCGCATGATGTGGGCGATGAAGGGCGTGAGCGGCGGCGGCGGTGTGACGACGACCGTCCCGATCGGGGGCAGCGGGAGCTCGGCGGCGGCCGGGTCCTACATCACCTGGGACAGGGCCAAGGCGTCCACGATGTTCGCCGCGCTCAAGCAGGACCAGCCGATCCCGCAGGACGTCATCACCAAGTGACCCGTCCGGCTACAGTCGGACCATGTCCGATCTGACGCCGGACGGCGTGAAGCTGGACGAACTGAGCTCCAAGGAGCTGCACGAGCGGGCGATGCAACTCGCCCGGGAGCGCCGCGACGTCGGCTTCCTGTGGGAGCTGCTGCGCGCGATCCCGGCCGCCGCGGCGGCCACCGGGGAGGTCGACCGCGCCGAGTTCGACATCTTCCACGTCGTGTCGCTGCTCGAGGAGTTCACGCACGCGGGGGAGGGCGAGGTCGGGGAGGCTCTCAGGCCCCTGTACATCAGGTACATCGCCGAGCACGCCAACCGGACCTGACCGGCTCTTTACCCCGTCTTGATCTCCGTTCGCCCATCCGAGGGAACTACTCTGTGTGAGTTAGCGACCGCAGAGGGTGGTTGAAGTGAACAAGAAGAGCATGAAGATCGCCGCCATCGCCTTCGTGGCGTGGTACGTCATCAGCAGGCCCGAGGGGGCGGCGACTCTGGTGAACAACGCCCTGAGCGGGCTGGGCAACGCGGCGGAGTCGTTGTCGCAGTTCATGAGCGCGATCCCGAACTGACGGACGGCTCCGTGGCCCCGTACCCCCGGCGGTGCGGGGCTTCTACGCGTCCGCCCCTCGGCGGGCCACCAAGCGGTGGCCCGCGCGTCACAGTAAAATCGCGCTTTGCGGGCACCCGCGGCTGGGCACAATTGGATCGGGTCAATTGTGTCGCGCGCTACAACCAGGGACGGCGTACGGATGAAGAAGAACCTCCGCTATGTGGCGATCGCCTTCGTCATCTTCTACTTGCTGAGCTCGCCGACGGACGCGGCGGGAGTGGTCAACAATGCCTTCGACCAGCTGGGCAACGCGGGCAACCAGCTCGCCGCCTTCGTGAACGCGCTGGGCACGTAGGACGGCGGGGGGCCGGTCATGGGAGGGATCTCCTAGGATCGGCCTCATGTCTGTCTTCGACGTAGAGATCGACGGTCTGCGGGGCGGCTCCGCGGACCTCGCGCAGTACCAGGGCAAGGCCGTGCTCGTCGTCAACGTCGCGTCCAAGTGCGGCCTCACCCCGCAGTACTCCGGCCTGGAGCGGCTGCAGGAGAGGTACGCCGAGCGCGGCTTCACCGTCCTCGGCGTGCCGTGCAACCAGTTCATGGGCCAGGAGCCCGGCACCGCCGACGAGATCGCCGAGTTCTGCTCGACGACCTACGGCGTCACCTTCCCGATGACCGAGAAGATCGAGGTCAACGGCGACGGCCGGCACCCGCTGTACCAGGGCCTCGTCGGCACCCCGGACGCCGAGGGCCACACCGGCGACATCCGGTGGAACTTCGAGAAGTTCCTGATCGGCCCGGACGGCGCCGTCGCGGCGCGCTTCGCGCCGCAGGCCGAGCCGGAGTCCGCCGAGGTCGTCGCCGCCATCGAGAGGAACCTTCCCAGCTGAGGCCGGTCGCGCCCTCCGGCCCGCCCGGAGGGCGCCCGCCGCTGTGAATCGCGCCACACCGCGAAGCCGTTGCCCTCTATTCGAGGACCCGTCTAACTTGTGAGGTCCGCGATACGTGGAGGTGCCCATGCGCGGCTGGACGGCGAACGACATCCCCGCGCTGAAGGGCCGCCGGGCGATCGTCACCGGGGCCAACAGCGGCATCGGCTACCACACCGCGCTCCAGCTCGCCCGGCACGGCGCGTCCGTCGTGCTGGCCTGCCGCAGCGCCGAACGGGGCCAGGCCGCCTTCGACCGGATGAAGGCCGCCGCGCCCGGCGCCGACCTCGCGCTCGGCTCGCTGGACCTCGCCGACCTGGTGTCCGTCCGGGCGTTCGCGGCCCGGCACGGGGACGGCCCGCTCGACATCCTCGTCAACAACGCGGGCGTCATGGCGCTGCCGCGGCGCGCCACCGCCGACGGCTTCGAGATGCAGTTCGGCACCAACCACCTCGGCCACTTCGCGCTCACCGGCCTGCTGCTGCCCGCGCTGCGCGCCGCCGAGTCCGCGCGCGTCGTCACCGTGACCTCGGGCTTCGCCTGGACGGGCCGGCTGGACTTCGACGACCTGCAGGGCGAGCGCCGGTACCGCAAGTGGTCCGCCTACGGGCAGGCCAAGCTCGCGAACCTGATCTTCGCCAAGGAGCTGGACCGGCGCGTCCCCGAACTGACCAGCGTCGCCGCCCACCCCGGCTTCGCCGCGACGAACCTCCAGCAGGCCGGCCCGAGGATGCAGGGCAACACGCTCATGGACAAGGCAGCGGGCCTCGGCAACGCGGTGATGGCCCAGTCGGCCGCGGCGGGGGCGCTGCCGTCCCTGTACGCCGCGACGGCGGACGTCGAGGGCGGCGCCTGCTACGGCCCCCGGCTCCTCCAGTACCGGGGCGCGCCCACCAAGGTGGTCACGCCCCCGCAGGCCGGCCGCGCCGACCTGGGCGAGCGCCTCTGGGACGTCTCCGAGACCCTCACAGGCGTCGGCTACACCCCCGCCAAAGCCTGACCCCGGACCTGCCGGATTCCGGACCTGCCTGGCTCTGGATCGGCGTGACTCCGGATCGGCGTGACCCCGTCGGCGCCTGACCGGGCCTGCCCGGATCGCGGGCCTGCCCGGCCTCGGACCGCCTCAGCCCAGCCCGCGGATCGCCTGGGCCACCGTCGCCTCGACGACGGTCCCGGCGCCGGACGGGCCGCGCTGCGCGAGTCCGGCGGCGGCGTCGACCAGCGCCTGGATCAGTTCGGCCCGCAGCTCGGCGTCGGCGACGCCGCCCGCCTCCAGGGCGGCGGCGAGCGGGCGCAGCAGCTGCGCGTGCGCCGCCCGGATGCGGCCGACCGCCGGTTCGGCGAGGGCGTGCTCGACCAGCGCGACGGCGGCGGCGTGCCGGCCGTCCGTCATGACCTCCAGCTGGCACCGGATGTAGGCCGCGACCTTGCCGTCCAGGCCCTCGGCGCCGGCCAGCGCCGCCTCGACGAGGGACGCCCACCGGGGCAGCTCCTCCTCCAGGATCGCCGCGACGAGATCGTCCTTCGACCGGAAGTACTCGTACAGGCCGGGCCGCGACAGCCCGACCCGGCGCGCCAGCGCCGCCAGCGTCAGCGCCTCGATGCCCTCCTCCGCCACGAGCGCCCGCGCCCCGTCCAGCAGGTTCCGCAGCTGGCGGGCCCGGTGCTCCGCGACGGTGGCCTCACTGATCCTCGGCACCCGCCCATTTTAGGGTTCCCGACCGCACGTAGGTAAGCTCACGGAGCGCGGGTGATGTCCCAGTCGAGGGTCGCGGGGACGGAGCCCTCCAGCGTGAGGAGCCAGCGCTTCACCTCGACGCCGGACCCGCCGCTGTAGCCGCCCAGCCCGTTCGAGGCCACGACGCGGTGGCACGGGACGATCAGCGGGATCGGGTTGCTGCCCATGATCTGCCCGATGACCTGGGCGTGGACGCCCGTGCCGCTGCGGTCGCCCAGTTCCCCGTACGTGACGACCTTCCCGTACGGGACGGACTCGTACAGCGTGGTGAGGACCTGCCGCTGGGCGTCGGACGTCAGCCGCCAGTCGATCGGGACGTCGAAGTCCTTCAGGTGGCCGGCGAAGTAGTCGCGCAGGGCCGAGAGCGCGGGGGCCGTGCGGGCGGGGGCGTCCACGACGGGCAGGCCGGTGGCCTTGGCGGTGCGGGCGCGGGCGGCGGGGGTGTCGCGGAAGGCGAGCGAGACGACTCCGGTCTCGGTCTCGGCGACGAGCAGGCGGCCGAGCACGGTCTCGGCCGTGCCGAACGCGAGGGTCTCGGTCATGGTCCAGCGCTCCTTCCGGTGTGTCCAGCGTCCCACGCGGGACCGACACCTTCGTCAACACCGATGCCCGCCCTCACGTTGCGAGGGTGCGGTGCAGGCGGGCGGACTCCTGGACGAGGCGGCTGGAGCCGCCGCGCGCCGCCACGGCCTCGACCTCCGGGATGGCGCCCCTGACGCCGGCGGCCTCGGCCGGCGCCGCCTGGGTGAGGACCCCGCTGAAGAAGTGCGGATGCGGCCGGGGGCCGCCGCTCGTCGTCCCGCCGGACGTCGACAGGCCGAGGAGGCCCGCGTCCAGCCCGGACGGCCGCGTGTACGTGTACGACTGCGCGGCCCCAGCCGCCACCGTGCTGCTCGCCATGCCCGAGAACGTAGAGCGGGCATCGGACAAATCCCGGTGTCAGCCGAGCTGGCCGGGGAAGAGCAGCGACAGCTCCCGGGGGTAGGCGCCGATCAGGCGGAGCTCGTCGTCGGTCAGCGGCCGGCCCGTCTGGGCGTTGCACAGCTGGACGAGCTTGAACGCGAGGTCCTCGTCCACCGGCTCGACGCCCAGCCCGTCCATGACGTGCCGGAAGCCGGCCTTGCCGCCGTACTCGCCGGTGAGGACGACCCGTCCGCGGCGGGTGTGCCAGTCGTCGGGGAACGGGCCGAGGGTCTCCTCGTCGTACAGCTCGTAGTTGCCGTGGTCCTTGAGCGCTCCGTCCGCGTGGATGCCGGACTCGTGCGCGAACGCGTTCCGTCCCACGCCGACCTGGTTGTAGGGGAGCGGCTGGCCGAACGCGTAGCTCGCCCACAGCGCGAACCGCCGCGCCCAGGACAGGTCGATCGGGTCGCCGATCTCGATGCCGCGCTCCTGCAGCCCGAACCCGTGCCGGAACGCGAGGATGGTCGACAGCAGGTCGGCGTTGCCGGACCGCTCGCCGATGCCGTTCACGCAGGTGTTGATCCACGCGTCCTGGCCCGCCTCCAGGTCGCCGAGCGCGCCGCTGACGGAGTTCGCCACGGCCAGGCCGAGGTCGTTGTGGCAGTGGGTCTCGACGGGCATCCCCACGGCGGAGGCCAGCTCGGCGAAGCGGTCCCTGATCCGGTCGGGCGTGTCGCCCCCGATGGTGTCGCAGTACCGGACGCGGTCGGCGCCGGCCTCCTTCGCGGCCAGGGCGAACTCCTTCAGGAAGCCGTCGTCGGTGCGCGAGCCGTCCTCGGCGTTGACGCCGACGGTCTCGGCCCCGCCCGCTTTGGCCGCGCGGACGGCCGCGACCATCTCGCGGACGATGGCGTTCCGGTCCAGCCGCCCCCGGAACTTGTTCGCGATCATGTAGTCGGACGTCGAGATCGACAGGTTGTAGTGCGCGAGGCCCGTGCCCCCGGCGCGCACCCCGGCGGCCTTCTCCACGTCCGCCGCGACGCCCCGGCACCAGCCGGACAGCCGCAGGCCGCCGAACGCGCCCGCCTCCGCCAGCGCGATCTGCGCCCGCACGTAGGGCTCCTCGTGGAACAGGAACGGGAAGCCGATCTCCGACTGCGCCGCGCCGAGCCGTCCCAGGTAGAAGTTCACCATCGTCTTGCCGAACTTGGACAGCCCGGTGCGGGCCGTCTGGACGCCGTCGCGGTTGGTCACGTCCAGGAAGTGAATCTGAGGCATGCCCTCAGATTGACACTGAGATCTATATGTATCAATATTGACGATAATCAATATTCAGGGGCGAGAATCGTGGAGAACGAGCAGGCCGGCGGGTGGATCGACGCGAAGGCCGCCGCCGAGAGGCTCGGTGTGAAGCCCGCCACGCTGTACGCGTACGTGAGCCGCGGCGTGCTGCGCCGCAGGCGCGCGGCGGACGGGCGCCGCAGCCTCTTCGACGCGGCGCAGGTGGAGGAGCTGGCCCGGCGCGGGAAGCCGCGCCGCCCGCCCGGACCGGGCGAGCTGGCGATCGAGTCGGCGATCACCGCGCTCGGCGCCGACCGCCCGTACTACCGGGGGCGCGACGTCCTGGCCATGGCGGAGTCCGGGACGTACGAGGACGTCGCCGCCTGGCTCTGGACGGGCGGCGATGGCGGCGATGGGGACGCCGGCCCGTGGCGCGCCGCGGCGGACGGGGTCGCGGCGGCCGTCGCCGCCCAGTCGGGCCTGCCCGCCGGCCTCCTTCCGCTCGACCGGCTCCAGCTGATCGTCGCGGCCCTCGCCGCCACCGACCCGCTGCGCCACCACCTCGATCCCGAGGGCGTCACCGCGACCGGGCGGGCGCTCGTCTCCGGCCTCGTCGAGGCCCTCCCGGCCGCCGCCGCGCCCGCCGGGGGCGGGATCGCCGAGCGGCTGTGGAGCCGGCTGTGCCCGCGCCCGCCCGAGCCGGGCCTGCTGCGCGCGTTCGAGGCCGCCATGATCCTGCTGGCCGACCACGAGCTGGCCGCGTCCACGGTCGCCGCGCGGGTCGCCGCGTCCGTGCGCGCCGACCCGTACGCGGTCGTCGCGTCCGGGCTCGGCGTCCTCGGCGGCCCGCTGCACGGCGGCGCGTCCTACGGCGCCGAACGGCTGATCGCCGAGGTCGGCGACCCGGCGTCGGCGTCCCGGGTGGTCGGGGAGCGGCTGCGCGCCGGCGAGCGCGTCCCCGGGTTCGGGCACGGCGTCTACAAGTCGGGCGACGCGCGCTTCGCCGTGCTGATGGGCCTCGTCCGGTCCGCCGCGCCCGGGCACGAGCGGGTCGCCGCCGCCGACGCCGTCCTGGACGAGGCCGCGCGGCGACGCCTCCCCGCGCCCAACGTCGACTTCGCGCTGGCGGCGCTGGGCGCGGTCGCCGGCCTCGTCCCGGGGGCGGGGGAGGCCGTCTTCGCGGTCGCGCGCACCGCCGGCTGGCTCGCGCACGCGCTGGAGGAGTACGGCCGGCGCGGCCCGCTGCGTCCCCGCGCGGTCTACGTCGGCCCGCCGCCGCCGTGAGGCGGGGCCGGGGCGGCACCGCGCGGGACCGGGGGTAGGCTCGGTGGCGTGCGACGGTTCCTCACCCCAGGCTGGCTCGGCCTGCACGCGCTCGCGATCGTGCTGTGCGGCGCGTTCCTCGGGTTCGGCTGGTGGCAGTTCGACCGCGCCCAGTCCGGCAACGACCGCAGCTGGGCCTACACGTTCGAGTGGCCGATCTTCGCGATCTTCGTGATCGTGATGTGGGTCAAGATGATCCGGGACGAGCGGGCCGGCACGGCGCCCGCGCCCACGGTGCTCGAGGAGCCCGCGGAGGCCAAGGTCAAGCGGGAGATCATCAAGCGGCACGAGGAAGAGGACCCCGCCCTCGCGGCCTACAACCGCTACCTCGCCCGGCTCAACTCGCAGGGGCGCTGACCCCGCGTGCGGGCCGCCGCGCGGCCCGCTCAACGAAAGGTGTGTTCGCTGTGGAAGGCGCGGTCACCAGGTACCGGATCTTGGCGCTGATCGTCGGCACGCTGCTGGTGCTGCTGGCGATCGGGATGGTCCTCAAGTACGGGCCGACCGACATGCCGGAGATGGCGGGCATCGTGTCGCCGATCCACGGCCTGTTCTACATGGTCTACGTGGCGCTGGCCTTCGACCTGTGGCGGCGGACGGGCTGGCCCGTCGGCACGATGGTGCTGATCGTGCTCGGCGGCGTCGTGCCGCTGATGACCTTCTTCGTCGAGCGCAAGGTCGTCCGCGAGGCGCGCGCGCTGGCGGCGGCCAAGGCGGGCAAAGCGGCCGACGCGGAAGCCGACGCAGGGGCCGAAGCGAGCGTCTGACCCGGTTCGGGGCTGGTGCCCCGCTTCCTCGTCACGTAACGTTTGACTCAGTCAAACGTTAGGAGGGCGGCGGCATGGAGGTGACCGAGGAGGACGTCGGCACGGTCCGCGCGTTCAACCGCTTCTACACCGGCGTCATCGGGGTGCTCGGCGAGGGGCTCGTCCGCTCGCCCTACTCGCTGACCGAGGCCCGGGTGATCTTCGAGCTGGCCCAGCGGGAGGACACCGAGGTCCTCGCCCTGCGCCGCGCGCTCGACCTCGACGCCGGCTACCTCAGCCGGATGCTCGCCCGCTTCGAGGCCGACGGCCTGGTGCTGCGCGAGCGCGCCGCCGGCGACGCGCGCCGGCAGGTCGTCCGGCTCACGCCCCGGGGCCGCGAGGTGTTCGCCATGCTCGACGAGCGGAGCGTCGCCGAGATCCGCGGCCTGCTGGACGGCCTGGCCCCCGCCGACCGCCGCCGCCTGCTCGGCGCTATGCGCACCGTGCAGGGCGTCCTCGGCGACCGCCCGCGCCCGGACGGCGTCGTCCTGCGCCCGCTGCGTCCGGGCGACCTCGGCTGGGTGGTCGAGCGCAACGGCGCCCTCTACGACGAGGAGTGCGGCTGGGACCGCACCTACGAGGCCCTGGTCGCCACCGTCGTCGCGGACTACGTGCGCGACCACGACCCCGAGCGGGAGAACGCGTGGATCGCCGAGTCCGGCGGCGTCCGGCTGGGCGGCGTGTTCTGCGTCAGGCGCGCCGAGGACGTCGCGCAGCTCCGCCTGCTGCACGTCGAGCCGGACGCGCGCGGCCTCGGCGTCGGGTCGGCGCTCGTCGCCGAGTGCGTCCGCTTCGCCGCCGAGGCGGGTTACGCGGAGATCATGCTGTGGACGACGGCGCTCCAGCGTCCCGCGCACCGCGTCTACCGGCGGGCCGGGTTCGTCCTGGAAGAGGAGGAGCCGCCGGTGGAGCGCTTCGGGGACGTCGTCCACGGGCAGGTCTGGCGCAGGAAGCTGTGAACCGGGCCCGCGGAGGGTGTCGCACCTCCACGGGCCCGGTTCCGCAGCGATCCCTACTGCGTCGGCGGCCGGGACGGGGGTCGGACGGAGTTCCGGCCGCCTGCTGTGCTCACCGGCGTGGCGCCGGTTCTTCTGGATACCGATTCCCACCTCCCTCCCGGCCGCGCCGGGCGGGGGCGTGACGGCCCGCCCGGTGGTGGAGGGAGGGCGCCGCTGGGCGCCCGAAAGCCTGGGACCGGGCCGGCGGCGCGGTGGGACGGAGCCGCCGGCCCGGCCGCCGGGGGACGCCGGTGCCGCGGGGGCGGGCGGCACCGGGGCCCGGGGCGGGCCGCCGCGTCGAGCCGGTCCGGGACGGCCGAGGACCCGAGGTGTGTCGCGGCGCGCCGCCGCACCGGCACCCGTTGGGGGACGGGTGGCGGGGGTGCGCGCCGGGAACGCCCTCGGCCGTGGCGCGGACCGGGCCGCGCGGCGAGAGGGGCGCGGGGACGGGCCGGATCTCACGCTCGCTCTTGCGCATCCCAGCCCTCCTTCGTGCCCGACCTGGGACTTTGCCGCCCCGAGGATCTTTCGTTCACCGTGTGTCACGATCTCGTTGCGTTAAGTACCCGCACGTCATGCGCACGTAAACGCGCTCCGCTCAAAGAATCAAGATCACGAACCCGGCTTTGCCCGCGCATTGCCCGCGAGCCATCCGAGACCGGCCGGCAAGTCCCTCATTTCCGGCATCATGCCGCCATGCCCCCTGTGCCACGTGCGGCGGAACGGTCGCCCCGGACGGCCGCCGCTGGGACTGCGGCAGCGCCCAGCCGGCCGTCCGCGCCCACCTGGGCGGCCCGGCCCCCGTGGGACGACGCGCGTTCGCTCGTCCGGCACGCCCTGGACGCCGGCACCCGCGACAACACCACCGCCCTCCTCATCCGGGTGGCGGGGCTCACCCCGGGCTGACGTCGGAGGCGGTCATCGCCAGCAGGACGAGGGCGTCGTGCTCGGCGGTGCCGGGCTCGGCCTGGTAGACCATCATCCGCTGGCCGTCGGCGGTGGTGGCGAGCACCTCGTGGGCGAGGGTGAGCGGGCCGATGACGGGGTGGCGGAACGCGGTCTCGCCGCCGCGCTTGACCATGACTTCGTGCCGCCGCCACAGCTCGGCGAACGGGTCGCTCGCCGAGCGCAGTTCGCCGACCAGGGCCGCGGCCGGCTCCGGCGCGGTCAGCTCGGCGGTGTGCAGGTGGGCGACGCTGTTGCGGGCGACCCGGTCCCAGTCGGCGAAGACCGACCGCGCGTCCGGGTGCAGGAAGGTGTAGCGGATCGTGTTGCGCCGCCCGGGCGGCCAGTCGCCGAGCCCGTGCATCAGCGCGAGGCCCTCGGCGTTGGCGGCCAGCACGTCGTTGACCTCGTTCAGCACGTAGGCGGGGCTCGGCCGGAGCGACTCCAGCATCAGCAGCAGGCCGGGACGGGCCGGCCGCGGTGCCGGGGGACGCCGGCGGGGCGTCCGCCCGGCGGTCCGGTCGGCGAGGCCGAGCAGGTGGGCGTGCTCGTCGTCGCTGAGCCGCAGGGCGCGGGCCAGCGCGTCCAGCACCGAGTCGCTGGGCGCGGTCTCGCGGCCCTGCTCGATACGGGTGTAGTAGTCCACGCTCACCCCGGCCAGCGCGGCGAGCTCCTCCCGCCGCAGCCCGGGGTTGCGCCGGGGGCGCGGGCCGATGGGCAGCCCGACGTCGGCCGGGCCGATCCGCCCGCGCCGGATCCGGAGGAACGTCGCCATCGCGTTCATGCCGTCGAGTCTGCCACCGGCCGTCCCGCGCCTGGGTGGCCGTGTCGCACCCAGGTGTCGCGCGGCCTTCCGCGTCGCCGCGGCGGCGCCGGACACTCGGCGCATGACCAACGTAATGATCATCGGCGGCGGCTCCGGCATGGGTCTCGCCCTGGCCCGGACCCTGCTCATGGACGGCGCCGACGTGACGATCGCCGGACGGTCCGAGGACCGGCTCGCCGCGGCCCGCACGGAACTGGAATCGGCCGGGCACGGGAAGATCCGCACCGTGCGGGCCGACATCGGCAGGGAGGAGGACGTGGCCGCCCTGTTCGCCCGCGCCGGGGAGGTCGAGCACGTCGCGGTCACCGCGGCGGACGCGACCGGCGTCTACGGCCGGACGCCGGACCTCCCGACGGCGACCGCCAGGGCCGTCCTGGACGCCAAGCTGCTGGGGGCCTGGCTGGTCGGCAAGCACGGGGCCGGCCGCGTGACCGGCTCGATCACCTTCACCTCGGGCATCAACGCCTACCGTCCGAACGGCGCGAACACGATCATGGCCGCGGCCAACGGCGCGCTCGCGTCCCTGGCCCGCGGGCTGGCGATCGAGCTGGCCCCCGTCCGGGTGAACGTCGTCTCGCCCGGCTGGGTGGACACCCCCATCTGGGAGCAGCTCGGCGTGGACAAGGGCGCGGCCTTCGCCGAACTGGCCGGACGCCTGCCCGCCCGGCGCATCGGCACGCCGGACGACATCGCCCAGGCGTTCGTCTCGGTGATGGGCAACGGCTTCATCACCGGAACGGTCCTGCACGTGGACGGCGGCCATCACCTCACTTGACCGGCAGCGTCGTCCTGCCGCGGGCCGGGCGGGCGGACGGCGCGTCCCTCGTCGTGCTGCGCGCCCCTCCCGGCTCGCGGGACGCGCCCGGCGTGGCGCAGTACTTCGAGCGGCGGCTGTCGCGCGGCGTGGAGTCGGTCCGCGGGCTCGGGACGAACGGGGGCTGAAGGGTTCCGTCGGCATCCCGCCGGGAAGTCGCCGCGGAAGGCGTTGTTGGAACACGGTGCCGCTCTTCGGCGATGATCCGCCGCGCGCGGGTGTGTGATCGCTGAGAGCGAACGTTGCTGCGGAAACAAAATGCTGCTCCGTTTTCTTGAGTGTGTATGGCTCAACTTGAGGTTGGGTCGGCGACGGACTTGGAGCTGAGCATGAGCGAAACCCTGACGCTGCCGGTGCTGCCCCTTGAGGACGGGGTCGTTCTGCCCGGCATGGTGGTCCCCCTGGACCTTTCCGAGAACGGCGAGGTCCGGGCGGCCATCGAGGCCGCGCGGGCGGTGGCCCAGTCCCAGGGGCCGGGCATCCGGTCGACGGGCAAGCCGCGGGTGCTGCTGGTGCCCCGGCTGAACGGGAGGTACGCGGGCGTCGGCACGCTCGGCGTGATCGAGCAGGAGGGGCGGCTGCCCGGCGGCGAGCCGGGCGCGGTCGTCCGCGGCGTGTCGCGGGTGCGGATCGGGACCGGGACGACCGGGCCCGGCGCGGCGCTGTGGGTCGAGGGGACCGTGATCGAGGCGCCGCCGGCGTCGGGGCGGGCCCAGGAGCTGGCCAAGGAGTACAAGGGCCTGGTCAGCGCGATCCTGCAGAAGCGCGGCGCCTGGCAGGTCGTGGACGTCGTCCAGCAGATCGACGACGCGTCCACCCTGGCCGACAACGCCGGGTACGCGCCCTACCTGACCGACGAGCAGAAGATCGAGGTCCTGGAGACCGTCGACGTGGTCGAGCGGCTGGAGCTGCTGATCGGGTGGACGCGGGACCACCTCGCCGAGCTGGACGTGGCGGAGACGATCCGCAAGGACGTCCAGGAGGGCATGGAGAAGACGCAGCGGGAGTTCCTGCTGCGGCAGCAGCAGGAGGCCATCCGCAAGGAGCTGGCCGAGCTGAACGGCGACCCCGCCGACGAGGAGGACGACTACCGGGCCCGGATCGAGGCCGCGAACCTCCCCGAGAAGGTGCGCGAGGCGGCGCTGAAGGAGGTCGACAAGCTGGAGCGGTCGTCCGACGCCTCGCCCGAGGGCGGCTGGATCCGCACCTGGCTCGACACCGTCCTCGACATCCCGTGGAACGAGCGCACCGAGGACGCCTACGACATCGCGGGCGCCCGCGAGATCCTGGACGCCGACCACGCCGGGCTCGACGACGTGAAGGAGCGCATCGTCGAGTACCTGGCCGTGCGCAAGCGGCGCGAGGACCGCGGCCTCGGCGTCGTGGGCGGCCGCAGGAGCGGCGCCGTGCTGGCGCTGACCGGTCCTCCCGGCGTGGGCAAGACCTCGCTGGGCGAGTCGGTCGCGCGGGCCATGGGCCGCAGGTTCGTCCGTGTCGCCCTGGGCGGCGTCAGGGACGAGGCCGAGATCCGCGGTCACCGCCGCACGTACGTGGGCGCGCTTCCCGGACGCATCGTCCGGGCCGTCCGCGAGGCCGGCTCGATGAACCCGGTCGTCCTGCTGGACGAGGTCGACAAGGTCGGCGCCGACTACCGGGGCGACCCGACGGCGGCGCTGCTGGAGGTCCTCGACCCCGAGCAGAACCACACCTTCCGGGACCACTACCTGGAGGTCGAGCTCGACCTGAGCGACGTGCTGTTCCTCGCCACCGCGAACGTGGTGGAGGCCATCCCCGGGCCGCTGCTCGACCGGATGGAGCTCGTGGAGCTGGACGGCTACACCGAGGACGAGAAGGTCACGATCGCCCGTGACCACCTGCTGCCTCGCCAGCTCGACAAGGCCGGGATGGAGGCGTCGGAGGTCGCCTTCGGCGACGACGCGCTGCGGCTGCTGGCGGCCGAGTACACCCGGGAGGCCGGTGTCCGGTCCCTGGACCGCTCGATCGCCCGCGTCCTGCGCAAGGTCGCCGCGAACGTGGCGCTGGAGAAGGCGGCGCTGCCGGTCTCGATCGGCGCGGCCGACCTGAAGGACTACCTGGGACGGCCCCGGTTCACCCCGGAGGTCGAGCTGAGCCGGAACGAGCGCCGCACCGGCGTGCCGGGCGTGGCGACGGGCCTGGCGGTCACCGGCGCGGGCGGCGACGTCCTCTACATCGAGGCGTCGCTGGCCGACAAGGAGACCGGGGACACCGGCGTGACCCTCACCGGGCAGCTCGGCGACGTCATGAAGGAGTCGGCCCGGATCGCGCTGTCCTACCTGCGCTCGCGCGGCGCGGAGCTGGAGCTGCCGGTCGGCGACCTGAAGGACCGCGGCGTGCACGTCCACGTGCCCGCGGGCGCGATCCCGAAGGACGGCCCGAGCGCCGGCATCACCATGACGACGGCGCTGGCCTCCCTGCTGTCGGGGCGGCCGGTCCGCGCGGACGTGGCGATGACCGGCGAGGTGTCGCTGACCGGGCGGGTGCTGCCGATCGGCGGCCTGAAGCAGAAGCTGCTGGCCGCGTCCCGGCTCGGCATCACGACCGCGATCGTGCCGAAGCGCAACGAGCCCGACCTCGAGGACGTCCCGGCCGAGGTGCTGGAGAACATGACGGTCTTCACCGTCAGCGACGTCCGCGAGGTCCTGGACCTGGCACTGGAGCCCGCCACCACCGCGGTGGCGGCCTGACCCACCCGAACGCCCGCGCCGCTCCGGCGCGGGCGTTCGCATGCGCCCATTACGGACAAGCCGGAACGAGCCGGCGCGCATGGTCCAGGTCGGACGGGGGGATGACGAGCCGGGTGTTGGTGGAGATGTGGCAGCCCGCGGCGCCGGGCGAACGGGTTCCCTGGTACGTCGTCGCCTTGCGCGCCGTCGTCGTCCTGATCGCGCTGGGCCTGCTCGGCGTGTTCTTCTATTTCGCGTTCCGGCTGACGCTCACGCCCGTCCACGACAACGGCCAGGCGGGCGGGAACACCGATCCGGGACGTTCCCTGCGCTTCTACCTGGACCGCCCCACCAAGGAGGCGTTCCTCCAGCTAGGCGGCAACCTGGCGCTCCTGGCGCCGCTGGGCGTGCTGCTCCCGCTCGTCTGGACGACGCTGCGCGGCCCCGTGCGCCTGGCCCTCCTGACCGGCGTCCTCTCGCTGGCGATCGAGACGGTCCAGGGCCTGCTGGTCATGGGCCGGGCCTTCGACGTGGACGACGTCATCCTCAACGTGGCGGGCGCGGTCCTGGCCTACCTGTTCCTCGGCCGCCGCCTGTCCAGAACCCTCCGCGGCACCTAGCGCGGGGTCAGGTGGAAGACCCTCAGTTCGCGTCCCGAGCGTTCCACGTAGTCGTCGTAGACGGGCCAGACGGCGGTCAGGCGGGGCCAGACCTCCTTGCGCTCCACCTCGTCCAGGAGGTGCGCGGTGACCGGGACGCGGCGGCCCTGGAAGCTGACCTCGGCGCCGGGGTTCTTGATGAGGTTGCCCGTCCAGGCGGGGTGCTTCTCGCGGCCGAAGTTGGAGCCGACGACGTACCAGCCGCCGTCCGGGTCGGGCAGGCACGCGAGCGGGGTCGAGCGGGCGAGGCCGCTCACGGCGCCGGTCGTGGTCAGCACGAGGCTCGGGACGAGGAGCTGGCCCAGCAGGAGCCGCCCGCCGGTCACCCGGTGCAGCGCCCGGTCGATCGGCGGGACGACCTTCGGCCCCACCCTGGCGAACCACGCGGCGCCGGAGACCCGGTGGAAGACCGGCCCGAGCGTGCGCTGGACGAGCGTGGGCCTCGGCGTGCCCTCCGCGGCGGCGAGCCGCCCGGCCCGCCGCGGGTTCAGGTGGCCGCTCCGGGCCAGCCAGCGCAGGCCGTCGGCGATGGTCTCCTCGACGGGACGCAGCGTGAGGTCGAGCGCCTCCAGGATGGGGCGGTCGTCGGTCGGGACGAGCGTCACCATGAACTCGGCGGCGTCGCGGGTGAGCGGGTAGTCGAAGTGCCGGACGCGCTTGGCCGCGTCCAGCGCCGACCCCAGCCCGAGCATCACGCGGGACGGGACGGGGACGCGGCGGCACCTCACGCCGGTGAGCCGGTCGCACAGGTCGGCGTACTCGCGCCAGGTCAGGTAGTGGCCGCCGAGCACCCAGCGGCTCGGGCCCTGGCGGGCCTCGACGGAGCGGGCCAGCGCCTCGCCGAGGTCGCGGACGTCGATGACCGAGACGCCGCCGCCGGGCAGCGGCCACACCTTGCCGAGCGCGGCGGCGAGCCCCTCCATCAGCGCGTCCAGCACGGGCTGGTCCGGCCCGCACACGCCGCCCGGGTAGACGATCGTGATCGGCGCGCCGTCCTCCTGGAGGCCGCGCACGTAGCGCTCGGCCGCCAGCTTCGACTTGCCGTAGTCGGTGCGGGGGCTCGCCAGCGCGTCGTTCGCGGTGATGACCGGGCCGGACGGGGGGACGAACACGCCGATCGTCGACACGTGCACCACCGGGGCGAGGCCCTGGGCGACGGCGCCGCCGACGACGTTCCGGGTGCCCCGGACGTTCACCTCGACCAGGTCGCGGTCGCCGCCCGTCACGCCGATGGCGGCGGCGGCGTGGACGGCCGCGTCGCAGCCGGCGAGCGCCGCGGACACGGCGTCCGCGTCCAGCATGTCGCCGGTGACGAGCTCCACGTCCTCGGGGGCGACGCCGACCGACCGCAGGACCCTGGCCGCCTTGCCCGGGTCGCGGACGAGCGCGCGCGGCCGGTGCCCGGCGGCCAGGAGGGCGCGCACGGTGTGGGACCCGACGAACCCGGAGGCGCCGGTGACGAAGATCCGCATGGGACAAAACTAGCGTTTGGTTCTATCCGGGCGACACCCCGCCGGTCTCGCTCGACACGTCCGGCTCCGGCAATTTCGGTCACCTGGATACGGGAAAGCCGGACGGTTCGTCATTGACGCCCCTGGAACGGTCCAGCACACTCGGGACGCACCTGACCGCCGACCGGGAGGGGATCGATGAGGATCGGACTGGCCGGCGCGGGGCGCATCGGTGCGCGCCACGCCGCCGCTCTCACTGCACTGCCCGAGGTGGAGGCCCTGGTCATCGCCGACGCGGACGCGGCCCGCGCGCGGGACCTCGCCGCCCGCCTCCCGTCCCGGGCCCGGGCGGCGGACGCCGTCGAGGACCTCTTCGCCGCCGGCCTGGACGGGCTGCTCGTCGCGGCGGCCACCGACGCGCACGCCGCCCTGGTGGAGCGGGCGGTCGCCGCCAGAATTCCGGTGTTCTGCGAGAAACCGCTCGCCTCTGACCTTGATGGAACGTTCCAAGCAGTTCGGGCGGCGGCCGCCGCCGGGGTCCCGGTGCAGGTCGGCTTCCAGCGCCGCTTCGACGCCGGGAACGCCGCGGCGCGGGAGGCGCTGGCGTCCGGGCGGCTCGGCTGGCTGCACACCGTCCGGTCGTGCAGCTTCGACCCGTCGCCGCCGCCCGCCGGGTACGTCCCGGCGTCCGGCGGGCTGTTCCGCGACTGCGTCATCCACGACCTGGACCTCATCCGGTTCGTCACCGGCCGCGAGGTCGTCCGGGTGATGGCGTCCGGCGCCAACCGCGGCGAGGACTTCTTCCGCGAGTGCGGCGACGTCGACACCGGTTCCGCGCTGCTCGTCCTGGACGACGGGACGCTCGGCGTCGTCTCCGCCACCCGCTACAACGCCGCCGGCTACGACGCGCGGCTGGAGCTGTTCGGCTCCAAGGACAGCGTCGTCACCGGCATGGACGACCGGACGCCGGCGACCCCGCTGCCCGACCGGGACGCGGAGCCGAGGCCCGCCTACAGCGGCTTCATGGAGCGCTTCTCCGACGCCTACGACGCCGAGCTGCGGGCGTTCCTGGACGTCGTGGCGGGCCGCCGCGCCAACCCCTGCCCGCCGGAGGAGGCCCTGGAGGCGTTCTACCTCGCCGAGGCGTGCGAGCTGTCCATGCGCGAGGGCCGGATGGTCGGCGCCGACGAGGTGCGGCGATGAGCTTCGACGTCGTCACGATGGGCCGGGTGAGCGTCGACGTCTACCCGCACCAGGCCGGCGTCCCGCTGGAGGACGTCGAGACGTTCGGCAAGTACCTCGGCGGCAGCCCCACCAACGTCGCCGTGGCGGCGGCCAGATACGGCCGCCGCGCCGCCGTCATCACCCGTACCGGCGACGACCCCTTCGGCCGGTTCGTCCGGAAGGCGCTCCGGGGCTACGGCGTGGACGACCGGTACGTCACGGCCGTCCCCGGCCTGCCGACGCCGCTGGCCTTCTGCGAGATCTTCCCGCCGGACGACTTCCCGCTGTACTTCTACCGCTACCCCAAGGCGCCGGACCTGGAGATCCGTCCACATGAGCTGGACATGGAGGCGATCCGTGGGGCCCGCATCCTGTGGGCCACCGTCACGGGCCTCTCCCAGGAACCCAGCCGTGAGGCCACCCTCACCGCGCTCGCCGGACACCCCGGGCAGACCGTCATCGACCTCGACTACAGGCCGATGCTCTGGAACGACCCAGGCGAGGCGCCGCATTGGGCCGCGCGCGCTCTGGAACAGGCCAAGGTGGCGGTCGGCAACCTGGACGAATGCGCGGTCGCGGTGGGGGAGAGGGAACCGCGTGCCGCCGCACGCGCGATCCTCGACCGCGGCCCTGAACTCGCCATCGTGAAGATGGGCCCGGACGGCGTCCTCGCGGCGACGGCCCGCGAGACCGTCCGGGTGCCGCCGGTCGAGGTCGACGTCGTGAACGGGCTCGGCGCGGGTGACGCGTTCGGCGGCGCCCTCTGCCACGGGCTCCTGTCCGGCTGGGACCTGCGCCGGCTCGTCGAGTTCGCGGGCGCCGCCGGGGCGATCGTGGCGTCCCGCATCGCCTGCTCGGACGCGATGCCCGCGCAGGACGAGGTCGAAGCACTCCTCAAGGAGACGGGATGAGGTACCACCTGCCCGCCGGCAGCACCGCGGAAGGCCCGTACACGCTCGTCGTCACGCCCGAGTCGGCCGGCTGGGCGCATTCCGCCCTGCGCGTCCTCGACCTGCCGGACGGCGGCGAGCACGCGTTCGGCACCGGCGAGTTCGAGACGATCGTGCTGCCGCTGGCCGGGTCGTGCGCCGTCGAGTGCGACGGCGCGCGGTTCGAGCTGGCCGGCCGCGACGACGTGTTCAGCCGGGTCACCGACTTCGCCTACGTCCCGCGCGACGCGCGCGTGACCGTGCGGGGGCGCGGCAGGTTCGCGCTGGCCGGCGCCCGCTGCGGGACGCGCCTGGAGCCCCGCTACGGCCCCGCCGGGGAGGTGCCGGTCGAGCTGCGCGGCGCGGGCGCGGCGAGCCGGCAGGTGAACAACTTCGGGACGCCCGAGGGGTTCCCGTTCGCGGAGAAGCTGATCGCCTGCGAGGTGCTCACGCCGGGCGGCTGCTGGTCGTCGTTCCCGCCGCACAAGCACGACGAGGACCGGCCCGGCGAGTCGGTGCTGGAGGAGATCTACTACTTCGAGGTCGGCCGGGACGGCATGGGCTACCAGCGCGTCTACGGCTCGCCCGGACGCCCCATCGACGTGCTCGCTGAGGTGCGCGGCGGCGACGCCGTCCTGATCCCGCACGGCTGGCACGGCCCGTCGATGGCGCCGCCCGGCCACGACCTCTACTACCTGAACGTGATGGCCGGCCCGTCGCCGGAACGGGCGTGGAACATCTGCGACGACCCCGAGCACGCGTGGATCCGCGGCACCTGGGCGGGCCAGGAGGTCGATCCGCGGCTGCCGCTGACGTCGGCGGAGGGGCGCCGCCGCGGCGCGCGCCCACGGGGCGCCACCGGATTGTGAGCGGGATCGGCGCGCACGAACGCCCCGATCTGTGATCAACTCCTCACACCGACCATTCGGGGAGAAACGGAGTACAGCCGATGAGAGGCGATGTCGCGCGCGGGCCGCTGCGGAGGCGCGGGGCGTCCAGGGGCCTCGCGGTCCTGGCCGCCGCCGGACTGCTGGCGCTGAGCGCCTGCAGCAGCTCGGGCGGGAAGAAGTCCGAGGAGGCGCCCGAGGGCGCCGGCCCTCGGCTCAAGATCGCGATGGTGACCCACTCGGGCGCCGGCGACACGTTCTGGGACATCGTCCAGAAGGGCGCGAAGGCCGCCGCCGCCAAGGACAACGTCGAGTTCCTGTACTCGGCGGACCCGGACGGCGGCAAGCAGGCCCAGCTCGTCCAGGCGGCGATCGACAAGAAGGTCGACGGCATCATCGTCACGCTCGCCAAGCCGGACGCCATGAAGGACGCGCTGGCCCGCGCCACCGCCGCGAAGATCCCGGTCGTGTCGATCAACTCCGGTGCGGAGGACTCGGCGAAGCTCGGCGCGATCGCGCACTTCGGGCAGGACGAGTCCATCGCCGGCGAGGCGGCCGGCACCGAGCTCGGCCGGATCGGCGCGAAGAAGGCGCTGTGCGTCATCCACGAGCAGGGCAACGTCGGCCTGGAGGCCCGCTGCGCGGGCGCGAAGAAGACGTTCGGCGGCGACCTGGAGAACCTGTTCGTCCAGGGCACGAACATGCCGGACGTGAAGTCGTCCATCACGGCCAAGCTGCAGGCGGACAAGGGCATCGACGGGATCCTGACGCTCGGCGCGCCGTTCGCCGCGACCGCCGTCGACTCGGTGAAGGAGACCGGCGCCGAGGCCAAGATCGGGACGTTCGACCTGAACAAGGACCTGATCGCCTCGCTCAAGGAGGGCTCGATCGAGTTCGCCGTCGACCAGCAGCCCTACCTGCAGGGCTACGAGGCCGTCGACGGGCTGTGGCTGCTGAAGAACAACGGCAACGTCCTCGGCGGCGGGCGCCCGGTGCTGACCGGGCCCGCGATCGTCACCAAGGAGAACGCGGCGGGACTGGAGGCGTTCGCGAACCGGGGGACGCGATGACCCACGCGGTGGCGCAGCCGCCGGTGGCCGGTCCCGGCTCCGACGAGCGCCTGGCCCGGCGGTCGCCGCTGCGGCGGCTGCTGGGCCGCCCGGAACTGGGCGCGCTGCTGGGCGCGGTCGCGCTGTTCGTGTTCTTCTCGGCCATCGCGGACGCGTTCCTGCGCGCCGGGTCGTTCTCGACGGTGCTGTACGCCAGCTCCACGTTCGGGATCATGGCGGTCGGGGTGTCGCTGCTGATGATCGGCGGCGAGTTCGACCTGTCCGCCGGGGTGATGGTCACGTCGTCGGCGCTGATCGCGGCGCTCACCGCCTACCAGTTCACGCTGAACGTGTGGGCGGGCGTCGCGGTCTCGCTGGTGCTGACGCTGGCGCTCGGCATGGTCAACGGCGTCCTCTACATCAGGACGCGGCTGCCGAGCTTCATCGTCACGCTCGCGACGTTCTTCATGCTCGCCGGGCTGAACCTCGGCGTGACCAAGGCGCTCACCGGCAACGTCGCGAGCGACTCCGTCCGCGACATGGACGGCTTCGACAGCGCCCGCGCGATCTTCGCGTCCGACGTCGACGTGCTGGGCGTCAACGTCAAGATCACCGTGTTCTGGTGGCTGCTGTTCACGGCGGCCGCGACCTGGCTCCTGCTGCGCACCCGCGCCGGCAACTGGATCTTCGCGGTGGGCGGCTCGGCCGACAGCGCCCGCGCGGTCGGCGTCCCCGTCGCCCGCGTCAAGATCGGCCTGTTCATGGGGGTCGCGTTCTGCGCCTGGTTCTCCGGCATGCACCTGGTGTTCGCGTTCGCGACCATCCAGTCGGGGGAGGGCGTCGGCAACGAGTTCCTGTACATCATCTGCGCGGTCATCGGCGGCTGCCTGCTGACCGGCGGCTACGGGTCGGCGATCGGCGCGGCCATCGGCGCGTTCATCTTCGGCATGACGAACAAGGGCATCGTGTACGCCGAGTGGAACCCGGACTGGTTCCGGTTCTTCCTCGGCGCGATGCTGCTGATCGCCACCGTGGTGAACCTGATCGTGCGGCGCAGAGTGGAGCGGTCGTCATGACGGACGCGAAGGCGGGCGCGGCGCCCCTGATCCGGCTCGCGGGCGTCGGCAAGAACTACGGCAACGTCATCGCGCTGCGGGACGTGGACCTGGAGGCGTCCGCCGGCGAGGTCACGTGCGTGCTCGGCGACAACGGGGCGGGCAAGTCGACGCTCATCAAGGTGGTCGCCGGTCTGCACCGGCACGACACCGGCACGTACGAGGTCGGCGGCGAGGAGGTCGCGTTCGGCTCGCCCCGCGAGGCGCTCGACCGGGGCATCGCGACCGTCTACCAGGACCTCGCGGTCGTCCCGCTCATGCCGGTGTGGCGGAACTTCTTCCTCGGCTCGGAGAGGCGCAAGGGCCTCGGCCGCATGGACGTCGGCTTCATGCGGAGGACGACCCACGGCGAGATGGCCGCGATGGGCATCGACCTGCGGGACGTCGACCAGCCCATCGGGACGCTCTCGGGCGGCGAGCGCCAGTGCGTGGCGATCGCCCGCGCCGTCTACTTCGGCGCCAGGGCGCTCGTCCTGGACGAGCCCACCGCCGCCCTCGGCGTGAAGCAGGCCGGGGTGGTGCTGCGCTACATCCTCCGAGCGCGGGAGCGGGGCCTCGCGGTCGTCTTCATCACCCACAACCCGCACCACGCCTACCCGGTCGGCGACCGCTTCCTGATCCTCAACCGGGGCCGGAGCATCGGCTACCACACCAAGGACGAGATCACCCGCGAGGAGCTGACCGGCCTCATGGCGGGCGGCGGTGAACTGGAGGAACTCGCGCACGAGCTGGACGCGGCGACCTCCCCGACCGACACGTAGCCGCCGCACCGTGTCAGGAGGGGACGAGCCAGGCGCGGCAGAGCCACCAGGCGTTGACGCCGCCGAAGGTGTCGGCCGCGTCGATGCCGGTGACCTCGGTGAACCGCTGGACCCTGTTCCGCACCGTGTTGGGGTGCACGAACAGGCGTCCGGCGGCCGCGTTGACGTCGCGCCCCGCCTCCAGCCAGGCGCACACCGCGCGGGCGACCGGCTCGGCGTTCGCGGCGAGTTCGGCGCGGGCCGGCCGGTACCGGTCGAGCAGGATCGAGGCGAGGTCGGTCCGGTCGGCCGCCGCCGCGACGACGGCGACCTCGGCGACGTGCACCACGCCGGTCCGCCCGGTCGCCTCGGCGGCGGCGAGCGCGGACACGGCGAGGCGGCGCGCGGCGGCCAGGTTCTCCGCCTCGGCCGGTCCGGCGAGCCCGGTGGCCGCGCCGCCGGGCGCCGCCGGGGGGCGGGCGGTCACCGCGAACAGCAGGCCGTCCAGCAGTGCGGACGGCGCCGGCGGCCGGACGGGCGGCAGGTTCCCCCGGCCCATGCCGGTGCCCGCGTCGGCGGTCGGCCGGGCGGCCAGCACCCACAGCGCCGCGCCGGCCGGGAGGCCCGCCTCGGCGGCGGCCAGCGCGGCGGCCGAGCCGCCGTCGAGCAGCCGCCGCAGCAGCGCCGCGTCCCGCTCGTGCGGTCCGGGCCCGCCGCCCGCGCTCGCCTCGCGGTGCGCCTTGATCAGCCGGGACCGGACGGCCTCGGCCCAGTCGTCGTACAGCTCCCGCGCGTCCAGCAGCAGCCCGTCGCCGATGCCCTCGGCGGCGGCGATCTCCCGGGCCCGCGACCAGATCGCGCGCTCGGCGACGTGCACCGCGCTCAGCACCGCCTCGACCGGCACCCCCTGCCGCGCGCGGGTGACGCCGAGCTCCGCGACGAAGGCCAGCTCCCCCTCGGTGGGCCCGCGCCGCGCCGCGATCGCGCGGGTCGCGGCGGCGAGCAGCGCGCGGGTGTGCCCGGCGATGTCGGCGGGCGGCAGCACCGAGACGTCCCGCACCACGGAGGTCACCCCGGCGACGACGGACGGCAGCAGATCCTCCTCGCGGGAGATCCGCTCGATGAGGTCGATCACCGGCGTCCAGTCGGCGTCGCTCTGGTTCATGGCCCCGATTGTGGTGTGCCACAATGCGCGATGCCAAACGCGTGCTCCCCTCCATGTTCGCGCGGGGAAGGCGCTGCCTAGTGTTGGAGGCCACCACAAGGAGCCGTCGTTCCCGGGAGCACCCTCATGATCGCTGACCGCCGTGTCGCCGTGATCGGCGCCGGGCCGGCCGGCCTCGCCGCCGGCAAGGCCCTGCGCGACGCGGGCGTGGAGGTCGTGCTGTACGAGCGGGGCGACCGCCCCGGAGGGCTGTGGGTGCGCGGCGCCGGCCTCTCGCCCGCCTACACGTCCCTGCACCTCAACACCAGCAAGGGGCGCACCGAGTTCGCCGACTTCCCGATGCCCCGGCACTGGCCCGACTACCCGTCCGCCGACATGGTCGCCGGATACCTGGCCGACTACGCGGAGCGGTTCGGCGTCGTCCCGCACATCCGCTTCCGGAGCACGGTCGCGTCGGTGGCGCGGGACGGGGCGGACGGTCCGTGGACGGTGACGACCGAGTCCGGCGACGCCGCGCGCTACGACGCCGTCGTGGTCGCCAACGGCCACAACTGGGACCCCCGGTGGCCCGACCCCGCGCCGCCCGGCGACTTCGCCGGCGTCCAGACGCACGCCCACGGCTACCGCGACGCCGAGGCGTTCCGGGGCAGGCGGGTCCTCGTCGTCGGCATGGGGAACTCGGCCATGGACATCGCCGTGGACGCCTCGCACGTCGCGCGCGGCCCGGTGCTGCTGTCGGCCCGGCGCGGCGTCCACATCGTCCCGAAGTACCTGTTCGGACGGCCGTCCGACGCGACCGGCGGGGCGCTCGCCGTGCTGCCGTGGCGGGCCAGGCAGCGCGTCGCCGAGACGATGCTGCGGCTCGCCGTCGGCCGCCCGCAGGACTACGGCCTCCCCGCGCCGGCGGGCGGCCTGTTCCAGAACCACCCCACGATCAGCGACACGATCCTGCACCGCCTGACCCACGGCGAGGTCGAGGCGCGGCCCGGCGTCGACCGCCTCGACGGGGACCGGGTCGTCTTCACCGACGGCACCGCCGACCCGGTCGACGTGATCGTCTGGGCGACCGGCTACCGGGTGAGCATTCCGTTCCTGTCCCGCGAGCTGACGGGCGGCGACCCGGAGCGGCTCCCGCTGTACAAGCGCGTCTTTCACCTGGACGACCCGAGCCTGGCCTTCGTCGGGCTGATGCAGTCCACGGGAGCGGCGCTGCCGATCGTGGAGGCCCAGGCGAAGCTGGCGGCGGCGTACTTCTCCGGCGGCTACGCCCTGCCGCCCCCGGCGGAGCGGCGGCGGGCCGTCGCCCGCGCGCTGCGCGCCGCGACCGCGCGGTGGGGCGACCGGCGCCCCATGATGCGCGTCGATTTCGACCAGTACGTGGCGGACCTGCCCCGCGAGGCGAAGGCGGGCCGGGCCCGGCTCGCCCGGGGCGCCGCCCGGCCGTTCACCCCGACGCACCGCGAGGAGACCCCCGCATGAGCACACCCCGACCGGCCGGCCGGCGCGACCCGCGCGGCCTGCGGGTCCTCGTCACCGGCGCGTCCGGGACGTTCGGCCGCGCGATCGGCGCCCGGCTGACCGGCCTCGGCGCCCGCGTCGTCGGCCTCGACGCGGCCCCCCGGCCGGACGACCCGATCGACGTCATCGCCTGCGACCTCACCGACGACGACGCCGTCCCCGCCGCCGTCGCCGCGGCGGTCGAGCGGCTGGGCGGCCTCGACCTGCTGATCAACAACGCCGGGATCGGCGGCCCCGCCCCGGCCGAGCTGCCGCCCGGCGAGGAGGTGCGCCGCCAGCTCGACGTCAACCTGCTCGGCGCCTGGCGGGTGACGTCGGCGTGCGTGGACGCCCTGGTCGAGTCGCGCGGACGGGTCGTCATGCTGTCGTCCCGCATGGCCGTCATGCAGCTCCCGCTCGCGGCCGCCTACGGGGCGTCCAAGCGGGCGCTCGTCGCGTACGCGGACGCGCTCCGCCTGGAGATCGGCACCCACGTCGGCGTGACGTGCGTCTACCCGTCGGCGGTGCGCAGCCCGATCCACGACTCGACCGCCGCCGCGGGGCTCTCGCTGGAGGGCGTGAGCCAGTACGAGCCGCTCGACGGCGTGGTGGACGCGGTGCTGCGCGCCGCCCAGTCCCGCCGCCCCCGCCGGGACGTGACCACGACCCGGCGCGGCGCCGTCGAGTTCTTCCTTGCCCGGCACCTGCCCGCGCTGACCGACCGGATCGTCGCCCGCTCGTTCGGCGCGCGCGTCCGCGCGGGCGCGTTCGCGGGCGCCGAGCTGGCCGCCGGCGCCGTGCGCCGCCACGCGGGCCGCCCGTGAGCACCGCCGAGTCGACGCGGCCCGGCACCGCGGCCCCGCCCCGCGCCCTCGACCTCACCGGCTACGCGGCCGGCTCGCTCGGGATGGGCGTGTGGGTCACCGTCCCGGGCCTCCTGCTCCTGTACTTCATGACGCACACGCTCGGCGTCTCCCCGTTGCTCGCCGGGCTCACGCTGCTGCTCCCGAAGATCATCGACGCGGTCGCGCATCCGCTGTTCGGGACGCTGTCGGACCGGCAGGCGCGCCGCGCCGGGCACCGGCGCGGGATGCTGCGCTGGGGGCTGCTGCTGGCGGTCGCCTGGATCGGACTGTTCTCCGTGCCGGCGGGCGTCTCCGGGTGGGCGGCGGCGCTGTGGGTCGGCGGCTTCTACATCGCCGGGAACGTCCTGTACGCGTGCTTCCAGGTGCCGTACCTGACGACGCCGTCCGACCTGCGGATCGGCTACCACGAGCGCACCCGCGTGTTCATGTACCGCATGCTGCTGCTGACCGTGGGCCTGCTCGGCGCCGGGGTGGCGGCCCCGGCGCTGGTGGCGTCGGGGGAGCGCGCCGACTACGCGCGGATGGCGGTCCTGCTCGCCGGCGTCCTCGTAGTCACCGGCGTGGTCGCGGTCGTCTTCGTCCGGCGGCTCACCGAGCGCTGCGGTTTCCGGGTCCCGGCCGAGCACGGGGACGCCGTGCTCGGCCGGTCCGCCCTCGCGGACGTGCGGATCGCGTGGCGGGACCGCGACTTCCGGACGCTGGCGCTGTCCTACCTGTTCACGAGCGTCACGACGCACCTGTTCCTCGCCGCCGTGCCCTTCTACACCGAGTACATGCTGGACGACGAGGGCCTGACCGCGGTGCTCATGGGCGCCTTCCTCGTGCCGGCGGCGATCGCCGGGCCCGTGTGGAAGAAGGTGTCGCGGCGGACCGGCAAGCAGCGCGCGCTGCTGGCGTGCCAGGCCGCGTTCGTCGCCGGCCCGCTCGCCCTGTGGCCCGGCGACGCGCTGGGCCTGCCCGCGACGGCCGCGGTGATCGCCGTGCTGGGCACCGCGTTCGCCGGGCTCCAGCTGTTCGCGTTCTCCCTCGTCCCGGACGTGGTGGACGCCGCCGAGGCGCGCGGGACGGCCCGCGCCGGCGCCTACACGGGCGTGTGGACGGCGACGGACGCGACCGGCACCGCCATCGGCCCGTACGTGTACTCCGCAGCCCTCGCCCTCGGCGGATTCGTGTCGACGACCGACGGGCACGCCGTCGCCCAGTCGGACTCGGCGCTGCTGGCGCTGCTGATCGGCGTCACCGTCGTGCCCGCCGCGCTGATGGCGGTCGCCGTGGCGTTCCAGACCCGGTTCTCCCTGGACGGCGCCCGGCCGCCGGCCGCGCGCCCCTAGGCCCAGGCCGCCTTCGCGAGGATCTGGTCGAGGCCGGGGGTGTCCCACTCGTCCAGGATGAGGAGCCTGGGCTCGGTCAGGTACCAGTACCGCTGGACGTAGGACGGCCCGGCGGGCTGGAACTGCTTGGGGCCCGTCCAGAACGAGCACCTGAGGCGCCATTCGCGGTACTGGGCCTGCCGCGTCCCGACGGCGGCGGTCCCGGCGCGGGCGGGCCTGTCCCGGTCGCCCTCGACGCCGATACCGCGGTGGCCGGGGTGGCGGGCTCGCCGCGCCACTGCTCGGGCGCCATGTAGACGGGGGTGCCCGACCGGTCGCCCTCGCCCGTCCACACGGCGATGCCGAAGTCGATGAGCTTGCTGAGGCCGTCCGCGCGCCACGAGGCGGGCCACCCGGCGCGCGGGCCGTGCCGCCCGGCGAGCGCGCAGGCGAACAGGCCGCCGGCCGGGTCGCCGCGCCCCGCGAGGCGCTCCGCGTGCGGGAGCACCTCGGCGGGATCGGGGAGGCCGTACTGGACCGTCCCGCCGTACGGGCTCGCGCCGTACGGGCTCGCGCGGTGCGGCCCGTCCGCGAGGGCCGTGGCGACCCGCTGGAGCGCCAGGGCGGGGACGTCCGCGCAGGCGTCGGCGAGCGCGTCCGCGGCCGTGCCCTCCCAGCGCGGCGTCGCGGCCGCCAGTTCCCGCGCGAGCTGCGCCGGAAGCCGCCCGGCGGTACTTGGGGACGCGACGCGCGGTCACTCCGGGCACCCGGCCCGGTGATCCGGGGATCGCCGGGCCGGGACCTCTCGCGGGCGGCCCGAGGTCAGGCCGGCGGGGCGGGGTGCGGGATGGACTTGTGCTCCAGGTAGGCGCGCAGGCCCTCGGGCCCCAGCTCGCGGCCCATTCCGCTGTTCTTGAAGCCGCCGAACGGCGTGTTCGGGTCGAGGGTGTACATGTTGACGCCGCAGCTGCCGGTCCGGATGCGGCGGGCGACGTCCACGCCGTGGTCGACGTCGGACGTCCAGACCGAGCCGCCGAGGCCGTAGTCGCTGTCGTTGGCGATCTTGACGGCGTCCTCCTCGTCCTCGTAGGGGATGAGGACGAGGACCGGGCCGAAGATCTCCTCGCGGGCGATGCGCATGTCGTTGCCGACGTCGCCGAAGACGGTCGGGGCGACGTACCAGCCGCGGTCGTGCGGCCGGTTCAGCCCGCCGGTGATCAGCTTGGCGCCCTCGTCCTGCCCGATCCGGATGTAGTTCTCCACCCGCTCCTGCTGCCGCTGGGCGACGAGCGGGCCGATCTCGGTGCCGTAGTCGGCGGGGTCGCCGACGGTGAGCCCGCCGACCATCGCGGCGAGGGCGTCGGCGACCTCGTCGTAGCGGCGGCGGGACGCGAGGATGCGGGTCTGCGCGGCGCACGCCTCGCCGTTGTTCATCAGCGAGGCCAGCTTGAAGCCCTCGATGGTGGACGGCAGGTCGGCGTCGTCCAGGATGATCGCGGCGGACTTGCCGCCGAGCTCCAGGGTGACGCGCTTGAGCTGCTCCCCGCAGACCGCGCCGATCTTGCGCCCGGCGGCGGTGGAGCCGGTGAACGAGACCTTGTCGACGCCGGGGTGCGCGACCAGGTGGGCGCCGACCTCGCGGCCGGCCGGGACGACGTTGAAGACGCCCTCCGGGAGGCCGGCCTCGCGGGCCCACTCGGCCAGCAGGTAGGAGTCGAGCGGCGTCTCGGGGGAGGGCTTGGCCACCACCGTGCAGCCGGCGATGAGCGCGGGCGCGAGCTTGAGCATCAGCGTGAACTGCGGGACGTTCCACGGGACGATCGCCGCGACGACGCCGACCGGCTCCTGGGTGACCGTGACCGGCCCCAGCATGCCCTGCCGCTCCTCCTCCCACGTGTAGGTGGCGGCGAGGTCCACGTAGTACTGCAGGACCATCTGCGGGATGGCGGCCTGCCCGAACACCGAGAACATGATGGGCGACCCCATCTGCGCGGTGCACAGGTCGGCCATCTCCTGCTGCCGCTCGGCGTAGATCGCGGACAGGCGGCCGACGACCTCCGCCCGCTCGGCGGGCGTCATCCGGGGCCAGGGGCCCTTGTCGAACGCGCGCCGCGCCGCCGCGACCGCGGCGTCGATGTCGGCCTCGGTGCCGTCGGGCACCCGCCCGATGACCTCCTCGGTGTGCGGGGAGATGACGTCGATCGTGCCGGTGCCGGCCGGGGCGGCCCACTCGCCGCCGATGAACAGCCGATCGTGCTCGCGCATACTGCTGTGCCTCCCTGCCCGACGGGCCGGTTCGGGAAAACCGAATGCTTGCTTGGGCACAGCATCGCATGAGGTCCCGGGGCGTTGGCAAGAGCAATGAGACTCGCGTCTCATTTCCTTCCGGCACCCGCGTTCAGGAGAGGAGGTGGGCGTTGGGCTCGCGCGCCCGCCCGGCCAGCCCGGGGAGTTCCACCACCTCCACGCCCGCGGCCTCCAGCAGCTCCGCGCCCGTGCCGGCGGCGAACAGCTGCGGCTCCCGCCAGGCGAACACGACGCGGCGCGCGCCCGAGGCGATGATCAGCTCGGCGCAGGGGCGGGGGCGGGACGCGCGGTGCCCGCACGGCTCCAGCGAGCTGTAGACGGTCGCGCCGGCGAGTCCGCCGCGGGTCTTGGCCAGCGCGGCCTCCTCGGCGTGGTCGTGCGGGTCGTGCTCCCGGGAGAAGCCGCGGGCGACCTCCCGCCCGTCCGGGCCGACGACGACCGCGCCGACGGAGAAGGCGGTGCCGGACGGCGGGCACAGCTTCGCCAGGTCGCAGGCCAGGTCCAGCCAGCCGAGGTCATCCACGCGCCGCCCCGATCACGTACCGCAGCAGGGCCAGGTCGCCGATCCGGGTGACCTCCGCAAGGCGCATCGGACGGTCGGGGCTCTGCGGGAACACCCCCGACTGGACGAAGCGCGGCGCGGACGGGTCGCCGATGAAGAACGGCGCGACGACGAGCTGCAGCTCATCCACCAGGCCGGCCGTCAGGAACAGCGTGTGGACGCCGCCGCCCCCCTCGACCATCAGCCGCCGGACGCCCCGCGCCGCGAGGTCGCCCAGCACGGTCGGCAGCGTGAGCGGGTCGCCGGCGTCGACCACGGCGGCCAGGCCGTCCAGGCGCGGCGCCAGCTCGGCCGCCGTGCCGGACGGGGCGTACACCAGCTTCGGCGCCTCGCCGGTGGTGAAGAACCGGGCGCCGGGGTCCAGGTCGCCGCTCCAGGTCAGCGTCGCCTTGGTCAGGTCGGCGGGCAGCCCCCGCGCGACGCGCCGCTCCCGGCGCGCGGCGGAGCGGATCAGCAGCTTCGGGTCGTCGGCCCGCACGGTGCCGGCGCCCACGAGGATCGCGTCGCAGCCGGCGCGCACCGCGTCGACCCGGTCGAAGTCCGCCGGGCTGGACAGCCGCAGCCGCTCCGGGCCCGCGTCGTCGATGTAGCCGTCGGCGGACATCGCGCAACTCAGCAGTACATAGGGCCGCTCACCGGGACGCTCGCTCACGAACCAACCCTACGGGAGCCGCGCCGATGCGGTATTCGAAGATCCTTTGGGGCGGCTCGGCGTTTCTGCGCCGGATGTGTCGGAGGGGGTGCCTATGGTTGCCGGGACATGCGAATCCTGCACACCTCCGACTGGCATCTCGGCAGATCGTTCCACCGCGAGGACCTGCTGGCCGCGCAGGCGGCGTTCGTCGACCACCTGGTCGAGACCGTCGCGGCGGAGCGGGTCGAGTGCGTGCTGGTCTCCGGCGACGTCTACGACCGCGCGCTGCCCGCCGTCGACGCCGTGAAGCTGTGCGACGAGGCGCTCGAACGGCTCGCCGGGCACGCCCGGGTGGTGCTCATCGCCGGCAACCACGACTCGGCGCGCAGGCTCGGGTTCGGGTCCGCGCTGCTGGACAAGGCCGGCGTGCACGTCCGCACCGACTTCGCCTCCGTGGGGGAGCCCGTCATCGTCGGGGACGCCGCCGTCTACGGCATCCCGTACCTGGAGCCCGAACTCGTCCGGCACCCCTGGGAGCTGGACGAGCGCAGCCACGCCGCCGCCCTGGCCGAGGCCATGCGCCGCGTGCGCGGCGACGCGGCGCGGCGCCCGGAGCGCTCGGTCGTGCTGGCGCACGCGTTCGTGACCGGCGGCGAGTCCAGCGAGAGCGAGCGCGACATCTCCGTCGGCGGGTCGTCGCAGGTGTCGGCGTCGGTGTTCGAGGGCGTCGACTACGCGGCGCTCGGGCACCTGCACGGCGCCTGGCGCATCACCGACCGCGTCCGGTACTCGGGCTCGCCGCTCGCCTACTCCTTCTCCGAGGAGAAGCACGTCAAGGGCTCGTGGCTGATCGACCTCACCGCCGGCGGCATCGCGGCGGAGTTCGTCGAGGCGCCCGTCCCGCGCCGCCTCGCGCGGCTCCGCGGCCGCATCGACGACCTGCTCGGCGACCCCGCCAACGAGGAGTACGAAGACCGCTGGCTCCAGGTCACCCTGACCGACGCGCGCCGCCCGTCCGCCGCGATGGAGCGGCTGCGCCGCCGCTTCCCGCACACCCTCGTCCTCGGCTACGACCCCGAGGGCGGTGACGCGGACGGCGCCCGCACCTGGTCCGAGCGCGTCCGCGAGCGCTCGGACCTCGACATCGCGGCCGACTTCGTCGCCGAGGTGACCGACGCCCCCGCCACCGCCGCCGAGCGCGCCCTGCTCCACGACGCGTTCGAGGCCTGCCGCCGGAAGGAGGCCCTCGCTTGAGGCTGCACCGGCTGGAGGTCGCGGCCTTCGGGCCGTTCTCGGGGGTGGAGGCCATCGACTTCGACGCCCTGTCCGACGCCGGGCTGTTCCTCATCCAGGGCCGGACGGGCGCGGGCAAGACGAGCGTCCTCGACGCCGTCTGCTTCGCCCTCTACGGGCAGGTGCCGGGCGTTCGCAACGCGGTGAAGGGCCTGCGCAGCGACCACGCGCCGCCCGGCGCCGGGCCCCGCGTGGTGCTGGAGACGACGGTCCGGGGCCGCCGCCTGCGGATCACCCGGTCGCCCGCGTGGGAGCGGCCCAAGCTGCGCGGGTCCGGGACGACGACCGAGCACGCCAAGGTCGTCCTGGAGGAGTTCGAGCACGGCGCGTGGACCGGCCTCACCACCCGGCTGGACGAGGCGGGCGACCTGGTGTCGCGGCTGCTCGGCATGAACGCCGTGCAGTTCTGCCAGGTGGCGATGCTGCCGCAGGGGGAGTTCGCCGGGTTCCTGCGCGCCGGGGCGGACGAGCGCCGCAGGGTGCTGGAGCGGCTGTTCGCCGCCGAGGTGTTCACGCAGGTCGAGAAGTGGCTGGCCGACCGGCGCGCCGCGACCGGGCGGGAGGCCGCCGAGCTGGGCGCCGCCGCGGCCTCGGTCGCCGACCGGATCGCCGAGACGACCGGCGCCGCGCCGCCGCGCGGGGAGCGCCCCGCCGTCCCCCAGCCGCGCCGCGGGGAGCCGGCCGCGGAGCCGTTCGCCGAGGTCGAGGCGCTGCCCGCGTGGGCGGCCGAGCTGGCGGGCGGTCACCAGGACATCTGCGCGACCATGGAGGAACTGCGCGCGGGCGTCACCGAGACGCTGCGGGCGGCCCGCGAGGCGCTCGACGACGCCAAGGCGCTCGCCGCGCGGCAGCGGACCCACGCCGAGGCCGTCGCCCGGCGCGACGCCCTGGCCGGGCGGGCGGAGGAGAAGTCCCGGATGGCGTCTCGGCTCGACGCCGCGGCCCGCGCCGACCGGGTCGTCCCGCTGGTGAAGGACGTCCGGGAACGGCACGGCCGGGCGGTGCAGGCGCGCCGCTGGGCCGAGGAGACCCGCTCGAAGGTCGCCGCGCTGCTGCCGCCCAAGGCGCCCGAGGACGTCCTCGCCAAGGCCGAACGCGACCGCCGCGACGAGGCCGCCGCGCTGGAGGGCATGCGCGCCGCCGCCGCGAGGCTGCGCGACGTCGAGCGGCAGCGGGAGGAGCTGGCCGGCGAGCTGCGCCGCCTGGAGCCCGACGACGCCCGGACCGCCGCCGCGCTGGACGAGCTCCCCGGGCTGGTGCAGGCCCGCCGGGCCGAGCTGGACGAGGCCAGGGCCGCCGCCGCGGGGCGTTCGGGCGCCGAGGCCGCCGTCCGGGACGCCCGGCGCAGGCTGGACGCGGCGCACCGCCGCGACCGGGTCGAGGTCCTGCTCGCCGAGGCCGAGGAGGCGCAGCGCGCCGCGGTCGACGCCGCGCAGGAGGCCCGTGACCGCGCCCAGGAGCTCCGGCAGACCCGCCTGGACGGGATGGCCGCCGTCCTCGCCGCGGAGCTGGCGGACGGCGAGCCCTGCCGGGTCTGCGGTTCCACCGAGCATCCCGCGCCGGTCGCCTCGCTCGCGGTCGTCCCGTCCGAGGACGAGGTCGAGCGCGCCCAGGCCGCCTACGAGCGGGCGCAGGAGCGGCGCGAGAAGCAGACCGGCGAGGTGGAGTCGCGGCGGTCCGAGCGCGACCAGTTGCTGGAGGCGGCCGGCGACGCGGCGGCCGAGGCCCTCGCCGCGGAACTCGCCGAGGCCGAGGAGGCGTTCGAGGCCGCCGCGGCCCGGGCGGCGGAGGCCGACCTGCTGGAGAACGCCGTGCACCGGCTCGAAGGCGACCTCGACCAGGCCCGGGACGACCGTGACCGGGTGTCGCGCCGGCTCACCGAGATCCGCACCCGGGACGGGGAGCTGGCCGCCGAGCGGACCCGGCTGGCCGCCGACCTCGACCGGGCGCGCGGCGGCGATGCGACCCTGGAGGAGCGCATCGCCCGCCTCGCCCGCGAGGCCGCCGCGCTGGGCGAGGCCGCCGAGGCGCTGCGCGCCTCCGGCCGCGCCGACGAGGAGCTGGCCGCCGCCCGCGCGAAGGCCGCGCAGGAGGCCGCGGAACAGGGGTTCCGGACGCCCGACGAGGTCGACGAGGCCGCCATGCCCGACGAGGACCAGGGCGTCCTGCGCGACCGGATCCGCCAGCTGGACGACGCGGAGGCCCAGGTCCGCGCCCTGCTCAAGGACCCGGAGCTGATCGCGGCCGCCGCCGCGCCGGCCCCCGGCCTGCCCGCACTCGAAGCGGCGGTGCGGGCGGCGGAGGCGGCGCACACCGAGGCGGCGAGCGCCGCCGACCGCGCCCGGCACCGCCGCGACCGCCTCGCCGAGCTGCGCGAGCGGCTCGCCGCGGCCGTCGCCGGCTGGCGTCCCGCCGCCGAGCGGCACGAGGTGGCCGAGCGGATGGCGGGCCTGGCCTCGGGCAAGCACACCGCGAACCGGCACGCCATGTCCCTGTCGGCGTACGTGCTGGCGGCGCGCCTCGAACAGGTCGTCGCCGCCGCGAACGAGCGCCTCTCCCGCATGTCCGGCGACCGCTACGCCCTCGTCCACACCACCGGCAAGGCGGCGGGCGACCGCACGAAGGGCGCCGGCGGCCTCGGCCTCCGCGTCGCCGACGCCTGGACGGGCCTGGAGCGCGACCCGGTCACCCTCTCGGGCGGCGAGTCGTTCATCACCTCGCTCGCCCTGGCGCTCGGCCTCGCCGACGTCGTCACCGCCGAGGCCGGCGGCACCGAGATCGGCACGCTGTTCGTCGACGAGGGCTTCGGCACCCTCGACGAGGAGACGCTCGACGAGGTCATGGACGTCCTCGACGGCCTGCGCGACGGCGGCCGGGCGGTCGGCATCGTCAGCCACGTCGCGGAGCTGCGCGCCCGCATCCCCGCCCAGCTCCGCGTCACCAAGGACCGCACCGGCTCCACCGCGAAGGTCGTCGTCTGACCGGGGCGGGCGCCGGTGGCGGCGTCACGAGATGTACTGAAGGATCACGTTGTGGACGTGGTGGCTCTTGTCGCTGCCGCGGAACTCGACCTCGTAGGTGTGCGTGCCCACGTTGATCGCGATGGACCCGGTGGAGAAGTAGGACCCGGCCCACGACTTGTTGCTGACCACGCTCACCGAGGTGATCTTGGAGTAGGGCACGCTGGTGATGGCGTACTTCTTGCCGGCGAAGCTCTTGTCCTGGATGATCACGCGCCGGTCGGTGAGGCCGATGAACCCGGTGCCCGCGCCGACCGCGTCGTAGACGGCGATGATCTGCTCGCCGGGGATCAGCCCGCTCTCGATCTGCTTGAGCTGGCTGGACCTGTCGTGTTCGATCTCGTCGCCCATCGGTTCCTCCGGTGCTCGGTGTGCCGGTTCGACGGACGCGCGGTCCGCCCCGTTCCGTACGGAGTGTCTCAGCCGCCGCGCCCGGTGGGGACGGGGCCGCTGGGATTCCCTCACCCGCCGCCGTCCGCGGCTCCTGAGCCGCGGCGGTCCACGCCGGCGGGGGCATCCCGCCGTCCGGTGAAAAAACTAGTGTAATTGGTCAAATTAGCGTGGCGCAGGCGGGGTCCCCGATGCCGGCACGCGCCCTCCACCCTCCGCGCCTCCAACTCTCTGACCAGCACTTTTGCGCTGCGAGTTGATGCTGTGCGGTGCTTCACACCTCCCGTCTATGGACCTGGACGGGGTCCGGCAATTAAACCTAAGGTTCTCGTAAAAATTAGGACCCGGAAGGGGTCGACAGGATGGATGGAGCCAGATCGAGGGTGCTGGTCGCGGCGATCGCGTTCGCGGTCGCGCTGACCGTGTCGCTGTGGACGATTCCGCGCGGCAGCGGCGCCGCCGAGGCGTCGCACGGGGCGGAGTCCTCGCACGCGGCGGAGGCGGCCGAGTCCGCGGAGCCGCTTGCCGCGGAGCACGACGGAACCTCGCCCGACGCGTCCGGCGGCGGCGCGGACGGCTGGAAGGCCATGGACGAGGCCATGGCGAAGCGGGACAAGAGCTTCCCCGCGGCCACCAAGGGCCAGGGCGGGCAGGACCTCGTCCCCAAGGTGCTGGCGGACGGCACCAAGGAGTTCCACATGACCGCCGCGCCCGTGAAGTGGGAGGTGGAGCCGGGCAAGGTCGTGGACGCCTGGGGCTTCAACGGCATGGTGCCCGGCCCGACGATCCGCGCGGACGTCGGCGACAAGGTCCGCATCGTGGTGAAGAACGACCTGCCCGAGCCGACCAGCGTCCACTGGCACGGGATCCAGCTGCCCAACAAGATGGACGGCGTCCCCAACGTCACCCAGGACTCGATCAAGCCGGGCAAGTCGTTCGCCTACGAGTTCCCGGTGACCCGGATCGCGGACACCTGGTACCACTCCCACTACAACGGCACCAAGCAGGTGAGCAGCGGGCTGTGGGGCGCGATCCAGTTCGGTGACATCCCCACCCCCCACAAGGAGAAGGTGGCGCAGAAGCAGGTCATCCAGATCCAGGACGCCGGCGTGATCGGGATGACGCTCAACGGCAAGTCGTTCCCCGCGACCAAGCCGCTGAAGGCCAAGGTGGGCGACTGGGTGCAGGTCACCTACGTGAACGCCGGGACGATGGCGCATCCGATGCACCTGCACGGCGTGGACCAGGTGATCATCGCCAAGGACGGGTTCCCGCTGGAGCAGACCTACAAGGCCGACACGGTCAACGTCGCGCCGGGCGAGCGCTACACCGTCCTGATCCACGCCGACCAGCCGGGCAAGTGGATCTGGCACTGCCACATCTTCCCCCACGCCGAAGGCTCGCAAGGCATGTTCGGCCTGGTCATGGAGATGCAGATCACCTGACCGAGGCGGACGCGGCCGCCGTCCGCGGCCCGCACGACCGCCCATCCCCCCGTTTCTCACATCTGGAGTGAGTCAATGCCCATCACCCCTGCGCCGGACCATCCGGCACCGGACGGACCGTCCGCCCCCGCCGCGCGCCGCCGCTGGGCCGCGGCCCTGAACGGGCTCCTGCCCGCCATCAGCGCGGCACTCGCCCTCGGCCTGATCGTCGGGCTGCTCATGGTCAGCGCGTCCCCCGGCCACGGCCACGGCACGCTGGCGTCGGCCGCCGGCGAGGCCCCGGCCGCCTCCGCGGGCGGAGGCGCCGCCCTTCCCGGGAAGGGCAAGAAGGTCACCCTCGACTTCGAAGAGGGCGACATGTACATCAAGCCGAACAAGGTCACCGTCCCGGCCGGCGCCGACGTCACCGTGAACGTCGTCAACAAGGGCGCCATGAACCACACCTTCAGCCTGCTCGGCAAGACGAGCAAGGAGCTCGAACCCGGCAAGTCCGAGACGCAGCACTGGGGCGTGCTCACCGAGTCCACCCAGGCGTGGTGCGTCATCCCCGGCCACAAGGAGGCCGGCATGCTCGTCGAGGTGACCGTGACCGGCGGCGAGAGCGCCGCGACGGCCGCGGCGGGCGGCACCGGCGCGGCGGCGGCGAAGGCCGGCGCCGCCGGCGACTCCGCCAACGCCAAGATCGACCCGGCCGCCAAGCCCGCCGCCGGATGGAAGCCGCACGACCCGACGGCGCCCGCCAACGACGGCAAGGACGTCCACGAGGCCACCTTCACCGTCACCGAGAAGGAGATCGAGGTCGCCCCCGGGGTGAAGCAGACCCGGTGGACCTACAACGGCTCCGCGCCCGGCCCCACACTGCGTGGCAGCGTCGGCGACACCTTCCGGATCAAGCTCGTCAACAAGGGCTCGATGGGGCACTCCATCGACTTCCACGCCTCGAAGGTCGCGCCGAACGTCCAGATGAGGACGATCAAGCCCGGTGAGACGCTCGTCTACGAGTTCAAGGCGCAGTTCGCGGGGATCTTCACCTACCACTGCGGCTCCGACCCGATGATCTACCACATGGGCAACGGCATGCACGGCGCCGTGATCGTCGACCCGCCCAAGCTGGACAAGGTCGACAAGGAGCTGGTGCTCGTGCAGTCCGAGCTCTACCTCGGGCCGCAGGGCAAGCCCGGCGACATGAACAAGATGCTGGCCGGCGAGTACGACGCGGTCGTCTTCAACGGCTACCACAACCAGTACGTCCACGCCCCGATCAAGGTGAAGCCCGGCGACCGGGTCCGCGTGTGGGTGGACGACGGCGGCCCCAACGAGAACATCGCCTTCCACGTCGTCGGGACGATCTTCGACACGGTCTGGAAGGACGGCGCCTACAGGGTCCGCAAGGACAACGCCGACAAGGGCGGCGCGCAGGTGCTCGACCTGCAGCCCACCCAGGGCGGCTTCGTCGAGTTCACCCTCCCCGACGCCGGCACCTACGCGTTCCTCGGCCACAAGATGCAGAACATGGCCGCCGGCGGCGTCGGCGTCTTCCAGGTCGGCTGACCCAACTCCAGGAGGTGACCATGACAACCATCGAGACCAGCGGCACGACGACCGCCCCGGCGGCCCGGCCCGTGCCCTCGGCCAGGCGCGTCGCGGCGATCGGGTCGGTCCTCGCCGCGTTCGTCCACTACGCCGTCGTGCCGGAGCACCTGAGCGAATGGTGGGCGTTCGGCGTCTTCTTCAGCGCCATCGGCATGTTCCAGCTCATCTGGGCCGTGCTCGCCTACACCGGGAACGAGCGGCCGCTGCTGCTGACCGGGCTCGCCGTCAACCTCGGCGTCCTCGCCCTGTGGGTCGTCAGCCGCACCGCCGGACTGCCCTTCGGCCCGGAGCGGGGCGAGGCGGAGGCGGTCGGCGTCCTCGACGTGCTCAGCGGCGTCGCCGAACTCGCGCTGGTCGGCGGGATCCTGTTCGCCCTGCGCCGCCCGCGCCCCAAGGCGGAGCGGTCCGAGGCGGAGCGGTCCGAGGCAGCCGGGGAGGAAGGGGCGGAGCGGTCCGGGGCCGCCGGGGAGGAATCGGCGGACCGGAGCGGTGGCTGACGCCGCCCGGTGAGGCCCGTTGGCCCGCGGACGCCCGGAAGGGGGCCCGCGGGCCTTCCGCGCGTCCGGGCCGTCAGCCCCCGGCCCGGCCGTCCGCCGGATCCGCCCCGCCGTCCGCCGAGCCGGTCCCGGCGTCCGTTCGGGCGTCCGTTCCGGCGATGCGGCGCAGGTACGCCAGGCAGAGGTGCGGTTCCACCAGCGGATCGAGCCGGTCCGCCGCCAGCGGCACGTTCATCTCGGTGAGCGCGCCCTGGATCAGACCGAGATGCAGCCGGCACACCACGTCCGCGTGCTGCTCGGCGACCGTGCCGAAGGGGCAGTTGCGCACCCGGATGCGGATCTCGTCCGGATCCGTATGGGCGGTGTCGTGCTCGAACTCCGGGCTGAACCCGATGCCGGCCATCATCCGGTTGAGGCGTTTCAGGGCCTCCTCAGGGTCGAGACGCTGGAACGGCGCCGGCGCGTCGGCGAGATGGCGCCCCCAGGCGCGGCCCGCCTCGAGCGCGGCCCGCTCCGGGTCGGGGAGCAGGCCGGAGACCAGGCTCGCCAGCATCTCGGCGAGCAGCCGGTAGCTGTGCCTGCCGTCCGCGGCCTCCGCCCGGTACATCATGCGCGGGCGGCCGGGCCGGTCGCGGTCCTCAGGGACCCGCTCCACCAGGCCGGCCTCGGCCAGCCCGTCGAGATGGAAGCGGGTCGTGTTGGGATGCAGCCCGGCCCGCTCCGCGATCTCGCGCACGCCCAGCGGAGTGCCGTCCACCTCGCGGATCACCCGCAGGACCCGCGCGCGGCTGCCGCCGAGCCCCGCCTCCGCCGCCGGCTCCGCGTCCACCCACTCGCGGTCGTCCATGCCCCGAGTTTATGCATATCGACTAGTGAAAATCACTCGCCGGTCGCGGGCATCCATACGGGCCGATGCACCGCACGACCTCGAAGAAGTAGGGCGATGAGGGAGCGCAGGGCGTCCTGGGCGGTGCGCATCGCGGCACGGCCGCTTCCCCGCCCGTCCATGCCGCGCTCGCCGCGCCCGCCGCGGCCCCGCGGCGGGCGCGCGGAGGTCAGCCGCCCGTCGCGCCGCGCGGCGGGGCGGTGAGCGCGTAGATCAGCAGCACGCAGAGGGCGATGGTCAGCACCGACCAGATCGGGAACGCCTGCAGGAACGCCAGGTGCCCGATGGCGGCGACCACGGCGAAGAACACGCCGACGGCGCGTGCCCACATCTTCCCGGCGACGATCCCGGCCCCGACCGCGACCTGCGCGATGCCGAGGAAGAGCCAGATCCATCCCCAGGCGGTGTAGTCGAACACCAGGATCCTGTTCTCGCCGACGAGGAAGTAGTCGTCGCGCAGCAGCGCGACCAGGCCGTCGATGATGTTGAAGGCGCCGATCACCAGAGTGAGCGTGCCGGCGAAGGTGAGCCAGCCGGACGTGCGGTAGGGCCGCCGGGCGGTGGCCGGTACGGAGCCGTGCGTGGTCTTGGTCGTCATGGGACCTCCCCGGGAGCCGCGGCCGGACGTCGCCGACCGCGGACTGGTGACCGGAAAGTCCCCTTTCTCGCCCTGGTCGCAACCCCGACCGCCCCCTATTTGGCGGTGCCTTGGGCGCACCGTCGACCGCCGTTGGCATTCGGCCCGCGGCGGGTCAGAGGTAGCGGGTCAGAGGTAGAGGCCGGTCCCGTGCTCGGGGCGCTCGCTGGCGATGGCGTGCAGGTCGCGCTCGCGCATGACGAGGTAGTTCTCGCCCTGGATCTCGACCTCGAACTGGTCGCCGGGGTGGAACAGCACGCGGTCGCCGGGCTTGACGATCCGCACGTGGTGGCCGACCCCGCAGACCTCGCCCCACACGAGGCGGTTCGCCTCCTCCACGGTCGCGGGTATGACGATGCCGCCGGTGCTGCGGCGCTCGCCGCTGTCCTTCTCGACCTTGATCATGACGCGGTCATGGAGCATCTGGACTTCGAACTTGGGCTCGGACACGCCGGCGAGTTTATCCGCCCGCGCGGGTCAGGGCCGCCCACGAGCCGGCGATGATCTCCGGCAGGGCGGAGCGCTCGGGCCGCCAGCCGAGCTCGGCCCGGATCGCGGCGGCGTCGCACAGCAGCACCGGGGCCTCCGGCCGGGCCGGACCGCGGCGGACCGCGACCGGCCGGCCGGTCGCCTCCTCGACGGCCGCGACGACCTCGCGGACCGCGGCTCCGGCACCGCTGCCGACGTTGTAGACGCGCTCCTCGCCGGGTCGGACGGCCTCCAGCGCCCGGACGTAGGCGGCGGCGAGGTCGTCCACGTGCAGGTACTCGCGGACGGCGAGCCCGTCGCCGTTGACGTCCAGGTGCGGGGCGCGCCCGGCGGCCACGGCCAGGGCCTTCGGGATCAGCCGCGTCTCGTCGGGGTCGGCGCGGCCGTCCACCGACCCGGCGACGTTGAACGTGCGCAGGACGACCGCGCCGATCGCGCCCGTCCGCGCGTGGTACCGGACGGCCTCCTCGGCGGCCAGCTTCGACGCCCCGTACGGGCTGGTGGGCGCCGTCCCCGCGCTCTCGGGGATCGGCTGCCGCTCCGGCGTCCCGTACACGGCCGCCGTGGACCCGAACACGACGCGGTCCGTGCCGACGGCCTCCAGCAGGTTCACGGTGCCCTGGACGTTGGCCGCGAAGTACCGCAGCGGCTGCTCGAACGACTCGCGGACGCGGGTGAGCGCCGCGAGGTGGCACACCCCGTCGTAGGGCCCGCGCGGCAGCAAGTCCGGGACGAGCAGGTCGCCGCGGACGGGACGGACCCCGTCCGGCAGCAGCCCGGCGCCCCGCCGCATGGGATCGGCGTCCCGCCGCACCAGCCCGTCGACCTCGTGTCCGGCCGCGGCGAGCCGCCGCCCGACCGCGTACCCGATGTATCCCGCCGCCCCTGTCACCAGCACCCGCATGGGGCCAGCATCCAGCCCGCGGCCCGGGCCCGGCAATGCCGAATCAGGGCCGAATCAGGGCAGGGAGTCGAGCCTCGCGTAGACGCCGGGGTAGCCGGGCTTGCCGCAGCCGTAGCCCCAGGACACGAGGGCGACGACGCGGCCGCGGGCGACCAGCGGCCCGCCGCTGTCGAACTGGCAGGAGTCGGCCGCGGCCGACCCGGCGCACACCATGTCGGACGGGTCGAACGAATCCCCGTACGCGCGCTCGCACGCCGCGTCGCCCGGCAGGGGCACGCGGGCCGCCCGCAGGCGCGTGTTGAACAGGTCGTTCTCGGAGGTGAAGCCCCAGCCGGCGATCCGTCCCGTCCGGGCGGAGCCGGGCGAGCCGAGGGAGGCGAGGGGGCGCCGCACCGGACGCGCGAGCGTGAGGACGGCGAGGTCGTGGTGGCCGACGGTCTCGTCCCTGAACGACGTCTCCCGGTACCGCGGGTGGACGCGCACCGACGTCACGGCGACCGTCTCGCCGCCGCTCCCGGTCAGCTCGTCCCGGCCGAAGGTGGCCGTGAGGAGGCCCGGCACCGAGCGGAACATCGACACGCAGTGCCCCGCGGTGAGGACCCGGTCCGGCTTGATCAGCGCGCCGCCGCAGAACTGGCCGGACGGCCGGACGAAGAAGATCGGCGATCCGACCGCCGCGAGCCACGGGTACGCCGTCGTGGACGCCGGGGCGCCGCCCACGACGGCGGACGCCGGGGCGGACGCCAGCGGGACTGCGAGGGCGGCGCCGAGCGCCGCCGTCAGAACGGACCGGCGTGAGAGGAGGGCCATCTGGGCAATGTACGAGGATCAAGGGCGGGGTGCACGGTGTTCCGGACGGCCGGTTCCGGCGCCCGCTCCTCGTAGCGGGGGAACAGCACGAGCGCGAGCAGGGCGAGGGTGAAGCCGCCCGCCCGCAGCATGAACGGGCCCGCCTCGCGCGGCCAGTCCTCGCCGAACATGACGGTGCTGGCGAGGAGCAGGTACGACCGGCCGATGACGGTGAGGACGACCGCGACGATCGCGATCCGGCAGCGCTGCAGCGCGACCTGGAGCTGCCCGAGCGCGATCGCGGCGAGCCCGATCGTCAGGTACGGGTAGGCCGACTGCATCACCGCCTGGACGCTGCCCGTCTCCTGGTAGACGATCGAGATGCCGCGGATGCCGGCCTCGGCGAGCCCGGCGCACGCGCCCGCGCCGATCCCGTAGGCGACCCCGGCGAGCTTGCGGGCGTGCCGGCCGCTCGCCCGGCGGTCTCCGACGAGCCACACCAGCGCCGCGATGACGACGGCCGGGGCGCAGATGGCGATCATCAGCCAGGGCTCGGTGAGCGTGCCGATCAGCGTGGCGTCGGCGTGCAGCTCGCCCTCCTCGGTGGCGGAGAGGCCGATCAGCATGGTGGCGAGGACGAACAGCGCGACGCTCGTCCACTCGCGGACGCTGAGCCGCTCGCCCAGGAACACCACCGCGTAGGCGACGAGCATGACCAGGGCCACGGCGAAGATCGGCTGCGCGACGGCGAGCGGCATGGCGGTGAACGCCACGACCTCGTAGCCGAGGCCGAGGAACAGCAGCAGCCCCCCGCCGAGCCAGACGGGGTTGGTCAGCATCAGCCGGGCGACCCGGAACGGGCGGCTGCCACGCAGCGGCTCCATCCGGCGGGCGGACGCGCGGAAGAACAGGAACGCGATGTAGTAGACGGTGGTCGCGATCAAGGCGAGGGCGGCATAACCCAGGTCGGAACCCATCGGGAGGAACCTCTCGGTGGACGGGGACGGGGCATGTCGTTCGGCGCGCCATCGAATCGACCTGTGACGTCCAGACTGCCCTCCCGAACCCCTCGTTGCAAGTGACTGCTTACTGAAGCCTCAGTCGTACCGCCGTCCGGTGGTGGACGACAGCCGCGCGACCAGCCCGCGCGGGGCGAACCGCGTCGCGGCGTAGAGCGCCTTGTACTGCGCGCCCGGGACGCTGACCTGGACGCCGCGGCGCAGGTCGCGCAGCGCGGCGTCCACGACGTCGTCCTTGTCCAGCCACATGAAGCCCGGCAGGCCGGACATGTCCATCTGGGCGCGCTCGTGGAACTCGGTGCGCACGAACCCCGGGCACAGCGCCATCACCCGGACGCCGCCGCGCGAGCGCTGCCTCAGGTCGGCCGCGATGCCCTGGCTGAAGCTCACCACCCACGCCTTGGACGCCCCGTAGGTGCCGCGCGTCGCGAACGCCGCCATCGACGACACGTTGACCACCGCGCCCCGGCCGCGCTCCAGCATCCCCGGCAGCGCGGCGGAGGTGAGCCGCAGGACGGCCTCGCAGTGCACCTTCAGCATGGCCACCTCGTCCGCCACCGGGACGTCCAGGAACACGCCATGGTGGCCGAACCCGGCGTTGTTGACCAGCAGGCCGACGTCCTTGCGGGCGCGCTCCTCGGCCGCCGCCAGCCCCTCCTCCGTGGACAGGTCGGCGGGCAGGGCCTCGGCGCGCACGCCGTACCCGTCCCGCAGCCCGGCCGCGGTCCGGTCGAGGCGTTCGGCGTCGCGGGCCAGCAGGACCAGGTCGAATCCGTCGGAGGCGAGGCGGCGGGCGAACGCGGCGCCGAGGCCCGCGGTCGCGCCGGTGATGAAGGCGGTCGGCATGGCACCGAGCCTAGGCCGCCCGGCGCCCGGGGCGCACGGAGGCTAGACGGCCCGCCGGACGGTGAAGTGCCGCGGGTCGGGGCGGCGCGTCGCGTTGCGGTAGGCGAAGGTGAACCCGGGCCAGTTGTTGACGACCGTTCCGTCTGCGGTCATGTACCAGCTCTGGCAGCCCGCCTCCCACACGGTCGTGCGCATCCGCTCGCGCATCTCGCGGGTGAACGCGTCCTGCACGTCCGGCCTGACGTCGATCCAGGCGAGGCCGGCCCCGCGCAGCGCCTCCACGCAGCCGAGGACGTACCGGAACTGCGACTCCAGCATGTAGATGATCGAGTTGTGCCCCAGGTTGGTGTACGGGCCGTACAGCAGGAACAGGTTGGGGAAGCCGCTGACCGTGATGCCGAGATGCGCCTGCGCGCCGTCCCGCCACGCCTCGTTCAGCTCCCGGCCGTCCCGTCCGACGACCTTCAGGGGGGAGAGGAACTCCGTGGTGCGGAACCCGGTCCCGTACACGATGACGTCCACGTCGTAGGCGCGGCGCGCGGTCGCGACCCCCGACGGCGTGATCCGCTCGATCGGGTCGGTGACGAGGTCGACGTTCGGGCGCGCGAGCGCCGGATAGTAGTCGTTGGAGATCATGATCCGCTTGCAGCCCATCGGGTAGCCGGGGACGAGGGCCTCCCGCAGCGCGGGGTCCTCGACGCCGTCCTTGAGGGCGTCCTTGAAGCGCTTCTCCAGCAGCGCCATCAGCTTCGGGTGCTTGATGAACCCCAGCGCCCGCGCCTCGTAGGCCGCGTAGGTGTAGGCGCGGTTCAGCTCCCACAGCCCCGGCGTCCTCCGCATGACGGCCTGCTGCCACGGCCGGTACACCCGGTCCGGCTTGTCGATCACGTACGGCGCGGACCGCTGGAACACCCGCAGCTCCGCCGCCTCCTTCGCGATCTCCGGGACGAACTGGATCGCGCTCGCGCCCGTCCCGACCACCGCGACCCGCTTGCCGCGCAGGTCGGCGCCGTGGTCCCAGCGGGCGGAGTGGAAGCTCGTCCCGGCGAACGAGTCGCGCCCCTCGATCTCCGGCAGCACGGGCCGGTTCAGCTGCCCGCACGCCGACACCAGCGCCCGCGCCTCCAGGTCGCCCTTCGACGTGGAGATCCGCCACAGCGCGGCGTCCTCGTCGAACCGCGCCTCGGTGACCTCGGTGCCGAACCGGACCTTGTCCAGCACCCCGTACTTGCGGGCGCAGTGCCACAGGTAGTCGAGGATCTCGGCCTGCGGCGGGAACCGGCGCGTCCAGTCCGTCTTGCGCTCGAACGAGAACGAGTACAGGGCGGACGGGACGTCGCACGCCGCGCCCGGATAGGTGTTGTCCCGCCAGGTGCCGCCGAGGCCCCCGGCCTTCTCCAGGATCACCACGTCGTTGACGCCGGCCTGCCGGAGCCGGATCGCCATCCCGATGCCGCCGAAACCGCTTCCGATGATCACCACGCTGTGCGTCATGGCCGTCCCGAATCTCGTTCTACCGCGGTATGGACCGAGCCTAGGTGACCACGAGGTCACTGAACAGATGCCGCGATGGCGCGTTTTCCGTCCGCGCCCTCCGCCGGCGTCCGGGCATGCCCTGCGCCACCCTCGTCGCCCGGTGACGTTCCTGCTCGCCGCCGACCACGAGATCACCGGCCCCGGGATCCCGGCGCGGATCAGGCGCTGATCACCGGAAACGCCGGGAACCGTCGGTGCCTTCTGGAAAGATCACCACATGTCCGACCACTCCGCCGATCTCCGAGCGCGTCTGGACGCGCTCACCCCGCCGCGGCCGTCCCGCGCAGCGGCCCGCCGCGGCGTCACCCCCGCGCAGCTCGTCGAGCGCGGCGTGCCCGCGCACGGCCTCGGCCGCGACGGCTCCCTCGCCCGCGACGTCGGCGCCTACCAGGCGGTGCTCGTCATCGAGGACCCGCTGACGGTCCGGCTCACCTTCACCGGCGCGGACGGCAGCCCGCTGCGGACCGTCCCGGGCGCGCTCAAGGTCCCGTTCGCCGCCGAGATCAAGGAACTGAAGTCCCTGGTGAAGCAGGTCCGCGCGACGCTCGCCGCCGAGCGGACCCGGGTCGAGGCCCTGATGGCGGTGGAGCGCACCTGGCCGTTCGCCGAATGGTGCCGCCACTACCGCGACCACCCGGTCACCGGTATGGTCGCGCGCGGCCTGATCTGGGAGTTCGAGGGGCCGGACGGCCGCTGGCACGCGGCCACCCCCGCCGAGGACGTGCTGGTGACGGTGGACGGCCGGGCGCTGCCCGTCCCCTCCGGCGACGCCCGGGTGCGGCTGTGGCATCCCGCGCGGGTGTTCCCGGGCGCGGTGCGGGCGTGGCGCGGCTTCGTGATCGGCAACCGGATGACGCAGCCGTTCAAGCAGGCGTTCCGGGAGACCTACCGGCCCGCCCCGGCCTGCGCCGAGCCGGGCCCCGGCCGCGGCGGCTTCGACGGCGAGCTGCGGCGCGTCTTCGCCGAGGGCGCCTGGCGCGTCAGCCACCACGGCGGCACCCGGTTCGAGCGGAAGGTCGCCGGACGCTGGCGGGAGGTCCCTCCGGCGGACGTCCCGCCGCTCGTGTTCAGCGAGGGCGCCCGCGAGGTCGACCTGTTCCTGCGCGTCACCTCGATCACCGGGGAGGAGCCCTTCGGGGAGCTGTCCGCCGCCGCCGCGATCCGCGCGGACGTGCTGCGCCGCGTCCTGCCCGGCACGAAGATCGCCGGCCGCTGCTCGGTCGACGGGCGGTTCCTCGTCGTCCGCGGCGAGCTGCGCACCTACAAGATCCACCTGGGCTCGGCGGGCGTGCTGATGGAGCCCGGCAACGAGCGGCTGCGTGTCGAGCCGCCCCGCCGGCCGGGGCGGCGGCTGTTCCTCCCCTTCGACGACGAGCGGCTCACGCTGATCCTCGGCACGGCCTTCCTGCTCGCCGCCGACCACCGGATCGGCGACGAGACCGTGCTCCGGCAGATCAGGAGGGGCGCCTGATGGACCTGACCGGCCGGCTGCTGCGCGCCATGACCGCCCCGGCGCCCGAGGACGAGGGGTTCCACCCGTCGGGCGCCGATCTCGCCCGCCTGTCCGCCGAGGACCTCGGCACCCTGCTGCCCGCCGCGTACGGGGTCGGCCGCGAGGCCCCCGCCTTCGTGTCGACGTCCGTCCGGTTCGCGGTGGAGGGCGAGGGCCGCGAGCGGCAGCCGCGCTACACGCCCGAGGCGTGCGAGCGGATGTTCGGCGCCCTCGTCGACGGGCTCGCCTCGCGGAGGTGGGCCGACCTGACCCTCGGCGCCGGCGCGCTGCTGCGCTGCACGGGCCCGTGGCCCGACGTCGCCCGCCCCGCCCGCGTCCTGGTGAAGTCCCTGCTGGCCGCCGGTCGCACCGACCAGCCGCTCGCGCTGCTCGCGATCGCCGGGATCGGGGGCGACCGCGTCCGGCGCGCCGCCACCCGGCGCCTGCGCGCCGAGACGGCCGGCCCGATCGCGCTGGAGGAACTCGACTTCCTGGCGGCGCTCGCTCCAGAGCACGGTGTGCTGCTGAGCGACACCGACCACACCCACTCCTTCACGTCCCCGCCGCCGCTCGCGGACACCTGGGAGCGCGTCGCCGCCATACCGGGCTACGCCGGGTTCGCCCGCCGGACGCTGGAGAGCGCCGCCGCCAGGGCCCGCGCGATCCAGGCCGGCGAGCTCCCGTTCCGCGCGGACAAGGCGTTCACGCCCGACGAGGTCGCCGCCGTCGGCCGCGCGGCGCGCGTCGCGCTGGCACGGGACGAGCCCTGGCTCCCCGCCCTCTTCGACGCCCTGCTGCCCGCCGTCTCGGTCGCGCCGACGCAGGCGAAGTCGCTGCCGTCGCAGGCGCTGCTGTACGAGATCGTCCGGGCCGCGCAGGCCTTCCCGACGCCCGAGCTGGTCACCGCGATCCGGGCCGTCCGCCGGACCGTCCGGCACGCGGGGGTGCCCAAGCAGCTCGACAAGATGCTCAAGAAGGTCGAGGCGGCCCTCGCCGAGCGCACCGAGGTCGCCCTCCGCCTTCCCGACCCCGGCGTCCTGCGCAGGGACCTCGGCGGCTACACGGCCGAGGTCGTCGTCGCCGGCAAGGCGGAGCTGGCCTTCGCGAAGGACGGCCGGCCCCTGAAGGGCGTCCCCGCGCCCGTCCGCCGCGACCACAAGGCGGAGCTCAAGGAACTGCGCGAGCTCGTCAAGCGGGTGGGCGCGCAGATCGCCACGCTCGCGCGCGCCCTGGAGGGCGGCTTCACCGCCGACGCGACCCACCCCTTCGGCCACTGGCGGGACGCGCTCCTGCACCACTCGATCGCGGGGCCGACCGTCCGCGGCCTCATCTGGGAGATCGAGACCGCGCCCGGGCGGTGGCAGGCCGTCCTGCCCGAGACCGGCGGCCTCCCGGACGCGCCGGACGACGCGCCCGTCAGGCTGTGGCATCCGATCAGGTCGACGCCGGACGAGGTGCGGGCCTGGCGGGACCTGCTCGTCGAGCGGCGGATCAGGCAGCCGTTCAAGCAGGCGTTCCGCGAGATCTACCTCCTCACCCCGGCCGAGGAGGAGACGCAGACCTACTCCAACCGCTTCGCCGCGCACCTCGTCCACTACCGGCGGATGTTCGCGCTGTTGCGGGCCCGCGGATGGACGAGCGGCATGCTCGGCCCGTGGGACGGCGGCGGCGAGGACGAGGCGGCCCGGACCCTCGCGGCGGGGGAGTGGCGGGTCCGGTTCTCGCACGTCCTGGCCGACTGGGCGGACGAGCGGGAGATCGCCGGCACCGACCGGGTCCGGTTCGACCGCCGCGCCGGCGGCGGCTGGCGGGAGGCGCCGCTCGCCGCCGTCCCGCCGCTGGTGTTCAGCGAGGCGATGCGCGACGTCGACCTGTTCGTCGGCGTCACCTCGATCGCCGCCGACCCCCTCTGGGCGGACGGCGAGGCCCGCACCTACTGGATGCGCGAGTGGGACGCCGACCCGGCCGAGACCGCCCGGACGCGCGGGGACGCCCTGCGGCGCATCCTGCCCCGCACGAAGATCGCCGGCCGCTGCTCGGTCGGCGACCGCCACCTCGTCGTCCGGGGCGAGCTGCGCACGTACAAGATCCACCTGGGGTCGGCCAACATCGCCATGGAGCCGGACGACGCGTTCCTGTGCGTCGTCCCCGAGCGCCGCGCCCCCGGCGCCAAGGTGTTCCTGCCCTTCGAGGACGAGCGGCTCGCCCTGATCCTCAGCAAGGCGTTCCTGCTGGCCGCCGACGACACGATCACCGACGAGTCGATCCTCACCCAGATCAAGCGAGGTGCCTGATGCCCGCCGTGACCTTCCGGGACGAGACCGCGGCCGGCACGCCCGTCGCCGAGGCCCGGATCGAGGGGCTGCCGGAGCGGATGACCGTCCGGGAGCTGATCAGGCTCCGGGTCCGCGAGGAGGTCGCCCGGCACAACGCACGGCCGTCCGACCGCTTCCACGGACTGGTCCGCCCGGACGGCGCCGAGGCGGAGCTGAACGGCTACCGGTTGCGCGAGCCGCGCCGCCTCGACTGGGAGCGGCAGGCCGAGATCGCGGAGAAGGCGTTCCTCGCCAACGGGTTCTTCGTGCTCGCCGGCGACCGGCAGGTGGAGGACCTCGACGAGGAGGTGGACCTCACCGCCGACCCCGGCCTGGTCTTCATCAAGCTCGTCGCCCTCGTCGGCGGCTAACCGAGCAGCCCGAACCCGTGGGCGCGGATGCCCGCCTGGAACCGGGACTCGGCGTCCAGCAGCGTGAGGATCTCCGCGACGCGGCGCCGGTAGGTGCGCAGCGACATGCCGAGCCGCCGAGCCGCCGCCTCGTCCTTCAGCCCGCCGCCGAGCAGCCGCAGGATGTCCCGGCTCTCCTCGGTCAGCGCGGGCGGCCGGTCGCGGCGGTAGTCGGCCAGCTCGACCGCCGCGTCCCAGGTCGCGCGGAACAGCGAGACGACGCCCTTCACCACGCCCGGCGACCGGACGACCGTGTACTCGCGGACGCCGGCCTCGGCCGGGCCCGCGAGGATCGCGACCCGCCGGTCCACGATGATCGTCTCGTGCGGGAGCGGGCTCGGGCAGATCCGCACCCGCACGCCGGCCCGGTCCAGCTCCACGAGATGCCGCTCGGACTCCTCGTCCGCGAGCGCCGCCGGGGTGTACAGCTTGCGGACGGCCGGCGGCGGCCGCAGGCGGTGCCGCTCGGCGACGATCCGCTCCCGGGCCCCGGGCAGCGCCCACGTGTTCATGTCGGTCGCGGCGCAGGCGAACTCCTCGCACGCGAAGAACAGCCGCCCGGCGCGCTCGATCAGCTCCGCCTCACCGCGCAGCACGACGTTCCGGTCCAGATCGACGCTCATCGGTATCGAGTCTGCCACGCGAAAGTGGCAGCAAGCTGCCAGCGGTTCGTCCCGCGCCGAGCGGCGCAGCACTGTGGACGCATGACGACACACGACACCTTCGACATCGGCGGCGACCTCCGCGTCCGCCGGATGGGCTTCGGCGCGATGCGGCTGCCCGTGAGCGGGCCCGGCGCCCCGCCGAACGACCGCGGCACCGCCCTGAAGATCCTGCGCAGGGCCGTCGAGCTGGGCGTGGACCACATCGACACCGCCGCGTTCTACTACCACCAGGAGGGGGAGGCGGCGAACGAGCTGATCCGGACGGCGCTGAGCCCCTACCCGCCCGGCCTGGTCATCGCCACGAAGGTCGGGCCGTACCGGGGCCCGGGCGACCCCTTCCCGTCCGGGCAGGTGCCCACCTCCGGGCTGCGCGCCGAGGTGGAGCGGAACCTGCGCGAGCTGGGACGCGACCGCCTCGACCTCGTCTACCTGCGGCACGGCGGGCTGGAGGCCCCCGCGGACGAGCCGATCGGCGAGCGGTTCCAGGTCCTGGCCGGCCTCCGCGAGGAGGGCCTCATCCGGCATCTCGGGCTCAGCCACGTCACCCCGGCGCAGCTCGCCGAGGCGCGGGAGATCGCGCCCGTCGCCGCCGTCCAGAACCGGTTCGACATCACCCGGCCGCAGGACGCCGCACTCCTGGAGACCTGCGAGCGCGAGCACATCGCCTACGCGCCCTACTTCCCGCTCGGCGGCTTCGGCATCCCCGACGACGCGCGCGTGAGCGCGGTCGCCGCGCGGCACGGCGCCACGGTCCCGCAGGTGCTCCTCGCGGGCCTGCTCGCCCTGTCGCCGGTGATGCTGGCGATCCCCGGCACCGGCTCCCCGGACCACCTGGAGGAGAACACGGCCGCCGCCGGCCTCGCCCTCACCGCGGGCGACCTCGCCGCGTTGCGGAGCTAGCCACCGCCGCCGCCCGGACCGTCTACCCTGGACAGGTTTTTCGCGATCAGGGGGAGACGATGTCGACGACGCGGCTGCTGGTGCTCGGCGGGGTGCGGCGGTTCGGGCGGGCGCACGGCTACGAGGTCCGCCGCGAGCTGATGTCGTGGGGCTCCGACGAGTGGGCCCACGTGAACCCGGGTTCGATCTACCACGCGCTGAAGCAGCTCGCCAAGGAGGGCCTGCTGCGCGCCCACGACGTGGAGGAGAGCGAGGCCGGGCCGCCGCACACCGACTACGAGATCACCGACGCCGGCCGGGAGGAGTTCCTGCGGCTGCTGCGCTGCGCCCTCGGCACCGTCGACGTCCGGCATCCGGAGATGCTGACGGCCGGGCTCGGGTTCCTCACCGAGCTGCCGCGCGCCGAGGCGGTCGCGCTGCTGCGCGAGCGGCTGGACGGCCTCGCCGACTGGCGCGCCTCGGTCGCCCCCCACCTGGAGGAGCAGGACCCGTCCGACCACCTGCGCGAGCTGCTCGGCTGGTGGGTCCACTCCGCCGAGGCGGCCACGGCGTGGACGCGCGGGCTGATCGGGCGGCTGGAGGCCGGCGCCTACGTGATGGCGGGCGAGGCCCCCGCGTGACACGCCGCGCGACGGGCCGCGCGACGGGCCGCGCGGCCCGTCACGTGTCGACGAACGTGCGCGGGACGATCACCCGCAGCGCGTTGCCGCGCAACTTGATCGAGACAGGGGTGCTGCCGCGGACCTCACCGTCCACGTCCACCTGCATCGGCGGGTCCGTCTCGATCTCGACCTCCGCGGTGGTGAGGAAGGCGTCCTCCTCCAGGGACCGCCACTGGCCGGTGAGGACGTGCCGCGCCGTCGCCGACGCCAGCCGCAGCCGCCGCTCGTCGCCGAGCCGGTAGACGGCGAGCAGCCGGTCGTCCGGGCTGGCGTCGCGGGCGATCCGCTGCCCGCTGTGGTGCGCGCCGTTGGCGACGTTCAGCTGGTGCGTCGTCAGCTCGTGCGTCTCGCCGTCGATCGTGATCCGGGCGGTGAACGGGTCGTGCCGGGGCAGCAGCCGCGCCGCCGTCAGCGCGTAGGCGGGACGCCCCACGAACCGCTTCAGCGTGTCCGGGACGTTCCCGGCGACCTGCACCGACAGCCCGAGGCTCACCATGTTCGCGAAGATGTGCTCGCGGTCGGCGCCGGGCCCCTCGCCCTGCGGGTCGCCGGTCGACTCGAACCAGCCGACGTCGACGTCCGCGACCTTCCCCGCGCCGGGCCGGCCGACGGCCAGCGTGCGGACGGCGCCGGGCAGGTCCAGCGGCAGCTCCAGGCTGCGCGCGAAGTTGTTGGTGGTGCCGAGCGGCAGCACGCCGAGCGCGATGTCGCGGTGCGCCAGGTGCCCGACCGCCTCGGCGACCGTGCCGTCCCCGCCGCCGACGACCACGAGGTCGGGCTCCAGCGCGAGGACGTCGGTGAACAGCTCGCGCAGCCGGGTCGGGTCGGTGACCGGGAAGACGTGCGGGAACTCCAGCCCGGACTCGCGCAGCAGCCGGCGGGCCGTGCCGTAGAGCCGGCGGCCCCGCCGGGACCGGGAGTTGATCACCAGTACCGCGCGTCCGCCGCCCGCGATGGCCGACTCCAGTTCCGCCTTGCTCCGCATCTCGACGCTCCGCATCTCGACCGGTGCCCTCCCTCGTCCGCGTCACCCTATAAGGCACGTGGACCGGAACTCCCGGCCCGACATTTTATAAACCGCTTACCCGGCGTTGAAACCTCGCACCGGCTGGGGATCCTTACAAGTAGCGCACTTCTCATTGACCCGGGGCGAAAATCATGCGGCTGAGCGGCGTGGCGGGAGCGGGATTCTTCGTCGCGGTCGCCGGGCTCATGGCGTCCATCGCGCCGGGCGGCGCGGCGCCGCCGGCGGGCCCCGCGGGCGGCGGCGCGACCGTGGTCGGCGAGCGCCGGCCCCGCCGCCGGGTGCTCGACCTCGCCGTCCGGTCGCCCGTCCTGGACGGCGTCGCCCGCGTCCGCCTCCTGCTGCCGCGCGGCTGGTCACCGGGCGCCTCCCGCACCTGGCCGGTGCTCTGGCTCCTGCACGGGTTCGCGCGCGGGCCCGGCGCCGGACGGGCCGGCCACACCGCGTGGAGCGACCACACCGACATCGAGGAGCTGACCGAGGACGCCGACGTTCTCGTCGTCATGCCGGACGGCGGCCCGTGCGGCAATTACACCGACTGGTGGAACCGCGGCGGCGGCGGAGCGCCGAAGTGGGAGACCTTCCATCTGGCCGAGCTGCGGCGGATTCTGGAAAGCGGATACCGCGCCGGTCCGGAGCGCGCCATCGCCGGGAACGGGATGGGCGGGCTCGGCGCGCTGGCGTATGCGGCCAGGCACCGCGGCCTTTTTCGGGCGGCGGCCTCGTTCAGCGGGCCGCTGCACACCCTGTACCGCGACCCGTCCGGGCTGGACGTCGCCGACCTCGTCGAGCTGGGCGTCGCGATCGGCGCGCCGTCCCTCGACTGGACGGACGTGTGGGGCGATCCCGAGGAGCAGCGCGTCGTGTGGCGGCAGCACAACCCCTACGACCTGGCCGGGCGGCTCGCCGGGGTGCGCCTGCACGTCAGCTCCGGCGACGGCGGCCCGGGGCCCTATGACCGGCCCCTCGACGGGCGCCGCAACGGGCCGGACGTGCTGGAGTCGCTCGCCTGCACGGTCTCCCGGGAGTTCGCCGGCAAGCTCGGAAAGCTCGGCATCCCGGTCACGACGCACTTCTACCCGGGCACCCACACCTGGCCCTACTGGCGGCGCGAGCTGCGCGCGGCGCTGCCCGCCCTGCTGGCGGAGATCGGTTGATCTCCGGCTAGGGTCGGAGGGTGGCCGAACCCCGTTCTGATTCAGCCGTTCCCGCGTTCTGGCAGGCGCTGGGGCTGCCCGGCATCATCGACGTGCACGTCCACTTCATGCCGCCGCGCCTGATGAGCGCGGTCTGGGGATACTTCGACGAGGCCGGCCCGCTGATCGGCACCGAGTGGCCCATCCGGTACCGGGACTCGGAGGAGGAGCGGCTGGCGTTCCTGCGCGGCCTCGGCGTCCGCGCGTTCACGTCGCTGAGCTACCCGCACCGCCCCGGCATGGCGGAGTCGCTGAACGACTGGTCGGCGCAGTTCGCCGCCCGCGTCCCCGAGTGCGTCCCGACCGCCACGTTCTTCCCCGAGCCCGGCGTCGAGGACTACGTCGCCCGCGCGCTGGACGCCGGCGCCCGCGTCTTCAAGGTCCATCTGCAGGTCGGCGGCTTCGACCCGCGCGCCAAGGAACTCGACGCCGTGTGGGGGATGCTCGCCGAGGCCGGCGTGCCCGCGCTGGTCCACGCGGGCTCGGGCCCGGTCGCGAACGGCTACACCGGCCCCGGCCCGTACGGGGAGGTGCTCGCCCGCCATCCGGGCCTGACGACGATCGTCGCGCACCTCGGCGCACCGGAGTTCGACGGGTTCTTCGCCCTCGCCGACGCCCACGAGCGCGTCCACCTCGACACGACGATGATCTTCACCCGGTTCGCGGCGCTGGCCGCGTTCCCGGAGGCGCTCCTGCCCCGGCTCCGCGACCTGGGCCTGGAGGGGCGCGTCCTGCTCGGCACCGACTTCCCCAACATCCCCTACGAGTACGCGCACCAGCTGGAGTCGCTCGCCGCCCTCGACCTGGGCGACGACTGGCTCCGCGCCGTCTGCTGGCACGGCCCCGCCGAGCTGTTCGGACTGCCGTAAGGGGCGGGGGCGCCCGTTTCACGGATTTTCACGCCGGACGGCTGGTCAATCCGGGACCCGATCCGCGTTCTTGACAGCCCCCGCGGCGGCCGCGACCTTGGGAGCGCTCCCACCACCGAATGAGGTCCCGCAATGAGAGCGCGTCTGAAGAGTTGTGCCGTGCTGGCCGCGGCCCTGCTGGCGATCCCCCTGCACTCCGCGCCCCCCGCCTCCGCCGCGACGCGGCTGTGCGGCGCCACGGACACGACCCCCGTCAGCGGCGGCGAGTACATCGCGCAGAACAACATCTGGGGTGCGGACACCCCGCAGTGCATCACCGTGGACGGGACGTCGTTCACGGTCGACTCCGCCGGGCACTCCAACGCCACCAACGGCGCCCCGGCGGCGTACCCGTCGTTCTTCAAGGGCTGCCACTGGGGGCAGTGCACCGCGAACAGCGGCCTCCCGGTGCGGGTCGGCGACATGCCGTCCGTGACGAGCGACTGGAGCACCACCCAGCCGTCCTCGGGCTCCTACAACGTGTCGTACGACCTCTGGTACGACTCCCATCCGAGCACCACGACCGACCCCGACGGGGCCGAGGTCATGATCTGGCTCAACCAGCGCGGCGGCGTGCAGCCGGCCGGGTCGCGCGTCGCGACCGGCGTGCAGATCTCCGGCGCCACCTGGGACGTCTGGTACAGCCGGATGAACTGGAACTACATCGCCTTCGTCCGCACGTCCGGCACGACGTCGGTGAGCGGCCTCGACCTGGCGGCCTTCACCCGGGACGCGGTGGCGCGCGGCTACATCCAGAACGCCTGGTACCTCATCGGCGTCGAGGCCGGGTTCGAGCTCTGGCAGGGCGGGGCGGGCCTCGCGACCGACGCGTTCGGCGTCACCGTCGGCGGCACGACGACCCCGCCGCCGTCCTCGGACGGATGCTCGGCCGTCCTGCGCACCGACAACGCCTGGAACGGCGGGTTCACCGCCACCGTGACCGTGACGAACGACGGCGACGCGCCGCTGTCCGGCTGGTCCGCCGACTGGACGTTCGGCGGTGACCAGCGCGTCACCGGCGGCTGGAACGCCACCGTCACGCAGAGCGGATCGTCCGTCCACGCCGTGAACGCGAGCTACAACGGCGCCGTCGCCGCGCACGGCTCGACGAGCTTCGGCTTCCAGGGCACCGGGTCCGCCCCCGGCACACCGGCCATCACCTGCGCGGCCCGCTGACGGACCGGAAGAGGAGGACGACCCATGACCGGCTCCTACGGAACGACCAAGCGCATCCTGCTGATCCTCGTCGCCGCGCTGCTCGCGCTCGTGTCCGTCCCGGGCGCGCCGGGCACGGCACGCGCGGCCGCCGGCACCGGCTACTGGCACACCAGCGGCCGGCAGCTGCTCGACGCGAACGGGCAGCCGGTGCGGATGACGGGCATCAACTGGTTCGGCGCCGAGACGTCCAACTACTCCCCGCACGGGCTCTGGACGCGGGGCTACAAGGACATGCTCGACCAGATGAAGAGCCTGGAGTACAACACGCTCCGGCTGCCCTACACCAACCAGCTGTTCGACTCCGGCAGCGCGCCGAACAGCATCGACTACTCCAAGAACCCCGATCTGCAGGGCCTGAACGGGCTGCAGATCCTCGACCGGGTCATCGACTACGCCGGGCGGATCGGGCTCAAGGTCGTCCTCGACCGGCACCGCCCCGACGCGGGCGGCCAGTCCGCGCTCTGGTACACCGGCGCCTACCCCGAGTCGCGCTGGATCTCCGACTGGGAGATGCTCGCCCGGCACTACGCGGGCAACACCACCGTCATCGGCGCCGACCTCCACAACGAGCCGCACTCCCCGGCGTGCTGGGGCTGCGGCGACCGGGCGACGGACTGGCGGCTCGCCGCCGAACGGGCCGGCAACGCGATCCTCGCCGTCAACGCGAACTGGCTGATCATCGTCGAGGGCGTCAACGACCACGACGGCGACAACTACTGGTGGGGCGGCAACCTGCAGGGCGCCGCGCAGTACCCGGTGCGGCTGGACGTCCCGAACCGGCTCGTCTACTCCGCGCACGACTACGCCACGTCCGTCTACCCGCAGCCGTGGTTCGACGACCCCGCCTTCCCATCCAACATGGCGGCGATCTGGGACAAGAACTGGGGCTACCTCTACAAGAACAACGTGGCGCCCGTCCTGCTCGGCGAGTTCGGGACGACCCTGGCCGACCCGCGCGACCAGACCTGGCTGCGCACGCTGTTGGCCTACCTCGGCACGGGCGCGAGCGGGATCTCCTTCACGTTCTGGTCGTGGAACCCGAACTCGGGCGATACCGGCGGCATCCTCAACGGCGACTGGACGACCGTCAACACCGCCAAGCAGTCCTACCTGGACCCGTACCTGCTGGGCGCCGGCGACCCGAGCGGCGATCCGGGCGATCCGGGCGATCCGGAGGTCTCCTGCGAGGTCGCCTACACGGTGCAGAACAGCTGGCAGGGCGGCTTCACGGCGCAGGTGACCATCACCAACAGCGGCTCGGACGCGCTGAACGGCTGGACGCTCGGCTTCGCCTTCCCCGGCGACCAGAAGGTCAGCCAGGGCTGGAGCGCGGCCTGGTCCCAGTCCGGCGACGACGTCACCGCGAAGAGCATGGACTGGAACGCCGCGATCGCGCCCGGAGCGTCGCTCACGATCGGGTTCCAGGCGACCGGCTCCTCGTCCGGGACGCCTGCCGGGTTCGACCTCAACGACCAGCCGTGCGGGGTGTGACGCGCCGCGCAGAGCACCGTTCGCCGCTGTCCTCGCGTGCTCCCCTGGACGGCCCGGCCACACCGGTCCGCGAACGCGGTCAGTGATCGCAAGGGGCGTTCCCCGCGTGGTCGTGCGGCTCGCCGGCCTCCGCCACATGGCGGGGGCCGTGCGCGTCCTCGCAGTGGACGTGCGCGCCGCCGGACGGTTCGGCCACGTGGTCGACCTCCAGGGTCGTGTGGGTGATCCCGTACGCGTCGCGCAGCAGCTCCTGCAGATCGCGGCGGACGGCGTGGCAGTCGCCCTGCGTGTCGACGAGCACGTGCGCCGACAGCGCCGGATACCCGGAGCTGACCTCCCACACGTGCAGGTCGTGGACCTCCTCGACGCAGGGGCGCCGGGCCAGCCGGCCGCCGAGCTCGGACGGGTCGATGCCCGCCGGGGCGGCCTCCATGAGCACCCGGCCCGCGTCCCGCAGCAGCCCGTAGCCCGCCTTGACCATCAGCGCCGCCACCACCAGCGACGCGACCGCGTCGGCGCGGGACAGGCCGGTCGTCCAGACGACGAGGCCCGCGATCGCCGTCGCGACGAACGCGAACAGGTCGTTGAGGATGTGCTGGAACGCGCCCTCGACGTTCAGGCTGCGCCGGTCGGCCCGGCTGATCAGGTACGTCGCGGCGACGTTGACGGCGATGCCGGCGAGGGCCGTCCAGAACACGAAGTGGCCCTCGACGGGCGGCGGCTCGATCAGCCTCCGGACGCCCTCGTAGACGAAGTACGCCGCGAGCAGGATCAGCGTCAGCCCGTTCAGCTGCGCGGACAGGATCTCGGCGCGGCGCAGGCCGAACGTGTACCCGCCCTTCGGCGGGCGCGCGGCGATGCGCATCGCCACCAGCGCCAGCGCGATCGCGAACGCGTCGGTCATCATGTGCGCGGCGTCGGAGATCAGCGCCAGCGACCCGGAGACCAGCCCGATGACCACCTCGCCCGCCATGAAGGCGAGGATCAGCGCCAGCGCGCCGGTGAGCAGCCTCCGGTCGGCCCCCGCCGTGATGCCGTGCCCATGACCGTGCCCGTGCCCATGACCGTGCCCGTGGCCGTGGCCGTGCTCGTCCGGGGCGCCCGCGCTCATGGGGCCTCCTCCCCGTGGCCGACGTGGGTGAGGGCGAGGTCGAGCAGCATCCGGACGTGCGAGTCGTCCAGCCGGTAGTAGGCCATCCGGCCCGCCCGGCGGACCCGGACGACGCGGTTGGCGCGCAGCAGCCGCAGCGCGTGCGAGACGGCCGACTCCGAATGACCGCAGGACGCGGCGATGTCGCACACGCACATCTCTCCCCCTTCGAGCAGCGCGATGATCACCCGTAGCCGCCCGGGGTCGGACAGCAGCCCGAACACCTGCGCCAGCTCGGCGATCGTCTCCCCGTCCGGCAGCGCGGCGGAGACGATGGCGACCTTCTCAGGATCGACCACCCGGACCGCGCACGCCTCGGCGGGCACGCCGGCGGGCGTGTCGGGGGAGACGACATCTGACTGGCTGCTCATATGAGCAAATGTAGCGCACTGCCGGGTCAGGAGACCTGCGGGGCCGGCTCCTCGGACGGCGGCAGCGAGATCGGGCTCGCCGGCCCGTCCCCGGGCTCCTCCATCCCGCCCGTGCCCGTACCCGGGTCACCCGACGTCACTCCCGGGGACTCCGGAGACGTTCCGGGATCGGGCGTCTCCGGCCCGGGGGACTCCGTCCCCGGCGATTCCAGGCCGGGCGACTCCGTTCCGGGAGACTCCGTCGCGGGCGACTCCAGGCCGGAGTCGGACGGCGCCGGCGAGTCGCTCGTGGGCACCTCGGTCTCCGTGCTCGGCAGCGCGGTCGGCGGCCCGTCCGACTCGCCCTCGGTCGCGCGGGGCCGCTCGAAGCCCATCGTCGCCCCCGGGTCGACGAGGACGAAGGTGACGATCGTCCCCTTCCGGGAATCCCGCGGCCGGATCCTCGTCACATTCCGCTTCTCGAATCCCGGCCAGGACCGGCCAGTGTAGGACGCGTTCCCGGTGGAGATCTTTTTCTCCGGCCGGGTCAGCGGATTGCCGCAATTGCACTTCACCACGGGCACGCCGTAGCCATTGACCAGAACGCCCATTCCGGCCTGGAGGACGGCCGGCGCGCTCGTCGCCCGCCCGTCCTGGTAGCCGTGGTTGGTCACCAGCGTGTCGGTGCGCAGCAGCACCGGCGTCAGCCGCGACACATAGCGCGGGATGTCGCTCACGGGGATGCCCTGGACACCCGCCCAGGCCCGCGCCTTCTCCGGGTTGGCCTGCAGGAACGCGATGATCTTCTGCTGGTCGCAGGTCGACGCCCGGCGCGTCCCCCCGTACAGGCCGGGGGAGTCGCCGTCCTTCGTCCCGCCCGCGCTGGGCCGCTCCTTGACGTCCATCTTGTCGGTGTTCGCCATCAGCGTGTACGGGTCGGGCCCCGGCGACCCCACGGTCAGCCTGGTGATGGTCGCGCCGGCGTCCCCGCAGCCGGCCAGCGCGCCCGCCGTCAGCGCCAGCACCGCGACCGCCCCCGCGAGGGCGCGGTGCCCGGCAATTGGCGAATGGATCTCAAGCATGCGTCTACTCCCGCTCCGGGCCGGCCGAACCTATACTCTTTGATGCCGGGCGAAGCGGATTTGTGCGCGGCGGAATGCTCGAGTTTTTCGCGGGGGGACGAAATGGCGGGCCCGGTTCCGCTCGACGCCGCCGACCCGACCCGGCTCGGCGGCTGGGAGCTGCTCGGCCGGCTCGGCACCGGCGGCCAAGGCATGGTCTATCTCGGCCGCCCCGTCGACCCGGGCTCCGGGCCGTCCCGCGTCGCCGTCAAGCTCCTGCACGCCCAGCTGCTCGGCGACGCCAATGCCCGGGAGCGCTTCGTCCGCGAACTGGCGCTCCTCCAGCGCGTCGCCGGGTTCTGCACCGCGCAGATGCTCGCCGCCGACATGGCGGGCGACCGCCCCTACATCGTCAGCGAGTACGTCCCGGGGCCCTCCCTCCGCGCCCTCGTCCAGGACGAGGGCCCGCGCGCCGGCGCCGACCTGGACCGCCTCGCGATCAGCTCGGTGACGGCCCTGTCCGCCATCCACCGCGCGAACGTCGCGCACCGCGACTTCAAGCCGCAGAACGTCCTGATGGGCCCGGACGGCCCGCGCGTGATCGACTTCGGCATCGCCCGCGCCTTCGACGCCGGCATGACGCTGACCAGCCAGGTCGTCGGCACGCCCGCCTACATGGCGCCCGAGCAGTTCGCCGGCCGCGCCGGCCCCGCCGCCGACCTGTTCGCCTGGGCGAGCACCCTCCTGTTCGCCGCCACCGGCCGCGACCCGTTCGCCGGCGGCCCGCTTCCCGCCGTCATGTACAAGATCATGCACGAGACCCCGGACCTGAGCCCCCTTCCCGCCCCGCTGGCCGAGGTCGCCGCCGCCTGCCTGGCCAAGGACCCCGCCGACCGCCCCACCTCGGAGAACGTCCTCCTCTGGCTCCTGGGTCACCGGACGGGGCAGACCGACCCCCGGTCCGGCTCCGGCACGGCGCCCTACACGATCGGAGCACCCCCGCCCGAGACGGGGCGTGATCAAGCCGCCCCGTTCCACCACGGCGCAGCGGGCGGTGCGCCCGGCCCCGGGCCGGGACGTGGCCAGGGCGTGCCGTCCCCTTACGGCGCGGCCTCTGATCCCAGCACAGTGCCCTACTCAGGCGCGGCCCCCGTCTCCGACGCCGCCACGGCGTCCTACACGGGAGCGCCCGGTCCCGGGACGGGGCGTGATCAAGCCGCGCCGTCCCACCACGGCGCGGTGTCCCATCCCCGTACGGCGCCCTACACGGGCGGGGCGCCGGGCTCTGGGGCAGGGTTTGGTCAAGGTGGGGCGTTCGGCCACGGCACGGGCGCGGGGTGGGAGCAAGGTTCGCCCGCTTCCTCCCGTACGGCAGCCGGTTCGGGGACGTCGGTCGAACCCGGTTCGAGCGCGGGTGCGGGGGAGCCGCACATGGGCGCGGTTCCGCGTCCGCACGCCGGGGAGCGGGGAGCACCGGCGGGGGCGGGGCGGTTGCGGCGCGGGCCCGCCCTGGTCACCGGGCTGCTCCTCGCCGGGCTGCTCGCCGCGCTGGACGTCGCGGCGCTCGCGATCCTCATCGCCCGGCCGTCCCTCACCGAGGGGCATCGGGGCGGGCTCCTGCCCGCGGTGGCGTCCTCGTTCGCCGTCGTCGCCGTCGTCACGCTGGTCGCGGTGATCCTCGCGTGGCGCGGCTCCCGCGCCGCCGCGTGGACGGTGATGGCAGCGCGCGTCGTCCGCGTCGCGATGTGGGGCGCGTGGGGCGCGCTGGTCGAGATCCAGGCGTCGGCGCTCGCCGGGCACGCCGCCCTCACCGCCGCCGTCGTGGTCCTCCTGGCGCGGGGCCTGACGCGGTCAACCCGCTGACGCGTGCCGCTCGGACCACTCCTTCAGATCGCGGCGCTCGATCGCGGCGGCCATCAGCTCGGGGAACGCGTCCGGCGTGCACGCGAACGCGGGGACGCCCGTCGCGGCGAGCGCCGCCGCGTTCTCGTGGTCGTAGGCGGGCGCACCCTCGTCCGACAGGGCGAGCAGCACCACCACCTGGACGCCCGCCGCCGTGAGCGTCCCGACCCGGCGCAGCATCTCGTCCCGGACGCCGCCCTCGTACAGGTCGCTGATCAGCACCATGATCGTGTCGTTGGGCCGCGTCACGAGGCCCTGGCAGTAGGCGATGGCGCGGTTGATGTCGGTGCCGCCGCCGAGCTGCGTGCCGAACAGCACCTCCACCGGGTCGTGCAGCTGGTCGGTGAGGTCGACGACGCTGGTGTCGAACACGACCAGCGACGTCCGCAGCGACCGCATCGACGCGAGCACCGCCCCGAACACGCTCGCGAACACCACCGACGCCGCCATCGAACCGCTCTGGTCGATGGCGAGGACCACGTCCCGCTTCACGGCCTGCTGCCGCCGCCCGTACCCGATCAGCCGCTCCGGGACGAGCGTGCCGTGCTCGGGCAGGTAGTGCCGCAGGTTCGCGCGGATCGTCCGCTCCCAGTCGACGTCGGCGAGCCGCCTCGGCCGCAGCACCCGCGCCGACCGGTCGAGCGCCCCGCCGACCGCCGACCGCGTCTTCTGCGCGAGCCGCCGCTCCAGGTCGCGGACGACCTTGCGCACCACCGCGCGCGCCGACTCCCGGGCCTTGTCGGGCATGACCCGGTTCAGCGACAGCAGCGTCCCCACCAGGTGCACGTCGGGTTCGACGGCGTCCAGCATCTCCGGCTCCAGCAGCAGCCGGGTGAGGTCGAGCCGCTCGATGGCGTCCTTCTGCATGACCTGCACGACGCTGGACGGGAAGTACTCGCGGATGTCGCCGAGCCACCGCGCCACCGAGGGCGCCGAGTCGCCGAGGCCGGCGCTGCGCCGCCCCGGCCGCGGCCGCCCCTCGTCGCCCCCGCCGCCGTAGAGCTTCTCCAGCGCCCCGTCCATCCGGGCGTCGTCCCCTGCCAGTGACACGCCGGTCCCGTCCGCCCGGTCACCGCCGAGGACGAGCCGCCACCGCCGCAGCCGGTCACCGTCGTCCATGGTGCTCTCATCGCCCTGCATCGCCGTGTCCTAGGTGTCGTCGGGGTTCGGTTCGGGAGCGGGTCATGGGCGGGGCCAGCCGAGGATCTGGAGGGTGGTCTCCGCGGCGGGGGCCGCGCGGCGCTCGTCCACGTTCTCCTCGGGCGCGGCTCCCGCCGGGTGCCTGTCGTGGCGGCGCAGCCGTTCGCCCATGGCGCGGCGTTCGGCGGCGGGGTAGGCGCCGAAGGTCCGGCGGAGGAGGGGGAGGACGTCGGTGAACGAGCCGGCGGGCAGGGTCGCGATCCAGGCGTCGACGAGACGGAGGAGGGGCTCGTCGTGCAGCAGGAGCAGTGCGCCGCCGGACAGGAAGCCCTCCACCCAGGCGGCGGCGCGGTCGGGAGGCGCGCCCGCCGAGACGGCGCGGGCCATCCGGGCGGGGACGTCGCCGAGGCGGCCGGCGTCGAGGAGGAGGCGGGTGAGGCGGCCCTCGATGAGGCCGTGCAGGGCGTCCGGGCGGGCGAGGAGGCCCTCCAGGGTGCGGCGCCAGCGTTCGAGGTGGCCCTCGTCGGCGAGGAGGGACAGGGCGCCGTGGACGGCGTCGACGTGGGCGAGGAACTCGCGGGCGGCGTCGTCGTCCAGGCCGGTGATCGCGGGCGGGAGGCCGACGCAGACGCGGACGACGAGGCCGTCGACGACCGTGCGGAGCGGGCCGGTGGACGTGCCGCGGACGTCGCCGTAGCGGAGGGCCCGGACGAGGGCCGGCATCGCCGCCATCAGGCGCGCGACGTCGGTGTCGACGGCGGCGCGGTCGGCGAGGGCGGTCATCACGGTCGGGAGGGCGTCGCCGAGGTCGGCGAGGAGGCAGCGCTCCGCCACGGACGTCAGGTCGGCGAGCGCGGTGGCGTGCGCGGCGAGGGCCTCGGCGCGGGCCGTGGCCGCGCCGCGGACGGTGGTGCCCCACGCGCCGGCCTCGATCAGCTCGACGTCGAACTCGGGCCGCCAGGCGAGCGTCCAGGTCTCGCGGAAGGTGCCCTTGGAGCGGCCCGTGTCGGCCGGCTCGCCCCAGTTCACGTCCAGGAGGCGGAGCCGGTGCAGCAGGCGGCTGCGCTGCAGGTCGGTGGGTTTGCGCAGGTCGAGGTCCTGCTCCTTGTCGAGCGCGGACGGCTTGAGGCGCAGCCGGCGCTGCTCGGCCTGCAGGTCGCGCTGGAGCGGCACCATGGGGGTGCGCTCGGGGACGGCGCCGAGCCGCTCGCCGACGACCATGCGCCGCTGGATCAGCTCGACGGGCAGGTCGGCGCCCTCGCACAGGACCGCCCGGGTCGCCTCGGTGACCTCGTCCAGCCCGGCGAGGGGGCGGCCGCGCAGCGCCGCGAGGGCCTCGGCGAGCCGGACGGCCTCGATCACGTGCGCCGAGGAGACGTGCAGGTCCTCCTCGCGCAGGACCCGGGCGGCGGCGGTCAGCCACCGCTCGATCGGGCGGTCGCCGGCCGCGAACAGGTGGTGGTACCAGCCGGGGGAGCGGACCCCCGCGCCGTAGCCGGAGTGCCCGGCGAGGCGCCCGTGCGTCCACGGCACCCAGGTCATGGCGACCTTCGCCTTCGGCAGCCCGCGCAGCGTCCGGTCGTCGTGGGCCGCCGGGACCTTCGCCCGGAGGGCGGGGACGTGCCAGGCGCCGCACACGACCGCGACCCGCTCGTGGCCCTCCTTGAGCGTGCGGCGCAGCGTCCGGCGCATGTGGGCCTCGCGCTGCTCCTCCCGCCGCTCCTCGCGCCGCGCCCCGCCGGGCTCGTCGAGCTGGGCGCGCAGCTCCGTCATGGCCTCCGCGATCGCCGGGAACGGGGACGGGCCGCCGCCGCGGTGCTCGACCACGTCGTCCCACCAGCGTTCGGCGTCGTCGTAGCCGGCGGCCTTCGCCAGCCGGCCGAGCGGGTCGAGCCGGATCCCGCCCGCGGCCGGCTCCTCGTCGTCCGGGACGGGGACGAGCTGGTTCGCCGCCGGCAGGTCGCAGAACCGGACCGGCACGCCGGCGGCCAGCCCGTACCTGATCGCCTGCCATTCGGGGCTGAACTCGGCGAACGGCCAGAACGCGGCCTTGCGGCCCCCGTCGCCGGGGGCGGGGGCCGGGGAGTAGGCGAGCAGCGCGACCGGCGGCACCATCCCGGCGTCGCCGGCCAGCTCCACGATCGGGTCGGCCTCCGGCGGGCCCTCGATCAGCACCGCGTCCGGCTTGAACTCCTCCAGGGCGCCGCGCAGCGCCCGCGCCGAGCCGGGCCCGTGGTGGCGGATCCCGTAGACCTCGACGTGGCTCAAGACACCTCCCGGCAGGCGCGGTAGAAGTCCCGCCACTCGGACCGGTCGCGGACGACGGCCTCCAGGTACTCCTGCCAGACGACGCGGTCGGACACCGGGTCCTGGACGACGGCGCCGACGATGCCGCCCGCGACGTCGGCGGCGCGCAGCACCCCGTCGCCGAAGTGCGCGGCGAGCGCGAGCCCGCTGGTGACGACCGAGATCGCCTCGGCGGTGCTGAGCGTCCCGCTCGGCGACTTCAGCTTGGTGCGCCCGTCGGCGGTGACGCCGGAGCGCAGCTCGCGGAACACGGTGACGACGCGGCGGATCTCCTCCAGCCCCGCCGGGGACTCGGGCAGCTCCAGCGCGGCGCCGATCTGGTCGACGCGGCGCGCCACGATGCCGACCTCGTCCTCGACGGACTCCGGCAGCGGCAGCACGACGGTGTTGAACCGGCGGCGCAGCGCGCTGGACAGCTCGTTCACGCCCCGGTCGCGGTCGTTCGCCGTCGCGATGACCGTGAAGCCCCGGCGGGCCTGCACCTCGGTGTTCAGCTCCGGGACGGGCAGCGTCTTCTCCGACAGCACCGTGATGAGGGTGTCCTGGACGTCGGACGGCATCCTGGTCAGCTCCTCGATGCGGGCGACCTGGCCGCGCTTCATCGCCCGCATGAGCGGGCTCTCCACCAGCGCCCTCTCGGACGGCCCCTCGGCGAGCAGCCGCGCGTAGTTCCAGCCGTAGCGGATGGCCTCCTCCGCCGTGCCCGCCGTGCCCTGCACGAGCAGCGTCGAGTCGCCGCTGACGGCGGCGGCGAGGTGCTCCGACACCCACGTCTTCGCCGTGCCGGGGACGCCGAGCAGCAGCAGTGCCCGGTCGGTCGCGAGGGTCGCGACGGCGACCTCCATGAGCCGGCGCGGGCCCACGTACTTCGGGCCGATCTCCGTCCCGTCGGGGAGCTCGCCGCCGAGCAGGTACGTGGTGACGGCCCAGGGCGACAGCCGCCAGCCGGGCGGCCGGGGCCGGTCGTCGTGCTCGGCCAGCCGGGCCAGCTCGCCGGCGTACTCCTGTTCGGCGTGCGGGCGCAGCACCGCGTCCTCGCCGGAGGGACAGCCCTCCGGACCACCCGGCAACTGGTTCTCGGTCAAGGGGTCAGCTCCTTCAGCATCTCGTCGCGGAAGCGCAGGGTGGCGATCAGGTCGGTGACGGCGCGCGGTGCGGCGCCGTCCGGCCCCGTCAGGGAGCCGAGGCGGGCCGCGGCGGCCGGGTCGAGCCGCTGGTCGGCGAGCCGGCACAGCTGGGTGACGAGATGCTCGTCGCGCCGGGAGGAGGGCCCGGCGGACGCGGTGAGCGTCGCGACCACCGCCGACGCCAGCGGCCCCGTCCACGGCCCGGGGACCCGTTCGAGGACGCGCAGCAGGTCGGGCCGCGCCTCCACCCAGCGGATCAGGTCGGCCGCCGCCGCGTCCCGCTCGCCCCCGGGCAGGACGGACAGCAGGTCGGCGAGCGCCTCCGGCTCGTCCACCATGACGCCGCCCTTCAGCAGCGCCCGCGCCCACGCGGCGTCGCGCTGGCCGAGCGCGGCCTTGGCCCACCCGATGTGGACGTCCCGCCCGTCGGACTCGGCGACGGGCAGGCACACGATCTCCATGGGCGGCAGCCCGAACAGGTCCGTCCAGGTGGACAGCGGGGTGCGGGCGAGGATCTCGCGCAGCCACGCGGCCCGCGTCCCCACCGGCCCGCCCCCGTCGCGCGGCGCGAACGACCCGCTGGGGTGGAAGGGGATGCCGTCGCGGGCCATGTCCTCGCCGTGGGCGTGCGGCGGCTCGACCGCGATCCAGGTCTGCCGCCGCCCCCGCACGGTGCGGACCTCCGGTCTCAGGCAGCCCCGCGCCCGCGCCGCCATCCGCGCCCCGTAGGCGGACCCGGGCATGCGGGCGAGCAGGTCGGACGCGAGCTGCCGGACGTCCTTGCCCCGGTCCTCCAGGGCGGCTTCGAGGAACTCCTCGTCGCCGGCCGACAGCCCGTGCTCGAACGTGGCGAGGAAGGCCGCGCGGTCGGGCGCGGGTTCCTTCGCCCACGTCTCCCGCAGCAGCTCCCGCGCGCGCTCCGGCTCGGTGCCGCGCAGCCTGGTGAGATGGGCCACCCGGCGGTTGCGGGTGCCGGTCTCCCACACCTCGGGGCCGCCGCCCGGATCGTCCCCGGAGCCGACCAGGTAGGCCCAGTCGGTGTTCTGCAGGGCCAGCCACACGCCGCGCCGCCCGGCCGCCCGCGCGATCGACGGCCGCAGCATCCGGTCGCTGCGGCCGCGCTCCAGCAGGTCGGGCAGCGCTTGCGCGGGCACCCGGAAGCCGCGCGCCGCCGCCGCGTCCAGCCATTCGGGCAGCACCCGGATCTGCTCGCCGGCCAGGATGCGCCGCAGCCGGGCCGCCGCCGCGCGCGGCACCACCGGGGCGTCCTCGACGGGGGCCAGCGCGATGGGCTCGGTCGCCGCGCTGGACGGCGCCAGCCCCGCCCGCCGTCGGACCGCCAGCAGCGCCGCCTGGTCGAGCAGCCGCCCGGCCCGGTCGCCGCCCTCGGCCGGGGCCCCGGGCAGGGCGGGCGGATCGCGCCGCTCGGTGCCGAGCAGCGCCGCGGTGACGTGCTCGTTCCACGCGCTCACAGGACCACGGTCCCCTCGTTCTCGTGCCAGGCGGCCAGCGGGCTCAGCCCGCGCGGGCTCCACTCCCCGGACAGCGTGACGGGGCCGCCGCCCGACAGCGCGAGCAGCCGCCACGGGTCGCCCGTCCGGAGCGGCAGCGCGTCGCCGGCCTCGTCGGACACGTACAGGTCGCCTCCTTCGGCGCGGGCCAGGCGGACGTTCCCCAGTGTCGCGGGCCAGCGGTCCAGCCAGGGGTCTCGCGCGAGCGCCGCCGCGTGCTCGTCCAGGAACCCCTGCACGGACGTCCCGCCGGGCATGCCCGGCTCGGCGGCGCCGTACCGCTCGGCGACCAGCGCCCGCAGCGGCTGCGACCCCGGGTAGAACGCCAGCTCCGCGTCGACCTCCGTACCCACGAGGAGGGACGCGTCCAGCGGCGTGCCCGGAGCCGCGAAGGACAGCACCAGCGCGGGACGCCCCGTCCGCCGCCCGCGCAGCCACACCCGCCGCGTGGTCAGCAGGTCCTGCGCGGTGTCGCGGGACCCGATCACCCACCACAGGTCTCGGGCGCGCTCGCCGCCCGCCAGGACCTCCTCCTGCGGCACGGTGAACCCGACCCGCGAGCGCACGGTGTCGCGCAGCGCCCCGGGCAGGTCGTCCCGCCGCTGGTGCGCCCGGACGAGCAGCCGCAGCAGCGCGTACTCCTCCAGCAGCCGACCCGGCCACCCGGGCCGGCGCGGGATCGCGGCCAGTGCCCTGACCTGCCCGGCGAGCGACCCCGCCTGCGCGTCGACGAGCCGCCGCGCCGCGTCGTCCCACAGCCGGTAGGGGGCCTTCTCCGCCTGCGCGAGCCCGTGCGCGACCTGGTCGCGGAGCCACTGGTCGAGTTCGGCGAGGCCGTCGTCGACCCGCCGCTCCCGCCGCTCGGCGGTCTTCGGGTCGCGCGCCTTCGCCGCCGGCGCCGCCTTCTTGCTCGCCGCCTTCTCGGCCCGCGCCCGGCGCTCCTCGATCCACTCGGCGGCCCACGCGGGACGGGGCCCCGCCTCCACGGCCGCGTCCGACCACAGGAGCAGCAGCCCGAGCGCGTGCTTGCAGGGGAACTTCCGGCTGGGGCAGGAGCACCGGAACGCGGGCTCGGTCAGGTCGGCGCACGTCCGGTACACGGACGTGCCGCTGCCCTGGCACTCGCCCCAGACGGCCTCGTCGTCACACCCCGTCCCGGCCCACTTGGCGGGTCTGGCGACCCCGCCGGCGGCCTTCGCGGACGACGCGTCCGGCGCGAGGCCGAGCACCTGCTCCCGAGCCCATCGATCCCTCACACCTCCGAAACTATCGGCGCCCTAGGACATTCGGGCGCGGCATCGAGGCGGCTCCGCGGCGGTCCTCAGAAGCCGGGCGGGGTGGGGATGTCGGGGACGGAGATGTCGGGGACGAGGAGGGCGCCGCCGGCCAGGAGGGCGAGGAGGGCGGTGGCGCCGAAGAGGCTCACCCAGGCGAGGCCGGGGACGCCGGTGAGGTGGGCGAGCTGGTCGGCGTCGGAGCTGGGCGCCATGTGCCGGGCGCGCATCCGCTGCAGCTCGATCACCGGGCGGGTCGCGGCGAGCAGCAGGAACCAGGCGGCCAGGTAGGCGAACCCGGCCTGGACGGTCGCGCTGCCCAGCCAGGACACCGCGAAGATGATCGCGCCGGTGGCGATGACCGAGAGCGCGCCGTAGGCGTTGCGGATCATCACGAGCATCGCGGCGAGCAGCGCGAGGGAGAACCACAGCATCAGCGTGATGCGGCCGGCCGCGAGCAGCAGCGCGAACAGCAGGCCGAGCAGCGGCGGCGTGACGTACCCGGCGAGCGCCGTGAGGATCATGCCGGGACCGTGCGGCTTGCCGCGCGAGACGGTCACGCCGGAGGTGTCGGAGTGCAGCTTGATGCCGTCCAGCTTGCGGCCGGTGACCAGCGCGATGAGCGCGTGCCCGCCCTCGTGCGCGATCGTGACGGTGTTGCGCGCGACCCGCCAGGTGGGGCCGTGGAGCACCGCGCCGAGCGCGACGAGGCCGACCAGGCCGACCAGCCACAGCGGCGGGTCGGGCTGCGAGCCCGTCAGCCGGTTCCACATGTCGGCGATGCTCACGTCTTCCACGTCCACCTCGGAGTTCCTCGTCGCGATGCCCAACAGTAGGACGCCCGGGACGATGTTCGCGTTCGGTTCGTCTTGGATCGTGGTGATGTTTGGCGATCTTGTCGCCTGCGACCCGCTTTGTCGTTAGTGTGCGTTCGCATCGGCAAGACGGGGGTCCGGGTCGGATGGGTGCTAACGCGGGGCTGGACACGGACGCGCTGGCCGGGCGGTTCGCGCAGGTGTTCGCGGCGCTGGCGGGAAGCGTCGAGCGGGTCGTGCACGGCAAGCGGGACAAGGTCGAGCTGGCGCTGATCTGCCTGCTCGCCGAGGGGCACCTGCTCGTCGAGGACGTCCCCGGCGTCGGCAAGACGACGCTGGCCAGGGCGATCGCGGCGTCCGTCGAGGCGAAGTGGGCGCGGATCCAGTTCACCCCCGACCTGCTGCCCAGTGACATCACCGGCGTCTCGATCTTCAACCAGGGCACGAGCGCGTTCGAGTTCCACCCCGGCCCGATCTTCGCCAACCTCGCCGTCGCGGACGAGATCAACCGCGGCTCGCCGAAGACGCAGTCGGCGCTGCTGGAGGTCATGGAGGAGCGCCGGGTGACCGTGGAGGGCGTCCCGCACCCGGTGCCGCGCCCGTTCATGGTCATCGCCACCCAGAACCCCGTCGACATGGACGGCACGTATCCGCTGCCGGAGGCGCAGCTCGACCGGTTCCTGATGCGGATCTCCATGGGCTACCCCGACCACCGGGCCGAGGTGGCGCTGCTCGCGGGCGCGCCGTCGGGGCAGGCGCTCGACCGGCTGCCGCCGGTGCTGGGCGGCGAGGACCTCGCCCGCGCGATCGGCTTCGCGCAGGGCCTGCACGTCGCGGCGCCGCTGCACGACTACCTGGTGCGGGTCGTGGCCGCCACCCGCGAGCATCCCGAGCTGCGGCTCGGCGCGAGCCCGCGGGCCGGGATCGCGCTGCTGCGCGCGGCACGGGTGCGGGCGGCGGCGGCCGGCCGCTCCTACCTCGTCCCCGAGGACGTGAAGGCGCTCGCCGGGCCGGTCCTCGCGCACCGGCTGATCGTGACGCCGGAGGCCGAGCTGCGCGGGCGGACCGGCGCGGACGTGGTGGGCGAGGTCCTGCAGAGCGTGCCGACGCCGCAGGCCGCCGGAGTCTGAGGTGCTGACGCCGCTCGGGTGGGGGACGGCGGCCGTCTCGGCGCCGCTGTACGCGGCGGCCTGGTGGCTCGGCTACCCCGAGCCCGCGGTGCTCGCGGTCGCCGGGCTCGCGGCGGTGGCGGGCGCGCTGCTGTGGACGCTGCCGAGGCCGCGGCTGGACGTCCGCCGCGAGATCGCGCCGACGAAGGTCGAGCGCGGCGAGCCCGCCGTCGCCGTGCTGCACGTGGCCAACGAGGGCCGCGCGGTCCGGGGCCTCAGCGCGCGGGACGCGGCCGGCGCCACGGACGTGGCCGTCGACATCCCGCGCCTGCGCTCGGGCGGCGGGCGCACCGTGACGTATCGGCTGCCGACCGCCCGCCGCGGGGAGATCCCGGTCGGGCCGCTGCGGCTCGTGCGGGCCGATCCGCTGGGGCTGGCCCGCCGGGTCCGCGAGTACGGCGCGCCGCGCGTCCTGCTGGTCCGGCCGCGGACGGTGCCGCTGCCGGTGCTGCCGTCCGGCCGCGCGCACCATCTGGAGGGGCCGACGAGCGACCGGTCCCCGGCGGGGACGGCGACGTTCCACGCGCTGCGCGAGTACGTGGTCGGCGACGAGATGCGGCACATCCACTGGAAGTCGTCGGCCCGCACCGGGACGCTGATGGTCCGCCGGCTCGTGGACGCGAGCCTGCCGACGACCACGGTCGTGCTGGAGGCGCGGGCGGCGGCGTGGCCGGAGCCCGACGACTTCGAGCTGGCCGTGGACGCGGCGGCGTCCGCGGCCGCCGGCGCGGCGTCGGCCGGCTTCCCCGTCCGCGTCCTCACCGGCGCCGGCCCGCTGGCCGGCACCCGCGGCGGCCCCGGCGACCTGGAGGTCCTGCTCGACGCGCTCACCTCGGTCGGGACGGACGAGGGCGCGCGGTCGGCCGTCGACGCGGTCCGCGGCGTGCGCGCGGGAGGCTCGCTCGTCGTCGTCACGGGCGGCGACGCCGAGATGGGGCGGATCGCCGCCGTCAGGTCCCGGTTCGACCGGGTGGTGGTGCTGCGCGTCCGGCCGGCCGGGCCCGTGCCGGCGCCGCCCGGCGTCCACCTGATCGACGTCGCGGACCTGGACGGCCTGGCGGAGTCGTGGCGCCGGCTCGGGAGCGCCAGGTGACCCGCTACGTCTCCCTGGCGCTGACGGCCTGCCTGGCCGCCGTCGCGGGCCTGTCGTTCCAGCGCGTCTTCGGCCTCGGGCCGGTCGTCCCCGTCGCCGCCGTCGCGGCGGTCGTCCCGACGCTGCTGTGCGGGCTGCTGTCGGGCCCGCGCGAGAAGGGCCCGTGGCCCCTCTGGATCTCACTCGTACTGACGGTGCCCGCGTGGGCGGCGACGGCGTCGCTCACCGTCCTGCGCCCGGCCCTCGGCGCCGGGACGCTGCCGCGGACGCTCCGCGAGGGCGTGCTCAGCTCGTGGAAGGCGATCCTGACCACGCTGCTGCCCGCGCCCGCCGAGCCCGAGCTCCTCGTCCTGGTCAGCGTGGTGGTGTGGCTCGCGGCGTTCGCGTCCGCGGAGCTGGCGCTGCGGACCTCGCTGCGGGCCGCCCCGGCGGTCCCGGCCCTCGGCGGGTGGGCGGTCGCGCTGCTGCTCGGCGTGGACGGCCCCGGATCGAACCTGCCTCTGGCCGCCGCGACGGTCGTGCTCATCGCCGTGCTCGTCCTCGTCCGCGCGGACGGCCCGGACGCGGGCGCGTCCTGGCGGCCGCTCGCGGCGGGAGTGCCCCTAGCCGCCGTCCTCGGCGGGCTGGCGTTCGCGGTCGGGCCGGTCGTCCCGGTCAGCGCCGCGCCCTACAACCCCCGCGAGCAGGTGCGGGCTCCGGCGCCGCAGCAGCGCGACGGCGTCAGCCCGCTCGACCGCGTCGGGGGCTGGCTGCTGAGCCCCGGCCAGGTCATGTTCACCGTGGACGCGGGGCGGGCCGAGATCGAGCGGCTCGCCGTCCTGGACAGGTTCGACGGCGTGACCTGGTCGTCCACCGCCCGGTTCGTCCCGACCGGGAGCCGGGTGCCGGAGGGGCCGCGGCCGGACCGGCGGCACGAGACCTCCCAGCGCGTCACGATCCGCGACCTGACCGGAGTGTGGGTCCCGGCGCCCGACCGGCCCCGCCGGGTGGACGGGCTCCCCGTCGTCGTCGACCCCGCCAGCGGCGCCCTCGCCACCGCCGAGCCGCTGCGCGCCGGCCAGACGTACCGGGTCGACTCGGTCGTCCCCGAGTGGACGGCCCGCGACCTGGCCGCCGCGGGCGTCGCCACCGACGCCGAGGCGGCGGCCGCACGGCGGCTGCCGTGGGGGCCGGGCGCGACGGAGGCGCCCGTCCAGATCGCCGAGTTCCGCGGGTTCGCGCAGGCGGCGACGAAGGGCGCGGTGACGCCCCTGCAGAAGGCCTCGATGCTCGCCGACTACCTCAAGGTCTTCGCCAGGTACGACGTGACCGCGGCGCCCGGCCACGGCTACCGGCAGATCGACTACTTCCTCGCCCAGGGCAGGCGCGGCACGCCCGAGCACTTCGCCACCGCCTACGCCCTGCTCGCCCGGACGCTCGGGCTCCCGTCCCGCGTCGTGGTGGGGTTCGAGGGCGGGAACCGGCAGGGCGGCACCGTCCAGGTCCGGTCCGGGGACGTGACGGTCTGGCCCGAGGTCAAGTTCGACCGGCTCGGCTGGATCCGCTTCAACCCGCTCCCGGACGGCGCAGGCTCCTCCAAGGGCAGCGAGGGCGTCGCGGCGGGCGAGACGAAGCAGCAGCTCGAGCAGGCGCAGAAGAGCGCGGCCTCCCAGCAGCGCGACCCGGGCCCGGACGAGACGGCGGAGCGGGGAGGGCAGAAGGCCGCCCCCGCCGAGGACCCGCCCACACCGTGGTGGGTGTTCGCCACGATCGCCGCGGGCGCGCTCGTCATCGGCTACCTGGGCGCCGCTCTCCTCGCCCCCGCGCTGCGCAGGCGCCGCCGCCGGGCGGGCCCGCCCGCCGCCCGCATCACCGGCGCCTGGCACCAGGCGCTCGACCACCTCGCGGACGTCGGCCTGTCCACCGCCCGCACGCTGACCGCGCACGAGGTCGCGCGCTTCGGGGCGTCCAGCGTCGGCGCGGACGCCCACGGCCATCTCGGGCCGCTCGCCGACCTGGTCAACCACTCCCGCTTCGCCGCGTCCCGGCCCGACCCGCGCGCCGCCGACCGGGCCTGGCACCACAGCGACGCGCTGGGACGCCTCGTCACCGCGAAGGCCGGCCGCCTCCGCAGGCTGCGCCGCCGCCTGCATCCGCGGTCCTTCCGGGACCGCCGCGCCTACACGACCGAGCAGATCCGCGGCCGGCTCCGCGAGCGGCTCGGCGAGCCGCCGGGGGAGCGGCCGTGACGGCGCGGGCCGTCCGCGCCCCCGGCCCCGACGACCTGGACCGCGCCTGGCGCGCCGTGTCCGCCGAGCTGGAGCCGTCGCCGCTCGTCCCGTCCGCGCTGGCGCCCGGCGCGCTGCTGAAGCTGGAGACGTTCCAGCCGACCGGCGCGTTCAAGGTGCGCGGCGCCCTCGCCGCCGTCGCGGCGCTGCCCGCCGGAGTGCCGGCCGTCACCGCGAGCGCGGGCAACCACGGGCTCGGCATGGGCTACGCCGCCGCCAGGTCGGGGGCGGACGTGACCGTGGTCGTCTCGACGCGGGCGTCCCGGGTCAAGGTCGACCGGATCGGCGCGTACCCGGTGCGGCTCGTCCAGCACGGGCTGACCTACGACGAGGCCGAGGCGCACGCGCTGACGCTGCCCGGCCACTACGTCTCGCCCTACAACGACCCGGCGGTCATCGCGGGCCAGGGCACCATCGGCCGCGAGCTCGACGCCCAGGCCCCCGGCCCGCTCACGGTCGTCGCGCCGGTCGGCGGCGGCGGGCTCCTCGCCGGGCTGTGCCTCTGGGCGCGCGAGCGCGGTGACGTGCGCGTCGTGGGCGTCGAGTCGGCGGTGTCGCGCGGCGTCTCCGCCTCCGTGGCGGCCGGGCGGGTCGTCGCGGTCGAGGTCGGCGAGACGTTCGCCGACGGGCTGCCCGGCAACCTGGAGGCCGGGTCGGTGACCCCCGGGGTCATCGGGGACACCGCCGCGCTGACCTCGGTCACCGATGGCCAGATCCGGACGGCGATGCGCTGGCTCTTCCACGAGCACGGCCTCGTCGCCGAGGGCGCGGGCGCGGCGGGGGTCGCGGCCGTCCTCGCCGGTCAGGTCGAGGTCGCGGGCCGCCCCGTGGTGGTGATTTCCGGACGCAACATAACGGTCCCGACATTCACGGAGGCGATCGGCGAAAATCAGCCAATCCGGGGAAACCCGGGTGGCCGGACGGCGTGATCCACTACGTTCTCGGGAGAACGGGGCAGGTGAGCGCGCGTGCGTGGGGCAGTTCTGGGGTCTTTGTTCCGGCGTGACCGATTGACGGGACAGGTCGCGGTCGGGCTCGTCGGCGTGCTCGTCATCGCCGCCGCCGTCTACGGGGTGGGCGTCGCGAGCGCGAAGTACCGGCTCGCCGACGTCGGCGCCTGGCTGACCGCGGCGGGCAGGGGCCTCGTCGTGCACGTCAACGGGCCGGCCGGCAAGGTCGACGGCAAGACCGGCGTGATCCCGCAGATGCGCGGCCACAACATCAAGATCGTCCAGGACGGCGCCACGGTACTGATCGTCGACCTCGACACCGGCGTGGTCAGCCGGCTCGACCCCTCCCAGCTGGACATCGGGACGAGCCGCCCGCTCGGCAAGGGCATCCAGGTCCTCGCCGGGTCCGGGAAGGCCTACACGATCGACTCGGTCAAGGGCGCCGTCCAGGAGATCGACCCGGTCTCCCTGACCCCGGTCGGCGCGTCCGCCGTGCTGCCGCCGATCCTCGGGCAGGCCGGCATCGACGCGCGCGGCACGCTCTGGGTGCCGGTGGCGCGCAACGGGGAGATCGCCGCGTTCGCGGGCGGCGCCCTGCGGCCGCCGGTCCGCGTCGGCGAGCCCGGCGACGGCCTGGCGCTCACCATGGCGGCCGGAGACCCCGTCGTCACCGACTCCACCGCCGGGACCGCCACGGTGGTCAAGGCGTCCGGGGCCTCGCTCAAGGTGAGCCTGCCCGCGACCGTCAAGCGGGCGGGACGCGGCGGCGCGCTCGCCCCCGCCGCCACCGAGGGCAAGATCGTCCCGCTGCTGGTGCAGGCCACCGGGTCGCTGGTCACCGTGGACACCGACACCGGCCGGTACACCAGCACGCGCCTCGCCATGCCGAAGCACCGCTACCGGCCGCCGCAGATGCTGGGCGCCAAGGTCTACATCCCGGACGAGACGGCCGGCGCGCTCATCGTGTACGACTCGGCGAAGAACCGGTTCGAGCGCCCCGTCCAGGTGACCGGGCGCCCGTCCCGGCTGGACGTCTTCGTCCGCGACGGGATGCTGTGGGCCAACGACCCGGCCGGGCCCCGCGCCGTCGTGATCGACCCGCGGACCGGCGGCAAGGGCGTCGACAAGTACAAGGACCGGGTGCCCGGCGGCCCGCAGCGCCGCCCCATCCCGCTGCCCGGCGGCCCGGACGCCCCGCCGCCGCCCCGCGCGCCGGGGCCCTCCCAGGCGCCGTCGCCGCGGGAGCCGGCGTCGCCGCCCGGCCCCGGCGACCCGCCGACCGCGCCGTCCAACATCTCCGTCACGCCCGGCTCGAGCACGATGCGGATCGACTTCCAGCCCTCGCAGGGCGACGGCATCACCGGCTACGTGCTGAAGGACGTCCCGTCCGGCCTGACCGCGAGCCCGTCCGCGGTCCAGGGCGCGGGCCCGTACACGTTCACCGTCGGCGGGGGCGACTGCGGCACCGAGTACCGGTTCCGCGTCGCCGTCCGCTACCGGGACGCGGCCGGCCGGACGCGCGAGCAGGTGTCGGCGGCGAGCGACCCGGTCCGGCCGTGCGTGACGCCGGGCACGCCGACGGGCCTCACGACGCAGGCGACCACGTCCGGCGCGAAGGTCTCCTGGACGGTCCCGCCGGGCGGCGGCGCGGACGGCTACACGCTCGCCTGGTCGGGCCCGGTCTCCGGGAGCACGACCGTCGCGGGCACGTCCGCGACGCTCGGCGGCGTCTGGACGAACGGCTCCTACTCGTTCACCGTGACCGCCGCCAACGGCGCCGGGACCGGCGCCCCCGCCACGGCCGCCGCGACGCTGACGGGGCCCACCACCACGTACGCCGTGCAGATGAACGGCAACTCCAACGCCTACATCTACTCGGCGGCCGACACCCGCGGCTCGCGCGTGGCGACGATGACCGACAACAACGGCGAGAACGTCACCGTGAACTGCCAGGAGACGGGCGCCAGTTTCACGCACCCGAACGACTCCAGCCTTTCCGGGAACATGTACACGAACATCACCTGGAAGGGGAACCGCGGCTACGTGGTCGCCTATCTGGTCAGCACGCCCGGCAACTGGAAGAGCTTTTCCGGGCTGCCGATCTGGAAGTGCGGCTGACCGCCGGAGACCCGGCGGGACGGGTCAGCCGCCGGGCGGTGCGGGGGCGCACGCGGGCGCCGACCACGACACGTCGGGCGCCGCGCCCTGGTGGAGGCGCAGCACCGTGCCCACCTTGAAGCAGTAGCGGACCTTCGGCCGCAGGCCCGGCACGGTCGTCGTGCGGGACCCGGCCGGGACCGTCGCGATCGCCTTCGAGCCGGCGGGCTGCTGCTGGATGAGCAGCGGGAGCCTCCGCGCGTCGGGCGGCAGCGTCCAGGCGAGCGTGACCGTCCGGCCCGCCCGCCGGACGGCGAGCTTGCGGGGGCGCGTCGCCGCGAACTGCGCGGCCGTCACGGGCTCCTGCTGCGGTTCCGCCCCCGCCTGCGGGACGGTCTCCGACGGCCGCGCGGCCGGGTCCGTCCCCCCGTCGCCGGCGCCGCCGTTCGCCAGCGCGAGCGCCCCGACGCCGAGCCCCAGCCCGCCGACGAGCGCGACCCCGGCCGCGACGATCAGCCCGCGGCGCGGCCCGTCCTGCGTCCGGCCGGCCGGGGCCGCGCCCGGCGCCAGCGGCGCCGTGCTGCCGCCCGTACCGCCGCCCGTACCGCCGTGGGACGCGTGCGGGTGCGGTCCGGACACCGTCGGCGCCCACTCGGGCACGGGCGGGGGCGGCTCCGGCGGGTTCGACACCGTCGACGCCCATTCGGGGACGGGCGGCGGCCCCGGCAGGCCGGGTGCGGGGGCCGGAGGCAGTGTCCGCGCGTGGGCCGAGGCCGGCGAGGAGGCCGGCTGGACGGTGCCGCCGCCGAACGCCACGTCCGTGACGGGGAGGCCCAGCTCGGCCTGCGTCCGCTGGAGCGCCTGCGCGAACTCCACGGCGGTCGCGAAGCGCAGCTCGGCCGCCTTCGCCATCGCCCGCCCGATGACCTCCGAGACCTGGGCCGGGACGTCCGGCCGCTGGATCGGCGGCGGCGCCTCGTACAGGATCCGCAGCATGAGCTGGGCGATGCCCTCGCCGGGCGGGCCCTTGAACGCCGGCCGGCCGGCGAGCAGGTGGTAGAGCGTCGAGCCGAGCGAGTAGAGGTCGGAGGCGACGCCGGGCGGCCTGCCCTCCAGGATCTCCGGCGCGGCGTGGTGCGGGGTGAACGCCTGGGTGTGCGTGGCGTCGAACGAGTCGACGAGGCCGGCGATCCCGAAGTCGGCGAGGGCGGGCTCGCCGTACCGCGACAGCAGCACGTTCTGCGGCTTGACGTCGCGGTGCAGGACGTCGGTCTCGTGGGTGGCGGCGAGCGCGCCCGCCATCTTCACCCCGATCCGCAGCACGTCCGCGACCGGCAGCGGCCCCTCGCGCTCGAGCCGGTCGGTGAGCGCGCCGTGCTCGAAGTACTCCATCACGATGTAGGGGTGGCCGACGCGGGTGGTGCCGGTGTCCAGCACGGTGACGATGTTCGGGTGCCCGGAGAGCCGTCCGGTGATCTTGCATTCGCGCTGGAAGCGCCGCATGGCCGCGGCGTCCACCGCGCCGACCGACATCACCTTCAGCGCGACCATCCGGTCGAGGCGCTCCTGGTGCGCGCGGTAGACGACGCTGAAGCCGCCCTCGCCGACCTGCTCCAGCACCTGGTAGCCCGGGACGTCCTCGGTCATGGGGCGGTGGATACCTCTCCGTCGGTCGTCGTGGGTCCGGGGCCGCGGCGGGGGCGCGAGATGTCCGACGCCAGGCGGGGCGGGACGGTTCCCCCACGAGGGCAACAGCCTAGTACGGGGACGAATCCGGCGCGGCGTATCGCCCGAACGCGCGCCGGAGCGCGTACCCGCACGGACATGAGATGACATTTCCATTCGGCTGGTTAATCGTTGTCCCAATTCCGCGCCGCCCGCCGCCCGCATCGCTCTAACCTCGGATTTCGCGACGAAGGAGAACGGCGCAGAGGGAGTGGCCCGCCGTGACCGAAGATGTCATGACGAATCCGCGGACGGAAACACCGCCGGCGAAATCTGCTTATGCGGACCTTGTCCGCATGGCGTATTTCGTTCTGCCGGGCAGGGGGAAGCGCGTCTACCGGCTGGCGATCGCCCGCCGGATCGTGGACGGCACCGCGCGCGGCGCCCGCGACCGCTCCGCGGCCGGGCACGCCCGGCGCCGCACCCGCGTCCTGCGCCGCGCGCTGCGCCCCTCCCGCCGCCTCCAGATCGGACTCGGCCCGTGGCTGCGCGCGCTGCCCGCGCGGCTGCCCGACCCGGCGCTCAGCGCCGCGGTGTCCCGGCTCGCGCCGCACGTCCGGGTCGCCTACGTGCTCCGGAACATCGAGGGGCTGCCCCGGTACGAGATCCGCGACCAGCTCATCGATCTCGGGATCCGCGACCCCTGGTCGGCGATCCGCGCCGCGGAGGCCGCCCGGCTGCCGGCGCCGCGCGGCGACGACCGGTTCGAGCCGGAGACGCTGCGTCCCGTCCGCAACCGGTCGGTGCTGCCGCTCGCGACGGCCGCCGTCCTCACCGCCGGGCTCGTCGGCGCGCTCGTCGCCACCGAGCACGGCGAGCCCCGCGCGGCGTCCGCGCACGCCCCGCGGCTCGTGTCCGCGGCCCCGGACGCCTGGACGCGCGGCGCCCGCACCCTCGACGCCTGGCCCGCGCGCGGCGAACTCGCCGCCGACCGGGCGTTCGTCCGCCGCGCGGCCGCCGCGTGGGCGGAGATGCCCGGCGGCACCGGCGGCGGCGCCGCCCAGCTCCTCTACGCGGGCCGTCCCGGCGGCACGCCGGTCGCCGTCATGCGGCGCGGCGACCGGCTGGCCCGCTACACGCCCGGCCGGCTGGACGTCGTCCCCGCCGGGACCGGCCCGTCCGCCCCGATCGCCCTCGGCGGCGGACGCTACCTCCTCGCCCCGTGGGACGCCCGGCCCGAGACGCTCGGCGGGGACCCGCTGGCCGCGCCCGGCGGCGTGACGGCCCCCGTCCGCGCGGGCACGCGCTGCGGGCGCGGCCCGCTGTTCCACCTCGGCACCCGGACGGTCGGCGACCTCGGCGGCCCGCGCGCCGCCGTCCTCGCCTACCGCTCGCCCGCGTGGCGGCCGCGCTCGGCTGGCCGGCCGGAGCGCCTCGGGCCGCGGGGGAGGGGGCTGTGGAACCGGCTGGCCTGCGCGGCGCCGCGCCCGGCGAAGCCGGTGTCGGACGCGATGGCCTTCGCCTTCTGGTCGGGGAGGCTGCCGCACGGCGGCGGCCCCGCCGACTGGGTGTGCACCCGGCTGGCGTACGCGTCCGGCGGCGCCTCCGCCCAGGCGACGCTGCTCGGCGCGCCCGCCCGGCCGACGGGCGGCTGCGACCCGGGCCGCCCGGTCAGCGGGACGTGGTGGCGGGCGCCGTCGGACCGCTGGTACTACCTCGCCGCCGCCGGGCGCGGTCTCGTCCCGCACGCCGACGGCGTCCGCGGCCCGGCGACGCGCGGACGCCTGCTCGTCGCCACCGGCGCGCCGCGCACGACCGTCGCCCTGACCGCCCGCTGACCCGAACCCGCGTCAGCGGACGCTTACCCAGATGGTGCAGACTAGGGGGACCGAACGAGATTCAGGGAGTCGCAGATGGGCAACGGGCCGCTGTCCGGAGTACGGGTGATCGAGCTGGCCGGGATCGGGCCCGGGCCGTTCGCCGCGATGCTGCTGGCCGACCTCGGCGCCGAGGTGATCCGCGTCGACCGCGCCTCCGCCGTCCGGGAGGGCGCGACCAGCGGCGGCACCGACTTCAGCAACCGCGGCAAGCGGTCGATCGCCGTCGACCTGAAGAGCGAGCGGGGCCGCGACGTCGTGCTGCGCCTGGTCGAGAAGTCCGACGTGCTCCTGGAGGGCTTCCGGCCCGGCGTCACCGAGCGCCTCGGCATCGGCCCGGACGACTGCCTCGCCCGCAACCCGAAGCTCGTCTACGGCCGGATGACCGGCTGGGGCCAGGAGGGCCCGCTCTCCCACACCGCCGGGCACGACGTCGGCTACATCGCCATCACCGGCGCGCTGCACGCGATCGGCCGCGCGGGCGGCCCGCCGCAGGTCCCGATGAACCTGCTCGGCGACTTCGCCGGCGGCAGCATGTACCTGATCGTCGGGGTCCTCGCCGCCCTCCTGGAGTCGAAGACCAGCGGGCGCGGCCAGGTCGTCGACGCCGCCATCGTGGACGGCACCGCGCACCTGTCCACCTTCATTCACGCCTTCCTCGCGACGGGCCTCTGGCAGGACCGGCGCGGCGTCAACATGCTCGACACCGGCGCCCCCTGGTACGACGTCTACGAGACCGCGGACGGCCGCCACATGGCCGTCGGCGCCATCGAGTCCCAGTTCTACGCCGAGTTCGTCCGCCGCCTCGGCCTCGACGGCGAGGACCTCCCCGACCAGAACGACCGGGACTCCTGGCCCGCCCTCCGCGAGCGCTTCGCCGCCGCCTTCAAGACCAGGACCCGCGACGAGTGGACGGAGGTCTTCGTCCCCAGCGACGCGTGCGTGGCGCCCGTCCTGTCGATGAAGGAGGCCGCCGAGCACCCCTTCAACACCGCGCGCGACGTCTTCCCGGAGCTCGCCGGCCACCGCCAGCCCGCCCCGGCGCCCCGGTTCTCCCGCACCGTCACCGAGACCGACGGCGTCCCCGCCCTCCCCGGCGGCCAGACCCGCGAGGTCCTGGACGACCTGGGCTTCGACGACACCGAGACCCTCCTGAAGGAGGGCGCCGTCGCCCAGGCGTGACAGCGCCGCAGGTCAAGCGATACGCGGCCTGATCCGATTGTGAGCCGTCTGACAATTTCTCCCGGGCAACCGGCGGTCGTTCCACAAGACCGTGCCGGGAAGCAGCCGTACCTTGTGGGCACTCCACCCCGATCATCACGGCGATGAGCGGGCCCGGCCCGGTGGAATTCGCGCGGGCCGCGGCCCCTTTTCGGCGTGCCCGCACGAGGGAGCTGCAATGCGTTTCAGACGACTCCGGTCATGGGCGGCGACCGCCGCGGCGGTGACCGCCGTTCTCGCCGCGACGGGCCTGGTCGCGCCCGCCGCGCACGCCGAGACCAGCCCGGACGGCGCGAACGACTGGAAGTGCAAGCCGTCGTTCTGGCATCCCCGTCCGGTCGTGCTCGTGCACGGCACGTTCGAGAACATGGCGTTCAACTGGCAGAAACTCTCCCCGGCGCTGAAGAAGGCCGGCTACTGCGTCTACGCCCTCAATTACGGCGGCCCGGAGGACGGCCCCATCCAGGGGATCTATGACATTCCGTCGTCGGCCGGAGAACTGTCGGCGTTCGTCGACAAGGTGCTCGCCTCGACCGGCGCGTCGAAGGTCGACATGGTCGGGCACTCCCAGGGCGGCATGATGCCGCGCTACTACATGAGATTCCTGGGCGGCGCGGCGAAGGTCGACAGGCTCGTGGGGCTCGTCCCGTCCAACCACGGCACGAGCCTGTCGGGGCTCGTCAAGCTCGGCAGCCTGCTCGGCATCACGCAGGCGGTCGTGAAGGCCGCGCCGGCGGCGGGCCAGCAGATCACCGACTCCGACTTCCTGAAGAACCTCAACGGGGGCGGCGACACCGTGCCCGGCCCGACCTACATCGTGCTGGCCACGAAGTACGACGAGGTCGTCACGCCCTACACGTCGGCGTTCCTCAACGGCTCGAACGCGCAGAACGTCCTGCTCCAGGACAAGTGCGCAGACGACACCAACGCGCACGTCGGCATCGCCTTCGACCCGGTGGCGATCAAGTTCGTGCTGAACTCGCTCGACATCTGGGGGCCGTACTGGCCCATCGACTGCGGCAACCCGCTCGGCTGAGCGTGCGCGGACGGCGCCCGGCGGCCTTGCCGCCGGGCGCCGTTCCGCGTTCCCGCGGAAGGGCCGGGCGGTCAGCCGACCGCGTCGGCCACGGCCCGCGCCCAGAGGCCGAGGGCGTCGTCGACCTGGGCCTCGGTGACGACCAGCGGCGGGATCATCCGGACGACGTTGCCGTACGCGCCGCACGTCAGCAGCAGGAGGCCGTGCTCGGCGGCCGCCTTGTGCGCCCGCGCCGCGGCGGCGGCGTCGGGCTCGCCGTCCGGCCCGGTGAACTCGCTGGCCTGCATCAGGCCGAGACCGCGCACGTCGCCGATCTCCGGGTGGTCGGCGGCGACCTTGCGGAGCCCGTCGTTCAGCCGCGCGCCCTGCCGGGCCGAGTTGCCGACGAGGTCCTCGTCGGCGATGACCTGGAGCGTGGCGAGGGCCGCGGCGCACGCGACCGCGTTGCCGCCGTACGTGCCGCCCTGCGAGCCCGGCCGCGCCTTCTCCATCAGCGCCGTCGGCGCCGCGATCGCCGACAGCGGGAAACCGCTGGCCAGGCCCTTCGCGGTGATCAGGACGTCGGGGCGCGCGGCCGAGTGCTCGTGCCCCCAGAACCGGCCGGTCCGCCCGAACCCGGTCTGCACCTCGTCCATGATCAGCAGGATGCCGTGCCGGTCGGCGCGCTCGCGCAGCCCCTCCAGGAACGCGGTCGGCGCCGGGATGTAGCCGCCCTCGCCGAGCACGGGCTCGACGACGAACGCGGCCGTGTCGGACGCCGGGCTCGCGGTGACGAGCAGGTAGTCCAGCTCGCGCAGGGCGAACCGGGTCGCCTCCTCCTCGGACCAGCCGTACCGGTACGCCTGCGGGAACGGCGCGATGGCGGCGCCCGGCATGAGCGGGCCGATGCCCGCGCGGAACTTCGTGCCGGCCGTGGTGAGCGCGGCGGCGCCCATCGTCCGGCCGTGGAACGAGCCGTGGAAGACGACGATGTTCTGCCGGCCGGTCGCGTGCCGGGCCAGCCGGATGGACGCCTCGACGGCCTCGCTGCCGCTGTTGAGGAAGAACAGCGAGTCCAGGCCGTCCGGGAGCACCTCGCCCAGCGCGTCGACCAGCCGCAGGAGCGGCTCGTGCATGACCGTCGTGTACTGCCCGTGGATCAGCGTGCCGACCTGCTCGCGCGCGGCCTCGACCACGCGCGGGTGGCAGTGGCCGGTGTTGGTGACGCCGATCCCCGCCGTGAAGTCCAGGTGCCGGCGGCCCGCGGTGTCGTACAGGTAGACGCCCTCGCCGCGCTCGGCAAGGACGGGGGTGGCCTGCTTGAGCAGGGGTGAGAGCGTAGCCATGCGTCCCTCCGGTAGATTGTCGACAATCTGCAATCTAGGTGCCCCCGGGCGCGGATGTCCAGCACGGGGGCGCCTCGGCTACGGACGGGTGGCGCGCAGCCGGTGGATGGAGTCGGTCATGTGCTCCTCGATGAGCACGAGCAGCCGCTCCTCCTCGCCGTCGCCGATCGCGTCGACCAGCCGGCGGTGCTCCTCGACGAGGTCGGACGGCTCGGGGTAGGTGTCCTGCAGCGCGTTCAGGCACATCCGGGTCTCCACGAGCAGGGTGTGCGCCATCCGCTCCAGCCGGGGGCTGCCGGACGAGCTGACCAGCACCTCGTGGAACGCCTGGTCGGCGTCGCTCATCGCGACCCGGTCGCGCTGCTTCGCCGCGTCCACGAGCGCTTCGAGGGACTCGGTCAGCCGGGCCACCGCCTCGCCCCGGTTGCGCTCCATGATCAGCCGGCAGGCCTCCCGCTCGATCGCGAGCCGGGCGAGGTAGACGTCCTCGACGTCCCCCTCGTCCAGCGTGATCACGAAGAGCCCGCGGTGCGGCTCGCTGACCAGGAGCCCCTCCTGGACGAGCCGCTGCATCGCCTCGCGCAGCGGGCCGCGGCTGATGCCGAGCCGCCCGGCGAGCTCGGCCTCGCCGAGCTGTGCGCCGGGCTCCAGCGATCCGTACATGATCGCTGAGCGCAGCTCGTCCGAGACGATCTCGACGGTCGACTTGCGGGGGACGGGTTCCAGCTCACCCAAACGGCCCATGCCGCGGGCCCCTTTCGTCATAGCTGCCGGGGATGTCGTCCCCGCTCGCCGGCGGGGACGGTGGCGGGCGCGGCGAACAGCCGGCCCAGTCCGGTGCGCGGCGGGAGCCCCCCGGGGCCGGACGCGAGCCGCAGCCCCTCCCACACGCTCACCTGGTTGGCGGTGAGGACCGGCTTGCCGACCCGCGCCTCCAGCTCGTCGAGCCAGGACACGGTGTGCAGCGCGGTGTCGGGCACCAGCACCGCCTCGGCGTCCGGATGGTCGTTGGCCGCGACGAAGGCGAGCACCTCGTCGCGCCCGAGGGTGCCGACCTCGGCGGCGGTGACGATGCCCCGGGAGGCCAGCGCCACCACCTCGATGCCGGCGTGGCCGAGGAACGCGACGAACCGCTCGGCGACGTCGGACGGATAGGTCGCGGCCACCGCGACCCGCGTCACGCCGAGCGCCCGCGCCGCGTGCACGAACGCGAACGACGTGCTGGACGCGGGCACGCCCGCCGCCTCGCTGACGCCCGCGACCTGCTGCGCGGCACCGTCCCAGCCGAACACGAAGCTCCCGCTGGTGCACGCCCACACGGCCGCCTGGACGCCCATGCCGCGCAGGGCGCGCGCGCCCTCGCCGAGGACGTCGGAGCCGCCGATGTCGAGCAGCGCGTCGACGCGGTGGGCGTCCTCCCGCATGAGCGTGTGCACGACCGGCAGGCTGACCTCGCCCGGCGCCGAGTCCCGCAGGGCGCGCTCGATGGCGGGGTAGTCGTCCTCGGCGCTGTAGCCGGGGTACAGGAACCCGACGTTCACCACGTTCTGCCGCATGTTGTCGACAATCCTACCTTCGTGGATCATGGAGCCCGTCTCCGTCAGGCCGCCGTGGGCGGGGCGAGCTGCGCCAGCGACTGCCCGGGGCCGACGACGGAGCGGCCCATCGCGCGCAGCGCCGAGCACATCGTCACCTGGTTGGCGGTCAGCACCGGCTTTCCGATCATCTGCTCCAGCGGCGCGATGATGTCGTACGTCGGCACGTTCGTGCAGCTGATGAAGACGGCCTCGGCCTCGGGGGCGTCCACCGTCGACACCGCCGACACGATCTCGCCGTAGCCGACCTTCCAGATGTGGCTGAGCAGCCCCATCCCGACCGACGACACCACCTCGATCCCGTACTCGCCGAGGAACGACACGAGCCGGTCGGTGACCGCGTCGATGTACGGGGTGACGACCGCGATGCGCGAGACGTCGAGCAGCCGCAGCGACTCCACCAGCGCGCCGGACGTCGTCGTGGACACCGGCGCGCCGGCCGCCATCATCGACTGGTGCAGCTCCAGCTCGCCCGCCTTGCCGCGGATGAAGCTGCCCGACGCGCAGGCGTAGGCGACCGCGAGCGGCTCGGGGGCGAGCACGTCCCGGGTCGCCTGCCGGACGATCGACTGGTCCGACAGCGCGGACGCCATCTCCACGGTGACCGGGACGGGGACGTAGGGCAGCCGGGTCATGAAGAGGGACACGTCGTCGGGCGTCCAGCGCCACAGCTCGCGGTCGAGCGCGAAGTCGAACGGCGCGACCACCCCGATGCCGTGCTGGGCCAGCAGCTCGGGGCCGACGACCAGCGTGGGGTCGAATGTCATCTGCGAGGCCACCGCTCTAGGACTCTGCGCGGCCGTAGACGAGGCGTTCGCCGACGCCGCCGGATCGCCAGACGTCGTTGCACGCCTCGGCCATCCGGTCGAGACCGTCGACGATCGTCGCGTAGACGTTGCCGGGCACCCAGCCGACGTCGCCGTTGAGCAGCAGGTTGTTGCGGCCGTAGAAGATGGCGAGGTCGATGACGCCGGGCAGCGCGTGGATGTTCTTCTCCTCCTTGAACTTGCGGTCGAGCATGCCGCCGGCGAAGGAGAAGTAGACGACGTCGCCCGGGATGGGGGTGACGGTGGGGTTCTCGAGGCCGACCTCGTCCTCGCAGAACCGCTCGACCATCGTGTACACCTCGTTGCGGGCGTACTTGGCGTGGTACGCGTCGCCGCCGAGGGGCAGGGCGTTCCACACGGCCTCGCACGTCCGCGGCGCGTCCTTTTCCAGCAGTTCGGCGACGCACGAGACGCCGCGACGCTCCAGAGTGATGGTCATGAGCTTGGGCATGCTGACCTCCCCGTGAACAGGGGTGGGCGAGAGCGTCGCCACCCGAAGGACTCTCCATGGCTGTGGGGGGATGCCCCCCACTTGAGTTAGAGCGCTCTGGGATCCGTCCTGGCCTGTGCTTGGGCAACGGTTGCGACGGTCTTGCAGCACACGTTCCAGCGCGGTGAACCGGGGCCGCGGCGCATCGCGCTGATTGTTGACAATCCTACGAACCCTTCCTAGCGTGTCAATGCCTCTCCGAGTTGCCTTCTTGTAAACTCCGCAGATCACGGAAGTGACGCCGATGGACCCTGTTCAGCACGCGCCCGGTGGGCCGCCTGACCTGGTGGTCCTCGTGGGGGACGTCCACCCGCGCGGCATGGCGGAGGCCGAGCGCCTCGCCCGCGTCCGGTACGTAGGGGAATCGGAGCTGGCAGGGGCCCTGCCGGGCGCCGACGCGCTCTTCATGTGGGACTTCCTGTCGGACGCGCTCGCGGACGCGTGGCCGGCCGAGGGCGGGCCGGGCTGGGTGCACATCGCGAGCGCCGGCGTCGACCGCCTGCTCTTCCCCGCGCTGGTCGAGGGCGACACGGTTGTCACCAATTCGCGAGGGGTCTTCGACGAGCCGATCGCCGAGTACGTCCTCGGCCTCGTGCTCGCCTTCGCCAAGGATCTGCACACCACGTTCCGGCTGCAGGCCGAGCGGCGCTGGCGGCACCGCGAGACCGAGCGGATCACCGGCGCCCGCGCCCTCGTCGTCGGGACCGGGCCGATCGGCCGCGCCATCGGCCGCCGCCTCGCCGCCGCCGGGCTGGCGGTCACCGGCGCCGGGCGCACCGCCCGCGACACCGATCCCGACCTGGGTTCCGTCCTCCCGATGGAGCGGCTGGACGGCGCGCTCGCCGAGGCCGACTACGTGGTCCTGGCGGCGCCGCTCACCCCGCGGACGCGCGGCATGATCGACGCCGCCGCGCTCGACCGGATGCGCCCGTCCGCGCGGCTGATCAACGTGGGGCGCGGCGGGCTGGTCGCCGAGCCCGACCTCGTGAAGGCGCTGCGCGGCGGCCGGATCGCGGGCGCCGCGCTGGACGTCTTCGAGGACGAGCCGCTGCCGCCGTCGTCCCCCCTCTGGGAGATGCCGAACGTCGTCGTCTCCCCGCACATGTCCGGCGACGTGGTCGGCTGGCGGGACGAGCTCGTCCGACTGTTCACCGACAACCTCGCCCGGTACACGTCGGGCCGCCCGCTGTCCAACATCGTGGACAAGCGGCTCGGCTACGTCGGTTCGACCGGCGGGGCCGGTTCTCACCAGAGGGGGTAGCCATGGCCGACGCGGCCGACCTGACCGCGACCGAACTGCTGGCGGCGTACGAGGCCGGGACGCTCTCCCCGGTCGAGGCCGCCGAGGCGGTGCTCGCCCGCATCGCGCGGGACGACCCGAAGCTCAACGCGTTCTGCCTCGTCGACGAGGAGACGACGCTCGACATGGCGCGCGCCGCGGCCGACCGCCGGCGGCGCGGCGCGATGCTCGGCCCGCTGGACGGGGTGCCCGTCTCGATCAAGGACGTGCTGCTCACCCGGGGCTGGCCCACGCTGCGCGGCTCCACGACGATCGACCCGGCGGGACCCTGGGACGAGGACTCCCCGTCCGTGGCGCGGCTCCGCGAGCAGGGCGCGGTGTTCGTCGGCAAGACCACCACGCCCGAGTTCGCGTGGAAGGGCGTCACCGACAACCCGCTCACCGGCGTGACCCGCAACCCGTGGGACCCCTCCCGCACGCCGGGCGGGTCGTCCGGCGGCGCGGCGGCGGCCGTCGCGGCGGGCATGGCGCCGCTCGCGCTCGGCACCGACGGCGGCGGCTCGGTGCGCATCCCGGCGGCGTTCACTGGCACGTTCACGATCAAGCCGACGTACGGCCGCATCCCGCACTACCCGGCGAGCCCGTTCGGGACGCTCGCGCACACCGGCCCCATGACGAACACGGTCGCCGACGCGGCGCTGCTGCTGGACGCGGTGTGCGGCGCCGACGGCCGCGACTGGTCGGCGCTCCCGCCGCCGGACTTCCGGTTCGCCGACGGCGGGCCCGACGACCTGACCGGCCTGCGCGTCGCGTTCAGCCCCGACCTCGGGTTCGCGGAGGTCGACCCGGAGGTCGCGGCGTCCGTGGCCGCCGCCGCCGAGGTCTTCACCGAGCTGGGCGCGAAGGTCGAGCAGGCCGACCCGGGGCTCGGCGGCGACCCCGTCGAGGAGTTCGAGGTCCTGTGGTTCGCGGGCGCCGCGAAGGTGGTCGAGCACCTGTCGGCGGCGGAGCGGGCCCGGCTCGACCCGGGGCTCCGGGAGATCTGCGAGCAGGGCGCGCGCTACTCGGCGGTCGAGTACCTCACCGCCACGGCCCGCCGCATGGAGCTGGGCCGCCGCATGGGCGTGTTCCACGAGCGCTACGACCTGCTGCTCACCCCGACGATGCCGATCGCCGCCTTCGAGGCCGGCCGGGAGGCGCCGCAGGGCGCCCGGTCCCCGCGCTGGACGGGCTGGACCCCGTTCACCTATCCGTTCAACATGACCCAGCAGCCGGCCGCGAACCTGCCGTGCGGGTTCACCGCGGACGGCCTGCCCATCGGCCTCCAGGTGATCGGCGCCCGGCACGCCGACGCCCTGGTCATGGCGGCCTGCGCGGCCTTCGAGAAGGCCCGCCCGTGGCGCGGCCGGTGTCCGTAGCGGAGCTCCGCCCGGGGGCCGGCCCCCCGGGCGGAGGCGCGGTTCAGCCGAAGGTGATGACCGCGCGGCCGCCGCGGTGGGTGCCCTCGTCCATCGCGGCGAGGACGCGCGGCGCCTCGTCCAGCGTGACCGGCGTCACCTCGGGGACGATCCCGTGCGCGACCGCGAACGCGAGGGTGTCGCGCAGGTCGTGCGGGGAGCCGGACGGCACGCCCATCACCCGGATTCGGTTCATGACGAGCGCCGCCGGCGGCACGCTCACGTTCTCGGCGCCCATGCCGAGGTAGAGCAGGGTGCCGTCGGGGCGCAGCCCGCCGAACGCGGCGAGGCCGGTCGCGGTGTCGGGCGCGGTGTTCACCACGAGGTCCGCGCCGCCCCAGTCCCGCAGCGCCTCGGCCGGGTCCTGCTCGCCGGACGCGACGAACAACTCGGCGCCGGCGTCCAGGGCGTCCTTCTCGGCGCGGCGCGACCGGGAGACCACGGCCACCCGCGCGCCCATGGCGGCGGCGAACCGGAGGGCCATCGTGCCGACGCCGCCGGTGCCGAGCACGGCGACCTTCGATCCGGCGGCGGCGCCGGCGCGCCGGAGCCCGTTGAACGCGGTGATCCCGGCGCACATCAGCGGCGCGCCGGCGACCGGGTCGAGGCCGTCCGGCAGGGGCGTGACGAAGCCGGCGCGGCCCACGAAGTACTCGGCGTAGCCGCCGTCGGTGTTGACGCCCGTGATCCGCTTGGGCGCCCCGGTGCACAGGATCTGGTCGCCGCGCACGCACTGGTCGCAGTGCCCGCACGAGCCGTGGATCCATCCGGTGCCGACCGCGGTGCCGACGCCGGGCCAGTCGACGCCCTCGCCCAGCGCGGCGACGACGCCGCTGATCTCGTGCCCGGGTACGACCGGGAACGTCCCGAACGGGTAGTGGCCGCGCAGGTGGTTGACCTCGGAGTAGCACATCCCGCACGCGGTCACCTTGACCAGGACCTCGCCGGGGCCCGGCCGCGGGACCTCGCGCTCGACGATCTCCAGCGGCCGGCCGGCGGCGGAAAGAACGGCGCTGCGCATGAGCGCCTCCCCTCTCGTGTGGCGGTGGCGGCCGGGACGACCGCCATAGCGTTGGTATAGCAATGACTGTAGTAACGCTACATCATTTTTGCATAGCAGTGTTCGGCAAAGTTCTGTAACATCGATGTTGTGACTGCTCAGAAGGACCCCGACACGCGGGACCGGATCGTCCGCGCGGCCGCCGAGCTGCTCGCGGAAGCGGCCGGCGAGCCGGTCTCGACGCGCGCCGTGTGCAACGCCGCAGGGGTCGGGGCGCCGACCCTGTACCACCACTTCGGCGACAAGCGCGGCCTGTTCGACGCCGTCGCCGCGTACGGGTTCGAGCGGTACCTGGCGAGCAAGCGCGCCCAGACGGGCACCGGCGACCCGGTCGGCGACCTGCGCCAGGGCTGGGACCTGCACGTCGAGTTCGGCCGCACCAACCCCGCGTTCTACACGCTGATGTACGGCACGGCCCGGACGCCGCCCATCGCGGCGGAGGCCGACCGGATCCTGACCGGCCTGGTCGAGGCCGTCGCCCGCGCCGGGCGGCTGCGCGTCGCGGTCGGCACCGCCGTGCGGATGATCCACGCCGCCGGGGTCGGGGTCACGCTCGCGCTCATCTCCGGCGGGGACGACCCGGACCTGTCCGCCCGGTCGCGGGAGGCGGTGCTGGCCGCGATCACCGTCCCGGACGGGCGGCCGGACGACGGCGGCGCCGCGTCCCGCGCCGCCCGCGCGGTCTCGCTGCGCGCCGCGCTGGCCGCCGACCCGCCCCCCGCGCTGACCGCGGCGGAGGCGGCGATGCTCGGCGAATGGCTCGACCGCATCGCCGCGGGCTGAGCGCTACTCGCCCGGCTCCAGCGCCTCGCGGCGGTCCCGCTCTTCCCGCTCTCTCCGCTTGTCCGCCCTGCGCCTGCGGCGCTTCACCCCGACGCCGCCCCAGAACGCGAAGCCCTTCACCACGACCGTCGGCGAGCCGGGCACGCCGGGGCCGCTCGCCCGCTGGTCGAAGCCGCCCATGATCCCGATGCCCTTGACGTGCACGGTGATGTCGTCCGGCACGATGATCTCGAACCCGCCCATGATCGCCAGCGAGCGGATCGTGACCTGCTGGTCGCTGAACCGGGCGTCGCGCAGGTCGATCTTGCCGCCGCCCCAGAACGCGAACGCGGTGAACTTCCGGGGGACGTTCCACACGCCCGAGCGCCGGAACCCGCTCATGACCCCGATGCCGACCTTCCAGGACGGCGCGCCCTCGACGGGCCGCCAGTCGGCCCCGGTCAGCGGCACCGGCGGCGCGGACGTCCCCGCCGCGGGCAGGTCGCGGGTGAGCGGCGCCAGCTCCCCGTAGGTCTTCGCCGCGTACACCGCGTCCAGCCGCTCGTCCAGCTCGGCCAGGGTGAGCCGGCCGTCGCCGGCCGCGTCGCGCAGCACCTGCGCGACCCGCTCCCGGTCGGCGTCGCCGGCCCGCATGTCCGGCGCCGCCGGGGTGCCCGACGGCTCGGGGAGGTTCGTCATGCCCGAAGCCTAATCCGCCGCCGCCCGCGCGGGCGACCGCCCGGACGGGAAGATCAGACCGGTTCCAGGCGGACGACCACCGACTTGGACGTGGGGGTGTTGCTGACCTCGGCGGTGCTGTCGAGGGGGACGAGGACGTTCGTCTCCGGGAAGTAGGCCGCCGCGCAGCCGCGCGCGGTCGGGTAGGAGATCACGCGGAACCCGGCGGCGCGGCGCTCGGCGCCGTCCGGCCACTCCGAGACGAGGTCGACGGTCGCGCCGTCGGCGATGCCGAGGCCGGACAGGTCGGCCGGGTTGACGAACACGACGCGGCGCCCCGCCTTGACGCCGCGGTAGCGGTCGTCGAGGCCGTAGATGGTGGTGTTGTACTGGTCGTGGCTGCGGACGGTCTGGAGCAGCAGCCGGCCTTCGGGGACCCGCAGCACCTCCAGCTCGTTCACCGTCAGGTTGGCCTTGCCGGTCGCGGTCGGGAACCTGCGCTCGTCGCGGGGCGCGTGGGGGAGCGTGAAGCCGCCGGGCGCGCGGACGCGGGCGTTGTAGTCGTCGAAGCCGGGCACAACGCGGGACACGTGGTCGCGGATCACGTCGTAGTCGCGCTCCATCGCCTCCCAGCCGATGCCCGATCCGGGCAGCGTCGCCCGCGCGAGGCGGCAGACGATGGAGACCTCCGACAGCAGGTGCTCCGACGCCGGGGCGAGCCGGCCGCGCGACGCGTGCACCATGCCCATCGAGTCCTCCACGGACACGAACTGCGGCCCCGACTCCTGCACGTCGCGCTCGGTGCGGCCGAGCGTCGGCAGGATCAGCGCGAGCTCGCCGGTGACCGCGTGCGAGCGGTTGAGCTTGGTCGACACCTGCGCGGTCAGCCGGCAGCCCCGCAGCGCCGCCTCGGTGACGGCCGAGTCGGGGGTGGCGCGGACGAAGTTGCCGCCCATGCCGAGGAACAGCCCGACCCTGCCGTCCCGCATGGCGCGGATCGCGCCCACGGTGTCCAGGCCGTGCTCGCGCGGCGGCACGAAGCCGAACTCGGCGGCGAGCGCGTCGAGGAACACGGGCTTCGGCCTCTCCCAGATGCCCATGGTCCGGTCGCCCTGCACGTTGGAGTGGCCGCGCACCGGGCACACGCCCGCGCCGGGGCGGCCGATGTTGCCGCGCAGCAGCAGGAAGTTGACGATCTCCCGGATCGTCGGCACCGAGTTGCGGTGCTGGGTGAGGCCCATCGCCCAGCAGACGATGATCCGCTTCGCCGCGAGGACGTCGCCGAGCGTCGCGGCGATCTCGCCGCGGGTCAGCCCGGTCGCCTCCAGCACGTCGTCCCAGGACAGGGCGAGGACGTGCGCGCGGAACGCCTCGAACCCGTGCGCGTGCCGGTCGAGGAACCCGCGGTCGAGGGCGCCGGGCTCGTCCGATTCGAGCAGCATCCGGTTGAGGGCCTGGAACAGGGCGAGGTCGCCGTTCAGCCGGATCTGCAGGAACCGGTCGGCGAGCACCGTGCCGCGCCCGGCCACCCCGGACGGGCGCTGCGGGTTCTTGAACCGCATCAGCCCCGCCTCGGGCAGCGGGTTGACCGCGACGATCCGTGCGCCCTCCTTCTTCGCCCGCTCCAGCGCCGACAGCATCCGCGGATGGTTCGTCCCCGGGTTCTGGCCGACGACGAAGATGAGATCGGCCTTGCCGAGGTCGTCCAGCAGGACCGACCCCTTGCCGACGCCGATCGTCTCGCTCAGCGCCGACCCGGACGACTCGTGGCACATGTTGCTGCAGTCCGGCATGTTGTTGGTGCCGAACGCGCGGACGAACAGCTGGTAGGCGAACGCGGCCTCGTTGCTGGTCCGGCCGGAGGTGTAGAAGACGGCCTCGTCCGGCGAGTGCAGGGCGTTCAGCTCGGACGCGAGCAGCCCGAACGCCTCGTCCCACCCGATGGGCTCGTAGTACGCGGACCCGGCACGCTTCACCATCGGCTCGGTGAGCCTGCCCTGCTGCCCGAGCCAGTGGTCGGACCGCTCGCCCAGTTCGGCGACGGTGTGCCGGGCGAAGAACTCCCGCGTGACGCGCCGCGTCGTCGCCTCCTCCGCGACGGCCTTCGCGCCGTTCTCGCAGAACTCGGCGACGTGCCGGCGGCCGCCCTCCGGCCACGCGCATCCCGGGCAGTCGAAGCCCTTCCTCTGGTTGACGCGCAGCAGCGTCAGCGCCGTCCGCCGGACGCCCATCTGCTCGTACGACCCGCGCAGCGCGGCGGTGACCCCGGGCACGCCCGCCGCCCACGTCTTCGGCCGCGTGACCTCCAGACCCGAGTCGTCGAAGTCACCGTCGGGCGCCTTGCGCGTCATGGGGAGCACCGTCCTCGTTCGTGGTCGGCCGGGTGGGCGGCCGTCTCCACTCTCGCACGCCGGGCGCCGCGGTCAGGGCGGTCCTTCCGCCAGCCGGAGCGTGGTCCCCAGGCGGGCGCCCTGGCGGGTCGTCCATTCGACGCGGACGGTGTCGCCCGGGTGGCGGGCGAGCATCAGGGACGTGAGGGCGGTGGGGGAGTCCACGGCGGCGTCGCCGAAGGTGACGATGGCGGCGCCGACCGGGATGCCGGCGGTGTCGGCGGGCGAGCCGGGCACCACCTCGGCGACGAGCGCGCCGGGGGAGCGGCCGTTGGAGCGGACCTTGACGCCGAGCAGGGCCGTCCGCCCGATGTGCACGGTCGAGGACGCCTCGCCGCGCTGGATCCGGCGGGCGATCTCCAGCGCCCGGTCGGACGGGATGGCGTAGCCGCGGTGGTCCTTCTTCGGCTTGGCGCTCCTCGTGGAGAGCCCGGCGGACGCCGCGGTGTTGATGCCGATGATCCGCCCGCCGGTGTCCAGGAGGGGGCCGCCGGAGTCGCCCGGCCTGATCGGCGCGCTGGTCTCGATCAGCCCGGTGAGCCGCTCGGTCGTGCCGCTGCTGTCGTCGCGGGCGGTGACGGACTGCTCCAGGGCGGTGACCTTGCCGGTGACGACGGCCGGCGACCCGCCCTTGCCGCCCGCGTTGCCGACGGCGGTCACCACGTCGCCGACGTTCACCGCGGACGCGGAGCCGAACACGGCGACCTTCAGCCGGGCCGCGCCGGTCAGCCTGATCACCGCGATGTCGCCCGCCCGGTCGTAGCCGACGACCTCCGCGGGGTAGCTGCGGCGGTTGTCGGTGTCCGTCCCCTCGATCGCGGTGGCGCCCTTGATCACGTGGTTGTTGGTCAGCACCAGGCCGTCCGCGGTGAGCACGATGCCGGTCCCGGCGGCGCGGGTGCCGCTCAGCTCCTGCTCGGTCTCGATGTTGACCACGCCCGGCTTGCGTCCGCTGGGCTTGGCGTGCTTGGTCGCGGTGGTCTCGACGACGGGCGGGACGTCCTCCGGTCCGCCGCCCTCCACCACCCGGCAGCCCGGGACGAGCAGGGCCGCCGCCATGACCAGCGGCATCGCGATCGCGGTGCGCAGGCCATGGCGCACGGGGTAGTCGCTCACCTCGGTGCCTCCTCCCGCAGATTCCCTCCATGATTCCCGATTCATGGGAAATAGTCCGGAATGTGGAGGAGGTGCCGGCGCGTGGCCGGTCAGCGGCTGAAGTAGCGCCTCGGGTTCGCGACCAGCATCTGGTCGACCTGCCCGTCGCCGACGCCGGCGGCGCGCAGCGCGGGCAGGACGTCGTCGCTGATGTGCCGGTAGTGCCAGTTCGGCTGCATCGCCGGGACGGTCGCCGGGTCCGGGCCGAACCAGTCGATGAAGCAGCTCGCGTCGTGGCTGAGCACGATCCGGTCGGCGTACCCGCGCTCGCACAGGGCCGCGATGGTGGCGACCCGGCGCTCGGTCGGGTTGATGATGTCGAGGCCGAACCGGTCCATGCCGAGGATCGCGCCGGTGTCGGCCAGCTCCATCAGGTAGTCGAGGTCGTTGCTGTCGCCCGCGTGCCCGACGACGACCTTGGTGAGGTCCACGCCCTCCTCGCCGAGGATGTCCACGACCGTCCGCCCCGCATGGATCGAGCTCTCGGTGTGGACGGTGACCGGCGCGCCCGTCTCGCGGTGCGTGGCGGCGACGGCCCGCAGGATGCGCTCGACGGCCGGGGTGAGGCCCGGCGCGTCCACGGCGCACTTGAGGAACGCGGCCTTCACCCCGGTCCCGGCGATGCCCTCGGTCAGGTCGCGGGTGAAGTCGGCGATCATCGGGTCGGGGCCGACGTCCAGCATCGTGCCCGGCCCCCGGTGCAGGAACTGGAACGGGATGTCGTGGTAGGTGTAGATGCCCGTCGCGACGATGATGTTGAGCTCGGGGACCTGCTCGGCGATCCGCTCGATGCGCGGGATGTAGCGGCCGAGCCCCCACACGGTGGGGTCGGCGATCGTGGTGATGCCGCGACCGGCCAGCTCGCGCAGCTTGGCGACCGCGTCGGCGGCCTTCTCCTCCTCGTCCCACCAGTCGCCCGCGCCGTAGTTCTCCACGTTCTCGGTGCCGAGGACGAAGACGTGCTCGTGCATGAACGTGCGTCCCAGGCCGGTGACGTCGACGGGGCCGCGGACGGTCTCTACTGCGGGCATCGGCTTCTCCTCGGAAAATCGCGCCACCGGTGCATACCGACCGGTCGGTTTCTGGCAAGCTAAGACGCGGGACGCGCGCGCGTCAATGCCCCGCCGCAAAGGGAGGTGTCCACAGGTGACGGAGACGGTACCGGTGCCGGAGTCGTCGGCGCCCGTCCGGCAGAGCGCGGTCGAGCGGCGGATCCTGGACGCCGCGCTCCGGCTGTTCGCCGAGCACGGCTTCGACGGGACGTCCGTGCAGGGCATCGTGGCGGCCGCCGAGGTCACCAAGGGCGCCCTGTACCACTACTTCGACTCCAAGGACGATCTCCTCTACGAGATCTACCACTCGCTGATCGCCCGGCAGCTCGCCGACCTGCGCGCCGTGCTGGCCCGCGGGCTGCCGCCGCGCGACGCCGTCCGCGCGGTGCTGACCGGGCTGATCCGCAGCACGGCCGAGCACATCGACGAGGCGAAGGTGTTCTCCCGCGACAAGGACCGGCTGGACGACGCCCGGATGCGCTCGGTCCGCGCCGACCGCCGCCGCTACCACGTGGCGTTCCGGGAGCTCGTCGAGCAGGGCCAGCGGGACGGCGTGTTCAGCGCGGACACCCCCGCCGAGACCGTCACGATCGTCGCGCTCGGCATGGTCAACCAGATGCCGTCCTGGTACCGCCCGGACGGCCCGAAGAGCGCCGACCGGCTCGCGGACGAGGTCGCCGGGTTCATCCTCGCCGCCCTCCGCTAGCTAGCGCCGCGTCTGCAGGTGCAGGGCCGCGTCGCTGACGTCGGCGAGTTCGGCGTCCCAGTCGTCCGGCGGCGACAGCGGGGCCAGCACGAACTTCGACAGCCCCGCCTCGACCAGGCGGCCGAGGTGCGCCGCCAGCCCGTCGAGGTCGGGCACGACGTCCTTCAGCGGCGCGGGCCCGCTGACCCGCCGCACGCGCGCGAACCGGGCCTCCGCCTCGCCGGACAGCGGCCCGCGCCGGTAGGGGACGACCGCGCCGAAGTGCTCCTCCTCGATCTCGCGCCCCGCGCCCGCCGCCGCCTCCTGGACGGTCAGCCGGCCCCGCTCGCCCTCGGCCGGGGTGGTGAACGCGGCGAGCCACCCGTCGGAGAGCCGGCCGGTGCGGCGCAGCTCCGGTTCGGACGTCCCGCCCATCCAGACGTCGAACCCGCCCTTCGCCGGTTTCGGCAGCACGCGCAGCGCCTCGTAGCGGAACCGCGGCCCGTCGTGGGTGACCTCGTCCTCGGCCCAGAACCGGCGCAGCAGCGGCAGCGCCTCCTCGAAGATCGCCGCGCGCTCCTCCCGCCGCACCCCGAACGCCTGCTGCTCGCCCGCGTGCCGCTGCCCGAGCCCGAAGGCGGGCAGCAGCCGCCCGCCGGACAGCACGTCCAGCGAGGCCGTCTCCTTGGCGAGGACGGCGGGCGCGCGCCCCGGGAGGGTCATGACCGCCATCCCGAACTTGATCCGGGACGTCAGCGCCGCCGCGTAGGTGAGGGTCACGACGGGGTCGAGCGCGGGACCGGTCACCCGCTCCGACACCCACAGGGAGTCGAAGCCCTCCCGTTCGAGGCCGAGCGCGAGCGTGCTCAGCGCTTCGGGGCCGAGGGCGGACGCTGCCGGGGCCATGCCGATGCGAACGATCACATCCCGACCGTACGCGGCGTCAGTTCCGTGACGCAACCTGCCGGGGCCGCGCGGCGACCGCGGGGACGGCCGCGGCCAGCACCGCCAGGACCGCGATCGACAGGGCCATCGGGACGGCGGTGCCGGGCCCGGCGATCCCGGCGAGCGGCGCGGCGGCGCCGCCCAGCGCGAACTGCGCGACGCCGAGCAGCGCCCGGAACGTCCGCGCCGTCGCGCGCAGGCCGCCGGTCTCGCGCTGCCCGGGCGGCAGCGTCTCCCGCAGCCCGAGCAGCGAGCCCAGGAACAGCGCCACGCCGATCCCGGCCAGGACCGCGAACACGCCCGGCCACGGGGGCGCTCAGAAGGGGAATCGTTCGGCGGCGGCGACGACGGCGCCCGTCACGGTCGCGATGGTCAGCGCGGACACCCCCGACAGCACGGCCCAGCGCCCGACCTGGTAGCCGATGGGGACGCGGCCCGAGCCCCGCCCCCGCACCGGCCAGGGGGCGCGCAGCGGCGCGGTGCCCGGCGGCTCCTGCGGGGCGTCGGTGAGGGGCGCGTCGCCGTCCGACGCCCCGGCGGGGCCGAGCCCGACCACCCAGCCGAGCAGTTCGGCGACGTCCGCCGGCTCCGTGGCCAGGCCGGAGGCGAAGTACCGCACCTGCGCGGCGACCTGGTCGAGGGTGCGGACGGTGTTGCCGAGGCCGACGCGTCCGAGCCAGTCGCGCAGGTCGGCGTCCCCCTTCAGGCAGCGGCCGATCTCCGTCCGGGTCAGCAGGTCGGTCTTGGTGACGACGACGGCCACCCGCTTCTGCCGGCCCTGGTCGGGACGCGAGCGCAGGTCGTTCAGCACCCGCTGCAGGGTGTCGGCCGGGTCCTCCTCCGACGACACGGCGGCGTGGTCGATGAACTCCCGCTCGCTGCCGGTGAGGGCGCCGCGCAGATGGGGGAGGGCGAACGGGTCGACGACGAACAGCAGCGCCTCGCTGTGGTCGAGGTAGCGCAGGGACTCGACCTCCGTCGCGCCCGTGTAGTGCTCCCCGGCGGGGTCGAACAGGTAGAGGATGCGGCGCGCGCGTCCCGGGAGATCGACGTCCACCATGGTGGCCAGGGGGAGTTCCGGGCCGGTCTTGGCGAGCCGCCCGCCGCGCTGGAACTCGCGTATCGCGCCCGCGTACGCCTGCGCGTGCCGCTGCTCGACGAACGAGAGCCGCCCGTGGACGGCGCGGGCCCGCGCGTGCAGCGCCCGGATGCCGAGGACCATGAACGTGGTCTTGCCGGCGGCCGGGCCGCCGACGAACGGCAGCGGCTCCACGCGGACGCGCCCGATCCGCTCCGGCAGGCGCCCGCCGCAGTGCGGGCAGTAGGCGGCGAGCCGGAACCGGCCGAGCGGGACGGTCGTCGGCAGCCGCGCCCCGCAGCGGCACACGTTGCGGAACGCGCCGCGCGCGCCCGGCGTGAGACGCCGGTGCCGGGCCCCGCATCCCGGGCACTCGTACTCCGGCAGGCCGATCCGCTCGTAGCAGAACGGGTGCGGGCAGGTCTGGAGGATCCGCCCGTACATCATGAACCCGCGCTCCACCGCCGCCAGGACGAGCACGCACGCCCCCCACGCCGCGAGCCCGACCGTCGCGACCAGCCCGTACAGGACGGTCAGCGCCAGCACGAACACCGAGGCGGGGACGGCGGCGGCGACGATGCCCGCGCACAGCGCCAGCCAGACCGGGAAGACGAAGAACCCCCAGGGGCCGCCGAGGAGCGTCCGGGTCAGGCTCAGCACGACGCCGCGCGCCGTCCGGTACACCTGCGGGACGACCGTGCGGCTGATCGTCCACCAGTCGCGCCACACCTGGCCGAGCAGGTAGTGCCGGTAGGCGACGTCCGGCGCCGCGACCGGCGACGGTCCCTCCAGGCTGGACGGCGCGAGCGTCCGGCACGCGTGCAGGTAGTACACGCCGAGCGCGGCGGCTCCGGCGACGACCAGCGTCGCGGCGAACAGCACCGGGAACACGTACATGAACCCGAGCCACATGGCGCCCAGCCACACGGCGATCAGCAGCAGCACGATGACGGGATGCACGCTCACCCCCCGTCTTCGGCGAGCAGGTCGCGGAGCGCGGCGCGCAGTTCGGGACTGCGGGCGAGGTGCGCGTCGAGCTGCTTGGCGGCGAGCCACCGCCCGGCCGCCGCCCGCGCCCACGCCTCCAGGGACGGCTCGGCCACGCCGCGCTCGCGCAGCCGCAGCACGACCTCGACCAGGTCGTTGCGCCGCTCGATCTCGCGCCCGAGCAGCGGCCCGCGGTTGCGGGCGCGGCCGGCCGGCTCGGCGGTCCACCGTTCGGCGATCCGGGCGCGGACGGGCGGCGGCACGGCCGCGAGCAGCTCGGCCCGGAACCGCGGCGGCCGCCGGGCCAGCCGCCCCGCCGCGCCGACGAACGCCTCGTCGGCGAGCTGCCGGGTCGCGCCCTCCGCGGCCGCGATCTCCGCCAGGGCGCGGGCCGCGCGCGCCGGGTCCGCGGTGATCGCCGTCCCGTACGCCTGGACGACGGCGGCGTCGCGGCCGGCGCGCCCGTCCGGCATGACCGCGCGGACCCGTTCGGCGAGCCGCAGCGTCGCCGTGTCGGCGAGGCGCTCGCCGCCGGGGAACGCCAGCCGGGTGAACGTGCGGGACGGCAGCGCGGCCAGCGCGGGATGCGCGCCGTGCGCGTCGAGGAGGCCGGTGCACTCCCCGGCGGACGGCGGCGTCTCCCACACCTCGCGGAGCGCCGCGGCGAGGTCGCCGGAGCCGGCGCCGTCCAGCCGCAGCAGCTCGCCGGTGACCGCGATCCGGCGCCCCGGACTCCTGCGGGCGACGGACGTCAGCACGGGGACGGCGACGGCGGGCACGGCACGGAGCCGCTCGGCGTGCCGGTACAGCAGGTCGCAGTGCTCCGGCGTGAGCAGTTCCGCCCGTCCGCCGGCGAGCCCGGCGAGCACCCCGTCCAGCACGGCGTTCCGCAGTGCGGCCGGGGCCCGCTCGTGCACGGCGAGCGCCAGGTCGGGCCCCATGGAGGCGACGCCGGGCACGAGGTCGCGCCACACCCACGCGGGGATCGCGGCCCCGCGCAGCTCCAGCAGCTTCGCCGCCGCGTCCTCCTCCCCGGCCGTGACGGTCGGGTCGCGCCGGCACAGCGCCAGCAGCGCGGCGGCCCCCTCCCGTGCGGGGTCGTCGAGGGGGGCCAGCTCGCCGAGCGCGTCGAGGCCGCCGAGGTCGGCGGCGCGCCAGCAGTCCGCGACGGTCCGCGCGAACCGGCTCGCCGACCCGTCCGCGCCGCCCTCGCGCAGGTCGAACGCGGACGCGTGCGAGGCGTGGTGCCGGACGGCGCCCCAGACCGCGGGGGTCGTGCCGACGAGGCGCTGCGCGGCGCCGTCCGGGTCGGCGGTGTAGGTGACGAACGACAGCCGCGCCGCCGCCGCGACCGGCAGCGAGTACGACACGACCGCGATCCAGCGCGCGACCAGCTCCACGTCGTCGGCGACCAGCACCACGCGGCCGTGGCCGCGGCCGAGGACGTCCGCGACGGCGTCCACGATGCGGGCGAGCAGCGCGTACGGGTCGTCGGGGCCGGACGCGGCGAGCCACGCGGCGAGCGCCTCGGGGTCGAGCGCGGCGCCCGGGGTCAGCTCGTCCAGCGGGTCGAGGACGGCCTGCCGCGCGGGCCGCCGCGTCCAGTGCGCGGCGTGCCACAGCTCGGCGGGCCGCAGCCCCTCCAGCTCGTCGGGCTCGGCCACCACCGCGTGCGCGAAGAAGTTGCCGTAGCGCCCCGAGTAGTCGCGGCCGAGGTACCGGCAGCGCAGCAGCAGCGGACGCCCGTCCACCCGGTCGTACAGCAGCGACACGGGGAACAGGTCGAGCTCGGAGTCGTCGGGGGACGGCGGCGCGTCCGGCGGCGGGCGGTACGACAGGTAGGGCGTCACGCCCGCCCGGACCCCGTCCGGCAGGCCGGGGGTCTCCGCGACGAACTGGAACCCCGCCCGGCCGGTCGGCCCGTGCCGCGCGGACGTGTAGTGCAGCTGCCAGGCCACTACCCACCTCCGGGGCGGACGCCGTCGAGCATCCCGAACCGGTATAGCAGCCACAGCAGCGGGTCCTCGGCCCGGTACGGCCGGACGCCGCCCGCGCCGACGCGTCCCTGCGCCGGGACGCCGCCGAGCGCCGACAGCCCGAACAGCGCGTGGCCCGCGTACTGCTGCCCGAGGTAGGTGTCGAGCTGCCCCGCCTGCCACTCGTGCAGCAGGGCCCGGACCTGCTCGTCCACCGCGTCCCTGTCGTCCAGGTCCAGGACGCCCTGCCCGGACCGCGACCGGTGCAGCGCCGACTGCTCCAGCAGCCCCGGCCGCAGCACGTCGATCTTGGTGAGCGCGACCGCGACCGGCACCGGCAGCGGCTCGCCCGGACGGGTCCCGTGCCGCCGGCGCAGCGTCTCGGTCACCCGCGCGATGACGTTGAGCGGCTCGCTGTCGGGGTCCTCCCCGGCCGCGCGCGGCGCGGGGACGGCGTCCCGCACGCCCGCCCGCGCGCCGGGCAGCTCCAGCGGGTCGACCAGGAAGATGATCGCGTCGGCGGCCTCCAGGTACCGCAGGTGCAGGTCGGTGACCTGCCTGCTGCGCAGGTCCTCGCCCGCCGTGTCGAACAGCACCAGCGCCAGCGAGTCGTTGCGGGACCGCGCGAACCGGCCCCGCCGCGTCCGCGTCAGCAGGTACACGAGCGGCTCGCGCGGGCCGGTCGCGGCGCTCGCCGTCGTCGGCAGCAGCCGCCGCTCCTCCAGCAGCGGCCGGGCGAAGTCGCGCTTGTACCGCTCGATCGTCCGGTCGTCGCACGCCACCAGCGACGCGTCCAGCTCCGTCCCGACCCGGTTCATCAGCTCGTGCAGCAGGACGGCGATGTAGGTGCTCTTCCCCGCGTTCTTCGCGCCCACGAGCGCGACGATGCGGCCCGGCGAGTCGCAGTACGCGGACGGCAGCGGGTTGTGGCAGTCGGGGCAGGCCCGGTTCCCGGTCGGCAGCCCGCACTCGGGGCAGTCGGCCCGCCCCTTGCGCCCGGACGCGGCGAACACCGGCGGCAGCGACGCGCCCGCCGTCGACCCCGTGTACTCCGCCAGCGCCTCGTCCAGGACCGGCGCGCACCCCTGCCGCCGCCCCGCCTGCCCGCGGCACCGGAACAGCACCCGCTGCGGCGCCACCGACGCAAAGCAGTAGGGGCAGGTGATGCCCTGCCTGGACGGCACCCCCGGAATGCCCACCCGGGCCAGCGGCCGCGTCATCGGGCGACCTGCAGCCGGCGGACGGGAGGGTCGCTCAGCTCGACGCCGGCGTCGTCGGCGAAGCAGCGGAGCCAGTACGGCGCGGACGCGTCCGGCGCCGCGAGGGACAGCTCGCCCGGAACGGGCACCTGCTCCCAGGCGCCGACCGTGTCGCCGTCGCCGGGGCGGTGCGGCATGACCCGCCCGGCGCGCAGCACCAGCGACAGCCGCGCCACCCGCAGCGGCCGGGACGAGGTGAGCCGGATCGTCAGCGACCGCCGCCACGGCGGCCCCGACCGCAGCACGTCGTACCGGACGATCGCGCGCGCCGCGACCTCGGCGGTCACCGGCGGCCCGGTCACCCGCGCGCCGCCCGCGGTCCCGGCCGCGGAGACCGACAGCTCGACGGGCGCGTCCTCGGGGACGGCCAGCCGTATCCCGCCCTGGGTGTCGTAGGAGGCCCGGGTCACCGTCTCGGCGCGGGGCTCCCCGGCGACCAGGTATTCGAGGTCGACCTCGGTGACGTCCGCCGGCCAGTCGAAGCCGACGTGCACGTACGCGCCGCGCCGCTCGGCGACCAGCCGGCGCGGCGGCGGGAGGTTCACGTGCCGGTGGTAGGCGCCGATCGCGGCGGCGCCCTCCGCGACCGACACGGCCAGCAGCCATCCGCTCGACCCCGGCCGGACCTCCAGGCCGCCCGGCGCCGGCGCGCACGCCAGCCGCCGCGTCTCCCGCCGCACCTCCTCCAGCGGGACGATCGCGCTGCGCGGCCACGGCGGCGGTCCGTCCGACAGCACCAGCTCCACGGTCCCGTTGCCGGGCGGCTCGAACCGCACCCGCACCAGCCCCGGATCGGACGCGTCGGTCTCGGCGTCCAGCTCGTAGACGGGTTCGGGCGGCGCGCCGGGCGTGGCGGACGCGCGCACGCCGTCCGTCACCAGCTCCCGCCCGCCCTCGTCGAGGTAGACGGCGCGGACCAGGTAGTGGTGGGTCCGCCCGTTGGGGACCCGCTCGCGGAAGCCGTCCCGTCCCGCCGGCACGGGCCGCCCGTCCCGCAGCACCACGACCCGCGCCGCCTCCGCGGGGCACCGCCACCGCCCGGTGACCTCCCCGTCCCCGGCGACCAGCTCGACGTCCCCGGGCTCCGGCCGCACCACGACGGGCCCCGCCACGGCGGGCGCGGCCACACCCTCCCCGCGGACGGCGAACACCCCGTAGTACAGCGGCACGTTGACGGGGGGCCGCTCGTCCAGCGCCCCCGCGATGACCTGCCCGTCCCGCGCGTCCCGCGGCGCCCGCCCGACCCGCCGCACGACGTGGTACCCGATCTCGCCCGCCGTCGACGGCGACGTCTCCCACGACAACCGCACCGTGGCGCGGCCCGCTGAGGCGTCGCCCGCGCCGGCCGGGTCCACGTCCGCGTGCAGGGACGGGACGGGGCGGGGCGGAAGCCGCTCCTGGTGCCGGGCGGCGCCGGGGAGGTCGCGGACGAGGCGCAGGGCGTCGGCGAGGAGGCGGAAGGCGCGGTCCGGGTCGGGTTCGGCGGCCGCGGTCTCGCGGAGGCGGAGGGCGGTGTCGAGGCGGTGCCGGGCCTCGGCGGCGAGGACCTCCTCCTCCGGCGCCTCCCCGTGCGGGGACGGGTGCGGGATCTTCGCGGCGTCGGCGAGTTCGGCGGCGGCGAACACGTCGCCCGCGTCGAGCAGCCCGCGCAGGCGCCCGGCGGGGCCGCCCCCCGGGCCCGTCTCCCGGACGAGCGCGAACACCAGGCGGCGCGCGTCGCCCTGCTCGACGCCGAGGTCCTCGACCGCGTGCCGCAGCAGCGCCCGCTCGGACGCCCGCTGCCGCAGCCGCTCCCGGAGCCGGTCGACCACGTCGAACAGCAGCAGGGCGTGCGGGTCGGCGTCCGAGCGGAGCGCCGCGAGGACCGTGTCGGCGTGCGTCGTGCTCGTGTCGCGGCTGCGGCGCGCCCACTCGGCGCCGGCCGCCGCGACCGCGCCGCGGTCGAGGGCCACGTCGCCGCCGGCCGCGGCGAACCCGTCCAGGACGCGGATCGCGCCGACCGGCCCGAACAGGAAGTCGGCGAGGTGCCGCTTGCCGAGGACGTCCAGCGACTCGCGCACCTTCCGGTACGCGGGGTAGGGCGCGGTCGACGGCAGCGGGTCCGGTTCGCGGATCTCGATGCCGTCGGCGGCGGCCAGCTCCGCCAGCTCGGCGCGGGTCACGCCGGCGGCGCGGGCGATGCCCTCCAGCTCGGCGGGCGCCGCCATGCGCAGCGTCCCGGCGGCGTCGGCGAGGCGCGCGCGGGCCTGGCCGCGGCGCCGCTCGGTGCGCTCCCGGCCGGCGCGCAGCCGCTGCTCCAGCGGGCGCAGGTCGCCGCGCTCGGCGGCGGAGAACAGCGGGGCCAGCTCGCGGTGCTCGGCCTCCAGCCGGTCGATCAGCTTGCGGTACTTCAGCTGCCCGCGGGCCCGCCGCCAGCACTGCCGGACCTGCTTCACCCGCGCCGCGACGGCGGGCCCGGTGAGTCCGTCGAGCGGGGCCCGTCCGCCGGGAGGCGGCGGGTGCGGGCCGGAGGACGGCGGATCGGGCAGCGCGTACCGGGCGCGCAGATCCTCGGGAGGCTGGTCGCCCGCCGCCCGCGCGGGCTCCAGCACGTCCCGCCGGTAGTCGTCGTCGAACGACACGGGCGCCTCCAAGACGTCGGTGGGCGCTAGCTGACCTGGACCCGGGAGAGGGCCTTGCGAGAGCGCTCGACCTCCTCTTCGGACATCCCGCCGACGTCCACCTTCAGCTCCAGCCGCTCGCCGGTCTCCTTCTCCACGGCCGTGACGTTCAGCAGCCCGGACGAGTCGAGCGCGAAGGTGACGCCGATCGGCCAGCCCGCCTTCTTGCCCGGCGGGACGCGGATCTCCCCGGTCGCGATCTCGGTGTTGTCGATCAGGTCGGCGGACTCGACGACCCCGGCCTGCTCCATCACCCGGATGTCGGCGGACGCCTGGTCGTCGTAGACGGTGAAGAAGTCCTCGGTCTTCGCGGCGGGCAGCTCGTCGTTGGCGTGCACGAGGTGCGCGACGTTCTCGGCGCCGGTCTCCCGGTCGACGACGACGATCCCGAACGCGTGCGACGCGACCGTCTTGATCTGCCGCCCGGCGATCTGCTTCTGCTGCTCGGCGGACAGCCCCGCCCGGGTGGCCATCTCCTCGGCGCGCTCGGCGGCGCCCTCCCGGACGAGCCGCCGGTACGTCTCCTCGAACGCGTACAGCGCCGCGCCCTTCGCGACCGCGAGGTCGGGGTCCTGGAGCCGGGGCGCGAGGCCGAGCTCGGTCTGCAGCCGCGCCGCGACCACCGGCATCTTCGTGGACCCGCCGACGAGGACGAGGTCGTCGTAGTCGTCCACGCCCTTCTCGGCGGCGGTCGACAGCGTCCGGCCGGTGATCTCCACGGTCCGGTCGAGGAGGTCCTTGGTGAGCTCCTCCAGCTTCTCCCGCGTCACCTCGACCGCCGCGACCCGGCCGCCGTGCATCACCCGGACGGTGTGGGCGGTGCGCGTCGTGAGGGCCTTCTTGGCGTCCTCGGCGTCGCGGCGGAGCTGCTGCTCGGTCTGCTTGTCGTCGAGCGGGTCGCCCGCGTCGGGATGCTCCTCCCGGAACCGCTCGGCGAGGTGCTCCACGAGCCGCGCGTCCCAGTCGGCGCCGCCCAGCTCGTGGTCGCCGTCGGTGCACACGACCTCGATGTGGCCTCCGCGCAGCGCGATGACGGTGGTGTCGAACGTCCCGCCGCCGAGGTCGTACACCAGGATCGTCCGGTCCTGCTCGGGGTTGAGGACGCCGTAGGTGATCGCGGCGGCGATCGGCTCGGACACGATGTCGATGACGTTCAGCCCGGCGATCCGCCCCGCCTTGCGGGTCGCGTCGCGCTCGGCCGCGCCGAAGTAGGCGGGGACGGTGATGACGACGTCCCGGGCGTCCTCGCCGGTCGTGGTGCGCGCGTCCGTCGCGAGCTTCAGCAGGATGAACGCCGACACCTCCTCGGGCGTGAAGTCGATCCCGTGGACGGGGCGCGTCACGTCCCGGCCCATGTCGCGCTTGACGAGGCTGACGACGTTGTCGGGCTCCAGGACCGCGGTGTCCTTCGCGGTGGCGCCCACGACGACGTTCTCGCCGCTCTCGAAGAAGACGACGGACGGCGTGGTGTCGGTGCCCTCCAGGTTCCGCAGGACCGCGGGCCGCCCTACATCGTCGATGGAGGCAATGCAGGAGTACGTGGTTCCGAGGTCGATCCCGTAGACAGCCATGTCCCTCTCACCTGTCGGTCCCGAGTCCTGAGTTCATCGTCCCGCCACGTCCCGTCCCGCCGTGGCGACTTGAGCCGGCCTTGACGGCGGGCTCGAATCCATCCGCGTCCGCGCCGCCCGCGCCCTCGTCGAGCCTCCCGACGCTGACCGCCGCCTTGCGCAGCACCTTGCCGCTCTGCTCGAACCCGTCGGACTGGACGGCGGTGACGGTGCCGTCGCGCAGCGGGTCGGCCACGGGCGTGACGGCGACCGGGCGGTGCCGGGACGCGTCGTAGGGCGAGCCGGGCTCGACCGTGAACCTCTCCACGCCGAGCCGGGCGAGGGCGTCCGCGACGTCGTCGGCGAGCGCCGCGAGCAGCATCGCGGTCTGCCGCGGGTCGGGCGGTTCGGCCAGGTCGGGCGCGGCGAGCCGGTCGGACTCGCGGCGCGCCTGGTCGTGCAGCCGGTACAGCGCGGTGCGGACGGGCTCCAGCATCCCCTGGAGCTCCCCGCGCCGCAGCCGCTGGTTCTCCTCGTGCAGCCGGTCGATGACGGCCTCGCGGTGCGCCGCCCGCTCGTGCTCGCGGTCGAGCCGCGCCGCCAGCCCCGCGAGGGCGTCCCGGACGTCGGCGCGGAACGCCGCGCCGCCGGCGGCCTCGCCGGCGGCCCCTTCGTCCGCGGCGGCCCCGCCCCCGGCGGAGGCCGGTTCCGGCTCGGCTCCGGAGTCCTCGTTGACTGGGGGTTCCCCGTCCCTCGACACGTGCGGTTACCTCAATGCTGGACGGCAGGCGGACGACAGGCCCGATGATGACCTTGTCTGGACTCTAGTTTGACCCGTACCCGTCATTCCAGCACCGACTTGCGGCTTCGTTTTCTCCGGAGGACACGTCCGGGTAACACCATGGAAACGGTCATCCCGCAGGCTGGGGACATCGCACGGACACTGGAGGTGCCGATGTTGCTGCGGATACGCGTCCGGCTGCCGGACCGTCCCGGATCGCTCGGGCAGGTGGCCCGCACCCTGGGCGCGGCGGGCGCCGACGTGGTGCAGATGGCGGTGCTGGAGCGGGGGAACGGCCGGGCGCTGGACGACTTCACCGTCGCGTGGCCGCCCGGCGCCGGCATCGAGCGGCTGATGGACGGCCTCGGCGCCGTCCAGGGCGTGGACGTCGTCGGGATCTGGCCGACCGCGGAGCCGCAGGGGGCGTTCCCGGACGCGGAGGTGATCGGCCAGGTCGGGGGCTGCCCGGAGCGCGGCATGGAGATCCTGGCCGACGCGGTCCCGGCGCTGCTGAGCGCCGACTGGGCCGGCCTCGCCGAGCCGATGGGCGAGGAGGGCGCGCTCCTCGTGCACGCCAGCGTCGGCGGCGTGTCGGGCGCCGACCTGCCGGGCCTGCTGCCGCTGCGGCCGCACGCGTTCACCGCCCGGGACGGCACCCAGTACGCGGTCTGCCCGCTGGCCATGGGGGCCGTCGCGCTGGTCGCGGCCCGGACGGGCGCGCCGCCGTTCCACCGCACGGAGGTCTTCCGCCTGGAGCAGCTCGCCCGCGCGGCCGACGCCGTCCTCTACGGAGTCCCGGCCGGGCAGCCCGCTTTCTGACCTGGCCTTCCGGGCGCGGCGGTCCTAGAGTCGCAAGCCAGGACACTGCCGCGCCCAGGAGGTGGCCGATGGCCGCTCTGCTCCGCCCGTACGCCGACGCGAAGCCGGACGAACCCGCGGTCACCGACGAGCGGGGCAGCATCTCCTGGCGGGAGCTGGACGCCAGGGCCGGCCGGCTGGCGGACGCGCTGCGCGGGCTGGGGCTGGCCACCGGCGACGCGATCGCGATCCACTCCGGCAACCGGCGCGAGTACTTCGAGCTGATGTGCGCGGCCGGGCACATCGGCCTGCGGTACGTGCTGGTGAACTGGCACTGGACGGCCGACGAGCTGCGCTACGTGCTGACGGACGCGGGCGCCCGGGTCCTGTTCTCCGAGGACGCGTTCGGCGGCGTCGCACGCGAGGCGTCCGAGGGCCTGGACCTGGCGGCCCGCGTGGCGTTCGGCGACGGGATCGAGGGCTTCACCCCCTACGAGGAGTTCCTCGCGACCGGCGCGGACGGGGAGATCGCCGACCCGGTGATGGGCTTCCCGATGTTCTACACCTCGGGCACCACCGGGCGGCCGAAGGGCGTCAGCCGCAAGCAGCTCGGCGCCGGCGCCCCGATCGAGACGGCGAGCCTCGTCGGCGACGTGTTCGCGGAGATCCTGCGCATCCCGGAGGGCGGGCGGTCGCTGCTCGTCGGCCCGGTCTACCACTCGGCGCAGTGGCTGTGGTCGCTGATGTTCCTGCTCAGGGGGCGGTCCGTGGTGATCCGGCGGGACTTCGACCCGGCCGAGACGCTCCGGCTCATCGACGAGCACGCGATCACGAACGTCCATCTCGTCCCGACCCAGTTCGTCCGGCTGCTGCGGCTGGACGAGGAGACCCGCGCCGCGTTCGGCGGCTCCAGCCTCGCGGTCGTGTGGCACGGCGCCGCGCCCTGCTCGCCCGAGGTGAAGCGGCGGATGATCGACTGGTTCGGCCCGATCGTGCACGAGTACTACGGCTCGACCGAGGCGTCGGTGAACAGCGTCATCACGGCGGAGGAGTGGCTGCGCAAGCCCGGGAGCGTCGGCCGCCCGCTGCCGACGACCGAGGTCCACATCGTGCGCGAGGACGGCGAGCCCGCCGCGCCCGGCGAGCGCGGCCAGATCTTCTTCCGCTACACGAGCGGCGACGACGTCGAGTACTGGGGCGACGAGGAGAAGACCCGCTCGGTGCACCGCGCGGACGGCCTGTTCACCACCGGCGACGTCGGCTACCTGGACGAGGACGGCTACCTGTTCCTCGCCGACCGCGTCATCGACATGATCATCAGCGGCGGGGTGAACATCTACCCGGCGGAGATCGAGGGCGTGCTCATCACGCACCCGGCCGTCCGGGACGTGGCGGTGTTCGGCATCCCGGACGAGGAGTTCGGCGAGCAGGTGAAGGCGGCCGTCGAGCCGTCCGACGGGTTCGCGCCGTCCGACGGCCTCGCGGGCGAGCTGATCGAGCACGTCCGCGCGTCGCTGGCGGGCTACAAGGCGCCCCGCTCGATCGACTTCGTCGCGGAGATGCCGCGGACCCCGACCGGCAAGCTCTACAAGCGGCTCCTGCGCGAGCCGTACTGGGAGGGCCGCGAGCAGAAGATCTGACTCAGGCCAGCAGGGCGAGGGCCGCGTCCAGGTCGGTGAGGCAGGCGTCGGAGCCGAGCCCCTGGGCGACGGTCGCCGCCGCGGCGGTGCCCCAGCGGGCCGCCTCCAGGACGTCGCGGCCGTGCTCCAGCCCGGTGATGAACCCGGCGCAGTACGCGTCGCCGCAGCCGGTCGTGTCGACGACCTCGACCGGCAGTGCGGGCAGCCGGTGGACGTCCTCGCCGGTCGCGACGAGGCTGCCCTCCGCGCCGAGCGTGACGATCACCGTGCCCGGCCCCGGGCCGAGCAGCGCCCGCGCGGCCTTCTCCGGGTCGCTCTCCCCGGTCATGGCGGCGGCCTGCTCCTCGTTCGGCAGGAAGTGGTCGACGTGGGGGAGGAAGGCGGCGGCGCCGGCCAGCAGGTCGGGCATGGTGGACAGGAGGTCCATCGTCACGACGGTGCCGGACCGGCGGGCGGCGGCGAGCATCTCGAAGAACGCCGGGTCGTTGAGCCCGAACGTGACGTCCGGCCCGCCGAGGTGCACGACGCTCGCCGCGCCGAGCAGGCCGGGGCCGACCGCGCCGGTGGTGAGGGTCAGGTTGGCGCCGGGGACGTGGAAGCTGGGCCGCCCGCCGTCCGGCCGGATCGGCAGGATCGACGCGCTCGTCTGGTCGGCGGTGCGCCGGACGAGGCCGGTCACGTCCACGCCGTTGCGCCTCATGATCGTGGCCAGCAGGTCGCCGAGGTCGTCGTCCCCGATCGCGCCGACCGAGATGACGTCGTTGCCGAGCCGGGCGAGCGCCACCGCGGTCCCGGCGGCGGCGCCCGCGGCGGTGACCCGGATCTGCTCCACGACGACGGTGTCCTGGCCGTCCGGGATGCCCTCCACGGGGCGGGCGAGCACGTCGAGGATGTGCGCACCGAGAGTGACAACGGTCATGACAGGCCCCTTAATGATCGTCAGGGCCGTAGCGTACGCGGTGGAGACCGTGGAACGTGAGAGGTATTCGCATGTTGTTGCAGGATGAACGGCGGGAGCTGTGCGCCATCGGCCGGCGGCTGGCCGGCGCCGGCCTCGTGACGGGCGCGTCGGGCAACGTCAGCGTCCGGTCCGGCGACCTCGTCGCCGTCACGCCCGGCGGCATGATGCTGGACCGCATGGAGCCCGCCGACTGCCCGGTCGTGAACCTCTCCTCGCAGCTCGTCGAGGGGGATCGGGCCCCCTCGTCCGAGACGCCGATGCATCTCGCGCTCTACGGCGCGACGCCGGCGGCGGCGATCGTCCACACGCACTCGACCTACGGCGCCGTCGTGGCGACGACCATGCGCGAGCTGCCGCCGATCCACTACAACACGCTGCTGCTGGGCGGCGTGGTGAAGGTCGCCGAGTACGCCACCTACGGGACGCCCGAGCTGGCGGAGAACGTCCGGGCGGCCATGGCCGGCGGGAAGCGCGCCGCGCTGATGGCCAACCACGGCGGCGTCGCGATCGGCCGCGACCTGGACGAGGCGTTCGAGAACGCGCGCCTGCTGGAGTGGCTGTGCGGCGTCTACGTGCGGGCCAGGGCGATCGGCGAGCCGCGCGTCCTGACCGACGAGGAGCTGGCGAGGGTGGTCGAGCGCGGCCTCGCGCCCCCGGACTTCCCGCGTGTATAACCTAACGCTTGTTAGGTTCACTTCGGGAGGCCCGCGTTGCCCTTCGTCCTGATCGACAAGCCGCGCCCGCACGTCACCCTCATCACGCTCAACCGGCCCGAGCGGATGAACGCGATGGCGTTCGACGTGATGGTGCCGTTCCGCGAGGCGCTCGAAGAGGTGAGCCGCGACAACGACACCCGCGCCGTCGTCGTCACCGGCGCCGGGCGCGGCTTCTGCTCCGGCGCCGACCTGGAGAACCCCGGCCACATCCCCGGCATCGACGGCCTGACGCTTCCGACCATCGCGCTGCGCTCCATGGAGCTGCTGGACGACGTGGTCCGCGCGATGCGGCGCGTCCACCAGCCGGTCATCGCGGCGGTCAACGGCCCGGCGATCGGCGGCGGGCTCTGCCTGGCGCTGGCCGCCGACATCCGGCTCGGCGCCGAGACCGCCCTGTTCCGCGCGGCGGGCATCAACAACGGGCTGACGGCGAGCGAACTGGGCCTCAGCTACCTGCTGCCGCGCGCGATCGGCTCGTCCCGCGCCTTCGAGCTGATGCTGTCCGGCCGCGACGTCGACGCGGCCGAGGCGGAGCGCATCGGGCTGCTCTCGCGGGTCGTCCCGTCCGACGAGCTCCTCGACGCCGGCTACGACCTGGCCGAGCGGATCGCCGCGTTCAGCCGCCCCGGCGTCGAGCTGACCAAGCGGATGCTGTGGTCCGGCCTGGACGCCGCGAGCCTTGAGGCGCACATGGGCCAGGAGGGGCTCGCCCAGCTCTACGTCCGCCTCACCACGCACAACTTCGAGGAGGCGATCAGGGCCCGCAAGGAGCACCGGCCGCCGGACTTCCAGGACTGAACGTGGCAGGGTGAGGGGGTGCCGAAGCTCGCGCCGGACGACGCCCGCCGCCTCCTGGCGGAGGTTCCGGTCCTGCGCCTGGCGACCGTGGGGGAGGACGGGCGGCCGCACCTCGTCCCCGTGACGTTCGCCGTCCACCGGGGCAGCGTCTACACGGCCGTCGACCACAAGCCCAAGAGCACCCGGGGCCTCCGCCGGCTGGCCGACGTCCGCGCCAACCCGCGCGTCGCGCTGCTCGCCGACCACTACGAGGACGACTGGTCCCGCCTGTGGTGGGTCCGCGTGGACGGCCGCGCGGCCGTCGTCGACGACCCCGCGCGGATGGCCGGGCCCATCGGCCTCCTCGCCGCCCGCTACGCCCAGTACCGCGAGCACCCGCCCGAAGGCCCGGTCATCGCGATCGCCATCGACTCATGGACGGGCTGGACGGCGTCCTGACGCCCGCGCGGGGCGCGCCGGGCTCGGGCGCGCGAGACGATCCCCCGGAAAGAGGCGGTTCAGAGGGATCGCTGGAAGGCCGTGACCGCTTCGGCGACCCGCTCGGGGAACTCGACGTGCGGGTGGTGGCCGGCGCCGTCCAGGAGGACGACCTGCCCGTCCAGCTTCCGCGCGACCCACGCGGCCTCGGCGGCCGGGTCGGGCCAGTCGATGTCGCCCGTCCCCATGATGACGAGCACGGGCGCCTGGACCCGGTCGAGCCGCGCCTCGGCCTCGGCGTGCGACATGCTCAGGTAGTCGGCGATGACCTTGCTGCGGCCCGGCTCCTTGAAGCCGGCCTTCAGCTTCGCCTTGTGCTCGGCGAAGTCGGCCGGGGGCTTCGGCTCCCACTTCGGGTAGTAGGACATGTAGAGCGGCAGGGCCAGTCCGGGGACCCGCATCAGGGCCATGGTCAGCTTCTGCGCGAACCCGCCCTTGCCGTCCCGGACGAAGGGCGCCGCCAGCACGAGGCCCTCGATCAGCTCGGGCGCCTCGGCCGCGACCCAGACGGCGGCCGCCGCGCCGTTCGAGCAGCCGTAGACCAGGGCGGGCCCGGCGTCCAGGTGCCGCAGCAGCGCCAGCAGGTCGCGGGCCAGCGGCGTGCTGCCGTACTCGGGCCAGCGCGCGCTGCTCTCGCCCATGCCGCGCTGGTCGACGGTCACGACCCGGTACCCGGCCTCCAGTAGCAGGGGCCGCAGGAACCGGTACTGGGACCGGAGGTCGAGCATTGAGGGGAGGCAGACGACCAGGGGGCCGTCGCCGGTGTCGTCGTAGGCGAGCCGCCCGCCGGGCAGGTCGAGGAACCGGGTCTCGCTCATCGCGCACTCCTAAACTTCAGTAGCTCTATAGCTAATGAAATTAGCCTTCGGGTGGGCGCGCGTCAAGAGCGGTGCTCTCGGAGGTCAGTCCCAGGCCCGGCCGATGGTCTCCAGGTCGCCGGCGTACTCGATGCGGGCGGACCACTCGGCCGGCCAGGCGTCCATGCCGAGCCGGGCGCCCGCGAACGCGCCCGCCAGGCAGGCGATCGAGTCGGAGTCGCCGGAGCTGGCGGCGCCGCGCCGGATCGCCTCGACCGGCTCGTCCGGGAACAGCAGGAAGCAGAGCAGGCCGGTCGCGAGGGCCTCCTCGGCCACCCAGCCCGCGCCGGTGCTCTCGCAGGGGTCCGCCGCGCGGTCGCCGCGCCGGACGGCCTCGTCCAGGCGGTCGAGCGCGGCCAGGCACTCGTCCCAGCCGCGCGCGATGAACGTCTCCTCGGCGTCCATGCCGGGCCGCCGCCACAGGTCGCCGAGCCAGCGCCCGTGGTACACGGTGCGCTGCTCGTGGCAGCGGGCGCGCAGGGCCCCGGGCAGGTCGGCGGGGTCCATGCCGTCGGCCAGCCACCGGACGGCGAACGCGGTCAGCTCGCTGGCGGCCAGCCCGGTCGGATGGCCGTGGGTGAGAGCGGCCTGGAGCTGCGCCGCGCCCGCCCTGGTGTCGTCGGTGAGACCGGGCGCGAGCCCGACCGGCGCCACCCGCATGTTCGCGCCGCACCCCTTGGAGCCCGCCACGGTGGCGTCCACCCAGGGCTTTCCCGCGGCCAGGCCCCGGCACGCGCGCAGGCAGGTGTTGCCCGGTGCCCGGTTGTTGTCCGGGCTGTTCAGCCAGTCGACGAAGCGCCGCCGCCACATCGGCGTGATCAGGTCGGGGGTGAACGGCGGGTTGTCCAGGGCGTCCAGGAGCGCGAGCCCGACCGCGATCGCCATCTGCGTGTCGTCGGTGACGAGCGCCGGGTCGCCGTCGAGCCGCGCCGGCCCGCGGTCGCCGAACCTCCGGTGGATCTGCTTCATCGTGAGGAACTCGGTCGGCGCCCCGAGGGAGTCGCCGTACGCCAGCCCGAACATCGCCCCGCTCGCCCGTCTCATGACGGGCATTCTTCCTTAACCGGCCCCCTGGAAGCGGCCCGGCGTCATCCCGTAGCAGCGGACGAACCAGCGCGTCAGATGGCTCTGGTCGGCGAAGCCGGTGGCCGCCGCGACGTCCCCGATCGCGTCGCCCCGGGCGAGCATGCGGCGGGCCGCGCGCAGCCGGAGCTGGCGCTGGTAGTCGCTCGGCGCCATCCCGTACGCGCGCCGGAACCCCCGGTAGAGGGCGAACCGGCTGCACCCCGCCGCCGCCGCCAGCTCGTCGGCGCCGACGTCGCCCAGGGAGGACTCCTCCAGCCGGCGTCTGGCCCGCTCGACGGCGCCACCCGCCCCTGACCTGTGCAGACGCCGGGTGGAGGCCCGGTCGACCAGCGCGCCGACCGTCGCGGTCAGCAGCTCGTCCCGGCGGAGCGCCGGCGCGCCGCCGAGGAGCGCCGCGTGCAGCCCGCGCAGGTTGCGCGCCAGGACGGGGTCGTCGACGGTGGGTGAGTCGAACAGCGGGAGCCCGGCCGGGCGGCCGGCGATGTCGGCCAGCACGCCCGACACCAGCTCCGGGCCGATGTGCACGATCCGGTAGGTGAACCCCAGCTCGTCGGCCGCGTGCCCGTCGTGCGGGTCGTCGGGGTTGAACGCGATGACCGTCCCGGCCGCGCTGGTGTGGGCGCCGCCCCGGCAGCGGAACGCCTGGTAGCCGTCCTCGGTGACGCCGAACGAGTACGTCTCGTGGCTGTGCCGGTGGTAGGCGTGCCGCTCGAAGTGCGCGTGCATCGCCTCCAGGGGGCGGTCGGGCGACCGCCAGTACCGGCTCCAGTCCACGGGTCCAGTCTGGCGCACGAGCGTTCAAGACGGGCGGCCGTCCCGCGCGGCACCCTTCCCGGCATGCGTTTCGACACCAAGATCGGGATCGTCGTCCGGGACGACCTTGCCGCGTGGCAGCGGCTCAACGTGACCGCGTTCCTCGCCGGGGCCGTCGCGGGCGGCGTGCCCGGCATCATCGGCGAGCCGTACGAGGACGCGTCCGGCAACGCCTACCTGGCGATGTTCCGGCAGCCCGTCCTGGTCTACGAGGCCGGCGCGGACGCGATCATGACCGCCCACGGCCGGGCCCTGGCCCGCGGGATGGACATCGCCGTCTACATCGAGGACATGTTCAAGACCGGCCACGACGAGGCGAACCGCGAGACCGTCCGGGCGGTCGCGGCCGAGGAGATGCCCCTGGTCGGGTTCGCCGTCCACGGGCCGCGCAACGGCGTCGACAAGGTTCTCAAGGGGCTCCGGCTGCATCCGTGAGCCCGGCGAGCGCGGCCAGCCGCTCCCGGTGCCGGTCCGGGGCGCCGAACAGCTGGCGCGACCCCTGGGCGCGCTTGAAGTACAGGTGGGCGTCGTGCTCCCAAGTGAACCCGATGCCGCCGTGCAGCTGGATGGCCTCGCCCGCCGTGTGGAAGAAGGCGTCCGAGCAGTACGCCTTCGCCAGCGCGGCGGCGGCCGGCAGCTCCCCGGGGCTCTCGTCGGCCGCGCCCGCCGCGTTCAGCACCGCCGACCGGGCCGACTCCACCAGCACGAACATGTCCGCGCACCGGTGCTTGATCGCCTGGAACGACCCGATCGGCCGCCCGAACTGGTGCCGCACCTTCGCGTACTCGACGGTCATGTCCAGGGTCCGCTGCGCGCCCCCGAGCTGCTCGGCGGCCAGCGCCACGGCCGCGACGTCGAGCGCGCGCCGGAGGGCGTCCGCGCCGCCGACCCGCCGTGCCGGGACGCCGTCGAACTCGACCCGCGCCAGCTTCCGCGTCTGGTCGAGCGTCGGCATGAGGCTCCGGGTAAGCCGCGACGCCTCCTCCACGGCGTAGACGCCGACGCCGTCCTCGCCCCGCGCCGCGACGAGGACGAGATCGGCGATGTGCCCGTCCAAGACGAAGCTCTTCCCGCCCCGGAGCACACCGTCCTCGAACACGGCCCGGACGTCGCCGGGCTCCCAGGACCCGCCGTCCTCGGCCACCGCCAGCGTCGCGATGACCGAGCCGTCGGCGATCCCGGGCAGCAGGTCGTGCCCGCCCTCACCGGCCTCCAGCGCCGCCGCCGCCGTGATCGTCGCGAGGAAGGGGGCGCACACGGCGGCCCGTCCCATCTCCTCGAACACGACCGCGAGCTCCCGCACGCCGAACCCGGCGCCGCCGTGCTCCTCGGCGATGGCGAGGCCCTGCAGCCCGAGCTGCTCGGCCATCTGCGCCCACATCTTGGGGTCGTAGCCCTCCGCGGTCTCCATGAGCCGCCGCACCTCGGCGGCGGGGGACCGGTCGGCGAAGAAGCGCCGCAGCGCGTCGCGCAGCTCCCGCTGTTCCTCGGTGACGACGAGCTTCATTCCGGCGGCCTCCCACACGTGTCCCGGCTTACCGGGCCATCGTGCCGCGCGCCGGGGCGCCCGTCCCACCGGCGTTCCCATCCACCGGGACGGTCAGGGCGCCCAGTCGTGCGGCCCGAGCACGTACCCCTCGCCGGTCGAACGCAGGTGGTTGATCGACACCAGATGCCCGAGCGCCGCCCACAGATCCTCTTCGGGCGCCTCGACGAGCGCCTCGATCGTCTCGAAGTCGGCCGCGCCGCGCTCCTTGTCGATCTCCGCCACGGTCTCGTACACGACCAGCTCGAAGTCGGAGAGCCCCTGGACGTCTCCGCGCCTGGCATCACGCTCATCCATGAACGAACCGTGCCCACTCAGCCCCGTTCTATCTGTCCCGGGCCGCAACGTCCCCGATACCGGCGGCCGTCGTGATCGAATCGGAGGTCTCGGGGAAGACGTCCTACGGAGGGAAGGGGATGACCATGAGGGCTGTGCGCATTCACCGGCGCGGCGGGAGCGAAGGGCTCGTCGTCGAGGACGCGCCGCGACCGGGTCCGGCCACGGGCGACGTCGTCGTGCGCGTGCACGCGGCGGGGCTGGTGCCGGACGAGCTCGACTGGCCGGGCACCTGGGTGGACCGGGCCGGACGCGACCGGACGCCGTCGATCCCGGCGCACGACGTCGCCGGGGTGGTCGCCGAGGTCGCGTACGGGACCACGGGGCCGGCCGTCGGCGACCGCGTGTTCGGCCTGGCCGACTGGCACCGCGACGGCGCGGCGGCCGAGTACGTCGCGGTCGAGGCGCGCAACCTCGCCCGGCTGCCCGACCCGCTGGAGTTCACCGCGGCGGCGGCGCTGCCGATCGCCGGGCTCACCGCCTGGCAGGGGCTCTTCGTCCACGGCGGGCTCGAATCCGGGCAGACCGTCGTCGTGCACGGCGGTGGCGGCGGCACGGGCGGCCTGGCCGTCCAGCTGGCGCGCGACGCCGGCGCGCACGTCATCGCCACCGGCCGGGCCCACGCCGCCGGGGTCGCGGCCGAGATGGGGGCGCACGCCTTCATCGACCTGGAGCGGCAGCGGTTCGAGGACGCCGTCGAGCCCGTCGACCTCGTCTTCGACACCATCGGCGGCGACCTGCTCGCCCGCTCCGCGGGCGCGGTCAAGCCCGGCGGCGCGCTGGTCTCGATCACCGCTCCGCCGCCGGTCGAGCCCGCGGGGGGACGCGCCGTCTTCTTCATCGTCGAGCCCGACCGCGACCAGCTCGCCGAACTCGCGAAGCTGGCCGCATCGGGCCGCCTCCGCGCCCACGTCGGCGCCGTCTACCCGCTGGCCGAGACCCGCGAAGCGTTCGAGGCCAAGCGCAAGGGCGTCTCCGGCAAGGTCGTCATCGAGGTCTGACGGCCCCCGGCCCACGGGATCGGGCCCGCGATGCGGGCCGCCTGACCGGTAGGTTGCGCGAATGCTGGTACGCGTCACGGGAGTGGTCGTCGAGGACGGGCGCGTCCTGCTCCTCGACCAGGACACCGGCGGCGGGCGGTCGTGGTCGCTGCCCGGCGGGAAGGTCGAGGAGGGGGAGCCCCTGGCCGGCGCGCTGGTCCGGGAGATGCGCGAGGAGACCGGCCTCGCCGTGGAGGTCGGACGGCTCCTGTACGTCTGCGACCACCTGCCGGACGGAGGCCCCCACGTCCTGCACGTCACCTTCGAGGCGAGGCGCGTGGGCGGGACGGCCGGCGACATCGCGGCCGGCCTGGACACCTGGCCGATCCGCGGCGTGCGGTTCGTCGAGTTCGCCGAGCTGCCGCGCCTCGGGTTCTCCGAGCGGTTCGCGGAGCTGGCCCGCGCCGGATGGCCCGGCGCCGGTTCCTACATGGGCGCCAAGGCCGAGATCGGGCTCTGACCGCCGGACCGCCGGACCGCCGGACCGCCGGCCGGCGGCGGGCGGCCGGACGCGTTCCGCGCGGCGTCACCCGTAGCGCTTCAGCTCGTGGAAGAAGCCGGGGACGGTGTGCAGCGCGCCCGACGCCGCGACCTGCTCGTACACGTACTTCGCCACCGCCAGGTCCAGGACGCCGAGGCCGAACGGGGAGAAGACCACCGGCTTGCCGGCCGGCGGCGCCGTCTTGCCCGTCAGGACGTCGTACAGGGTGCCGGCGACGAAGTCGCGGTTGCCGGCCTTCTGCTCGGCCAGGTGCGGGGACGTGCTGGCCTTCATGCAGTGCTCGACGTCGTCCACCACGTTGTAGGACGACAGGATGATCTCGGGGGAGAGGTCCCGCAGCGACACGTGCAGGACGAGGGGGCCGTGCTCGAACCAGGCCGGGTCGTGGACGTGCGGCTCGCCGGCGACGGTCGCGAAGACGATCAGGTCGGACGAGCGGATCAGCGACTCCGCCGAGTCGTGGATCACGACCTCGCCCTTCTCCGTCCGCTCCAGGTACCCCTTGAAGCCCTCGGCGTGCTCGCGGGAGAGGTCGTGGACGCCGAGCTCGTCGAACGCGAAGCCGTTGCCCGCCAGGTAGGTGTGGAGGTAGCGGGCGATGAGCCCGACGCCGATGAAGCCGACCCGGCGGGGGCGGGCGCCGCGGGCGTCGGCGAGGGCGGCGGCGGCGAGGGCGGCGGACGCGGCGGTGCGGGCCGCGGAGATGATCGAGCTCTCCAGGCAGGCGAACGGGTAGCCGGTCTCCGCGTCGTTCAGGATGAGCACGGCCGACGCGCGCGGGATGCCGTTGGCGACGTTGCCGGGGAAGCTGGAGATCCACTTGATGCCGTGCACGCCGACGCCGCCCTTGACCGAGGCGGGCAGGGCGATGATCCGGTCGGACGGGCGGTCCGGGAAGCGCAGGAAGTAGGAGTCCGGGTTGACGGTCAGCCCCTCGCCGTGCAGCCGGTAGGCCGCCTCGACCATCCGGGTGACCTCCTCCTCGCGCCCGGCGACCGCCTCGTGGACCTGGGCGCCGGAGACCACGGCGAATGCTGGGACCTGCGTCATGATGGGAAACTCCGTGTTTTCTCGATGATCAGTCGCCGAGGATACCGGCCGCGCCGGAGAACAGGTCGCCGAAGTGCTCGCGCACCCAGCTCTCCTCGTAGATCGAGTCCAGGTAGCGCTCGCCGAGGTCGGGGGCGATGGCGACGGCGACCGGGTCCTCACCGGGGTACTTGGCGTCCAGCCAGCGGGACGCGCCCGACACGACGGTGCCGGTGGAGCCGCCGAACAGGAACCCCCGGGACGCGAGCGCGTGCACGGTCCGGATCGTGTCGGGCTCGGGGACGTGCACCACGTCGTCGATGAACGACTCGTCCACCAGCGACGGCCTGCTGCTGGTGCCGAGGCCGGGCACCATCCGCCGCTCCGGGATGCCGCCGAAGGTGACCGAGCCGACCGCGTCGACCGCCACGATCGTCACGGGGCGCTTGCGCTCGCGGAAGTAGCGGGCGCAGCCCATCAGGGTCCCGGTCGTGCCGGCCCCGACGAAGAGAACCTCCAGGTCGGGGAACTCGCGGTCGATCGCCGGGGCGGTCCCGCGGTAATGGGCCATCCAGTTGTTGCGGTTGGCGTACTGGTTCAGCCACACGTACCGCTCGTCCGACTCGCACAGGTTCCGGACGTGCTGGATGCGCCCGCCGAGGTAGCCGCCGTTGGCGTCCTTGTCGGACACGACGAGGACCTCGGCGCCGAGCGCCCGCATGACCCGCATCGACGCGGGGTTGCAGCGCGGGTCGGTGACGCACACGAACCGCAGGCCGCGGCTCGCGGCGATCAGGCTGAGCGCGATGCCGAGGTTGCCGGACGACGACTCGACGATGACCGAGTCGGCGGTGAGGGCGCCCTCGCGCTCGGCCGCCTCCACCATCGCGGCGGCCGCCTTCAGCTTGACCGAGCCGGCGAAATTGAAGCCCTCGCATTTGAGGTAGAGCGGCCGTTCGATGACATGCCGCAAATCGACGTAAAGGTCGTCGACATTGAAATCCTGCGGCGAGGTGATTATCGGCACGCGTCCACCCTCAAATGAAGAAACAATTCCCTCATCTTCCCCCGAGTTTGCCGCGGGCCTCACGCCAGAGCCATGCGGAGCATCACCGTACCTTCGGGCATCTTCCCATCGCAACCCCCTACTTACCGACCGGTAGGGTTGAATGCGAGGTGCTTCTGGCGGGTGCCGGACATAAGCTATGGCCTCCGCTTGTATTGCAGTTACAGCGGAGTGGTTCTACATCACGGAGAGTTATGATGCATGCTCGCGGACCCGCCGTGGACCGGCTGCTCCCCCTGACCGGGCTGCCCGCCCTGGACGTCCCCGCCGACCAGGCGGAGCGGGCGCGGGAGCTGGCCGCGCGGCACGGGATGCTCCGCGAGCTGGACGTCGACCTCGCCGACTCCGTCATCGCCCGCGTGGAACGGTTCGCCGCCGAGCGCGACCGCCCCGCGGTCGCCGACGAGCACCGCACCCTGTCCTATGCCGGGCTGGCCGCCGAGGCGCGCCGCATCGCCGCGCTGCTGGAGGCGGAGGGCGTCCGGCCCGGCACGGTCGTCGGCGTCGGCGGCGAGCGCTGCGCCGCCGTGATCGCCGCGTTCCTCGCGATCGAGCTGATCGGCGCCCTGTACGTGCCCGCGGACGAGACGTGGCCCGCCGGGCGCGTCCGCGACGTGCTCGCCCAGGCCGGCGCGTCCGTGCTGGTCACGGTGGACGCCGCGCGCCCCGCCCCGGCCCTGCTGGAGGGCGCGGCGGACGCCGGCTGCCGGGTCGTCGCCGCGGCCGGCGCGCAGGGCCTCGCCCCGTGGCCGGGCGACCCCCGCCTGACCTCCCTGGACCAGCCCCGGTACGTCCTGTTCACCTCGGGTTCCACGGGCCGTCCGAAGGGCGCGGTCGTGGAGCACCAGGGCATGCTCAACCACCTCTGGGCGAAGATCGTCGACCTGGAGCTGACCGGCGCGGACGCCGTCGCGTTCACCGCCCCGCTCGGCTTCGACATCTCGATCTGGCAGATGCTGTGCCCGCTGCTGCTCGGCGGGCGCGTCGAGGTCGTCGGCGACGGCGTCGCGCACGACCCGGAGGCGTTCGCCCGCGCCGTGGACGACCGGGGCATCACGGTCGTCGAGCTCGTCCCGACCATGGTCAGGCATCTGCTGGACGACCTGACGCCCGACTCCTCGTCTCATCCTGAGGGGGCGACCCCCCAGACCCCCCGGAGGGGCTCGTCTCATCCTGAGGGGGCGACCCCCCAGACCCCCCGGAGGGGCTCGTCTCATCCTGAGGGGGCGACCCCCCAGACCCCCCGGAGGGGGGCCTTGGCGGGCCTGCGCTGGATGATCGCGACCGGCGAGGAGCTGCCCGCCGAGCTGTCGCGCCGCTGGCTGGACGCGATGCCGCACGCCCGGCTGCTCAACGCCTACGGCCCGACCGAGTGCTCCGACGACGTCACCCACCACACCGTGACCGCCGGCGACCTGGAGCTCCTCCGCCTCCCGATCGGCACCCCGATCGTGAACGCCCGCCTGTACGTGCTGCGCCAGGACGACGACGGCGCCTGGGCGGCCTGCGACGTCGGCGAGACCGGCGAGCTGTTCGTCGGCGGCGTGGTCGTGGGCCGCGGCTACCTCGGCAACGACGAGCGCACGCGCGAGGCGTTCTACCGCGACCCGTTCGACCCGGCGTCCCCGACCGGCCGCCTCTACCGGACGGGCGACGCGGTGCGGCTGCTGCCGGCCGGCGCGGGCGGCGAGGACCGGCCCACCCTGCAGTACCTGGGACGCGTCGACCGGCAGGTCAAGATCGCCGGGGTGCGGATGGAGCTGGGCGAGATCGAGGCGGTCCTGCAGCGCCACCCGGGGGTCGGCGCCGCCGCGGTGGTCGTGCACGAGTACCCGGCCCGCTGATGATCACGCTGGGTGACCGGATTGGGCCGATCGGGTTGCCAACCTTTGTCATCCGATGAGCGTCGCGCCCGCGTCGGCGCAGCGCGCGCACCGGCCGTTTTGTCACTCCTGTTAGCAATGGGACCGGCCAAGTTCTACTTTTGAGGGGATTGCGAGGCATGTGACAGGCTGGTTGACTGTGACTCCGCTACTCCTGAGTAGAACGTGGGTCGAGGGCGGTTCCGGTCGAGAGCGGAAAGCGGCGGCGCTCTGTATTGGCGGGAACACAGGGCGTTGACTCCGGGAAAACGCGGGCCGATCGCGTTCCCGGCGGCGGCTCGGGGTGAAAGGGGACGGGGAAAGCCCGATCAGTTCTGTGGTCATTCTCTCTGATTTTCCGCCCGCCGGTGCCCTGCCGGTTCCGATGCCGGGCGTAAAGGAAACCCCCTTCGACCGGGAAAGTGCCGCTTGATGTCCACCGAGTTCGTTCCTCTTTCGGCCGCTCAGCAGAGCGTCTGGTACGCGCAGCAGCTGGCGCCGGAAACGCCGATTCACATCGCGCAGTACATCGAGATCGAGGGCCCGGTCGACCACGAGCTGTTCGACCGGGTGGCGCGTATCGCGGCGCACGAGGCGCCCGCGATGAACGCCCGGCTGACCGAGACGGACGAGGGGCCGCGGCAGGTCCTCGACCCGGACGCGAGCGTGTCGATCCCGCTCGTGGACCTGTCCGGGGAGCCCGACCCGGAGGCCGCCGCGCGCGCGTGGATGCGGGAGCGGATGTCGGCGCCGCTGCCGCCGGACGGCGAGCGGCTGTTCCACACGGCGCTGCTGCGGCTCTCCCCGGACCTGCACCGGTGGTTCCTCCGTGCCCACCACACGATCCTGGACGCCTACTCCGGCCTGCTCATCAGCCGCCGCGCCGCCGAGGTCTACACCCTCCTGGCGAACGGCGGCGAGTACGTCCCGGCGGCGGTCGGCGACTACCGGGCCCTGCTCGCCGCGGACGCCGCCTACCGGGCGTCGGAGAGGTTCGAGCGGGACCGGGCCTACTGGACGGACCGGTTCGCCGACCGGCCGGTGGCGGTGTCGCTGTCGGACGAGATGGCCGAGCCGACCTCCGACTACCTGAGCCGGATCTCCGTCGTCCCGCCGGAGGAGACCGCCGGGCTGGCGGCGGGCGCCCGCCGGCTGCGCACCGCGACGCAGGGCCTTGCGATCGCCGCGACCGCCGCGTACGTGGCGCGGATGACGGGCACCGAGGACGTGATCCTGGGCCTCGCGGTGTCGGGCCGCACGTCGCAGGCGGCCCTGGAGACCCCGGCCATGCTGTCGACGGTGCTGCCGCTGCGCGTCACCGTCCGCCCGGACATGACGGTCGAGAACCTCGTCCGCACGGTGACCCGGGCGACGGCGCGGGCGCTGCGCCACCAGCGCTACCGGCGCGAGGACCTGCTGCGCGACCTGAGGCTGCTCGGCGAGCGCCGCCGCCTGTACGGGCCGGTCATCAACATCATGGCGTTCGACTACCGGCTCGACTTCGGGGGCCTGCCGGCGCGGGCGCACGCCATCACGACCGGCCCGATCGACGACCTGTCGATCAACATCTACGACAACTTCGACGGCGCCGGGATGCGCGTCGACTTCGAGGCGCACCCCGACCTCTACACCGGGGAGCAGGTCTCCACGCACCTGGACCGCTACGTGCGGTTCCTGCGAGAGCTGGGCGACGCCGACCCGTCCACCCCGCTCCGCGGGATCGAGCTGCTGGACGACGCCGAGCGGAACCGCGTCCTGCACGAGTGGAACGACACGGCCGCGGCGGTCGAGCCGGCCGTCGTGCCCGAGCTGTTCGAGGCGCAGGCGGCCCGCACCCCGGACGCCCCGGCCGTCACGCACGGCGGCGCCACGCTGACCTACCGGGAGCTGGACGAGCGCGCCAACCGCCTCGCCCGCCACCTGATCGGGCGCGGCGTCGGCGCGGAGGACTTCGTCGCGCTGGCCCTGCCGCGCGACGAGACCCTCGTCGTCGCCGCCCTCGCCGTGCTGAAGGCGGGCGCCGCCTACCAGCCGGTCGACCTGGCCTACCCGGCCGACCGCGTCGCGTTCATGCTGGACGACGCGTCCCCGGCCTGCGTCGTCACGACGTCCGGCGCCGACCTGCCGGGCACGACCCCGCGCGTCCTGCTGGACCGCCTCGACCTGAGCGGCGAGTCCGCCGAGGCGCCGTCCGACGCCGACCGCGTCCGGCCGCTCCGCCCGGGCAACGCGGCCTACGTCATCTACACCTCGGGCTCGACGGGACGCCCCAAGGGCGTCGTCGTGTCCCACGCCAGCGCCGTCGACCTGTGCGCCTGGGCGAAGGAGGAGTTCGGGCCCGGCCGCCTGGCCCGGGTGCTGTTCTCCACGTCCCTGAACTTCGACGTGTCGGTGTTCGAGTGGCTGACCCCGCTCACGGTCGGCGGCCACATCGAGGTCGTCCGCGACCTGCTGGACGTGGCGGAGCGCGGCGGCTGGCGCGGCACGCTCGTCTCCGGCGTCCCGTCGGCGATGTCGGCGCTGCTCGCGACCGGACTGGGCGCTGTTGGCGGGGGGTCTGGGGGGTCGTCCCCCCCGAGAGGACTCGGCGCTGTTGGCGGGGGGTCTGGGGTGTCGTCCCCCCGGGGAGGACTCGACCTGGAGGCGGGCGACATCGTGCTCGCGGGCGAGGCGCTCCCGGCCCGGCTCGTCCAGGACCTGCGCGCCCTCGTCCCGGGCGCCCGCGTCTCCAACATCTACGGCCCGACCGAGGCGACCGTCTACGCGACGGCGTGGTTCGACGACGGCAACACCGCGGGCCACGCCCCGATCGGCGGCCCGATCGCCAACACCCGCGCGTACGTGCTGGACGCGGCGCTCAAGCCCGTCCCGGCCGGTGTCCCTGGCGAGCTGTACCTCGCGGGCGACGGCCTCGCGCGCGGCTACCTGAACCGCCCGGCGCTGTCCGCCGACCGGTTCGTCGCCTGCCCGTTCGGCGGCCCCGGCGAGCGCATGTACCGGACGGGCGACCTCGTCCGGTGGGACGGGCAAGGCCGGATCGAGTACCTCGGCCGCCTCGACCACCAGGTCAAGGTGCGCGGCTTCCGGATCGAGCCGGGCGAGATCGAGACGACCCTCGCGGCGCATCCGGCCGTGACGCAGAGCGTCGTCGTGGCCCGCCGGGACAGCGCGGGCGACACCGTCCTCGTCGGCTACGTCGTCTCCGAGGGCGTCGACGCCGCCGAGCTGAAGCGGTCGGTCGCGACGGTCCTGCCCGAGTACATGGTCCCGGCGGCGGTCGTCGTGCTGGACGAGATGCCGCTGAACCCGAACGGCAAGCTCGACCGGGCCGCGCTCCCCGCGCCCGACTTCGCCGCGGCCTCCGCGCCCGGCCGCGCGCCCCGCGACGCCCGCGAGGAGACGCTGTGCGCGGTGTTCGCCGAGGTGCTCGGCGTGGAGCGGGTCGGCGTCGACGACAACTTCTTCGACCTCGGCGGCGACTCGCTGAAGGCGACCCGGGTCGTGGCCCGCGCCCGCGCCGCGCTGAACGCGGAACTGGCCGTCCGGGCGCTGTTCGAGGCCCCGACCGTCGCCGCGCTCGCCGCCTCCATCGAGGAGACGGACGGGGAGTCCCGGCCGAAGCTCGTCCCGGCCGAGCGCCCCGGCCTCGTCCCCGTCTCGTACGCGCAGCGGCGCCTCTGGTTCATCCACGACCTCGAAGGCGCGAACGCGACCTACCACATCCCGATCCCGCTGCGGCTGACCGGTTCGCTCGACCTGGACGCCGTCCGCGCCGCGATGCGCGACATGATGGCGCGGCACGAGGCCCTCCGCACCGTGTTCACGGAGGTGGAGGGCGAGCCCTACCAGCGGGTCCTCGCCCTGGACGAGTTCGAGGCCGCGCCCGTCGTCACCGACTGCGGCCGGGACGGGCTGCGGGACGCGGTGTTCGAGGCCGCGACGCGCGGGTTCGACCTGGCCGCCGAGCCGCCCGTCCGCGCGCACGTCTTCCGCGTCGCCGCCGACGACCACCTCCTCCTGCTGGTGATGCACCACATCGCCGGCGACGGCTGGTCGATGGAGCCCCTCGCGACCGACCTCATCACCGCCTACGCCGCCCGCGCCGCCGGCGACGAGCCGCAGTGGGCGCCGCTGCCCGTCCAGTACGCCGACTACGCGCTCTGGCAGCGGGAGGTCCTCGGCGACGAGGACGACCCGGGCAGCGTCATCAGCCGGCAGCTCGCGCACTGGCGGGACGCCCTCGCCGGGCTCCCGGAGGAGCTGGCGCTCCCCGCGGACCGGCCGCGCCCCGCCCGCGCCACCTACCGGGGCGCGCAGCACCCGTTCACGCTGCCGGCCGGCCTGCACGCCGCGCTCACCGCGCTCGGCCGCGACCACCGCGCCAGCCTGTTCATGGTGCTGCAGGCCGCGCTCGCGGGCCTGTTCACCCGGCTCGGCGCCGGGACCGACGTGCCGATCGGCTCGCCCGTCGCGGGCCGCGGCGACGAGGCCGTGCACGACCTGGTCGGCGTGTTCGTGAACACGCTCGTGCTGCGCACCGACACCTCCGGCGACCCGTCGTTCGCCGAGCTCCTCGGCCGCGTCCGCGAGGCCGACCTCGCCGCGTTCGCGAACCAGGACGTCCCGTTCGAGCGGCTCGTCGAGGTGCTGAACCCGCAGCGGTCGATGGCGCGGCACCCGCTGTTCCAGGCGATGATCTCGATCCAGAACAACCCGTCCGCGCGGGTCGAGCTGCCCGGCCTGACGGTCGCGCTGGAGCCGGTCGACCCGGGCGTGTCCCGTTTCGACCTCGCGCTGCTGGTGGACGAGACGCAGGACGCGGCCGGCGCCCCCGCCGGGATCGACTGCCGGCTGGAGTACGCGCTCGACCTGTTCGACCCGGAGACCGCCGCGTCGATGGCGGCCCGGCTGGAGCGGCTGCTCGCCCAGGTCGCCGCCGACCCGTCCCTGCCGCTCAGCGCCGTCGACCTGCTGGACGCCGCCGAGCGCGACACCCTGCTGAACCGGTGGAACGACACCGCCCTGCCGGTCGCGCCCGCCGTCGTCCCGTACCTGGTCGAGGCGCAGGCCGCCCGCACCCCGGACGCGACCGCCGTCGTCGCGGGCGCGGACCGGATCACCTACGCCGAGCTGAACGCCCGCGCGAACCGGCTCGCCCGGCACCTGGTGGCGCGCGGCGTCGGCGCCGAGGACTTCGTCGCCCTGGCCCTGCCGCGCGACGCCCGCCTGGTGGTCGCGGCGCTGGCCGTGCTGAAGGCGGGCGCCGGGTACCAGCCGATCGACCTGGCGTACCCGCCCGACCGCATCGCCTACATGCTGGAGGACGCCGCCCCCGCCTGCGTCATCACCACCGCGGGCGCCGGCCTGCCCGGCGGGACGCCCCGCGTCGAACTCGACGCGCTGTCCCTCGACGGGCTGCCCGGCGGCGACCTCACCGACGCCGAGCGCGTCCGGCCGCTGCGCCCCGGGAACCCGGCGTACGTCATCTACACGTCCGGCTCGACGGGCCGCCCCAAGGGCGTCGTGATCTCCCACGCCAACGTCGTGGACTTCTGCGCCGAGTCGATGGTGAGCTACGGCCCCGACCGGATGCGGCGCGTGCTGTTCTCGACGTCGCTGAACTTCGACGTGTCGGTGTTCGAGTGGCTGGTGCCGCTCACGGTCGGCGGCGAGATCGAGGTCGTCCGCGACCTCCTGGAGGTCGCCGAGCGCGGCGGCTGGTCCGGGACGCTGATCAGCGGCGTCCCGTCGGCGGTGTCGGTGCTGCTGGCGCGCGGCGGGACCCAGCATGCCGTTGCCGGGGGGTCTGGGGAGTCGTCCCCCCAGCTCAGACTGGACGCCGGGGACGTGGCGCTGGGCGGCGAGGCGCTGCCGCCGCAGCTCGTCCGGGACGTCCGGGCGCTGCTGCCGGACGCCCGCATCTCCAACATCTACGGCCCCACCGAGGCGACGGTCTTCGTCACCGGCTGGTACGACGACGGCAACGCCGAGGGGCTCGCGCCGATCGGCCGCCCGATGGCCAACACGCGCGCCTACGTGCTGGACGAGCGGCTCCAGCCGGTCCCCGTCGGCGTGCCCGGCGAGCTGTACCTCGCGGGCGACGGCCTGGCCCGCGGCTACCTGCGCCGCCCGGCCCTGTCCGCGGACCGGTTCGTCGCCTGCCCGTTCGGAGGCCCCGGCGAGCGCATGTACCGGACCGGCGACCTCGTCCGGTGGCAATGGAGCGGTTCCCGGGGGGCGTGGGGGGGCGCCCTCCCACAAGAGGAACGCGCCGGCCACATCGAGTACCTCGGCCGCCTCGACCACCAGGTGAAGGTCCGCGGCTTCCGGATCGAGCTGGGCGAGATCGAGACCGCGCTCTCGGCGCACCCGGCCGTCACGCAGAGCGTGGTCGTGGCGCGCCGCGACGCCGTGGGCGACAACGTCCTCGCGGGCTACGTCGTCGGCGACGTCGAGCCGGCGGAGCTGCGCGCGTTCGTCGCCGGGACGCTGCCGGACTACATGGTGCCGTCCGCGATCGTCGTGCTGGACGCGATGCCGCTGAACCCGAACGGCAAGCTCGACCGGTCGGCGCTGCCCGAGCCCGACTTCACCGCCGGCCTCACCGCGCGCGGCCCGCGCGACGCCCGCGAGGAGATCCTCTGCGGGATCGTCGCCGACGTCCTCGGCCTGGACCGGGTCGGCGTCGACGACGGGTTCTTCGACCTCGGCGGCGACTCGCTGAAGGCGACCCGCGTCGTGGCCCGCGCCCGCGCCGCGCTGGACGTGGAGCTGCCCGTCCGGGCGCTGTTCGAGACCCCGACGGTCGCGGGCCTCGCCGGGCACATCGCGTCCGCGGCCGGCGCGTCGCGCCCCGCGCTGCGGGCGGCGGAGCGGCCCGTCCCGCTGCCCGTCTCCCACGCGCAGGAGCGGCTCTGGTTCCTGAACCGGCTGGAAGGGCTCACCGCCACCTACAACATGCCGATCCCGCTGCGGCTCACCGGCGCGATCGACCACGACGCGATGCGCGCCGCGCTCCGCGACGTCGTCGCCCGGCACGAGTCGCTGCGGACGCTGTTCGGCGAGGCCGACGGTGAGCCGTACCAGGTGATCCTCGCCCCGGACGAGGCCGAGCCGCAGCTGACGGCCGCAGAGCCCGACGACCTGCGCGGCGCCCTGTTCATGGACGCCACCCGCGGGTTCGACCTGGCGCGGGAGCTGCCCGTCCGCGCCCACCTGTACAGGACCGGGGAGGACGAGCACCTCCTCCTCATCGTCCTGCACCACATCGCCGGCGACGGCTGGTCGATGGCGCCGCTCGCCCGCGACGTCATCACCGCCTACCTGGCGCGCCGCGACGGCCGCGCCCCCGAGTGGGCGCCGCTGGAGGTCCAGTACGCCGACTACGCGCTCTGGCAGCGCGACCTCCTCGGCGGCGAGGCCGACCCAGGCAGCCTCGCCGCCCGCCAGATCGCCTACTGGAAGGACGCCCTCGCCGGGCTGCCCGACCAGATCCGGCTGCCGCACGACCGGCCGCGCCCGGACCGCGCCTCCTACCGGGGCGGCCAGGTGGCCTTCGAGGTCCCGGCGGACCTGGCGGACGGCGTGCGCGCGCTCGCCCGCGACCACCAGGTCAGCGCGTTCATGGTGCTGCAGGCGGCGCTCGCCGCGCTGCTCACCCGGCTCGGCGGCGGGACGGACGTGCCGATCGGCTCGCCCATCGCGGGCCGCACCGACGAGGCCCTCGACGACCTCGTCGGCGTGTTCGTCAACACGCTCGTGCTGCGCACCGACACCTCCGGCGACCCGTCGTTCGCGGAGCTGCTCGCCCGCGTCCGGGAGACCGACCTCGCCGCGTACGCGCACCAGGACGTCCCGTTCGAGCGGCTCGTCGAGGTGCTCAACCCGGTCCGGTCGCTGGCGCGGCACCCGCTGTTCCAGGTCATGCTGACGCTGCAGAACAACCCGGAGGCGTCGGTCGAGCTGCCCGGCCTGCACGTCGCCGTCGAGCCCATGGACGCCGGGGTCGCCAAGTTCGACCTGGAGTTCCTCCTGGAGGACGCCCGGGACGGCTCGGGCGCGCTCGCCGGGACCCTGGAGTACGCGCTCGACCTGTTCGACCGCGAAACCGCCGAGCGGCTCGCCGGCTGGTTCCGCCGGACGCTCGAGAGCGCCGTCGACTCGCGCGGCGCCGTCACCGTCGAGGGCCTCGACCTGCCCGGCGCCGCCGACCTGCCCGGCGCCGCCGTCCCCGCGGCCGCGGAAGGGCCGGTGGAGAAGCGGCTCGTCGCCTACGTCGTCGCCGCGCCCGGCCAGGCGCTCGACCCGGAGGAGCTGCGCGCCCACATCCGCGAGAGCCTGCCCGAGTCGATGGTGCCCGCCGCCGTCGTCGTCCTGGACGAGATGCCGCTCACCCCGAACGGCAAGGTCGACGTCAAGGCGCTCCCGAAGCCGGCTCTGGCCGCCGCCCCGGCCACCGCGTACCGGGCGCCGTCCGGGGAGGCGGAGGAGGCCGTCGCCGCCGTCTTCGCCGAGCTGCTCGGCACCGACCGGATCGGCGCCGACGACGACTTCTTCGCACTCGGCGGCAACTCGCTCATCGCGATGCGGGTCGTCAGCCGGGTCCGCCGCGCGCTGCACGTGGAACTGCCCGTCCGGGCGCTGTTCGAGGCGCCGACCGTCGCGGGCCTCGCCGCCCTCCTCGGCGGCGGCGGGCGCCCGGCCCGTCCCGCGCTGGAGCCGCGCGAGCGGCCCGAGGTGCTCCCGCCGTCGTACGCGCAGCAGCGGCTCTGGTTCCTCAGCCGGTTCGAGGGGCCGTCCGCGACCTACAACATGCCGGCCGCGCTGCGCATCCGCGGCGCCCTGGACGTGGCCGCGCTCCGCGCCGCCGTCGGCGACCTGGTGGAGCGGCACGAGTCGCTCCGCACGATCCTGCCGGACAGCGGGGGAGTGCCCCGCCAGCTCATCCTGGACCCGGCCGCCGCCCGTCCCGAGCTGGAGGTCACGGAGACGACCGAGGCGGAGCTGCCGACGCGGCTCGCCATGGCCGCCGGATACGCCTTCGACATCTCCGCCGAGCCGCCGCTGCGCACCCACCTGTTCCGGGTCGGGCCGGACGAGCACGTCGCGCTGCTGCTCATGCACCATGTCGGCGGCGACGGCTGGTCGAACGCGCCGCTCGCCCGCGACTTCATCACCGCGTACGCGGCGCGCGCCGGGGGCACGGCGCCGGACTGGGCCCCGCTGCCCGTCCAGTACGCCGACTACACGCTCTGGCAGCAGGAGCTGTTCGGCTCGGAGGACGACCCCGAGAGCCTGATCTCGCAGCAGATCGCGTACTGGCGGGACGCCCTCGCCGGGCTCCCCGAGGAGCTGCCGCTGCCGGCCGACCGGCCGCGCCCGGCGGAGGCGTCCTACCGGGGCGGGACGGAGCGGTTCCGGCTGGGCGCGGGCGTCCGGGCCCGCCTGATGGACGTCGCCCGCGAGACCGGCGCCAGCCCGTTCATGATCGCCCAGGCCGCGTTCGCCGCGCTGCTCACCCGGCTCGGCGGCGGCACGGACGTGCCGATCGGCTCGCCCATCGCGGGCCGCACGGACGAGGCCCTCGACGACCTCGTCGGCATGTTCGTGAACATGCTCGTCTTCCGGACCGACACGTCCGGGGACCCGACGTTCCGCGAACTGGTCGGCCGCGTCCGGGAGACCGACCTCGCCGCGTACGCGCACCAGGACGTCCCGTTCGAGCGGCTCGTCGAGGTGCTCAACCCGCCGCGCCACCTGGCCCGGCACCCGCTGTTCCAGGTCGGGCTGACGTTCCAGAACAACCCGGAGGCGCGGCTGGAGATGCCCGGCTTCAGCGCCGAGCTGGAGCCGCTGACCGCCGGCGTGTCCCGGTTCGACCTGCTGATGATCCTCACCGAGCGGGAGGACGGGCTCGACGGCGAGCTGGAGTACGCGCTCGACCTGTACGACCCGCCCACCGCGCGGCGGCTCGTCGAGCGGTTCGAGCGGCACCTGTCCGCGCTGCTCGCCGACCCGGACGCGCCCATCGGCGCCGCCGCCGTCCTGTCGGAGGAGGAGCGGTCGCTCGTCCTCGGCGACTGGGCCGGGGGCAAGGGCGGCGGGGATGTCGAGCGGGCGACGATCCCGGCGTTGTTCGAGGCGCAGGCGGTGGCGCGTCCGGACGCGCTCGCTGTGACGTTCGAGGGTGTGTCGTGGACGTATGGCGAGGTCAATGCCAGGGCCAACCGTCTTGCGCACCGGCTTATCGGGCGGGGTGTGGGGCCTGAGCAGTTCGTGGCGTTGGCGCTGCCGCGTTCGGCCGACCTGGTGGTGGCGATCCTTGCGGTGCTGAAGGCGGGTGCGGCGTATGTGCCGATCGACCCGGACTATCCGGAAGACCGGATCGCGTACATGGTTGAGGACGCCGAGCCCGTCCTCACCCTCGGCCCCGAAGATCTCGACGCCACCGGCTACGACGACACCGACCCCGGTGTCGTGATCTCGCCGGACCACCCGGCGTACGTCATCTACACCTCGGGTTCGACGGGTCGTCCCAAGGGCGTGGTGATTCCGCATCAGAATGTGGTGCGGCTGCTGCGTTCCACTGAGGAGTGGTTCGACTTCGGTGCGGACGATGTGTGGACGCTGTTCCACTCCTACGCGTTCGACTTCACCGTGTGGGAGTTGTGGGGCTCGCTGCTTTACGGCGGCCGTCTCGTCGTCGTCCCGTACCTGACCTCGCGTTCGCCGGAGGAGTTCCTCGCGCTGCTGTCCGCGGAGAAGGTGACCGTCCTCAACCAGACCCCGTCGGCGTTCTACCAGCTGATGGCGGCCGACCGGGACAACCCGGGCACCGATCTGGCGCTGCGTTACATCGTGTTCGGCGGGGAGGCCCTTGAGCTGGGGCGCCTCGAAGACTGGTACTCCCGGCATCCCGAGGACGCGCCGGTGCTTGTCAACATGTACGGGATCACCGAGACGACCGTGCACGTCTCGTACCTGGCGCTCGATCGCGCCTACGCGGCGACCGCGCCCGGCAGCGTGATCGGTGTCGGCATCCCCGACCTGCGCGTCTACGTCCTGGACGACCGCCTGCAGCCCGCCCCGCCCGGCGTCGTCGGCGAGTTGTACGTGTCCGGCGCCGGGCTGGCGCGCGGCTACCTGAACCGGCCCGGCCTGTCCGCCGAGCGGTTCGTCGCCGACCCGCACGGCGCGCCCGGCACCCGCATGTACCGGACGGGCGACGTCGGCCGCTGGCTGGACGGTGGCCGCCTCGAGTACCTCGGCCGCAGCGACCAGCAGGTGCAGCTGCGCGGCTTCCGGATCGAGCTGGGCGAGATCGAGTCGGCCCTCGCCCGGCACGACGCGGTCTCCGACGTCGCGGTGGCCGTCCGCGACGGCCGCCTCGTCGCCTACGTCGCCTACGCCCCCGGGGCGGGCGCGGACGCGTCCGAGCTGCGCCGGTTCGCGGCCGACGGCCTGCCCGACTACATGGTCCCGGCCGTGGTCGTCGAGCTGGACGCGCTGCCGCTCACCGTCAACGGCAAGCTCGACCGCAAGGCGCTGCCCGCCCCCGAGTTCACTGCGGCGGTGTCGTCGCGCGCGCCGCGCACCGCCGAGGAGGAGACTCTCGCCCGGCTGTTCGCCGAGGTCCTCGGCCTGGAGCGGGTCGGCGTCGACGACGGGTTCTTCGACCTCGGCGGCGACTCGATCATCGCGATCCAGCTCGTCTCCCGCGCCCGCCAGTCCGGCCTCGTCATCACGCCGCGGGACGTGTTCCAGCACCAGACCGTCGAGGAACTGGCCGCGACCGCGCAGCCGGTCGGCGAGGGCGAGGAGATCGAGGCGGAGGCGCCGGGCGCCGGCGTCGGCCCCGTCCCCGTCACGCCGATCGTCGCGTGGCTGCGCGACCGGGTGGGCGGCGACGCCGCCCTGATCCGGGGCTTCCACCAGTCGATGCTGCTGCGCACGCCGCCGGACCTCGGCGTCGAGCGGCTGACCGCCGCGTTCCAGACGCTGCTGGACCACCACGACGTCCTGCGGCTCCGGATGGACGGCTGGCAGCCCGTCGTCCGGCCGCGGGGCTCGTCCGACGCGGCCGGCCTCGTCACCCGCGTGGACGTCGCCGGTCTGGACGCCGACAAGCTCCAGTCCGTCATCACCGAGCAGGCCGCCGCCGCCCGCGACCGCCTTGACCCGTCCGCCGGGACGGTCGCGCAGCTCGTCTGGTTCGACGCGGGCCAGGAGCAGGGACGCCTCCTCGCCGTCCTGCACCACCTGGTCGTCGACGGCGTCTCGTGGCGCATCCTGCTGCCCGACCTCGTCACCGCGTGGGCCGGGGGAGACCTCGACCCCGTCCCCACGTCGTTCCGCCGCTGGGCGCAGAAGCTCACCGCGGCCGGGCGGGGCGAGGACGAGCTGGAGGACTGGCTCGACATCGTCGACGGCCCGCCGCAGAACCTCGCCAAGCGCCCGCTGGACCCCCGCGTCGACATCGCGGCCCGCGCCCGCTCGGTCACCCTCGACCTGCCCGCCGACGTCACCGGGCCGCTGCTCACCGACGTCCCCGCCGCGTTCCACGGGCGCGTCAACGACGTGCTGCTCACCGGCCTGACCCTCGCCGTCGCCCAGTGGCGGCGGCACCGGGGCGGGCGCGGCACCGGCGTCCTCGTCGACCTCGAAGGCCACGGCCGCGAGGACGTCGTGCCCGGCGCCGACGTCTCCCGCACCGCCGGCTGGTTCACCTCCATCCACCCGGTCCGGCTGGACGCGGGCAACGCGACCGGCGGCACCGCGCTGAAGACGGTGAAGGAGCAGCTCAGGGCGATCCCGGACGGCGGCATCGGCTACGGCCTGCTCCGCTACGGCGGCGGCGAGGCCGCCGAAGAGCTGGCCGACGTCCCGCCCGCCCAGATCGCCTTCAACTACCTCGGCCGGGTCGCCGCCGGAGACGAGGGCGGCGACTGGACCCTGTCCGCCGAGGAACTCCCCGCCGGCGAGGACCCGGCGATGCCGATGGCGCACGTCCTGGAGATCAACGCCGTCACCCGCGACCTGCCCGGCGGGCCCGTGCTGTCGGCGACCTGGACGTGGCCGGGCGGCCTGCTGGAGACCGCCGACGTCCGGGACCTGGCCGAGGGCTGGTTCACCGCGCTGCGCGCCCTCGCCGCCGACGTCGCCGCCGGGGACGCGGGCGGCTTCACCCCGTCCGACCTGCTCGTCGAGCTGGACCAGAACGAGATCGACAAACTGCAGACCGCGTGGAGGCACAAGCCGTGAACCGGGGGGACCTCGAAGACATCCTGCCGCTGTCGCCCCTGCAGCAGGGTTTCTTCTTCCATGCCCTCTTCGACGCGGGCGACGGCGACGTGTACACGGCCCAGTTCGTCCTCGACCTGGAAGGCCCCCTGGACGTCGCCGCGCTGCGCACCGCCGCGGAGACGCTGCTGCGCCGGCACGCCAACCTGCGCGCGGCGTTCTGGCACGAGGACCTGTCGCGTCCCGTCCAGGTGATCCCGCGCACGGTCGAGCTGCCGTGGGAGGAGGTCACCGCGGCGGGGGCCGAGGCCGACGCCGTCGTGGTCCGGGAGCGGGCGCGCGGCTTCGACATGACCGCGCCGCCGCTGCTGCGGTTCGTCCTCGTCCGGATGGGGCCCGAGCGGTTCCGGCTCGTCTTCACGAACCACCACATCCTGCTGGACGGCTGGTCCACGCCGATCCTCGCGACCGAGCTGTTCCTGCTCTACATGCAGGGCGGCCACGACACGGGGATGCCGCGCGTCACCCCGTACAAGAACTACCTGGCCTGGCTCGCCCAGCAGGACCGCGCCGCCGCCGAGGAAGCCTGGCGCCGGGCCCTGGACGGCGTGGACGAGCCCAGCCTCGTCGCCCCCGAGGCCGCCGCCCGCGCCCCGGAGCCGCCGAAGCGGACCATCACCGAACTCGACGAGAAGACCACCCGCCGCCTCACCCGTGCGGCCCGCCGCCACGGCGTCACGCTCAGCACCGTCCTGCAGGGCGCCTGGGGTCTCGTCCTCGGCCGCCTGCTCGGCACCAACGACGTGGTCTTCGGCGCGACCGTCTCCGGCCGCCCGCCCGAACTCCCCGGCATCGAGCAGATGATCGGCCTGTTCATCAACACGCTGCCGATCCGCGTCCGCCACCGGCCGGACGAGTCGCTCGGCACCCTCCTGGAACGCCTCCAGGAGGAGCAGACCGAGCTGCTCGCCCACCACCACCTGGGCCTCACCGACATCCAGCGCGCGGCGGGCCACGGCGGCGCGCTGTTCGACACGATGACGGTGCTGGAGAACTACCCGTTCGACCCGTCCTCGATGGACGGCTCCCTCAACGGCGTCCGCATCGCCGGCGTCGACTCCTACGACGCGACGCACTTCCCGCTGTCGTTCGTCGCCGCGCCCGGCGACAGGCTGTCGCTGCGCCTGCACTACCGCCCCGACGTCTACGAACACGGGGTCGTCGAGGCGCTGCTCGCCCGCGTCCGCCGCTTCCTGGAGGCGTTCGCCGCCGACTCCGGCAGCCTGATCGGCGCGGTCGGCCTCGCGGCCGAGGACGAGCGGGCCCTGCTGGACGGCTGGAACGACACCGCCGCCGGCACCCCGTCCGGCACCCTCCCGGTCCTCGTGGAGACCCAGGCCGCCCGCACCCCCTCGGACGTGGCTCTGGTCTGCGGCGACGCGTCCCTCACGTACGCGGAGCTGAACGAGCGCGCCAACCGCCTCGCCCACGAGCTGATCGCCCGGGGCATCGGCCCCGAGGACCGCGTGGCCCTCGTCCTTCCGCGCACCCCCGCGATCGTCGTGGCGATCCTCGGCGTGCTCAAGGCGGGCGCCGCCTACGTCCCGATCGACCCGGAGTACCCGTCCGACCGCATCGCCTCCATGCTGGCCGACGCCCGCCCCGCCCTCACCATCACCGCCGACGACTTCCCGGACGCGGAAGGGCGGCCCGCGCACGACCCTTCCGACGGGGACCGGGTCCGGGCGTTGCGGGCGGAGAACGCCGCTTACGTCATCTACACGTCGGGGTCCACCGGGCGGCCCAAGGGCGTGACCGTTCCGCACATGGGGGTGCTCAACTACTTCGAGGCGCACAGGGACGCGTTCATCGACCCGGCGGTCGAGGCCGCGGGCGGGCGGCGGATGCGGTTCGCGCATCTCGCGTCGTTCTCGTTCGACACGTCCTGGATGGGCCTGCTGTGGATGATGTACGGCCACGAGCTGCACCTCATCGACGACGACACCCGCCGCGACGTCGAGGCGTACACCGCCTACGTGGCGCACGCGAAGATCGACCTGGTGAACACCACCCCGTCGCACTTCGCCTCGCTCCGCGAAGCGGGCCTGCTGAGCGATGACGGGCGGCACGTGCCGGCGCAGCTCCTCCTCGGCGGCGAGGCCGTCGGCGAGAGCCTGTGGGCCGAGCTGCGCGCGATGCCCGGCCTCACCGCGCGCAACTTCTACGGGCCCACCGAGGCGACCGTCGACACGATGAACCAGGTCGTCGCGCGCAGCGAGCACCCGTCGGTCGGCGCCCCGTACCGCAACACCCGGTCGTACGTGCTCGACACCGCGCTCCAGCCCGTCCCGGTGGGCGTCCCCGGTGAGCTCTACCTCGCGGGCGCGCAGCTCGCGCGCGGGTACCTGGACCGGCCCGGCCTGACCGCCGAGCGGTTCGTCGCCGACCCGTTCGGCGAGCCCGGCGACCGCATGTACCGCACCGGCGACCTGGCCCGCTGGCTCCCGGACGGAACCGTCGAGTACCTCGGCCGCGCCGACGACCAGGTGAAGATCCGCGGGTTCCGGGTGGAGCCGGGAGAGATCGAGAACGTCCTCGCCGGGTGCGCGGGCGTCACGCGGGCGGCCGTGGTCGTCCGCGAGGACCAGCCCGGCGACAAGCGCCTCGCCGCCTACCTCGTCGGCCCGGACGTCGACGTCGCGGCCGTCCGCCGGTACGCGGCCGAGCGGCTGCCCGACTACATGGTCCCGGCGTTCACCGTCCTGGACGCGCTGCCGCTGACCGTGAACGGCAAGCTCGACCGGGCCGCGCTGCCCGCGCCCGACACCGGCGCCGCCGCGAGCCGCGCCCCGCGCACCCCGCAGGAGGAGATCCTCTGCGGGCTGTTCGCGGAGATCCTCGGCGTGCCGCGGGTCGGCGTGGACGACGGGTTCTTCGACCTCGGCGGCGACTCGCTCACCGCGACCCGCCTCGTCAGCAAGGTCCGGTCGGCGCTCGGCGCCGAGCTGCCCGTCCGGGCGCTGTTCGAGGCGCCGACCGCCGCCGGGCTCGCCGAACGGCTGGCGGAGGCGGCGGGCGACGTGCGTCCCGCGCTGGTGCGGGCCGAGCGCCCCGACGTGGTGCCGCTGTCGTACGCGCAGCAGCGGCTCTGGTTCCTCAACCGCTTCGAGGGCGCGTCGGCGACGTTCAACATGCCGATCGCGCTGCGGCTGAACGGCGCCCTCGACCTGGACGCGCTGCGGGACGCGCTCGCCGACGTGGTGGCGCGGCACGAGTCGCTCCGCACGATCTTCCCGGACGGGTCCGGGACCGCCCGGCAGCTCGTCCTCGAACCGGCCGCCGCCCGCCCCCGGCTCGACCTCGCCGAGACCGGCGAGGCGGGCCTGCCGATGGCGCTGGCCGCCGAGGTCGGGCGCGGCTTCGACCTGTCGGTCGAGCCGCCGCTGCGCGCCCGGCTGTTCGCGCTCGGCGACGACACGCACGTCCTGATGCTGGTCCTGCACCACATCGCGGCGGACGGCTGGTCGATGGCGCCGCTCGCCCGCGACGTGATCCTCGCCTACGCGTCCCGCGCGGAGGGGCGCGAGCCGCAGTGGGCTCCGCTGCCCGTCCAGTACGCCGACTACACGCTCTGGCAGCGCGAGCTGTTCGGCTCGGAGGACGACCCCGAGAGCCTGATCTCGCAGCAGATCGCCTACTGGCGGGACGCCCTGTCCGGCCTGCCGGAGGAACTCGCGCTTCCCACCGACCGGCCGCGCCCGGCGGAGGCGTCCTACCGGGGCGGGACGCACGCGTTCGAGCTGGACGCCGGCCTGCACGCCGGGCTGCTCGCCCTCGCGCGCGAGAACGGCGCGAGCCTGTTCATGGTCATGCAGGCCGCCTACGCCGCGCTCCTCACCCGGCTCGGCGCCGGGACGGACGTGCCGATCGGCTCGCCCATCGCGGGCCGCACGGACGAGGCCCTCGACGACCTCGTCGGCATGTTCGTGAACATGCTCGTCCTGCGCACCGACACGTCCGGTGAGCCGTCGTTCCGCGAGCTGATCGCCCGGGTGAAGGAGCGTGACCTCGCCGCGTACGCGCACCAGGACCTGCCGTTCGAGCGGCTCGTCGAGGTGCTCAACCCGGCGCGGTCAATGGCCCGGCACCCGCTGTTCCAGGTCGTCCTGTCGTTCCAGAACAACCCGGAGGCGCGGCTCGAACTGGACGGGCTCACCGGTGGCGCCGAACCCCTGACGGCGGGCGCCGCCAAGTACGACCTGTCCCTCTACCTGGAGGAGCGGCACGGCGACGACGGGGCGCCGGGCGGCATCGAGGCCGGTCTCGAATACGCCCTCGACCTCTTCGACGCCGGCACCGCCGTGACCCTCGCCGAGCGCTTCGAGCGCCTCGTCCGCGAACTGGTCGCCGACCCGGACGCGCCCATCACCGCCGCCGAGATCCTCGACCGGGGCGAGCGCCGCACGCTGCTGCGCCGCTGGGCCGGGGGCAGGGGCGGCGGGGATGTCGAGCGGGCGACGATCCCGGCGTTGTTCGAGGCGCAGGCGGTGGCGCGTCCGGACGCGCTCGCTGTGACGTTCGAGGGTGTGTCGTGGACGTATGGCGAGGTCAATGCCAGGGCGAATCGTCTCGCGCACCGGCTTATCGGGCGGGGTGTGGGGCCTGAGCAGTTCGTGGCGCTGGCGCTGCCGCGTTCGGCCGACTTGGTGGTGGCGATCCTTGCGGTGCTGAAGGCGGGTGCGGCGTATGTGCCGATCGACCCGGACTATCCGCAGGACCGGATCGCGTACATGGTCGAGGACGCCGAGCCCGTCCTCACCCTCGGCCCCGAAGATCTCGACGCCGTCGGCGAGCCCGACACCGACCCCGGTATCGCGATCTCGCCGGACCACCCCGCGTACGTCATCTACACCTCGGGTTCGACGGGTCGTCCCAAGGGTGTGGTGATTCCGCATCAGAATGTGGTGCGGCTGCTGCGTTCCACTGAGGAGTGGTTCGACTTCGGTGCGGACGATGTGTGGACGCTGTTCCACTCCTACGCGTTCGACTTCTCCGTCTGGGAGCTGTGGGGGCCACTGCTTTACGGCGGCCGTCTCGTCGTCGTCCCGTACCTGACGTCCCGTTCGCCGGAGGACTTCCTCAAGCTCCTGGAAGCCGAGAAGGTAACCGTCCTCAACCAGACCCCGTCGGCGTTCTACCAGCTCATGGCCGCTGACCGGGACAACCCGGGCACCGATCTGGCGCTGCGTTACATCGTGTTCGGCGGCGAGGCCCTCGACCTCGGCAGGCTCGAAGACTGGTACTCCCGGCATCCCGAGGACGCGCCGGTGCTCGTCAACATGTACGGGATCACCGAGACGACCGTGCACGTCTCCTATCTGGCCCTCGACCGCGCCTACGCGGCGACCGCGCCCGGCAGCGTGATCGGTGTCGGCATCCCCGACCTGCGCGTCTACGTCCTCGACGACCGTCTGCAGCCCGCCCCGCCCGGCGTGGCCGGCGAGTTGTACGTCGCGGGCGCCGGGCTGGCGCGCGGCTACCTGAACCGGCCCGGCCTGTCCGCCGAGCGGTTCGTCGCCGACCCGCACGGCAGGCCCGGCACCCGCATGTACCGGACGGGCGACCTCGGCCGCTGGCGCCGCGACGGCACCCTCGAATACCTGGGACGCGGCGACCAGCAGGTGCAGCTGCGCGGCTTCCGGATCGAGCTGGGCGAGATCCAGGCCGTCCTGACCAGGCACGACGCCGTCCGGGACGCCGCCGTGATCGTCCGCGACGACCGCCTCGTCGCCTACGTCGTCGCCGGCCGGATCGACACCGCCGACCTGCGCCGGTTCGCCGCCGGGTCGCTGCCCGACTACATGGTCCCCGCCGCCGTCGTCGAGCTGGACGCCCTCCCGCTGACGTCCAACGGCAAGCTCGACCGCAAGGCGCTGCCCGCCCCCGACTTCGCCGCCAGGGTGTCCTCCCGCGCGCCGCGCACCCCGGCGGAGGAGACCCTCGCCGGCCTGTTCGCCGAGGTCCTCGGCCTGGAGCGGGTCGGCGTCGACGACGGGTTCTTCGACCTCGGCGGCGACTCGATCATCGCGATCCAGCTCGTCTCCCGCGCCCGCCAGTCCGGCCTCGTCATCACGCCCCGCGAGGTGTTCCAGCACCAGACCGTCGAGGAGCTGGCCGCCGCCGCGCAGCCGGTCGGCGAGGCCGAGGAGATCGAGGCCGAGGCGCCCGGCGCGGGGATCGGCCGCGTCCCGGCGACCCCGATCATGCGCTGGTTCCAGGAGCTGAACGGCCCCGTCGGCGGCTACAGCCAGCGGATGCTGCTCCAGGTCCCGCCGGACGCCGGCCTCGGCGAGCTGACGAGGGCGCTGCAGACCGTCCTCGACCACCACGACATGCTCCGCCTCCGCGTGGACGGCGACGAGTTCGAGGTCGCCGAGCCCGGTACGGTCGACGCCGCGCCGCTCGTCCGCCGCGTGGACACGGCCGGCCTCGGCGCCGCCGGCCTGCGCGCCGTGCTCGCCGAGGAGGGCGAGGCGGCGCGCCGCCGCCTCGACCCGGCCGCCGGGACGATGGCGCAGCTCGTCTGGTTCGACGCCGGGCCCGCCGCCTCCGGGCGCCTCCTGCTCGTCCTCCACCACCTCGTGGTGGACGGCGTGTCCTGGCGGATCCTGCTGCCCGACCTGGTCACCGCGTGGGCCGGGGGAGACCTCGACCCCGTCCCGACCTCGTTCCGCCGCTGGGCGCAGCGCCTCACCGCCGAGGCGTCCGACCCGTCCCGGACGGCCGAGCTGCCGCTCTGGGAGGACGTCCTCGCCACCCCCGACCCCGTCCTCGGCGCCCGCCCGCTCGACCCGGCCGCCGACACGTTCGCGGCGGCCCGGCACCTCACCCTCGACCTGCCCGCCGACGTGACCGAGCCCCTCCTCACCGAGGTCCCGGCGGCGTTCCACGGGCGCGTCAACGACGTGCTGCTCACCGGCCTCGCCCTCGCCGTCGCCGAATGGCGGCGCGAGCGCGGGACGTCCGACGAGACGGCCGTCCTCATCGACCTCGAAGGGCACGGCCGCGAGGAGATCGTCCCCGGCGTCGACCTGTCCCGCACCGCCGGCTGGTTCACCTCCATCTACCCGGTCCGCCTGGACGCGGGCTGGGTCGAGCCCGCCGACGTCCGGGAGGGCGGCCAGGCCGTCGGCACCGCGCTGAAGCGGGTCAAGGAGCAGCTCCGCGAGATCCCCGACAACGGCATCGGGTACGGGCTGCTCCGCCACCTCAACCCCGCCGCCGGGGAGCGGCTGCGGGGCGCGCGACCGCAGATCGCGTTCAACTACCTCGGCCGCTCCGCCGCGCCAGAGGCCACCGACTGGGGACCGGCGGGCCAGGCCGACGGCGACGCCCTCGGCCCCGCCCAGGACGGCGCGCTCGGCCTCGTCCACGCCGTCGAGGTCAACGCGCACACCCGCGACCTGCCGGGCGGCCCCGAGCTGTCCGCGACGTGGACATGGGCCGGGGACCTGTTCGACGACGCCGCGATCGAGGACCTCGCCGGCCGCTGGTACGCGGCGCTCCGCGGCCTCGTCGCCCACGTCGTCGACGGCGCCTCCGACGGCCCCGTCGGCGGGTTCACCCCGTCCGACCTGTCCCTCGTGGACGTCAGCCAGGACGAGATCGACGAGCTCGCCGCCGAGCTCGACGATGAATGGGAGCTGGAGTGAGCAAGTCGCAGCTTGAGGACATCCTTCCGCTGTCCCCGTTGCAGCAGGGACTGTTCTTCCACGCCCTCTACGACTCCGGCCGCGACGTCTACACCGCGCAGATCGTGTTCGACCTGCGCGGCCCCCTCGACGTGGACGCGCTGAAGGCCGCCGCCGCGACCCTCCTGCGCAGGCACGCGAACCTGCGGGCCGGGTTCCGGCAGCGCAAGGAGGGCTCACCGGTCCAGGTCGTGCACCGGGCGGTCCGGCTGCCGTGGCGCGACGAGGACCTCTCCGCCCTGCCCGGACGCGAACGCGAGGCCGCCGCCCGCGAACTGGCCGACGCCGAACGCGCCCGCCCGTTCGACATGACCAGGCCGCCGCTGCTGCGCTACCTGCTCATCAAGCTGGCGGACGGCCTGCACCGCATGGTGTTCACCAACCACCACATCCTCCTGGACGGCTGGTCCACACCCGTCCTGCAGACCGAGCTGTTCGCCCTGTACCTTTCCAAGGGCGACGACACCGGGATGCCGCGCGTCGCCCCCTACAAGAACTACCTGGCATGGCTCGCCGCGCAGGACCGCCCCGCCGCCGAGGACGCCTGGCGCCGCTCGCTGGACGGCGTCCACGAGCCCACCCTCGTCGCCCCCGGCGCGCCCGAGCCCGGAGCCGGCACCCCCGGACGCGTCCGGACGACCCTCACCGAGGAGCTCACCACCGCGCTCAGCGCGCGCGCCCGCGCCCAGGGCGTCACCCTCAACACCGTCCTGCAGCTCGCCTGGGGCACGCTGCTCGGCAGCCTCACCGGCTCCGCGGACGTGGTGTTCGGCGCCGCCGTGTCCGGCCGCCCGCCCGAGCTGCCCGGCGTCGAGCAGATGATCGGGCTGTTCATCAACACGCTGCCGATCCGCGTCCGCGTCCACCCCGCCGACACCGTCGCCGAGGCCCTCACCCGCCTCCAGGACGAGCAGGCCGCGCTGATGCCGCACCACCACCTCGGCCTGTCCGACATCCAGCGCCTGACCGGCGCCGGGACGCTGTTCGACACGATGACCGTCCTGGAGAACTACCCGTTCGACCCGGACGCCGCCGGCACCGACCTGGGCGGCCTCACCCTCCACGACGTCGACGGCTACGACGCCTCCCACTACCCGCTGACCTTCGCCGCCGTTCCCGGCCGCGGCCTGTCGCTCCGCATCGACCACCGCCCCGACCTCTACACCGGGGAGGACGCGGGGCGGCTCATGCGCCGCCTCGTCCGCATCCTCGAAGCGATCGCCGGCCGCCCCGACCTGCCCCTCGGCCGCATCGCCGTGCTGGACGACGACGAACGCGCCCGGGTCCTGCGCGACTGGCAGGGCCCGGCCACGCCCCGCCGCCCCGGCACCCTCACGGCGCGGTTCGCCGCGCGGCTGGCCGAGGCCCCCGCCGCCACCGCCGTCCGCGCGGCGGGGGAGTCGATCACCTACGCGGAGCTGGACGCGCGGGCCAACCGGCTGGCGCACCGGCTCATCGGGCTCGGCGTCGGGCGGGACACCCCGGTCGCCGTGCTCCTCGAAAGATCCGCCGACACCGTCGTGGCCTCGCTGGCGATCCTCAAGGCGGGCGGCGCCTACGCGCCCGTCCACCACAGCTACCCGCCCGAGCGCATGGCGTGGGCGGTCGCCGAGGTCGACGCGCCCGTCCTCGTGGTCAACACGCCGATGCGGGACCGCGTGGCCGGGCTCGACACGTCCGCGCGGGTTCTCGTCGTGGACGACGACCCCGAGACGGACGCCCAGCCGGACACCGCCCCCGGCGTCGGCTGCCACCCTGAGCAGCTGGCCTGCGTGCTGTTCACCTCCGGGTCGACCGGCGTCCCCAAGGGCGTCATGCTGCGGCACCGCGACGCGCTCGACCTCGCCACCGACGGCCGGCTCGGGGGAGGGGCGCACGACCGGGTCCTCGTCCACTCGCCGCACGCGTTCGACGCGTCGATCTACGAGATCTGGACGCCGCTGCTGCACGGCGGCACCGCCGTCGTCGCGCCGCCCGGCCACCTGGACGGCGAGGCGCTCGAAAAGGTCATCGCCGCCGAGGACCTGACCGGCCTGTTCCTCACCACCACCCTGTTCAACCTGGTCGCCGACGAGCGCCCGCACGCGTTCGCCCGGCTCCGCGAGGTCCTGACCGGCGGGGAGGCGGGATCGCCGAGCGCGATCCGCAAGGTCCTCGCCGCCTGCCCCGAGACCGAGGTCGGCAACGTGTACGGGCCCACCGAGGCCACCACGTACACCACCATCGCGGGGCAGCGCGCCCCGCTCGGCGACCCGTCCGAGACGTCCACCGTGCTGGGCCGCCCCATCGACGACATGCGCGTCTACGTGCTGGACCCGGCGCTGCGGCCCGTCCCGCCCGGCGTGGTCGGCGAGGCCTACATCGCGGGCGCCGGGCTCGGCCGCGGCTACCTGCGGCGCCCCTCGCTCACCGGCGAGCGCTACGTCGCCGACCCCTACGGCGCGCCCGGCGACCGCATGTACCGGACGGGCGACCTCGTCCGGTGGCGGGCGGACGGCACCCTGGAGTACGTCGACCGCGCCGACTTCCAGGTCAAGGTCCGCGGGTTCCGGATCGAGCTGGGCGAGATCGAGGCCGCGGTCGCCGCGCACCCCGCCGTGCAGAACGTCGCCGTCGTCGCCCGCGAGGACGCCCCCGGCGTCAAGACCCTCGTCGCCTACGTCATCGCCGCGTCGATCGACGGCCTCCGCGCGTTCGTCAAGGACCGGCTGCCCGAGTACATGGTGCCCGCCGCGTTCGTCCGGCTCGACACGTTCCCCGTCGGCCCGAACGGCAAGCTCGACCGGCGCGCCCTGCCCGCCCCCGACTACGGCGAGGCCGCCGCCGGGCGCGACCCCGGCACGCCCGAGGAGGAGCGGCTCTGCGGGATCGTCGCGGACGTCCTCGGGCTCGACCGCGTCGGCGCCGACGTCAGCTTCTTCGACCTCGGCGGCGACAGCATCGCCGCGCTGAAGCTCGTCACCCGCGCCCGGCAGGCGGGCATCGAGCTGACGCCCCGCGACGTGTTCACCCACCAGACCGTCGAGGCCCTGACCCGCGTCGGCGAGCCCGAGGACCGGCTCGGCTTCGAGGTCCTGCTGCCCATCCGCGCGTCGGGGTCGCGGCCGCCGGTCTTCTTCGTCCACCCGGCCGGCGGGCTGTCCTGGGGCTACCTCCAGTTCCAGCGGCACCTCGGCCCCGACCAGCCGATCTACGGGCTGCAGGCCCGCGCGTTCACCCGCTCCGAGCTGCCCGGCTCGGTGGAGGAGATGGCCGCGGACTACCTGGAGCAGATCCGCGCCGTCCGGCCGTCCGGCCCCTACCACCTCGCGGGCTGGTCGCTCGGCGGGCTCGTCGCCTACGAGATGGCCGTCCGGCTGCAGGCCGCCGGCGAGCGCGTCGGGCTGCTCGCGCTCATCGACGCCTACCACGGCCAGGACCTGGAGTCCGAGCGGCGCGAGGTCCTGCCCGAGCTGCTGGAGGCCATCGGCATCGACGCGAAGATGGTCGCCGCGGACGGCAACCCCGACATGGCGCAGATCATGGCGGTGCTCGCCGACCGCGACGACGCCCTCGCCACCCTCGGCGAGGACGACCTCGTCAACGTCTACCGCAACTACGAGAACGGGCTCCGCCAGGCCGAGGCGTACCGGCCGGGACGGTTCCGCGGCGGCATCGTGTTCTTCACCGCGCTGCGGGGCCGCACCGAGGGCTCGCCCACCGGGCGGTCCAACTGGGGGCCGCTCGTCGAGGGCGAGATCGAGGACTACCCGCTCGACGTCGACCATCACCTGCTCATGGAGCCGGGCCCGGCCGCCGAGATGGGCGCCGTGCTGGCCGCTAAATTGGACAAACTGCACAGCAGTCACTGAAAGGGATACAGATGAGCAACCCGTTCGAGGACCCGGACGGCACGTACTCCGTCCTCGTCAACGACGAGGGCCAGCACTCGCTGTGGCCCTCCTTCGCCGAGGTCCCCGCCGGCTGGACGGTGGTCAAGGACGAGGACACCCGGCAGGCGTGCCTCGACTACATCAACGAGAACTGGACGGACATGCGGCCGAAGAGCCTCATCGAGGCCATGGGTGAGTGAGCCCGGCTGGGGGCCGCCCCCAGGAGACGGCGCTCTGCGGATCCCCTCGGTCACCGAGTGGGAGATGGAGATGCGGGACGCCGCCGACCTGCGTCCCGCGCCGCTGCCGGGCGTCGAGATGACGTTCACGCTGGCCGCGCTGCCGTCCGCCGACGTCAACCGCGCCCTGTACGCGACCGTCGGCTCCCGCGTCTGCTGGACCGACCGGTTCCCGTGGACGTACGCGCAGTGGCGCGGCTGGGTCGAGCGCCCCGAGCTGGGCACCTGGATCGCGATGGCCGAGGGCACCATCGCCGGGTTCTTCGAGATCGAGGCGCAGCCCGGCGGGGACACCGAGATCCACCTGGTCGGCCTCACCCCCGCGTTCGTCGGGCGCGGCTACGGCGGCTACCTCGTCGAGCAGTGCACCCGCCGCGCCTGGCAGCGCGGCGAGCTGTGGGCCCTGGACGCCGGGCCCGCGTCCCGGGTGTGGCTGCGCACGAGCAGCCTCGACCATCCGAACGCGATCGCCAACTACCGGCGCCGGGGCTTTAAGGTGGCGGCGGAGACCACCGCGCCGAAGCTCGTGCCGGACCCGCGGGTCGCGCCCTGGCCGCTGCCGGACGACCCGCGCAGGGCCTCCCGCCGGTACGAGGACGAGGAGGAGTTGATCACGTGACCACCTGGTTCCGCTGCGCCGAGACGCGACCGTGGGCGTCCATGCGGCTGTTCTGCCTGCCGCACGCGGGCGGGTCGGCGGTGTTCTACCGGTCGTGGGCCAGGGAGATCAGCCCGGCCGTCGAGGTGCACGCCGTCCAGTACCCGGGCCGCGCCGACCGGATGGCGGACGCGTTCGTCACCGACGCCCACCAGCTCGCCCGCCTGGTCGCCGGTGCCATGGCCCCGCTGATGGACCGTCCTGCCGCGCTGTTCGGGCACAGCATGGGCGCCGTCCTCGCCTACGAGGTGGCCCGGCTGCTGCAGGAGCGGGGCAGCGCCCCCGTGCACGTGTTCGCCTCCGGCACCCGGCCGCCCCACGACCGCGGCGACGACCGCGTCTCCGAGCGGGACGACGACGGCGTGGTCGAAGAGATGGTCAGGCTGGGCGGCAGCGACGCCGAGGCGCTGCAGGACCCGGAGCTGCGCGAGCTCGTCCTGCCCTACGTCCGCAACGACTTCGCCCTGATCGAGGACTACGCGCACCGGGACGGGACGCGGCTGGCCGTCCCGCTCACCGCCATCATCGGCGACTCCGACCCGCACGTGTCGGTGGAGCAGGCGCGCGGCTGGGCGCGGGTCACCGACGGGGCGTTCGCGCTGAAGGTGCTGCCCGGCGGCCACTTCTACCTGACCGACCAGCAGCCGGCGGTCATCGCCGAGGTCCTGCGCACCCTGGAGGTGCCCGCCACCGGCTGAGCCCGCCGTCGGCGAGACCGGCCGGACCCGGTCGGGGCCCGCACGCGGCGGCGGGCCGCCCCCACGGAGTCCGGGTGGGGACGGCCCGCCTCTCACGGTGCCGTCTTCTCAGTCGTGCCGCGAGATCAGTAGACGCTCAGCCCGTAGCGGGAGAGCGGCTCGGTGACGGGCTGGAAGAACGTCGTCCCGCCCGACGAGCAGTTGCCGCTGCCGCCGGAGGTCAGGCCGAGCGCGGTGGACCCGGCGAACAGGGAGCCGCCGCTGTCGCCCGGCTCCGCGCACACCGTGGTGCGGATGAGGCCGCTGACGCTGCCCTCCGCGTAGTTCACCGTCTGGTTGAGCGCGGTGACCCGGCCGCTGTGCAGGCCGGTGGTGCTGCCGCTGCGGTACACGGTCTGCCCGACCGCCGCGTTTCCGGCGCTCGTGATGTCGCGGGTGCCGGAGTAGAGGCTGACGCTGCCCTGCGTGTCGGTCGGCGTCGAGGTGTACTGCACGACCCCGTAGTCGTTGCCGGGGAAGCTGCTGGCCACGGTGCGGCCGAGCGTCCGGCCCGAGCTGTCGGTCCAGGTCGTGCCGATGTTGGTGCAGTGCCCGGCGGTCACGAAGTAGTACGTGCTGCCGGACCGGACGTTGAAGCCCAGCGAGCAGCGCGCGCCGCCCGTGTAGATGGCCTCGCCGCCGCGGGTGAACTTCTGGAACGTCCCGGCGACCCGCTCGGTGCGGACGGCGGCGCCCTGCTTGGCGACCGCGGCCCGCACCTTCGTGAGCTTGGCGCCCGTGACCGTGCTGTCCATGGTGAGGAGCACCTGGTTGCTCGCCGCGTCCACGGCCCACGCGGTGCCGGGCACGGTCGCGTCGCGCTCGAGCGCCTTCATGACCTTCTTCAGGTCGGCGCCGCTGCGCGCGACGGTCTGCGGGACGGCGCCCGCGGCGCGGACCGCCTGCGCGGCCCGCGCACCGGTGACGGTGACGACCAGCTTGCCGTTCTTCAGGTAGGAGCCGGCGGTCTGGGAGCCGAGCTGGTGCGCGAGGCCGGTGGCGACCTCGCCGGGAGCGGCCGGTGCGGCGGGAGCAGCCGGTGCCGCGGACGCGGCGGGAGCGGTGGCGAGGGTCGCGGCCACCAGGCCGGCCGCGGCCGTGGTGACGGCGGCGGCGCCGACGCGCCTGTGACGGTTCTTCACGTGTGCCTCCAGCGGGGGGATTGGCGCACCCTTGTGGTGCGCCGGAGGTCCTGGACATCGTGTAAGAACCGTCAATACGGATGTAAGACGCAGAAGGTGACTAATTCGGGACGACGTCGTTGTCATCCTGCGGGGCCGCAGGTGGTCATCCGGGCATGCCGGACTCCCGGCCCAGGAAACCGAACGCGATTATGTTTCGGGATGCGCGGGGCGTCCGGACCGGGTGTGCCGCAGGGGACGCCCTCGACCGGGCGTCCGCTGGGCCTCCCCGCCGCGCCGAACCCGTCGTACAGTCGGAGATGACGGGGGACCGGACATACGACGCGGATCCCCCGCTCCCGGTTCCCGCACGGGAGTGCCCATGGGTGTCGAGATCCGGGTGGAAGGGCTCAGGAAGTCGTTCGGGCGGCAGGTCATCTGGGAGGACGTGTCGCTCACCGTCCCGGCGGGGGAGATCTCCGCGCTGCTCGGGCCGTCCGGCACCGGCAAGTCGGTGTTCCTCAAGAACCTCGTCGGGCTGCTGCGCCCGGACCGCGGCCACGTCTACGTCGCCGGCGGCGACGTCCCCCGGCTGCGCGAGCACGAGCTGTACGAGATGCGCCGCCGGTTCGGGGTGCTGTTCCAGGACGGCGCCCTGTTCGGCTCCATGAACATCTACGACAACATCGCCTTCCCACTGCGCGAGCACACCAAGAAGGGCGAGTCGGAGATCCGGCGCATCGTGCTGGAGAAGATGGAGATGGTCGGCCTGACCGGGGCGGAGGACAAGCTGCCCGGCGAGATCTCCGGCGGGATGAAGAAGCGCGCCGGGCTCGCCCGCGCCCTCGTCCTGGACCCCGAGATCATCCTCGCGGACGAGCCGGACTCCGGCCTCGACCCCGTCCGCACCGCCTACCTCAACCAGCTGTTCGTCGACCTCAACACCGAGCTCGGCGCCACGTTCCTCATCGTCACCCACGACATCGGCACCGCCCGCGTCCTGCCGGACAACCTCGGCCTGCTGTTCCGCCGCGGCCTCGTGATGTGGGGGCCGCGCGAGATGGTGCTGTCCAGCACGGACCCGGCGGTCAACCAGTTCTTCAACGCGCGCCGCCAGGGCCCCATCGGCATGGCCGAGGAGAAGGACGTCGCCGACGCCGCCGCCGAGCCGCAGGCGGTGCCGATGCCGGCGCCGATCCAGCCGCAGCTCATGCCGAGCGACGGCCGGCTGCGCCCCTCGATGCGCCGTCCGGGCGCGTGGCTGCGCGACCACGGGATCACCCCGCCGCCGGGCTCGTTCGTCGACGAGCAGGGACGCGACTGGCTCGCCGACTGGGACACCCTGGTCGCGCAGCGCCAGCGGCACCCGTAGCCGGGAGTCCGCGGACCCGGACCGGTGAGGACCGGACCGGCGAGGCTGGCTACCCTCCGAAGTCGTCGCCCGCGCACGGGAGCACGGGCGGGAGACATGGGGGGACGGCATGGGAGAGAGCGCGTCGGGCGGCACGACCCTCTACCTCGCCCGGCACGGCGAGACCGAATGGCACGCGGAGAACCGGTACGCGGGCGTCAGCGACGTCGGGCTCACCACGACGGGCCGCGCGCAGGCCGAACGGCTCGGCCGGTGGGCGGCCGGGGCCGGGGTGGACGCGGTGTGGGCCTCCCCGCTGGGCCGGGCGAGGGCGACGGCCGCCCCGGCGGCGTCCACCCTCGCCCGCCCGCTCGCGATCGACGGCGACCTCGCGGAGGTGGACTTCGGCTCCGCCGAGGGCCGCACCCTCGCCGAACTGCCGCCCGCGGAGGCGGCGGCCTTCCTCGCCGACCCGGTGACCGGGGCCTTCCCCGGCGCCGAGGACCCGCGCAAGGCCGTCGAGCGCGGGACGGCGGCGCTGCGGCGCATCGCCGCCCGGCACCGCGGCGAGCGCGTCCTCGTGGTCACCCACAACACGCTGCTGCGGCTGACCCTGTGCGGGCTGCTGGGCATCGCGCCGTCCGCGTACCGCACGGTGTTCCCGCAGGTCCGCAACTGCGCCGTCACCGAGCTGCGGTTCACCGGGCGCACCGCGGGCCTGGTCTCCTTCAACGTGCCGGCCGGGTAGCGTCCCCGCCGCCGCGGGGGAAGATGGTCCGGTGACGCTCCTCCTGAACCGTTCCGACCTTGAGACGCTGCTCGATCCCGCCACGTGCCTCGACGCGCTGCGCCGTGGCTTCACCGCCGTCGAGGACGGGACGGCCGCGCGCCGGGTGGTCGTGCCGCTGCCCGGCCAGGGCACCGCCACCGCGCTGCTGCCGGGCCTGGTCGAGGGAATCCCCGCCTACACGGTGAAGGCCAACGCCAAGTTCCCCGGCAGCCGGCCGGCGCTGCGCGGCGTCGTCTGCCTCCACGACCTCGGCACCGGCGAGCTGCTGGCGCAGCTGGACTCGGCGACCGTGACCGCGTGGCGCACCGGCCTGGCCGCCGCGCTCGGCACCCACGCGCTGGCCCGCCCGGACGCCGGCGACGTCGCGGTGATCGGCGCCGGCGCGCAGGCCGAGCTGGTCCTGCGGGGCCTGTCCGAGCTGCGGGAGGTGCGCGGCCTCACCGTCTGCGACCTGGACGCCGGCCGCGCCGCCGGGTTCGCCGAGCGGCACGGCGCGCGGCTCGGCATCGCGCCGGCCGTCGCCGCCGACCCGCGCGCCGCCGCCCGGGACGCGGGGATCGTCGTCATGGCGACCTGGGCGCGCCGCCCCCTTCTGCACGCCGCCGACGTGGCGCCCGGGACGCACCTCACCTCGCTCGGCGCGGACGAGCCCGGCAAGGCCGAGCTGGGCGCCGACCTGCTGGAGGGCGCCCGCGTCGTCGTCGACGACGTCCCGCTCGCCGTCGAGATGGGCGTGCTCGCCGGCGCGGGCCTCGACGTGAAGCACGCCGCCGGGACGCTCCGCGACCTGCTGCGCGGCCAGGTCCCGGCACGGGTGAAGGGCGGAGAGGTCACGGTCTACGCGCCCGTCGGGCTGCCCTGGCAGGATCTCGCGGTGAGCTGGGCGGCCTACCGGGCGGCCCGCGCCGCCGGGGCGGGCGCGGAGTTCGACTTCCTCGCGTGAGCTCGCGAGGCTCGGCCGCACCTGGCTAGACCTCCGGCGCGCCGAGCAGCGGGACGAGCCGCTCCTCCTCGTGGTCCAGATGCGCCTCCAGCGCATCGGTGAGCCGCTCGACCTCCGCGAGCAGGGACGCGGGGTCGCCCGTGTCGAGGACGCGGCGCAGCTCGTCCAGCAGCCCCTTCACGACCTCGTGCTCGTCCTTCATGCGGGCCAGCGCCGGCGCGAGGTCCGGATGCGCCCGCTCCAGCGCCGGGAACAGCATCGTGTCCTCGCCCAGATGATGGTTGCCGAGCCCCTGGCACAGCGAGAGGCAGGTGACGCGCAGCTGCGCCCCCACACCGGCCCCGGACGCCGCGACCTCCTTCCGGATGAGCGCCAGCTCCCTGCGGAACGCGTCGTGCACCGCGAGCAGCATCGCGGCCGGAGACTCCGGCCCGCCGGGCGGCCCGGCCGCCGTCTGGACCAGCGCGACGACGGGCAGCGTCCGCCCCGACCGGGCCTCGTACTCGCCCCACCCCGGGTCGGCCTCCACGGCCCGCGCGAAAGCGGTGTCGCGCTCGGCGCCCTCCAGGACGACGGCGTCCGCCTCGTACCTGAAGGGGCCGCTCTCCACCGTGACGCGCGGGGTGGCGACGAGGTTGCGGAACCAGGCCGGGTGCCTCGGCGCGCCGCCGGCCGACGCGATGACCAGGACGCGCGTCTCCCCGTCCGGCAGGTAGCCGAGCGGCGTCGTGTGCGGGGCGCCCGACCGCGCCCCGGTCGTGGTCAGCAGGAGCAGCCGCCCGCCCTCGAACGGGCCGCCGACCCGCCCGCCGTTGGCGCGGAACTCCTCGATGACCTGACGATTGAAATCCATGTGTCTCCTGAACTGTTTCCGGGCATGGCGAAAAAGCCATGGAGGCGGCAAGCGACCATGACTGAAGAAATGGTGGGGACGGGCATGCCGAAGAGACGGGCATGCCCGATGACGTCGCGCGATGCGCGTGAAGAGAAGAGAGAGAACGCGAGTGGAAAAGGCGGGCCGCGCGCCCGCCCCGGCCTCACTCGGAGGCCGGGAACCTCACTCGCTCATGGCCAATGGCCGACCCGGCAGTCACGAATAGCAGGCTAACCGAACCGTGCCGTTCAACGCAACGCTCACAGTCCTTCGCGGTGGGCCACGGCGGCGGCCTGGGTGCGGGACGCGACGTCCAGCTTCGCGAGGATGTTGGAGACGTGGACGCTCGCCGTCTTCGGCGAGATGAACAGCGCCGCCGCGATCTCCCGGTTGTTGCGCCCCTCCGCGACCAGCTTCAGGACCTCCCGCTCGCGCCCGGTGAGCGCGCCGAGCCGGCCGGACGACGCGGGCGCCGCGCGGCCGGCCGTCCCGCCGAGGCGGGCGCGGGCGCCGAGGTCGCGCAGCACCGCGAGCAGCGGCCTCGCCTCCAGCCGTTCGGCGGTCTCGACGGCCGAGCGCCACACGTCCGCCGCCTCCTCGCGGTCGCCGCTCTCCGCGAGCGCCTCGGCGAGCCGCCAGCGGGATCGCGCCACCTCGTAGGCGAACCCGCCGTCCGGGTCGCCGTAGGTGAACAGGTCGGCGGTCTTCCGCCACAGCTCCACGTCGTGGACGCCGTCGATGCGGGCCCGCTCCGCCTCGGCGCGGCTCACCCAGGCGTGCCCCTCCAGCCCGAGCCAGGTGCGGGGCTGCCCGTCGAAGGTGACCGCGACGGCCCGCCGCACCCGCCGCATCAGGTCGTCGCCGGCCTCCGCCGCCCGCCGCACGGCGTCCCCGTCGCCCGCGGCGCGCCCCCGGGCGGCCAGTTCGGCGTGGGCCCAGAGCCCCGTCGCGGCGATGCGCAGGAAGGACGCGCCCTCGCCGTAGAACGGGTCGGCGATGGCGCCGACGTGCTCCAGCGCCTCCCGCGGGTCGTCCCGCCACAGGGCGTCCTCGGCCGCGAGGCCCCGCGCGATGTAGTTGGCCAGGAGGTCCTCGCCCCAGAGCGGAGCGATCCAGCGCAGCCGCTCGGCCACGACCGGGCTGCCCTGCGCGACCTCCACGAACAGCGCGTAGGCCGAGACCTGCGCCTCGTAGGGCCGGACGACCTGGAGGGGGAAGCCGCCCGCGATGCCGCGGGCCTCCGCCCAGTCCCCGGTCGTGTAGCGGACCAGGTACTGCAGCGTCCGCATGGCGATCCCGAACATGCTCCATCCGACGCCGTTGTCGAGGGCGAACCGGACGCCCTCGTCCGCCGCCGACGCGGCGCCCGCGAGGTCGCCGCGGTCGAACTTCGTCCGGGCGTACTGGAACCTGGCGCGCAGCGCCGCCTGCGGGCTGTCCCCGCCGGCGTCGGCGAGGTCGCGGGCCCGCGCGAACAGCTCGGCGACCCCGCTGTCGGCCTCCCGCGACTCCCGGTACATGCCGAGCGTCACCAGCAGGGCCGCCTCGGCGCCGGACGCGCCGGCGGCCCGCGCGGTGCCGATGGCCTTCTCCGCCATCCCGGGCATCTCCCCGTCCGGGTCGGTGTACAGGAGCGTCCGGGCGTAGGCGGCCTCCGCCCAGGCGAGGCCCGGTGTCGGCGGGTCGGCGGGCAGCATCGCCACCGCGTCCCGCGCGACGGCGCGCGCCTCGTCCAGCTCGTCGAGGTCGAGCAGGTACGTCGAGTAGTGCTCGCGGATCGTGGAGCCGAGCGCGACGTCGGCCGGGTCCACGACGTCCAGCAGGCGGCGCAGCCGGTGCGCGGCCCGCCGCGCCTCGCCGGCCCGCGCGGACGCCTTCGCGGCGGTCAGCGACAGCCGGACCCGGTCGGTGCCCGCGGCCTCCGCCGCGCCGGGGACGGCCTCCCACAGCTCCAGCGCCCGCTCGTAGTGCTCGAACGCGTCCGCGGGCGCGCCCAGCCGGTCGGCCTCCCGGCCCGCCCGGACGGACGCGGCGAACGCCGCCGGCAGGTCGTGCGCCGCGAGGCTGTGGTGGGCCAGCTCCGCCGCCGATCCCCGCGTCCCGGCCGGCAGGTCGGCGAGGCGGCGGGCGAAGTCGGCGTGCAGCCGGGTCCGCTCGCCCGGCAGCAGATCGGCGTAGACGGCCTCGCGCAGCAGCGCGTGCCGGAAGACGTACCCGGTCCCGTGCGGGACGAGCAACTGGTGCGACACGACCTCGCGCAGCGCCTCACCGACGGCCGCCTCGTCCAGCCCGGACACGCGGCGCACCAGCTCGTCGTCGATGCGGCGTCCCGCGACGGCCGCGACCCGCACCACCCGCTGCCCGCCGTCCGACAGCCGCTCCACCCGCGACAGCAGCAGGTCGGCGAGCCCGGACGGCAGCTCCGCCGCCCCGTCCCGCGGCCCGGGGTCGGCCGAGTACAGCTCGCCCGCGTAGAACGGGTTGCCCTCCGACCGCCGGTGCACCCGCTCCACGACCTCCGCGGTCACCGGCGCCGCTCCGTGCGACAGCGCCGCCAGGTACTCGGCGGTCTCGCCGGGCCCGAACGGCGGCACCTCGACGCCCGTGACGTTCGGCAGCCGCAGCAGCTCCGCCACCACGGGCCGCAGTGGATGCCGCCGGTGCAGGTCGTCCGACCGGTACGTCCCGACGAGGCAGACCCGCTCGCGCTGCAGGACGCGGCACAGGAACGTCAGCAGATGCCGGGTCGACCGGTCGGCCCAGTGCAGGTCTTCGAGGACGAGCAGGACGGGCCGGTCGCGCCCCAGTTCGCCGAGCAGCCCGAGCACCGCCCCGAACAGCTGCTGCTGGCCCAGCTCCGACGCCGCGCCCGGCCCGCCGTCGCCGTCCGGCAGCAGGCCCTTCAGCACGGGCCGCGCGTCGAGCGCCGCGCGGACCTCGTCCGCCTCCGGCGCGCCGGGCTGCGCGGCCGTCCACAGCGCGTCCGCGAGCGGCAGGTACGGCATGCTCTCGCCGAGTTCCGCGCACTGGCCGACCAGCACCGCGCCGCCCTGCGCACGAGCGGCCCGGGTCAGCGCGGCCACCAGATGCGACTTGCCGACGCCCGCGTCGCCGCTGACCAGCACGGCGCCCGCACCGCCCGCGGCGGCCCGCTCCATGGCGACGGTCAGCTCCGCGAGCTCCGCCGCCCTGCCGATCAGCACCCCGCTCATTCCGCCGAGTATCCCATCGGACCGGACATGGACGGGCCCCGGATCCGGAGAGGGAACCGGGGCCCACGGAACGGAGGCTTCATCGCCGGTGGGCGGGCCTGGCGGCCGGCGGACGGTCGTCGGGCGAAGCCCGTCGGTTGGATGGTGGTGGGTGGGGGCTGGCGGACGGTCAGCCGACGAGGGCGGGCGCCAGGTCGGTCTCGTGCTCCGCCGCCTCCTCGGCCGCCGGCTCGGGCTCGGGCACGGGCAGCACCTTCAGGTAGGCGCGCAGCGTCTCGGCGGCGATCCGCTCCAGCGAGTAGCGGGAGCGGGCGCGGTCGGCGGCGGCGATCGAGTAGCCGTGCAGCGTCGTCTCCTCCGCCAGCAGCTGCCGGACCGCGCGGCCGATCACGACCGGCCGTCCCGCCGGGACGTGCAGTCCGGTGATGCGGTCGAGCACCTCGTCGACGTTCCCGCCGGCCGGGGTCGCCACGACGGGGACGCCGCAGGCCATGGCCTCCAGCGGCACCGACGGGCACGGCTGGTGCGGGGCCAGGCACAGGGCGAGGCTCGCGGTGCGCAGCAGCTTCGGCAGCGCCTTGCGGGGCAGCCGGCCGAGGAAGATCACCCGGTCGCCGACGTGCAGCTCCTTGGCGAGCAGCCGCAGCCGGTGCACGGCCTGGTCGCTCTCCAGCTCCTCGCGTCCGGGGCCGCCGGCGACGGCCAGCTCGGCGTCCGGGACGTGCACCAGCGCGCGCATCGCGGTGGCGACGTCGCCGGCCTCCAGGTCGTCGCAGACCATCACGAGGCGGGGCCGGCCGCCGTGCGGCATCGCCGGGCCGACCTGGGAGAAGTGCTCGCCGTCCACGCCGTAGGGGACGACCGCGACCGACGGGCGGGGGACGCCCATCCGCACGACCTGGCCGGCCTCCTCGGCGTGCCCGACGAGGACCATGTCGGCGTCGCGTCCGATGGCCTTCTCCAGCCGGTCGCGGTGCGGGTGCACGCGGCGCCCGGCGCGACGCTCGGACGCGGCCACGCCGTGGTAGCTCTGCGCGAACGGGATGCCGAGCTCGCGGGCGACGGCGCAGGCGGCGAGACCGCCGATCCAGCCGTGCGCGTGCACGACGTCGGGGCGTCCAGAGCCGCTCCAGCGGCGGCGCAGCCCGTCCGCGAAGTCGCGGATGTGCTGCAGCAGCTCGTCGTCCGAAAGCGGGCGCGCGGGCCCGGCGTCCAGGTGCACCAGCGTGGCGCCCGGCGCGAGCCGGACCCGGCCGCGCGCGGCCTTGTTCTCCCGCCGCGCGTAGACGGTGACCTGGTTCGGCTCCCCGTCCGTGGTGAGCGGACGGGTGAGTGAACGAGCGAGATCCCGGACGTGGACGGACTGCAGGTGTTCGCCGTCAAGGTCGGAGGCGGACACGAGAGCGATGTTAAGCGGGCGAGTCATACGGATCCTCCGGGACATCACAGGGAAGCACGGAGGTATCTGCGTCGTAGACACCTGCTCGGCAGGGTTCATATCCGCCCGCGGGCCCCGCCAAACCCCCTGAAACGTCATCCGGTCCGGCCAGGTGCCATGAAACCACCACTGGCCTGCGGCGATACTGGACCGGATGGACGACGATCCGCTCTGGTACGTGGCCTACGGCTCGAACCTCTTCCAGGAGAGGTTCCGCTGCTACCTGTCGGGCGGCCGCCCGCGCGGGAGCGCCCGCCACCACACCGGCTGCCGGGACCCCCGCCCGGCCCGCGCCACCTGCTCGATCACGGTCCCCGGCGGGATCTACTTCGCGCACACCTCCCTGACCTGGGGCGGCGGGATGGCCTTCTACGACCCGGACCTTCCGGGCCGGGCCGCCGCCCGCGCCTACCTGCTGACCCGCCGCCAGTTCTGCGACGTCCTCTCCCAGGAGATGCGCCGCGGCACCGGCACCGACCACGACCTGTCCGAGGCCCTCGCCCGCGGCCGCCAGCGCCTGGGCCCGGGCCGCTACGAGACCGTCCTGAAGGTCGGCGAGCGGGCCGGCCGTGCCATGCTCACGTTCACCTCACCCGCTCCGGCGCCTCCAAACGCGCCCACCGCCCCCTACCTGGCGATGCTCGGCGGCGGCCTGCGCGAGGCGCACGGCTGGAGCACCGCCCGCGCCGCGTCCTACCTGGCCGGACGCCCCGGCGCGCAGGGGGTGTGGACCGCCCGGGCCGTCGCCGGGGTCCTGGGCTAGGTTCGTCCCATGAACGTCGGTGACACGGTTGACGATTTCGAACTGCCCGACGAGACGGGCGCCCCCCGGACCCTCGCCTCCCTCCTGGAGAAGGGGCCCGTGGTCCTCTTCTTCTACCCCGCCGCCCTGACCCCCGGCTGCACCGCCGAGGCCTGCCACTTCCGGGACCTGGTCGCCGAACTGGCCGAGGCCGGCGCCCACCCCGTCGGCATCAGCGCCGACCCGGTCGCCAAGCAGAAGGAGTTCGCCGACAAGCACTCCTTCGGCTACCCCCTCCTGTCCGACCCGTCCGGGGAGGTCCGCGCCCGCTTCGGCGTCAAGCGCGGCCTCGCCCTCATGCCGACCAAACGCCAGACGTTCGTCATCGGCACCGACCGCCGCGTCCTGGCGGTCGTCAAGAGCGAGATCCGCATGAACGCCCACGCGGACAAGGCCCTGGAGGCCCTCCGGGCCGCCAAGGGCTGAGGCGGGCTCTCCGCCCTCCGCGTCGCGCACGCGGCGGGGCGCTACGCGGTGACGATCGGGAGATTGACGGCCGACGGGTGGTCCGGCGAGTGGAAGATCTCCTGGTCGGCGGTGAGCATCTCGGTGGCGGTGCCCATGGGCGCGCCGGTGCCGGGGTTGCGGGCGACGCGCGGGTAGGCGCCGCTCGCCACCTGGACGCGGATGCGGTGGCCGCGGCGGAAGCGGTGCCCGGCGGGCCACAGCTCCAGGGCGACGCGCCGGACGCCGCCGGCGTCCGGTTCCGGCGTGCCGGGGACGAGCCGGCGCATGCCCTCGCAGAGGTTGAGGGACTCGCCGTCCGGGGTGACGTCGCAGAGCCGGACGACGAAGTCGGTGTGCTCGCGGTTCGAGCGGATGTGCAGGTCGGCGGTGACGGGGCCGATGATCTCCACGTCGTCGTCCAGCACGGCCGAGGTGTAGGTGAGCACGTCCCGGCGGCGCTCCAGGCGCTTCTGGTCGGTGGACGGGCGGGTCTCGCCCAGCAGGGTCGGGCCGCCGAGGAACGGCGTCGGGTGGTTCGGGTCGTAGCGGTAGGCGTCGGGGTCCGACTCGGGCGGCGCGTCGGGGGACAGGGCGCCGGCCGGCTGGAGGTGCCAGCGTTCCTCGCGCATGCCGGGGACGGGCCAGTCGGGGAACTCGCGCCACTCGTCCGCGCCGGTGATGAACAGGCGGACGGGCTGCTCGCGCAGGTCGGACGGGTCGTCCAGCAGGTGGGCGCGGAACCAGCGGACGGAGTCGGCGACCGAGCCGCGCATCATGCGCTGGTCGGCGTGGAACCAGGGGCCGATCGTCAGGTAGGGGCGGCGGCCGGCGGCGCGCAGCGCCGCGTAGTCCTTCATCTGCCAGGGCAGGAAGATGTCGTACCAGCCGCCCGTCATGTTCACCGGCGCGGTGACCTCGGACACGGTGGGGCTGAAGTCGCGCTTGTCCCAGAACGGCGTGTCGGGCCCGTTGACGAGCAGCTCCTGGAAGAAGCGCTGCTGCGCGCCGGTCGCGAGCCGGTCGAGTTCGGCGAGCGGGCGCCCGGAGAGCGTGGCGCGGCGGGCGCGGCGCGGCGACATGATGCCGGTCGTGATGCCGGACAGGGAGTTCTTCATCCGCGCGGTCAGGTCGACCCAGATGAGCGCCGACTCCAGCGCGAAGGTGCCGCCGACGTTGACGGCGTCCCGGAACGTCGACGCGGTGACCTGCATCGACAGGGCCTTCAGCTCGGGGCCGGCCTCGGCGGCGACGGCCCACTGCACGTAGCCGAGGTAGCTCGGGCCGTGCATGGCGAAGGTGCCGCCGAACCACGGCTGCGCCTTCAGCCACTCGATGGTGGCGAGCCCGTCCTCGCGCTCGTCGAGGGCCTCGAAGACGCCGCCGGACCCGAACCCGCCGCGGACGCTCTGCACCACGGCCTGGAACCCGTGCGACGCGAACGCCTGCCCGCACATGAGCCCGAACGGCCCGCGCCGCCCGTACGGGGAGCGGACCAGCACCGTGGGCGCCTTGTCGACGTCCACCGGGGCGTACCGGTCGGCCATCAGTTCGACGCCGTCGGTGACGGGGACGGCGAGGTCGCGCTCGACCGCCACCCGGTGGGGGCCGTTCCGCAGTCCCAGCGCCGTGACCCCCAGCCGGCGCATCATTCCCACGCCTACCACCTGTCCGATCGTAACCGCCACAGCGGGCGACCCCGCGGCCACACCTCCGTGATCTGCCTCGCAGCGGCCCGCGCCTTCACTACGATCGTGGACGCGTAAGACGGCAAATCGGGATCTTGCGGACCGTGGGGTCCCGCGGAGGGAGAGTTTCACACGTCATGGGTGACCTGGGCGATCTGAGCTGGGCGCGCGTCATCGTCGCCGCCGCCGTGATGGCGGCCGCGCTGGTGATCGCCGTCCTCCTGCGGCTGGCGACCGGGCGGCTGACCCGGCGCGCGGGCGACACCCGCTGGGCGTGGGACGACCTGGCCGCCCGCCTCATCCGGGACCTGGCGATGCCGCTCGCGGTGCTGCTCGGCCTGTGGACGGCGGCGAAGGTCCTCGAACTGCCGCGCGGGACCCTGGACGTGACCGCCAGGGTGCTGACGGCGGTGACGATCCTGGTGGTGTCGCTGGCGCTGGCCCGGCTGATCGCGGCGTCGGTGTCGTCGATCGCGCTGGCCCGGCAGGGCGTCGCCGCGAACGTCACGATCTTCGCGAACATCACCCGGGTGATCGTGCTCGGCATCGGCCTCCTGGTGATGCTGCAGAGCATCGGGGTGTCGATCACGCCCCTGCTCGGCGCGCTGGGCGTCGGCGGTCTCGCGGTGGCGCTGGCCTTGCAGGACACGCTGGCCAACCTGTTCGCGGGCGTGCACGTCCTCGCGTCCAAGACGATCGAGCCCGGCGACTACATCAAGCTCTCCACCGGCCAGGAGGGTTACGTCGTCGACATCAACTGGCGCAACACCTCCATCCGGACGCTGTCGGACAACATCGAGGTCATCCCGAACCAGCGGTTCTCCGACACGATCCTCACCAACTACCACCGTCCGGCGCAGGACATGTCGGTGCTGGTGTACGCGAAGGTCCACTACGAGGTCGACCTCGACGAGGTGGAGGAGCTCCTCGTCCAGGTGGGCCACGACGTCATGAAGGACGTCCAGGGCGGCGTCGCGGACTCCAACGTCCTGGTCCGGTTCGACGACTTCAACGACGCCACGGTCGGCTTCCACGTGATCCTGCGGTCCAGCGAATTCGGCGACCAGTTCGCGATCAAGCACGAGTTCCTCAAGCGCCTGCACAAGGTGCTCCGCGAGAGGGGCATCGCGCCGCCCTACTGGCAGCACCGCGTGGTCGTGGACGAGCCGGCCCGCGCGAACGGCGTGCCCCGCAAGGACGAGCTGGCCCTGTAACCGGCCCGCCCTCCGGGCCCTCCGGGCCCTCCGGCCGTCACGGCCGCAGGAGCGGCATCATCACCTCGTCCACGACCGACTGCACGTAGGCGTCGTCGAGCGGGCCGCCCTCGACGAGGTTGTGGTAGACGATCACGGCCGGGCCGACGTTGGCGACCTGCCGGGTCGCCGCGCCCGGCCGGATCTCGCCGCGCTCGGCGGCCCGCAGCAGCGCGTCGTACAGCAGGTCCCGGACGGGCTTGGACAGCCGGGCGTGGACGACCTCGTGCACGATGCCCTTGCCCTGCTCGGTCTCCTCCTTCAGCACCTTGAAGGCGGCGCCCCGGCAGGCGGTGAGGGTGTCGCGCGTGCAGGTGAGGATGGCGAGGAGGTCCTCGCGCACCTTGCCGGTGTCGGGCGCGGTGGGCGGCTCGGGCAGGACGTGCTCGAGCGCGTCGGAGATCAGCTCGTCCTTGGACCTCCACCGCCGGTAGAGCGCGGCCTTCCCGGTCCGGGCGGCCGTCGCGACCCCCTCCATGGTCAGCTTGGCGTAGCCCACGCTCTCCAGCTGCGCGAACACGGCGTCGAAGATCGCCGCCTCCAGGTCGCCGCCGCGGCGGCGGGTGGCCGGGGTCACGGCGCGCTCCCCAGAATAGTGAACGCTGACGTTCTCTTTTTCGCGTATCGGTGGTACGTTCCCCACATAGTGTACTTCGCCGTTCCTTAAATCTCGGAAAGGTCCGCCTGTGACCGCGTCCAACGAGCGGACGGCCGCGCCCCCGGAGTCCGCCGCTCCGGGGAAGGCCGCCGCCTCCCATCATCGCCCAGGAACCGTCCTCGCCGTCATCGTCGGCTGCCAGCTCATGATCGGCGTGGACACCTCGGTCGTCACCATCGCGCTCCCCGACGTGCGGCAGGGCCTCGGCCTGTCGACCGGGGGCCTGGCCTGGATCCAGAACGCCTACATGCTCGCCTTCGGCGGCCTGCTGCTCCTCGGCGGGCGCGCCGGGGACGTGTTCGGCCGCCGCCGCGCGTTCACCGCCGGGGTCGCGCTGTTCACCGCCGCGTCGCTGCTCGGCGGCCTGGCGGACGCGGGCTGGTGGCTGCTCGCCGCCCGCGCCGTCCAGGGCGCCGCCGCCGCCGTCGCCGCGCCGAGCGCGATGGCGCTGATCGCGCAGAGCTTCGAGGGGCCCGCCCGCGTCCGCGCGCTGAGCGTCTTCTCCGCGGTGACCGGCGCCGGCGCCGCCCTCGGGATGGTCGCCGGCGGCGTGCTGACCGAGGCCGGGTCCTGGCGGTGGGTGTTCTTCGTCAACGTCCCCGTCGGAGCCGTCCTGCTGCTGGCCGCCCCGCGCGTCCTCGCCGAGACGCCGCGCCGCCCCGGCCGGTTCGACCTCGGCGGCGCCGTCGCCTCCACGCTCGGCATGACCGCGCTCGTCTACGCGCTGATCCGGGCCGGCTCCGACGGCTGGGACGACGGCCGGGCGCTCGCCGCCTTCGGCGCCGCCGCCGTCCTGCTGGCCGGCTTCCTCGCGGTCGAGCGGAGCGTCCGGCGGCCGGTCATGCCGCTGTGGCTGCTGACCGGACGCGACCGCGCCGCGTCCTACCTCGTCCAGTTCCTGCTGACCGCCGGGATGTTCGGCGCGTTCTTCTTCCTCACCCAGTACCTGCAGCAGGTCCTGCACTACGGGCCGCTGCGCGCCGGCGCGGCGTTCCTGCCGATGGTCGCGACGCAGTTCGCCGTCGTCCGGCTGGCGCCGCGCCTCATGGCGCGCGCCGGCGCGCGGCCGCTCGTCGCGGCGGGCGCGCTCCTGCTCGCGGGCGGGCTGCTGTGGCTGTCGCGGCTGTCGCCCGGGGACGGGTACGCCGCCGGCCTCCTCGTCCCGTTCCTGCTGATGGGCGCGGGGGGCGGGCTGTCGATCATGCCGCTGAACGCGACGATCCTGGCCAGCGTGGCGCCGGACCAGTCCGGCGCGGCGTCCGGGGTGGCGCAGACGATGCTGTGGTCGGGCGGGGCCGTGGGCTCGGCGGTCATGGTCACCGTCTACGGCTCCGCCGCCTCGGGCGCGGACGTCTCCCGCGGCATGGACGCCGCGTTCGCGACCGGCGCCGGGTTCGCCGCCGCGGCGCTGGCGGTGGCCGTGCTCGTCCTGCGCGTGCGCCGCTGAAGGCCGCCCCGCCCGCCGGACGGCGTCAGGCGGGCGGGGGAGCCACCTCGTCGAACCAGGCGAGGAACTCGGTGTTGCCGAACATCCGCGCCGTGTCGGCGGCGGACGGCGACCCCGCCCGGGGGTCGGCGCCCGCGTCCAGGAGGGCTCGCACCACGTCCGCCTCCTTCTTGAACACCGCGCCCGCGAGGGGGCGCTGGCCCCGGTCGTTCGCGCGCTCGGGGTCGGCGCCCCGCGCGGCGAGGGCCCGGACGGTGTCCGGGTGGCCGTGGTAGGCGGCGAGCATGAGCAGCGTGTCGCCCTTGTCGTTGCACAGGTTGACCGGCGTCCCGGCCTCGACGTAGTCGACGAGCCGGCGGGTCTCCCCGGCCCGCGCCAGCTCGAACATCCGGGTCCGGAACTTCTCGCTGCCCGGGCGGACCTCGGGCATGGGAGGCAGGCCGTTGTCGGCGGTGAGGAGCCCGCCGAGGCTGTCCTCGCCGTAGCTGAGCCGCTTCTCCAGCGAGACCAGCGCGCCGTCCTCGAGGAACGACCGGAACCGCACGTCGTCCGCCAGCGACCGCATGATCAGCAGGCCGCGGCCGTGCTCGGCGGACGGGTCCGGCCGGGGCACCCGCTCGGCGTCGAACCCGGAGCCCGCGTCGATCACCTTGATCACGCAGCGGCGGTCATGGATGGTGGCGCGCACCGTGTAGCCGGCGCCGTGCTCGGCGTGCCTGATCACGTTGCTGCACGCCTCGGTCAGCATCATCTGGATGTCGTCCCGGATGTGGTCCTCCACCCCGAGTGCGGTGAGCGCCGCGTCCAGGAGCCTCCGCGTCGCCGGGACGCTCGCGGCGTCCCGGGGGAGCAGGAGGTCCAGGCTGATTTCCACATCATCTCCGTCCGTCCCCTTGAATCGTGCCCTTCCGGGCACGCTCAAACCTGGGCCGGACGCCGGGGTCACTCCGGCCCGGCGGGCCGGGGCGCGTAGTCGTCCACGTACTCCTGCCCCGACAGATCCTGGATGGCCTCCATGATCTCGTCGGTGACCTGCCGCGCCGCCCTCCCGCGCGGGACGCCCCGGTCCCGTCCGCGGAAGTCCATCGGCGGGCCGATGCGCAGCCCGATCCGGCCCGGCTTCGGGACGGCCTGCCCGCGCGGCTGCACCTTGTCGGTGCCGGTGATCGCGACCGGGACGACGGGCGCGCCGGTGCGCATCGCCAGCCGCGCCACGCCCGTCCTGCCCCGGTAGAGGCGCCCGTCGGGGGAGCGGGTGCCCTCGGGATGGATCGCGAACGCGCCGCCGCGCTCCAGCACCGCCGCGGAGGTGTCGAGCGCGTCCAGCGCCGCCCGCCCGCCGGACCGGTCGACGGCGATCGCGCCGACGCCGCGGAAGAACGTCGCCGTGGCGCGGCCCTTCACCCCCGCCCCGGTGAAGTACTCGTGCTTGCCGAGGAAGTGGACCCGGCGCGGCACCATCAGCGGCAGGACGAACGAGTCGAGGAACGCCAGGTGGTTCGCCGCGAGGATCAGCGGGCCGACCCGCGGGACGTGCCGCAGGCCGCTCACCCGGGGAAGGAAGGCGACGCGCATCGCGGGTCCCATGACGACGTACTTCATCAGCGGGTAGACAACGCGTTCGGGGTCCATGTCCGAGAAGGCTATGGGCCGCGCCGCCCCCGCCGCCGCTGGCGCCCGGTACAAACCAGGCCCCTCCTAGCTTGTAGGAATCCGCACTGGCGCAGCATAGATTGCACGCAATTAAATTGGAAGCAATCTAAGGAGGACGCATGGACACCCACTACACCGCGGTGGCGACCGCGAACGGGCGCGACGGCAGGGCCGTCACCTCGGACGGCCGCCTCGACCTCGGCCTCGCCGTCCCGCGCGAGATGGGCGGGAGCGGCGACGGCACCAACCCCGAGCAGCTGTTCGCCGCCGGCTACGCGGCGTGCTTCGCCAGCGCCATCGGCGCCGTCGCGCGCGGTACGAAGCAGGACGTCCGGGACGTCTCCGTCACCGCCGAGGTCGGCATCGGCGGCGACGTCGAGAGCGGGTTCGGGCTCGCCGTCGTCCTGCGCGTCGAGCTGCCCGACGGCCTGGAGAACGGCCGGGACCTGGTGGAGCGCGCCCACCAGGTCTGCCCCTACTCCAACGCCACGCGGGGCAACGTCCCGGTGGAGCTGGTCATCGAATGACCGGTGACCGCTGACGGCCGGATGACCGGTCAGCCGGCGGCGGCCGCGTTCAGCCGGCTGATCAGCTTGCGGACGGCGGGCGCCGCCGGCCCGCTGCGCGCCGTCAGCTCCTCGATCCGGCGCTTGTGCCGCCGCCGGTCCGACGCCGGCAGCACCGACGACAGCTCGCCGGCCGCCGCCAGCGCCACCGCCGCCGCGTCGTAGCTGTTCACATGGGCGACCGGCCGCCCGCGCAGCGCCGACGACGCCCCGCCCCACAGCGCCTTCACCACCCGCGGATCCTTCACGGTGACCTCCTGGCGCGGGAACAGGCCCAGCGCGCGCCGCTCGCGCACCCGGATCCAGCCGTCCCGGACCAGCTCGTCCCGGACCGTGCCGACGAGGGCCCTGGCGTCCTTGCGCACCCAGTGCTGCCACGACCGGGGCCGCGACGCCGCGATCTGCGCCAGCACGCCGTACGGGTCGTCGCCCGGCGTCCCCGGGACGGGCCGGCGCCGCTCCTCGCCGAGCCGCCCGTCCAGGTACAGCTCGGTGAGCGCGGCGGCCCGCAGCACGTAGCCGAGCCGCGCGCCGCCGCCGGTCATCTTCCGCTTCCTCAGGTCGTACGCCAGCAGGTACATCCGCGCCGGCAGCGACTCCGGAACCTCGACCATGGCTAGTCCTCGCCCCCGCCCTCCGGCGGGCCGTCCTCGTCCCGCGTGTTCCCGGCCGGCCCCCTGCGCGGGCGGCCGGGCCTTCGCATCCGTCCGGCCGACCCGGGCATCCGGCCCGCGTCGGCGAGCGCCTGCCGCAGCAGGAACTCGATCTGCGCGTTGGTGCTGCGCAGCTCGTCCCCCGCCCACCTCGCCAGCGCGTCGTGCACGGCCGGGTCGAGCCGCAGCAGGATCTTCTTCCGCTCCGCCACTGGTTCCGGGGCTACTGGTAGAGGGTGCCGGTGTTGACGACCGGCTGGGCGTCCCGGTCGGCGCACAGCACGACCAGCAGGTTGCTGACCATCGCCGCCTTGCGCTCCTCGTCCAGCTCGACCACGTTCTCCTCGTCCAGCCGTCCCAGCGCGAGCTGCACCATGCCGACCGCGCCCTCGACGATCCGCTGCCGCGCCGCCACGACCGCGCCCGCCTGCTGCCGGCGCAGCATCGCCTGCGCGATCTCCGGCGCGTACGCCAGCCGGGTGATCCGCGACTCGATGATCTCCACTCCGGCCGAGGCGACGCGCTGCGCCAGCTCCTCCGACAACTGGGCGGTGATCTCGTCGGCGTTGTCGCGCAGCGAGGTCCGGTCGGCGGCGTCGTAGGGGAAGCTGCCCGCGATGTGCCGGACGGCCGCCTCCGTCTGGAACGCGACGAACTCCACGAAGTCGTCGACCTCGAACACGGCCCGCGCGGTGTCGGCGACCTGCCAGACCACCACGGCGGAGATCTCGATCGGGTTCCCGTCCAGGTCGTTGACCTTGGCGAGCCCGGTCTCGTGGTTGCGGATCCTGGTCGAGACCTTGCGCCGTTCGGTCAGCGGGTTCACCCACCGCAGCCCGTCGGTGCGCACTGTCCCGGAGTACCGGCCGAGCAGCTGCAGGACCCGCGCCTCGCCCGGCGCGACCGGCGTCAGCCCGACCAGGACGACCAGCCCGGCCAGCGCCAGCAGCGAGCCCACCGTGACCCCGACGGCGAGGGCGGCGCCCCCGCCGGCCAGCGCGCCGAGCGCGGCCGCCGCGCCGCCCACCGCGATCCACAGCACGCCGACGCCCAGCATCATCCAGCCGCCGCGGTCCCGGGCCGGCCGCTCCGCGATCTTCGGCCGCGGCATCTCCACCTTGGCTCCCGCCTCCACCATGCCGTCCTCCTCCTCGGTTATCATCAATCTATCAAAGTGATATCACATTTAACGGGGGAGCGGGACGCCGGGGCGGCTCAGGGGGCCGGGACGAGACCGGCCTCGCCGGCCTCGTCCGCCTCCTCGATGACCTTGGGGACGTTCCGCAGGCTCACCAGGGCGAACACGGCCACCAGCGCGGCCATGCCGGCGCTGCACATCAGGGCGGCGTGCATGCCGTCCACGAAGGCGGTCCGCGCGGCGGCGCCGACCTGGCCGGCGAGCGCCGCGGGAAGGTGCGCGGCGGACTGGAGGGCGGCGCTCAGCGAGTCGCGGGCGGCGGCCGCGGCGGGGGCCGGGACTCCCGCGGGCAGGTCCAGCGCGTTGCGGTAGACGGCCGTCAGCACGCTGCCGAGCACCGCCATGCCGAGCGCGGCGCCCAGCTCGGTCGCCGTCTCGGAGATCGCGGACGCGGCGCCCGAACGCTCCTTCGGGACGGACGCGAGCACGGTGTCGGCGGTGACCGTCATCGCCATCCCCATCCCGATGCCGGACAGCAGCATCCCGGGGAACATCACCCAGTACGAGGTGTTCAGGCCGATCGTCGTGAAGACCGTGAAGCCGGCGGCGGAGACCGCCATGCCCGCCGCGACGACGCGGGCGCGGCCGAGCGCGGCGATGAGCGGCGGGGCGAGCGCGGCGCCGCCGATCATGGCGCCGGCCGCGCCGGGCAGCCCGGCGAGGCCCGCCTTCAGCGGCGACCAGCCGAGCGCGAGCTGGAAGAACAGCGAGAAGATCAGCGACTGGGCGACCAGCGTGAACATCGCGAACATGTTGGTGACGACCGATCCGGTGAACGCGGTGCGGCGGAACAGCCGGATGTCGATGAGCGGCTCGGGCACCCGGGCCTGCCGGAGCAGGAACGCAGCCAGCGCCGCCAGGCCGATCGCCGCCGAGACGTAGATCCGGGTCTCGTCCAGGCCGTGCGCGGCGGCCTCCTTGATCGCGTACACCAGCCCGAGGACGCCGGCGGCCGACAGCGGGACGCTCAGCAGGTCCAGCCGGCCGGGGACGGGGTTGCGCGACTCGGGCAGCACCAGCGCGCCGGCGACCAGCGCCACCGCCATCAGCGGCACGTTGATCATGAAGACGGAGCCCCACCAGAAGTGGTCCAGCAGCGCGCCGGCGACGACCGGGCCGAGCCCGACCGCGAGGCCCGCGATCCCGCTGAACGCGCCGATCGCCGCCGTCCGCTCCTTCGGGTCGGTGAACGCCCGGCGGATCAGCGACAGGCAGGACGGCATCAGCGTCGCCCCCGCGACGCCGAGCAGCGCGCGGGCCGCGATCAGCAGCTCGGCGCTCGGCGCGTACGCGGTCACCGCGGACGCGGCGGCGAAGACCGCCGTGCCGATCAGCAGCAGCCGCTTGTGCCCGACCCGGTCGCCGACGCCGCCCATGGTGATCAGCAGGCCGGCGAGCGCGAACCCGTAGGCGTCGGCGATCCACAGGATCTGCGTGGCCGAGGGGTCCAGGTCCGCGCTCAGGTGCGGGATGGCCTGGTTCAGCGCGGTCAGGTCGATGTTCGGCACGAGCGCGACCAGCAGGCAGATCGCGAACGTGCCCCATTTGCGGGCCGTGCTCTGGCCGGCGTGCGTGTTCTTGCTGGCTGGGGTGTCCATGCCCGCGACTGTCGCGGGCGGCGCTGACCGTCCCCGCACCGTCCGCTGACAGCGCGCCCAGGTGCCGTCAGCCGCCCGCCAGCACGGCGAGGGCCTCGTCGCGGGTGAGCGCGGCGCCCCGCGCGCGGGCCTCCTCGAACGCGGTGCCGCCGAGCAGGCCGCGGGCGAGGGCGGAGACCCGTTCGGCGTCGGGGTCTCCGTCGACCTGGATGCCGCGCAGCGCCTGCGCGACACCGAGCAGCAGCGCCGCGCGCTCCCCGTCGCCCTCCGCGACGGCCACCCCGGCCAGCGCGGCCGCCGCGGACGTCCGGTAGAGGAACAGCGGGTGCTCGAACGACATGTCCAGCGCCTCGCGCAGCAGCCCGCGGGCCCGTCCGGTGTCGCCCTCCGCGATCGCCGCCCAGGCCAGCCCGATCAGCGCCGCGCCCCGCGTCGCGACGGCGATGAACCGCTCCGACGAGTAGCCGGTCAGGGCCGTCTCGTACAGCCGCCGGGCCTCGGCGACGTCGCCGCGCAGCCGCGCCAGGTCGCCGAGCCCCTGGTAGCCGGCGGCGATCTTGTCGGGGGTGCCGGCCCGGCGCGCCAGCTCGATCCCCCGCTCGAACCCGGCCCGCGCGGCGTCCGGCGTCCCGCCCCGGATGAGCACGTGCGCCCGCTGGTAGAGCAGGTCGGCGGTGTCCTCCAGCGCGCCGAGCCGCTCCACGAGGTCCAGCGCCTCGTCCAGCAGCGCGACGGCGCGGGCGTGGTCGCCGCGCCAGCCGGCCGCCTGGGACAGGGTGTCCAGCGAGTTGGCGATGCCCCACCGGTCGCCGCAGGCCCGGAACCCGCGCAGCGCCTCGCCGCACGCCCGCTCGGTCCCGGTGATGTCGCCGGCGAACTGGGCGAGGAACCCGTCGCTCATGCTGACCAGCGCGCGGGTCCAGGGGTCGTCCCCGACCTGCTTGGCGAACACGGCGTGGTCGGTGCGGCCGGGGCCGGCCGTGAGCGCCCACAGCACGATCACGACCGGATACCGCACCCGCCGGTCGATGTCCTGCAGCAGCGCCGCGGCGCGGTCGAGCCAGGCCACCGCCCGCTCGCCCGTGATCCCGCTCGACACCGCGTTCGTGACGCACAGGACGTACTCCTCCTCCAGCCCGTCCGGCGGCTCCGGGCCGATCGCGTCGAGCAGGTCGGCCGCCAGCGCCGCGCCCTCGACGCGTCCGCGCAGCCACCAGTACCAGGACAGCGACGCGATCATCCGCAGCGCGAGCGCCGGGTCGGGACGCAGCGAGCGCCGCAGCGCCGCGTGCAGGTTCCCGTGGTCGGCGGCGAGGAGGTCCAGCCATTCGAGCTGCTCGGCGCCGCGCAGATGCGGGTCCGCGCGGCGGGCGAGGCCGGCGAAGTACTCCGCGTGCGCCCGCTCGAACCGCTCCCGCTCGCCCGCCTCGTCGAGCCGCTCCGCGCAGAACGCCCGGACCGTGTCGAGCATCCGGTACCGGGTGCCGTCGCTCTGCACCAGTGACTTGTCGGCCAGCTCGATCAGCAGCTCGTCGGCGTCGTCCAGGTCGCAGACGCTGGCTGCGGCGTCCAGCGTGAGCCCGCCGGAGAACACCGTGAGGCGCCGGGCGAGGGTCTGCTCCGCGCCGTCCAGCAGGTCCCAGCTCCACTCGACGACCGCGCGCAGCGTCTGGTGGCGCGGCGCCGCCGCCCGGTTGCCCCGCGACAGCAGCCGGAACCGGTCGTCCAGCCGCGTCGCGACCTCGGTGACCGGCAGCGACCGCAGCCGCGCCGCCGCCAGCTCGATCGCCAGCGGCAGCCCGTCCAGCGCCCGGCAGATCCGCAGCACCGGCGCGGCGTTGCCCTCGTCCACCGCGAAACCGGGGCGGACGGACTCGGCCCGGTCCAGGAACAGCCGCACCGCCGGATAGTCCCGCACCTCGCCGGCGGGCGTGCCCTCGGGAGGCAGCTCCAGCGGCGGCAGCGGACGCAGCCGCTCGCCCGTGATCGCCAGCGCCTCCCGGCTCGTCGCCAGCACCCGCAGCCGCGGGCAGGCGCTCAGCAGCCGGTGGGTGAGCGCCGCGACGGACGCGATGACATGCTCGCAGTTGTCCAGGATGAGCAGGATCCGCCGCCCGTCGAGGGCCGTGACCAGGCGCTCCAGCGCGTCCGGCGACGCCTCGCCGGGGGCGGGCCGCATCCCGCCCTCGCGCAGCCCGAGCGCGCCGAGCAGCGCCTTCGGCACCTCCGCCGCGACGACCGGCGCCAGGTCGACGAAGCAGACCTCGCCGCGCTCGCGTCCCGCCGCCTCGATCGCCAGCCGCGTCTTGCCGGCGCCGCCGGGGCCGAGCAGCGTGACGAGCCGCCCGTCCGCCAGCATCGCCCCGACGCGCCGCATCTCCTCCTCGCGCCCGACGAAGCTGGTGAGCTGCGCCGGCAGGTTCGGCCGTATCCGCTCGGGCCCGCTCTCGCCCCGCAGGATGCTCAGATGCACCTCGGCGAGCTCCCTGGACGGGTCGGCGCCCAGCTCGTCGGCCAGCATCCGCCGCCCGTCCTCGAACACGGCGAGGGCCTCGGCCTGCCGCCCGCCGCCGTGCAGCGCGCGCATCAGCAGCGCCCGCGCCCGCTCGCGCAGCGGCCGCGCGTCCACCAGGGCGCGCAGCGGGGAGATCGCGGCCTCGGGGTCGCCCCCCCGGAGCCGCGCCTCCGCGAGTCCCTCCACGGCCGCCGCCCGCTCCTCCTCCAGCCGCGCCGCCTGCCCCGCCGCGAACGGCGCGCTCACATCGGCGAGCGCGCCGCCGCGCCACAGCCCGAGCGCCTCCTCGTACAGCGCGGCGGCCGCCTGCGCGGTCGCGGCCCGCCGCGCCTCGCCGGCAAGCCGCTCGAACCGGTGGACGTCGACGTCGTCGCGCTCGACGTCGATCCGGTACCCGGCGGGCAGGCCCTCGACCAGCGCCGCGTCCCCCAGCCCGCGCCGCAGCCGCGACACCTGCGACTGGAGCGCGTTCGCCGCGCCGCTCGGCGGGTCCTCCCCGTAGAGTCCGTCGATGAGCCGTTCGCTGGGGACGAGCCGTCCCGCGTCCAGCAGCAGCATCGCCAGCAGCGCGCGCACGGTGGGCCCGCCCACCGGCACGGCGTCGCCGCCGGCGCGGACCTCGACCGCTCCCAGGATGCCGAACCGCATGCCGGAATTCTCCCGCACTACGGTGGTGTCCCCGACCGGAGGAGCGCCATGACCGAGATCCAGACCGTCACCGACTTCCTCTCCGCCCTCGAAGACCTCGACATCGACCGCGCCCTGACCTACGCCGCGCCCGGCATGGTCTACCAGAACGTCCCGCTCCCGCCGGCGCGCGGCCTGCCCGCGGTCGAGAAGACCCTCCGCGCGATGGGACGCTACGGGACCGGCTTCGAAGCCCGCATCCACCACATCGCGTCGAACGGCCCCGCCGTCCTCACCGAACGCACCGACGTGCTGGAGGTCAACGCCTGGCGCGCCGAATTCTGGGTCTGCGGCACCTTCGAGGTGCACGACGGCCGCATCACCCTCTGGCGCGACTACTTCGACTGGACGACCTTCCTCGCGGCGAGTGCGAAGGGCCTCGGCGGCGTCCTTCTCTCCGCCCTCTCGCCGCGTCCGCGCACCAGGCCCCGCTGAGCGCCGCCGGACCCCGCCCCGCCCCCGGACACCCGGGACACGACCTGCGGCTTCCGGATCCCGGCCGCGGGCGGGGCGCGCACCGTAGCTCAAACTTGCCAGTATTTCCTGTCATGGTTGTGACAAGCGCCCCCACCGCGCCCTGCAGCACCATCGTCCGCATGAGACGCGCGTGGATGATCGGAGCGGCGGCAGCCCTCGTCGCCGGGCTGGCGGCACCGGCCCAGGCGGCCGAGCGCCCGTGGCGGACGACGGAGGCCCCGTCCGGCCTCTGGCCTGAGAGCGGCCTCACCGACGTGACCGCCCTGAGCCCGCAGGAGGTCTGGGCGGCCGGGTTCGAGGGCCATTCGTGCGTCGACTGGTCCTGGCCGTTCATGGGCGCCGGCTCGATCTGCAGCTCGAACGCGATCGTCCGCAGATGGAACGGCGCCTCCTGGGAGAACCGCAACCCGCCCGGCGCATGGAACCTGGAGATCGTGGACATCGACGCCTCCTCCCCGGAGAACGTCTGGCTCTCCGGCGGCAAGGCCGACCAGGGGTACCTGGCGCGCTGGGACGGTTCCCGCTGGACGCAGATAGCCCTCCCCGAGTCGTGCGCGTCCGCCGTCTACCTGCGGCTGGAAGCCGTCGACGACGGCGTCTGGGCGTCCAACGGCTGCCTGGCCCGGTGGCGGAACGGCGCCTGGACCGCCTACGACGTGGACGCCTACGTCCACCGGATCGACGCGGTGAGCGACACCGAGCTGTGGGCCGGCGGCAGCCGCCTCGGCCCCTACCGCTCCGCCATGCTCCGCTGGGACGGCACCGAATGGTCGGAGCCGGCCGTACCCGACGGCTACACCGACTTTCTGGCGGCCGGCCCCGGCGGCGTCCTCCTGAGCGGTCCCGGCAAGCCCGAGCTGATGTTCCGGCGCGGCGGCACCTGGGAGGCGATACCGAAACCGCCGTCCGACTACCTCGGCTACCGTTTCGGCGACGACGGCTCCCTGTGGAGCGGCGCCGACCCCCGCGGCGCCGGCGCGCTCCTCTACCGCTTCGACGGCGAGTCCTGGCAGTCCAGCCCGCTGCCCGCGCGGACGGGCACCGGCTCCCGCAACCGCGGCGGCTTCGACTTCGCGCCCCTCCCCGCCACGGGCGGCGGCATGGTGGCGGTGGGGACGGCCCAGGGCGGCGGCCCACTCGCCATGACCAACCAGCCGTGAGCCCCGCGCCCTACTGGAGTCCGCCGGTGCCCGCGTCCACTTCTGGCCTCATTGAACCCCCTTGACGGAGGACGTTTGGCAATACCAAGATCTCAGCAGCCCGATGAGACACCCGCGGAGTTCGCGTCTCAGCGTCGGCTGTCATCATGCGGCGCGGCGTGATCTGGCGCCCTCGGCCGGAGACGGGGATCGGCGATGAGCGGATACGACGACGTGCCCGAGTGGGCGCCCAGGACTCCGCCGGAGAGCGGAGAGTTCGGCATTCCGTACACCTTCCCCGGCGACCCCGGCGCCACTGGTGCCACTGGAGCCCCTGGAGCCCCTGGAGCGGACGGCGGGCCCTCCGCCCCGCCGGGCGGGGCCGCCGACGGCGGGTTCGACTACTTCGCGAAGCCCGACCGCTCGTCCCGTCCGCCCGGACCGGCGCACGCGGCCGCCAAGCGGACCCGCAAACGACCGCGGCCCTCGAAGCGGACCGGCGGCATCATGCTCGGCCCGCTGGCCGGCGCGGTCGTGCTGGTCATGCTGACGGGCTTCGCGGCGTACGCGTTCACCTCGGCCGCCGACACGTGCTCAGGCGACGACGCGCTCACGATCGACGTGGCGACGTCCCCGGAGATCTCCCCGGCGGTCGTCCGCGCCGCGAAACGCTTCAACGACGCCCGCAACGAGGTCGCCGGCATGTGCGCCCGCGCGAGCGTGCGGTCCGCCGACCCGGCGGCCGTCGCGACGCTGCTGTCGGGCAAGGGCGTCTCCGGCGTCACCGAGCAGCCGGACGTGTGGATCCCCGACTCCTCCCTGTGGAGCAAGCTCGCCGAAGGATCCGGCCGGGCCGGGGCCACCGCGGCCGTCACCGAACTCGGCGGGATGGCGTCGACCCCCATCGTGCTGGCGATGCCCGGCTCGCTGGCGACGCAGCTGCGCAACCTCGGCGCGCCCGCGCAGCCGTCCTGGAAGGACCTCATCACCGCGGCCGGGACAGCGGAGAACGCCGAGCGGGGGAGCGGCCCGGCGGCCGAGAAGAGCCCCATTCCGTCGCGGCTGTTCCGGTTGCAGGTCCCCGACCCCGGCAAGACCGCGACCGGCATGGGCACCCTCATGCTGGCCAACGCGCTGCTGTCGGACGACCCGCAGGGCCAGGCGATGTTCGCCGGCGCGGTGCGGACGTTCCGCGAGGGCGTCGCGGCGTCGGTCACGGCGCAGTTCGCCGCGTTCGGCGAGGGGACGGGGGACCGCTACCCCATCGCGCTGACGCCCGAGCAGGCGGTGTTCGCCCACAACGCGAAACGTCCCACCGAGATCGCCGCCGCCGTGTATCCGGCCGAGGGGACCCTCTACCTCGACCACCCGGTCTCCGTCCTGTCCGGGGACGCGGCCAAGCTGAGCGCGGGCCGGCTGCTGTTCAAGGAGCTGACGAGCGACGCCACCGGCGAGGACGTGCGCAGGCTGGGATTCAGGACGCCCGACGGCACCGCCCCCGCGGCGTTCTCCGAGCGGACCGGCCTGTCCGAGGCCGCGCCGAAGGGGCTGACCCCGCCGTCCGCGGCCGAGGTGGAACAGATCATGCAGCAGTGGGCGAAGCTCTCGCTCAGCCTCCGCATGCTGAGCATCATCGACATCTCCGGGTCCATGAGCGAGAAGATCGCGCCCGGCCTCACCCGGCTGCAGGCCACCATCCGCACCGCGCAGAACGGGCTGTCGCTGCTGCCCGACGACAGCGAGGCCGGCGAGTGGGTGTTCTCCACCCACCTGAAGGGCGAGCAGGACTGGCGGGAGGTGGTGAGCGTGGGCCCGCTGGGCGAGCGGCTCGGCTCGGTCACCCGGCGCCAGGCCCTGCTGAGCACGTTCACGCGGACCACGGTGAAGAAGAACGGCGACACGGGCCTGTACGAGACCGTCATCGCCGCGTTCGACGACATGAAGCGGACCTACAAGGCGGAGTACATCAACTCGGTCGTGCTGTGGACCGACGGGAAGAACGACGACGAGGACGGCCCCTCGCTGGCGGAGACGCTGAAGCACATCCGCGACGCCTCCGACCCGCAGCGCCCCATCCTGATCTACATGCTGGGCCTCGGCGACGGCGTGGACGTCGGCGAGCTCCGGCAGATCGCCAAGCTGACGAACGGGGACGCCCTGGTGGCGCAGACGCCGGGACAGATCCAGTCCCTCTTCCTCAAGTCACTGTCCGACCAGGCCTGCGGGTCCAACTGCTGAACCCGTGCGCCGCGCCGCCCCAGGTGGCCGACGGCCGGATGGGGACGGCTCGCGAGCGTTATCGTGCCCTCCAGGGAACTGGGTCGGTCGGGCCGCCGCCGGTGCGGGCGGGACCCGGGAGGATCGGGGAGAGATGGAACCGCTGCGTCCGGCCGATCCGCGTACGATCGGCCGCTACCGGCTGGCGGGGCGCCTCGGCGCCGGCGGGATGGGCGAGGTGTTCCTCGGCTACTCGCCGGGCGGTCGCGCGGTCGCGGTGAAGATCGTCCGGGCCGAGCTCGCCGCGGACGCCCGGTTCCGCGAGCGCTTCGCCCGCGAGGCGGAGGCCGCCCGAAGGGTCGGCGGCTTCCACACCGCCCAGGTCGTCGAGATCGACCTGGACGCGGACCCTCCCTGGCTCGTCACCGCCTTCGTGCCGGGGCCGTCCCTCGCCGCGGTCGTCGCCGAGCACGGCGCCCTCCCCGAACGGTCCCTGCGCGTCCTCGCCGCCGGCCTCGCCGAGGCGCTGGAGGCGATCCACAGCACGGGGCTGGTGCACCGCGACCTGAAGCCGGCCAACATCCTGCTCGCGTCCGACGGGCCCCGCGTCATCGACTTCGGCATCGCGCAGGCCCTGGAGGGGACCGCCCTCACCGTGCCGGGCGGCTCCATCGGCACACCGGGCTTCATGGCGCCCGAGCACATCCGCGGCGACGCCGTCGGCCCGCCGGCCGACCTCTTCGCGCTGGGCGCCGTCCTCTGCCACGCGGCCGGCGTCCGCCCGTACGGCGACGGCCCCGCCCACACGCTGATGTACCGGATCGTCCACGAGGAACCGGACCTCTCCTCCCTCCCCGCCGGCCTCCGCGACCTGGTGTCCGCCTGCCTCGCCAAGGACCCCGCCGACCGTCCCACGCCCGCCGAGGTACTGGAGCGCACGGGCCTGGACGGCGCGGCCGGCCCCATCGGCGAATGGCTCCCCGCCCAGGCGACCCAGATGGTGGACGAGTACCGACCCGACCCCACCGAGACGCAGCCCCCGCCCGTCCCGCCCCCGGCGCCCGTCCCGCCCGGTCCGGCCCTGCCACCCGATTCGGCCCTGCCACCCGCGCCGGCCCTGTTACCGGCCCCGGCCATGGCGCCCGCCCCCGCGGGTTCGCCCCGGCCCTCCCGCAGGACGTGGACGCTCTGGGCGGGAATCGGCGCGCTGGGCCTCGTCGCCACCGTGGCCGTCGGCCTGCTCATCGTGCTGAACTCGTCCGGCTCGTCCGCTCCGCCGGCCGCCTCCGAATCGGAGACCGCCGCCGCGTCCGGAGCCGCGCCCCCGGTCCAGCGCTGCACGCTCGACGGCAACCAGGTCACCGACCCCAAGGGCCGCCGGTTCGACACCTGGTCCTGCCGCACCGCGCAGCAGGGCCCGCTCTTCCTCGAACCGGCGCCCGGGACGACCACCGGCTACCTGAGGTCGTCCAGCAACTGGTTCGTCTGCCAGACGGAGGGCGCCGCGAACCCGCAGGGCAAGGCGACCACCTGGCTCTACACCCAGGGCGACGACCGCTACCAGAACGACGGCTGGGGCTGGTACCCCGCCTCATCCGTCTCCGAGACCTGGCAGGACAACCCCGTCCCCGACATCCCCGCGTGCCCCTTCTGAAGCGTCCACGCCAACGAGCGGCGCGTCCGATCGGTCGTCGGCCGTGGCGGGCACGACCGTGGCCTCCGCCTCGACCCGCTTCGACGGCCCCGGCGGCACGCCGCCCCCCGGCGCGGCCTTCCCGGTGGGCTGGGCAACCGCGACCGGCGCGGGGTGATGCCGCGCCGGTCGTCACGCGGCCGCGCAGCGCCGTATGGCCGGCTGCACCCACTGTCGAGCACCTACATCCGTCCCGAACGGGCGATGCGGATGAGGCGCGGACGCCGCGGGGGCGTCATCGGCTTGTTTGCGGGACGTCGTTGAGGGGGCGCCGTCCGGTGACCACGAGGAGGATGTCCTTCGAGGTCATCGCCACGACCGTGGATCCGTCCCCGACGACCGCGTCGGAGTCGGTGGCGGCCAGTTTCCGCCCGCCGAGGTCGACCCCGAAGTACTTCAGCTGCCGGGGCCTGGTCGACGCCAGGATCAGCGCGAGGCGCTCGGGCGGTGCCGGGGGCAGGCCGAGCGGCTCGGTGAAGTCGAGGCCGTGGATGACGTCGTGGCTGAGGGCGCCGGCCTGCCCGCCACCGGGTGGCTGCCAGGGGTGCTCGATGTTGCGGCGCAGAAGGCCGAGCAGTTCGGCGTCGCTCATCGCCCGCGTCGCCGACCGGGCGTCCCGGTCGGCGTACCGGTTGAAGGAGAACCGGGCCCGGACGAGACCGGCCAGCACTCCGATCGCCCTGGTCCGGTACGCCATCGTCATGTGGGCGACCACCTCGCGGACCCGCCACCCGTCGCACAGGGACGCCGCGTCCCACTGCTCGGGCGTGAGGCCGCCGAGAATGCCGGCGAGCCGCTCCCGCTCCGCACGGGTTTCCTTGGTCAGGTGGGCCGAGTGTGTCTCCATCGGGCTGTCCTTCCGCGTCGCCGGGACTTCACCGGCTTGTACGACGCGGCCCGCGAGAACTCATCGCTCACCCTCCGACGGGCTCCGCACCTCGGAGGATCTCGGGGAGACCGAACTCGGCGAACCGGTCGTGCGTACCGAGGAACGTCACCATCCGAGCGATCCGTCCGTCCCGGACATCGACCGCGACGAGCGCGAACGGGTGGAGGACGCCGCCGTCCCCGGGCCGGTACTGCCCGAACCCGGGCGCGCCGTTGATGCCGCATGGCACCAGCCGCGCGCCCGCGCAGGCGTCGCTGGCCTCGAGGGTGCCGGCGATCCTCCGCGCGCCATCCAGCCGCCACCGGAACGGCGGCATGGAGGCCACCGCGTCCTCACGCAGCACGGCGGTCAGCGCGGCGACGTCATGGGACTCGAAAGCGGCCACGTAGCGACGCAGCAGATCGCGCTGCCCGGCGTCCTCGGGGTCGTGGACGTCGGACGGGTCGGGCGGGTCCGCGTCCAGCGAGGCCCGCGCGCGCTGCAACGCGCTGTTCACCGCGGGCACCGTGGTGCCGAGGATCTCGGCGGTCTCCCGGGCGCTGAACACGAGGACGTCCCGCAGCACCAGGACGGCCCGCTGCCGGGGAGCGAGACGCTGGAGGGCCGCGATGAACGCCAGCCGGACCGACTCCCGCCCCAGGACCACGTCACCGGGATCCTGCCCGCCCAGCAGCCGCGAGTCGGGCATCGGCTCCACCCAGAGCTCTGGAGGCAGCGGCGCGCCGAGGTCCGGGCCCGCCGACCCGACGTCCATCACCAGGGCCCGCCGCTTCGCTGCCCGGAGCATGTCGAGGCAGACATTGGTCGCGATCCGATGGACCCACGTGCTCAGGCGTGCCCTGCCCGGATCGTACTGGTCCCGCTTGGACGACGCCCGGATCAGCGTCTCCTGGACCGCGTCGTCGGTGTCGGCCGCCGACCCGAGAAGCCGGTAGCAGTAGCCGGTCAGCGGCCCGCGCAAAGCCTCCAGCTCCTCGACCGCCAACTGACCGTCACGCACGAGCACCTCCACGAGTCATCGCCCCAAGTCTGCCGCACCCCTCTGACACCCTCCCCGCACGGCCGCCGTCCGCCGTCCGCACCGTCCAGCGGCTCTGCGGCCTCGTGCTGGTCCTGACCGGAGTCGCGCTCGGCCGCCCCGCACGGGCCAGGCAACGCGGACATGCCGCTCAGTGCCGTTCATGCTCCTCCCCGGCGACGGGCCGGCGCATGTCGTCGGCCGGTTCGAGGCGGACGCGGAAGTGCCGGAGGACGGGGGCCTGCTCGGTGATGCGGTAGCCGGGGACCTTGCCCGGGGCGCCGGCGATCCGTGCGAGGACGTCGCCGACATGGTCGAGGTGCCCGCGGGTGTAGACCCTGCGCGGCAGCGCGAGCCGGACCAGCTCGTGCGGAGCGCTGGTGACCGGTTCGCCGTGCTCGTCCTCCCGGCCCAGGTACAGCGAGCCCAGCTCGGTCGAGCGGATGCCGCCTTCCAGGTACAGCTGGCAGGCCAGCGCCTGGCCCGGGAAGCGGTGCGCGGGAACATGCGGCAACAGGCGTCCGGCGTCGAGGTAGATCGCGTGCAGCCCCGGCGGCTCGACGATGCCGACGCCCGCGGCGCGGGCGCGTCCGGCCAGATGCCCGGCGGCGTGCTCGCGGGAGGCGAGATAGGCGGGGTCGAGGGCTTCGACCAGCCCGAGCGCCATCATGTCCAGGTCGCGGCCCGCCAGCCCGCCGTACGTGGGGAACCCCTCGGTGGCGATCAGCAGCAGCTCGCACCGCTGGGCGAGCGCGCTGTCACGCAGCCCCAGGAACCCGCCGATGTGGACGATCCCGTCTTTCTTGGCGCTCATCAGGCAGCCGTCGGCCAACCGGAACGCCTCCTGCGCCACCTGCCGGGGCGTCCTGCCAAGGTGGGCGGCCTCCCGGCGGGTGACCAGCCAGGCGTTCTCGGCGAACCGGGCCGCATCCAGGAACAGCGGGACGCCGTGGCGGCGGCACGCCGCGGCGGTCTCGGCGAGGTTCGCCATGGAGACCGGCTGGCCGCCGCATCCGTTGTTCGTGACCGTCATCAGCACCAGGGCGACCCGGGACGCCTCCGGTCCGTCGAGGACGGCCCGCAGCGCGTCCAGGTCGATGTCGCCCTTGAACGGTGCGGCGCCGTCCAGGTCGCGCGACTGAGGGCAGGGAAGGTCGCGGGCCTCCCCGCCGGTGAGCTCCACGTTCGCGCGGGTCGTGTCGAAGTGCGTGTTGCTGAGGGTGATCTTGCCCGGCCCCACGAGGGTGGAGAACAGGACGCGCTCGGCGGCGCGGCCCTGGTGCACCGGCAGGATGTGCGGGTACGACGTCAGCTCCTCGACGGCGTCGCGGAACCGGTGGAAGGACGTGGACCCGGCGTAGGACTCGTCGCTCGACATCGCCGCCGCCAGCTGCCCGGCCGACAGGGCCCCGGTGCCCGAATCCGTGAGGAGGTCGATGGTGACCTCCTCGGCGCGCAGGTCGAACAGGTTGTAGCGCACCCGCCGCAGCGCCGCCTCGCGCTGCGGGCGCGTCGTGCGCGGCAGGGGCTCGACGGCCTTGATCCGGTACGGCTCCATGGGCCCGGTCACCGTCCGGCCGGCAGGGGACCGGGCTCACCGCTCCCGGGTGCGGCGACCGCGCGGGCGGGCTCGACCCGGTACGCCTCCGAGGAGAAGTAGACCGTTACGCGGGGCGGGCGCCCGTCGGCATGGGCGAGCGTCAGGTAGGCGATCAGTCCCACGCCGGCGCCCAGGGAGCGGGACGTCAGGCCGGTCAGCGCCCTGTGGAGAGGCCGGTCATCGAGGCCGTACCGGCGCAGTGCGGCCACCGCGCGGTCCCGGGCCTGGCGGTCGTCCCGCACGTAGTCGCGCACCGGGACGTGCACGGAGTAGCCGCTGGGACGGTCTCCGCATGCCTGAGTGAAGGAGAAGCAGGAGACGAGCGGTCGCCGCCGCAGCCGGCCCTCGGCGGCGACGAGACCGATGAACTCCTCCACCCGTCCGGGATGGTCTCCCGGCATGGCGCGGGAGACGACGGCGGCTTCGGCGGCGGAGAAGTCCTGGTGCCTCACGTAGACCTTGACCCGGGGAGCGGGCCAGTCTCCCAGGTCCAGCGCGAAGAACATGAAGTCCTCGGGACCGTCGGCGTATCGCCGCAGCGCGGCGAACGCGTTTCGGTGTCCCAGGCGGGCGAGCGCCTCGGCCACGGCATCGGCCGAGCGCCCCGGGCCGCCGGCCGCCGGGTTCAGATAGACCTTCGCCCGGGGACGGCCGGCGGGGAACTCCAGCGCCAGCCACAACGCGAACGGCCCGTGCGGGTCGGCGGGGAGGAAGACGTCGGAGAGCGCGTGCAGGCGGGCGCACGACAGGACGCCGCGGGCGGCCAGCCGCTCGGCCACCCGGAGCCCGATGCGGCCGCTGCGGGCCATGTCGTCGGTGTAGCCGGGCTCCACCAGCACCCGGGGCACCGTGGCCGCGCCGGGAGTGAAGGCCAGGGAGAACTCCACCGGCGAGTGGTCGTCGGACACGAGGCTCCGCGCGGGCGGCGGGCCCGGCGGCGACGACCGCGTGAGCGGTTCCAGCAGGGGGTCCAGCAGGCTCCGGGCCGCGTCCCCTCCGGTTCCGGCCGCCTCGCACAGCGCCGCCGCCTGCCGCCGCACATGGTCGCCGAGCCAGGGGCCGGCGCCGCCCGGCGAACGCTCACCGCCCCGGGACACGGGATCTTCCGGTGCGGGGCCCCGCCGGAGCGTCCCGTCGGCGTTCTGGGCAGGGGGCTTCGCGGCTGGCGCGCTTCTCGGTGTCACAGGGCGACGATGGCCGAGCGGGCCGTCACGCCGGTCGCCCGGCGGTCACGCGCCGGTCACCCCCTCGCCGGCATCCCGGCGGGACGGCGACAGCTCGTCCACCACGGCCAGCGCCAGGCCGACGGCGTCCTCGGCCGTGTCGCCGCGACCCCACGCCTCCGCGTACGCCTCCTCGGACAGCGCGCCGCGGACCAGGCGCTCGGCCTCGGCGTGCGCGGCCTGGAACGGCGCGAGGCCGATCATCGCGACGCCCGTCGCCGTCCGCATCCCGTGCGCGGCGCCCAGCAGCACGGCCGAGTGCCGGTGCCGCCCGATGGCGGCGGCCGTCCACGCCAGGGCCTCCACGTCCCACACCGGCCCCCACTCGTCCTCGACGGACCGCTGCCGGACGACGGCGTCCCGCAGGAGCGGCAGGGCCCGGACGGGTTCGCCGTGCCACAGTTCGGCGAGCCCGGCGGACCACAGCGCCCAGGAGGCGAGCCACTCGGCCGGTGCGGTCTCGGTCTCCGCGCGGAAGACGTCGCAGGCGTGGAAGGCGATGTCCCGGGCGCCGAGGAACACGGCGGACATGGTCCAGAACATGGTGGCCATGAGGGCGTCGCCCGGCCGTCCCGCCGCCCGGAACCCCTCCCGGGCGCGGGCCAGCCGGCCGAGTGACCGCGGATCGCCCTGGATGAGCAGGTCGTGCAGGCCTTCCAGGTAGGCGGACTCGGGGGAGCGGGGACCGACCGCCGCGCGGCACTCCGCCATGGCGGCGGGCACCGCCTCCCGGTCCCCCTGCACGATCACCAGGAACGCCCGCATCGCCGCCGCGTGCCCGCCCGGCCCGGCCGGCGGCCGGTCGAGCCGCGCCGACAGCCGCTCCAGCCAGTGGCGGCCCTCACCGATGGTGCCGCTGAAGAACCACGACCGCGCCCGGATGAGGTTGACCGCGATCTCCAGCCCGGTGCCGGCGTGCTCGGGGGCGCCGCCGCAGAACTCCAGGGCGGCGCGGACGTCGGGCAGCTCGCGGCGCAGCCGGCGCAGCCAGGCGATCTCGTCCGGCCCGTACCACCCGGTGGCGGCGCGGACCGCGAGATCACGGTAGTGCCGGCTGTGCCGGACCCGCATCTCGTCCTGACCGCCCTGCTCCCGGAGGCGCCGCCACCCGTACCCCCGGATGGTCTCCAGCATCCGGTATCGGGTCCTGCCCTCGGCGTCGCCCGCCATCACGATCGACTTGTCCACCAGGCCCGCGAGCAGGTCCATCACCGCGTCGCGGGCGATGCCCTCTCCCGCGCAGACCGCCTCGGCCGCCTCCAGGTCGAACCCGCCCGCGAAGACCGACAGCCGCGCCCACAGCAGCCGCTCGCCGGGGGTGCAGAGCTCGTGGCTCCAGTCCACGACGCCGCCCAGGGTCTGCCGGTAGCGTCCGCCGGGGCGGGCGCGGGGCATCGACAGCAGCCGGAAGCGGTCGTCCAGGCGGGCGAGGATCTCCTCGACGCCGATCGAGCCGAGCCGCACCGCCGCCAGCTCGATGGCGAGCGGGATGCCGTCCAGGCGGCGGCACAGCTGGACGGCCGCGTCCCGGTTGCGGCCGGTGACGGCGAAACCCGGTGCGGAGGCGGCGGCCCGGTCGGCGAGGAGCCGGACGGCGTCCGCGCATCCGGCGGGGCCCGCCGCGCCGGTCCCGTCCTCCTCGTCCGGGACGGCGAGGCCCGGGACCACCAGCACGTGCTCGCCGGGGACGCCGAGCCGCTCCCGGCTCGTCGCGAGGATCCGCAGGCCGGGCGCCGCCCGCAGCAGCCGCAGCGCCAGCGCGGCGACGGCCTGGACCAGGTGCTCGCAGTTGTCCAGGACGAGGAGCACCCGCCGGTCGCGCAGGTGATCGGCCACCGCGTCGGCCGGGGCGCGCGCCGACTGGTCGCGCAGGCCGAGCGACTCGGCGACCGTCCGGTCCAGCTGCTCGGCGCCGGTCCGCGGCGCGAGCACGGCCAGGTCGGCGAGCCACGTCCCGTCCGGGAACGACGCGGCGGACTCGGCCGCGACCCGCAGCGCCAGCCGCGTCTTGCCCACCCCGCCGACCCCGGTCATCGTGACGAGCCGGGCGCCGTCGAGCGTCCGCCGGGCCTCCTGGAGGAGGCGCTCGCGGCCGACGAAGGTGGTCGTCTCCGCCGGCAGGTTCCCCTGCCGGCGCGTTCGCGGCTCCGCGCCGGGGCCGGACGCCGGGCGCAGCTCGGGGGCCGCGGCCAGGATCCGCCGGTGCAGGTCCTGCAGCTCCGCCCCCGGGTCGATGCCCAGCTCGTCCGCGAGCAGCGCGGCGACCGCGCGGTAGCACTCGAGCGCCTCCGCCTGCCGGCCGCACTGGTAGAGCGCCCGCATGCGCTGGGCCCAGAAGCGCTCGCGCAGCGGATGCGTCCCGATGAGGTTGCGCAGCTCCGGAAGCACGTGAGCGGCGCGGCCCAGCGCCAGATCGGCGTCGATGCACAGCTCGACCGCGTCCAGGCGCTGCTCGGCCAGGGTGGGGACGACGTCCTGGAGCAGGTCGGGCGGCAGGTCCGACAGGGGCTCGCCCCGCCACAGCCCGAGCGCCTGCCGCAGCAGGGCCGCCGCACGGTCGGCAGCGCCGCCCGCCTCCAGCTCGGCGCGCCCCCGCCGGACGAGCGACCCGAACCGGTGCAGATCCAGGGCGTCCGGCTCGACCTCGGCCAGGTAGCCCCGCGGGTGGGTCAGCACGATCCCGGCGCCGCCCTCGCCGAGCGCGCGCCGCAGCCGCAGCACGTAGTTCTGCAGGGTGTTCCGGGCCTGCGCCGGCGGGTTCTCGCCCCACAGCCGGCCGGCCAGCGTGCCGACGGGCACGACGTGACCGGCGTCCACGAGCAGGGCGGCCAGCAGGAGCCGGAGCTTGGTCGCGCCGATCGCCAGCGGTACCCCGTCCCGCCGGACCTCCAGGGGCCCGAGCACCCCGAACTCGTGCCGCACCCGCATCACGCAATAGTAAACGATCCGCAACGGTGAAGTCACCGTGGGTAGTCGCTCGCTTCGTCCGGGTCCGAACGGCCCTACGCCACCGCCCTCTCCGGCGGTCGAAGTGCGGGAGATTGGCCGTTTCCGGCCCTGCGGCTTTATGCACTGCGAACCCGTATTAACCCGGTTGTCTCCTCGTCTCGGAACGGCGTTCACTGGGAATTGTCCAGGGGTCGGTAACGGGGAGAGAGCAAGGTGCACGGAAACGGGGCGGCCCGCCCGCGGGCCTACTTCACGCACGCACCCGAAATGCCGCATCGGGAGCGGATCGAGGACGCGACACGATATCTGTGCTGCGCGGCCCATCTCGACGAGGACATGTCGCGGCGGATCCTCAAGGAATGCCTTTACGAAGAGCACCGCGCCATCGTCCCGTCCTACGGATTCGACCTGCGGCCCGTGCTGGCGCACTGCCTGAAGGCGCGGCGCCTGCGGCTCCTCCGCGACACCGTCCTGACGCTCGCGCTGGTGGCCGGGCTGCTGATCTCATGGACCGTCACCCTGGTGGTGCTCTTCGCGCTGACCGTCCTGGCCGTCGCGATCGGGGCGATCCGCATTCGCCTCCCGATGCCCGCGGTCGTCACCGCGGTACTGGTCATCGTCGGCGGCCCGATCCTGGTCGACTTCGGAATGGGCTTCCTGACCACGCTCGGCCTCACCTATCAGGCGTCCGCGATAGAGCAGATCGTCACCCGGGACTTCGAGAGCCTGACCGCTCCCGAGGGAGGCGGCAGATGGTTTCTCGGTGCGCTGTTGCTGTTCTTTTTCATGCTCGCCGTTCCCGTCGCGCACCGGTGGCTGACACTGCAGACGCTGCGGTCACTCGGACCGAACAGCCGGGCGCCCGTCCCGCGGGCGGGCTCGCAGGCGGTCGAAGACCGGATCGAGCAGGTCGGGGCGGCCCAGTTCGGCAACGTCACGCTGTACTCGCGGCAGAACCCCTTCATCGGCTCCGGGCGTCTTCTCGGCGATCGCACCAGGGCGTGGTCGCTCGACATCGAACTCGACCGGGCAGGGCCCGCCGAGGCGGGCAGGCCGGCGCTGCCCGTCGATCCGGTCGAGCTGCGCACGGCCATCGAGCGGAAGCTGTCCTCGATGCGCGACGGGCTGCCGCGCCCCGAATCGGTCGGGCTCATGGTCGACGACCACGTCGTGGCGGAGGGCGAATGCGTGCAGGGCCCGCGGCCGTTCGACCCGATGGATCCCGGCCCGCAGGTCGACGGGCATCCGCTGATCGACCGCGACGTGTGGCGGCCCTTCTCGAAGGCGAGCCCCGAGGCCGTCGACCTCCTCGTCCGCAACCCGCAGGCCGACATCCGCTGCTACCAGCGGATCACCCTGCAGACGCAGGCGACGCCCGTGACGGACCCGATGCGCGGCCCGGTCGTGCCGGGCAGGTACGCGGGCGTGCAGGTCACGGCGTTCCTCTACCTCGCCGTCCAGGGCCGCATGCTGTACGCGCAGTTCGTCTGCAACGCGCTGCCCCCGATCGCCAAGCGGTTCAGGGTCGTGGACGTCCTGCCCGGCCACAGCGCCGGCGCGGTCGTCGCCGAGGCGTTCCGGCAGACCGGCGTCCACGCCGTCGCCGACGCCGTCGCGGCTCCGATCCGCCTGCTCGGCGCCGTCCGGCAGCCCGGCCTGCTGCTCTGGCAGGGCGAGGGGGTGGGGCGGCAGCGGTTCCACAGCTTCGACTACGGCGCCCGGATCTCCGTCCGGGAGATGGCCGCGGAGCCGGCCTTCTCCACGTTCCTCCAGACGCTCGACGTCAACAAGTACACGCGGCTGATGGAGCGCCGCGTCCTCGGGGCGCTGCTCGACCACCTCCAGCACGACCGCAACATCGACGTCTCCGAGTACCGGGCCCAGGCCGCGGCCATCGTCAACAACTCGCTCATCCTGAACGGCGGCACGGTGACCGGGCAGGTCGCGTTCGCCCCCGGCGGCAGCGTCCAGCAGCACGCCGTCCACCGTTGACCGGACGGGAGAACACATGCCGGACGACGGCCGGGGCTCCTCCACGGGGTGGACGTCTCGACGGAACGGCGAAGGCCGGAAGGGGCGGAACCGGGCCGCCCCGCCCGTAGTGCCTACCCGAAGACCGCGCACGCGCTGTTCAAGGACGTCGACCGGCTCCTCGGCCAGGAGATCGACGACTCGACGGCGCGGATGTCGGCCATACAGTTCGCGCTGCGCGGTCATAGGGCTGCCCCCGGCGCGGTGCCGAACATGACGCCCGCCTCGTCCGGCCCGCGCCGGTGCGCCGGCCGATCGCCGACCTCCTCTGTACGGCTACTGAGCACCTGCCGGAGATCCGGACGTGCTCTGGGTGGCGCGGTAGTGCGACGGCGAGACGCCGTACAGTCCGCGGAAGGCCTGCCGCAGGGCCTCCTCGCTGCGGAAACCGCAGCGGGCGGCGATCGTCTCCACGGTCAGTGCCGTGCCGGTCAGGAGATGCGCGGCGGCCTCGCTGCGGGCCCGGCGCACGAACCGTGCCGGGGTGACGCCCGTCTCGGCCAGGAACAGGCGCGCGAGATGACGGCCGCTGACCCCCGCGCGGGCCGCCAGCGCCGCCGTCGACAGGTCCGCGGCCGGGTTCCCCGCGATGTGCGCGACGGCGTCCTGCACGACGGAGTGGGACGGGGACGGAGCGGTGAACATGCTCATCTGCGCCTGGTTGCCGGGCCGCTGCAGGTACGTCACCAGTTGTCGTGACACGTCCCGGGCCAGGTCGGGGCTCACATCGGACTCGATGAACGACAAGGTCAGGTCGAGCGCCGCGGTGACGCCGGCGGACGTGCACACGTGGCCGTCGGACACGAAGATGGGCCCGCTGTCGAACTCGACGGCCGGGAACCGGCTCGCCAGGAAGGCGGCGTGCCCCCAGTGGGTCGACGCGCGCCGTCCGTCCAGCAGGCCCGCCGCGGCGAGCACGCCGGCGCCGGTGCACACCGACGCCACGCGGCGCGACTCCAAGCCGAGCCTGCGCACGTGCGCGACCAGCCGCCGGTCCTCCATCGCGTCGACGTAGCCGATGCCGCCGGAGATGACCAGCGTGTCGAGCGGTCCGGTGGTGCGCTCCAGCGACCGTTGCGCCTGCACCGTCAGACCCGTCCCGGTATGGATGGGACGGCCGCCCGGCGAGGCCAGCGAAACCTCGTAGACGCCCCGGCCGTGGAGGTGGTTGGCCACTTGGAGGGCCGTGACGACGCAGGCGATGTCCAGCAGCTCGGCCGCCGGATAACCCACCACCAGGACGCGGCGCAGTGAGTGCATGCCGCCACCGTATTGCGCGTCGGCCCGTGCGCCACCCATGTCCGACGGACGGCTACCCCAAGATTTCGGACATCCACCGCTCCGACGCTGGCAGGCGAGCCCCCGGCATGCGGAGAGTGGTGCCATGGCAACCACGTCTCGCACTCTGGAATCCGATCAACGTGCCCCGGCGCACGCTCGTCCCGTATGGCGGCGGCTCGCACTCCACTACGTCGAGATGGTGCTCGCGATGTCCGCCGGGATGCTCGTCCTCGGCGCCCTCCGCGACGTTCTCGGGTTCACCGTCGCGTTCGAGGAGCGGCCGGGCGCCCACTACCTGCTCATGGCCACCGACATGGCGATCGGCATGGCCGCCTGGATGCGCCTGCGCCGCCACGGCTGGGCCTGCACGGTCGAGATGTGCGCCGCGATGTACGTCCCGGCCGTGCTCGTCCCGCTCGTCTGGGCCGACGTCGTCAGCGCGATGGCGTTCATGACGGCCGCGCACGTCCTGATGATGGCGGCCATGCTGGCCGTGCTGGTCCGCCGCCGGCACGAGTACGCCCACTGAGCCCGTCATGACCACACCAGAGATCAACGTCGTCATCCCGCTGTACGACGCGTTCACCGCACTGGACGCCGTCGGCCCGTACCAGATGCTGGCCTTCACGCCCGGCGTGCGAGTCGTGTTCGCCGCCGAGCGGCCAGGCCCGGTTGTGGACGACCGCCGGGCCCTCCAACTGACCGCTGTGGGCTTTGAGCAGGCGCCGCGCCCGGACGTGGTGGTCGTCCCCGGTGGTCCGGGCACCGTGCACGTCCTGGACGGCGCGTTCCCGTCCTGGCTGCGCGACGTCCACGCCACCACGCGCTGGACGACGTCGGTGTGCTCGGGGTCGCTCATCCTCGGCGCCGCGGGCCTGATCGAGGGACTGCGGGCGACGACCCACTACCTGCACCTGGACAAGCTCCCCATCTTCGGGGCCGTCCCGACGCCGCAGCGCGTCGTGGCCGAACACGACGCCCGCATCATCACGGCCGCGGGCGTCTCCAGCGGAATCGACATGGCGCTCCGTCTCGTCGAACTCCTCACCGGCACGCGCACGGCCCAGGCCGTCCAGCTCTGGACGGAGTACGACCCGCAGCCTCCGTTCGACACCGGGTCCCCGCTGCGAGCCCCGCAGGACATCGCGGCGCTGGCCGCCGAATACGACTCGGCCGCCCTGGAGGCCGTCACGCGATCAGACCGGCCACCGTCTTGAGGCATAGCCGATGGGATCGGTGCGTACGACCACGATCGTCGCTCTCCGTCGTGCTTGGACGTGGGGTTGCAGCAGGGGCGGGAGTTCGGGGGCGCCGCCCGTGCAGCAGGTCCGCGACGGTGATGAGCCGAAGTCTGGGAAGCCCGGCCGTACCGGCCTGGCCGGGCACGGTGCCGCGTCCGGGGACGTCCGCGGTCGGACGGTCAGAAGACGAAGCAGTCCGCGAACGCCGCCTGCCGGGCGGATGCCGCGGCGACACCGGTGCCCGCGTTGCGCGTCACCTGCGCCGCCTCGGTCGAGTGCGGGGTGGTGCTCGTGCAGGAGACCGGTGAGCTGTGGCCCGACATCAGGTAGTCGCAGCGCCCGTTGCGGTTGTCGGGCAGGCCGAGGGCGTGCCCGAGCTCGTGGGCGGCGATCCTGGGCGGGTAGAAGCCGTCGTCGACCGCTTCGCGACCCATGTAGATGACGGCCCGGCCGAAGCCGTACATGTAGGTGCGCGGCCAGCCGTTGTCGGCATACACCTTGACGGTGGCCTGGGACCCGGTCGCGGGGACGAGCCGGATCGCCGGAACGGCCGCGTTCCATGCGGCGGCGCCTTCGTCGACGGCCGCCCTGAACTCCTGGGCGCCGCCGGCGTCGTAGTAGATCGTCCTGACGGCGAGCGGGGCCGCGGCGGACGCGGGGGCGGCGGCGAGCGCGGGCGCCAGGAAGGCCAGCCCTAGGGTGACGGCCAGCGCCGCCGTGATCTTTCGGAACATGCGGGAGCTCCTGCGGGGGTGGGGGCGGCGTCAGCCGCCGATGTGCCGGGTGATCCAGGACGGCCGGTCCGCGCGGCCCCAGCCGGGCGGCCGCACCGGGTGTCCGGCGCGGGAGCGGGCTGCGCCATCTGCACCGGAGCCGCCCGGACGAGCGTGAACGGGTGCGTCTTTCGGGCATTGCGGGCCGGGCTCGGTGCGTGGCGAGGAAATGCGCCGCATGTTCGGGGGCATGCGGTTTCGCAATGATCTCCTCGTGGGCGTCACATCTACCGGAGGCTAGTTGAGGGAAACACCGATTTCCAGCAGATGAATCGCGTTAGATGTTCAATGTTGATTTCGAGGAGCGTAGAAAATGGTCGGTCAGGACGGCGGCACGACCTCGATGACGACGTTGCCCGTCTTCTGCCCCGTTTCGACGTACCGGTAGGCGTCCACGATCTCGTCCAGCGGATACCGGCGGTCGATGACCGGCCTGAACCGCCCGGACTCGATCAGGTCCCGGAAGTACTCCACCATTTCCTTGTTCTGCACGGGAACGCCGAACTTCACCCTCTTGCCGCGGAACAGCGGTGTGACGAGTGTCAGGGGGATGTTCTGCCACCCCGGCCCGAGGTCGGACGACATGTAGACCCCGCCGGGTTTCAGCAGCCGCCGGCAGCGGCCGAACGTGGACTTGCCGACCGCGTCCAGCACCAGGTCGTACCGCTGTTGGTCGGCGGTGAAGTCCTGTGCGGTGTAGTCGACGACCCGGTCGGGGCCCAGGTCGCGCACCCATTCCAGGTTCGCCGCGTCGCAGACCGCGGTCACCGTGACGTCGAGGACCTTCAGCAGCTGCACCGCGGCCGAGCCGATGGCGCCGGTCGCGCCGTAGACGAGGGCGTCCTGCCCGGCGGCGATCCCCGCCGTCCGGAGGGCCGAGAGCGCGTAGTGGGATCCTTCGGTTCCGGCGGCGGCGACGTCGAACGCCGCGCCCTCCGGCATGGCCGCGATCGCGCCGTCCTCCGCGACGGACACGTACTCGGCGTGCGTCCCGAACGGGCCCTCGTTGTAGCCGAAGACCCGGTCGCCGGCGGCGAAGGACGAGACGCCGCCGCCGACCGCGGTGACCACGCCCGCGAACTCGGTCCCGAGGACCTGCCGCCGCGGGCGGGCGAGGCCGGTGAGCAGCCGTATGAAGAAGGGCTTGGCCGCCCGGTAGCCGCAGTCCGTCCGGTTCACCGTCGTGGCGTGCACCTTCACCAGAACATCGCCGGCTCCGACCGTGGGCTCGTCCACGTCGGCGATCCGGACTACGTCGGGCGGGCCGTACCTGGAATGAACCGCTGCCTTCACAAATGCACCTTATCCAGATGTCTCGCCTCGTCCTAGGACTGCGCAAGCGGGCTTGGCGCGAATTGCGGACGGGGGACGCGAAGCCCCACCGCGGCCGATGTGCCTGGCGGGAGCCGCTCCGCCGCCTGTCCGGAAAAGCCGATGCTCTTTCAGCATGCGGAGCCCATCGCACACGGTGATGCGGGGGCGTTCCATCGAAGCGTATTGGCGATCGCCGAGCATGACTGTGCCGAGTCGCATGGCGGCTGGCCCCGGTTGTTCGGCGGCCGCACGCCCTACGTCGGCACATTCGTCGCCGTGCGCGCCGACCAGGAGACCGAATGCTGGATCGTCCACTGCCGCGCCAGGCAACTGGAGACCGGCGAGGAGCTGATACCGGTCCGGGTGCCCTTCGCCAGAAGCCGCGCCGGGCCATGTCGGCCGAGTGGGCCTGCGCCGCCCGCGACAGCCGCGAGTTGGACGTCAGCGCGCGGCATCCCCGCTTGGCGCGCTCCTTGTTCACCAGCGCGATGACCTGCGCGGCGGTGCCGCCGGCCGCCGGCGCGGCCGGCGTCTTCGAGCCGGCGGGCGCGGACGGGCGGCGGCTCGTGCGGGGCGCCGGGATCATCCGCGCGATATCGGGAATGACTGATGGCGACCTGCGGACGAGCGGCCCGCTCCGGCCCGATGCGGACCGGAGCGATCGCGACATCTAAGGTCATATGGGAGGACGGACGCATGGGCTCGCCCACCGGACGGTGCGGTGGAGTCCGCTTGACCCTGGGGCGGCAGCAGTGAAGGTCAAAGAGATCATGACGAGCCCGGTGATCACCGTGGAGCGGGACGCGCCCGTGCCCGACGTCGCGGCCCTGCTGCGCGCCCGCCGGATCAGCGCGGTCCCCGTCGTCGACGGGCACGGCGCCGTCGTGGGCCTGGTCAGCGAGTACGACCTGCTGGCCCGCGAGGGGAGCACCGCCGGCGACGTGATGACGACCGGCGTCATCAGCGTCACCGAGGACACCGACGTCGAGGAGGCCCGCCACCTGCTGCTGGAGCGCCGCATCCGCCGCGTCCCGGTGATGTCGGGCCGCGAACTCGTCGGCGTCGTCGCCCGCTCGGACGTCATGGCGCTGCTGACCACCGAATGGGCGTGCTCCGTCTGCGGCGAGGTCGTGCGCGGCGAGCACGCGCCGTCCCGCTGCCCCAAGTGCCACGCCTCCGCCGACCGGTTCGCCCTCCAGGAGCCCCTGCCGGGCGCCTGACGGGCCGGGGGCCGAGGCCGGCCCGGATCGCTACCCGACGACGCGCTTGGTCATCCCCTCCGACTCCGGGTCGAGCCCCCAGGAGAAGACGGTGCGGGGATGGATGCGGATGACGTCGCCGCTGAGGTGCGAACCCTGCGGGGCGTCCACGACGGCGGTCTCGGCACGTCCCCGGATCTCGACGCCCCGCACCCGCCACGGCTCCACGGACGCCAGGTCGTCGACGACGAACGCCACCTGGTCGTTGTCGCGCAGGTTCCGGTACTTGCGGCTCTTCGCGAGGTTCCATCCGCGGATGTCGATGGTGCCGGTCTCGGCGTTGTAGGTGAATCCGACCGGGTTGTTCTGCGGGTCGCCCTTGGGCCCGACGGTGGCAAGCCGGCCGAGTGGCTGCGTGGACAGGTACTCGCGTTCGCTTTCGGTGAGGCTCATGGGGCCACCGTGCTACCTCAACCCGGCTTGAGGTCAAGCGAGGCGATGACGCTCCGGAGCCGGGGCGACATCTCGTCCGGAAGCCCGTCCAGCGGGAACCAGCGCGCCTCGAGGATCTCCGCCGCGTCCAGCTCCATCCGCCCGCCGACGACCCGGGCCGCGTAGTACGCCTCGACCCGGTGCAGGAAGCCGCTCGCGAGCCCCAGCGGAGGCCCCGCGACCTCCACCTCCAGGGACGTCTCCTCCCGCACCTCCCGCGCGACGCCGTCCTCGAGCCGCTCACCCGCGTTGACGTATCCGCCGGGCAGCCCCCACGCGCGGTACTCGGGCCACAGCCGGTGCCGCAGCAGCAGGATGCGGCCCCGCTCGTCGCGGACGATCCCGCCCGCGTACACGAGGAACGTCCGATGCCGGAGCCGCGCGAGCCGCCACTGCGCCCGCCCGCCGAGCCGCTTCCACACCGGCACGGCCCAGGCCCCGCAGCGCCCGCGCACCGCGCCGAGGGAGATCTTCATCATCCCCGATGCTAGCCGCCGCGAAGATCGTCCGGCCCCGGCCGGCGTGGTCCCGGTCACATCGCGCCGGATCGGGATCTCGGGGGATGCCGCCGTTCGTCCCAAACACAAGGCCACGCGACGGGGAGGACGCCGTGACGACGACCGCACCAGAACGCTCTGCGACGAGAACGGCGACCCGGCGCCGGTCCCCGGCCCTCCTGCTGCGCAAGATCGCCGTCGCGATCGCGGGCCTCGCCTTGATGGTCGCCGGCGTCGCCATGCTCGTCCTGCCGGGCCCCGGCATCGTGGCCATCCTCGCCGGTCTCGGCCTCCTGGGCACCGAGTTCCCCACCGCCCGCCGCCTGAGCACCCGCCTGAACGGCTACGCCAAGACCGCGTGGCACAAGGCCAGGACGCTCATGCCGGCGGCCAGGGCAAAGGACTGACCGTCCGCTCGTCGCACCCTCCCGAACCGGGCTCAATGGACGTGCCCGGCCTCGGTGAGGCGGGCGCGGCGCGGCCCCGCGGTGAAAAGACCGGCGAAGTACGGGCCGGCGACGTGGGCCTCCACGGAAAGGTCGAGGCGCTTGCGGCCGTGAAGGGCCGCGAAGCCGTCGGAGATCTGCGTTGACGCGAGCAGGCGCTTGGCCGCGCGCACGCCGCCGTGCCCAGTGACCATGCCCCCGAACGCGGACGCGTTGAAGTCGGCGGGTTAGAGCGGCGGCACCGCGCTTTGGAACTCGGCGGCGAACTTCGCGCCGTCCACCACGGCCGCGAGATCGCCGTTCTGGTCCGCGCCCGCGTGGGCGCGATCCGCCCCTGGCGGTCGGGCGGTCACGCCTGACGAAAGGGGCTGATGTGATCTCTGGGGCCGGCGGGATCGTGTGGAGAATGGTTGTCGGATCTTGTGGTTGACGGCCGTCGATTCCGGTATTTTTCGGATTTCAATGGCTAATTCTGACAAACTCAGTTGATCAGGTCCGGGGCTTCGATGAATGGCGCGGCGGGTATAAGCGGGGAGTCACAATTCGATACGACGCTCCCGGAGTGCAGATGCGTTTCACCCGCCCCTGTCTGGCCGCTCTCGGTGCGGTGTCCATCGCCGCCACATCACTGCTGTGCTCCGGTTCCGCCTCGGCGGCCGGGACCAACTACGTCGCACTCGGGGACTCCTACTCGTCCGGCACGGGGGCCGGGAGTTACGACCCCGCCAGCGGGTCGTGCAACCGCAGCGCCAACGCCTACCCGAACCTGTGGGCGGCGGCGCACGCGACGGACTCGTTCAAGTTCGTCGCCTGCTCGGGCGCGACCACCACGACCGTCGCGAGCGGTCAGCTCGGCGCCCTGAGCTCGTCCACGACCCTCGTCAGCGTCACGGCCGGCGGCAACGACGCCGGGTTCGCCGACGTGATGGAGACCTGCGTCCTGTACTCGACGTCGACGTGCCAGAGCAGAGTGGCGGAGGCGCAGACCTACATGCGCGACACCCTGCCCGGCCGACTCGACTCGCTCTACGCCAAGATCCGCGCGAAGTCGCCGTCCGCGCGCGTGGTCGTGCTCGGCTACCCGCACCTCTACAAGATCGTCAGCGTGTGCGTGGGGCTCAGCAACACCAAGCGCACCGCGCTGAACGCCGCCGCCGACACGCTCGACAGCGTCACCGCGTCGGCCGCCGGGCGCGCCGGGTTCACCTGGTCGGACGTCCGGGACGAGTTCGCCGGCCACGAGCTGTGCTCCGGCGACGACTGGCTCAACGCGGTGACGATCCCGATCGAGTCGTCCTACCACCCGACCGCGCTCGGCCACCGCCTCGGCTACCTGCCCGCGCTGACCGGCTCCGCCAGCCTCGCCCTCCAGAAGCAGACCTGACCGGAGTCAGGAGTCGCCGGCCTGGTCGAGTTCTGCCTGGACGGCCTCGGCCAGTGGCGACCCGAGGTTCCGCAGGAGCGTGAGCGCGGTACGGAAGCGCGCCGCCGCCTCGTCCCGGCGACCGGCGGAGAGGAGGACCGCCCCTAGGGCACGCTCGGCATCCGCTCGCAGAATCGGGTCATCGAGCTCCTGTGCGGCCACGACGGAGGCCGCGCAGGAGGTCGTCGCCTCTTCCAGGTCGCCGGCGGCCGCCGCCGTCCTGCCGAGCGTCATGAGGGTCCGCGCCTCCTGGCGGTGGTCGCCGAGGGCGACGTAGAGGTCGAGGGCCTCGCGCAGATGCCGGACGCCCTCTCCATGGTTCCCGCCGGCGATGTGGGCGACGCCGAGGCTGCTCAGGGTGTCGGCCTCGCCGAGCCGGTCGCCCAGTTCCCGGTAGGTGCGCAGGGCGTCCTGAAAGCTTGGCAGCGCCCGGGCGCCGTCGCCGTTGAGGACGTGGACGTCGGCGATTCCGTGCAGGGCGCGTGCGGTGCCGACGGGGTCGTTCAGTTCGCGGTAAATGCCGAGGATCGTCTGGTAGTGGTCCATCGCCGCCTCGCCGGCGCCGGCGAGGCGGTGCGCGTCCGCGATGCTGTGCAGCGCCCGTGCCGTGGCGAGGCGGTTCCCGGTGCTGACGTATGCGTTCAGCGCCCGCGTGTAGATGCCGATCGCCTCGTCGTACCGTCGCTGCGTGCGCTCGATATCGCCGATGGAGTGCAGTGTGCGAGCCTCCCAGTGCCGGTCGGCCAGGTCGTGGTAGACCTCCAGCGCCTCCTCGTAGAAGGCGCGGGCTTCGCTCTGGTGGCCGGAGAGCCGGGCGATGTCGCCGCTCAGGAACTTCATGTCGGCCGCGCACGTCGCGTCGCCCAGGTCCGCGCACCATCGCGCGGCCCGGCGGCACAGGTCCGCGGCGTCCTGCCAGTGGCCGCCGAGACGCAGGAAGTACGCCATCGCCCGGGCGAGGCGCGCCGCGCGAGCGGGCCGGCCGGTGTCGACGGCGAGTTCGACGCACGCGTGGAGGTTCGGGCGCTCGATCTCCAGCCACGTCATCGCCTCCGTATGCGAGGCGAAGGCCGGGATCTCGGAGGGCGGGTGCTCGACCTCGTGCTCGAAGTCCCTGGATCCAAGGAGGTTGATGATGCGCTCGGCCCGCAGCGTCACCACCGTGTAGTAGTCGATGACCCGGTCCTCCGCGGCGGACGCCTCGGCCGGCGGGTCCTCGTGCGCACGGCGCGACACGTAGTCGCGGACCAGGTCGTGCATCCGGTAGCGCCGGTACGCGGGCTCTTCAAGCAGGCTCTGGTCGCTCAGGGCGTCCAAGCCGGCCACGGTTTCGGCGAGGGAGCCGCCGTAGAGCATCGCCGCGGCGTGCACGCCGAACTCGGGGCCGGGGTGAAGCGCCAGGCGCCTCAGCAGGCGCTGATGGTCGGGGGCGATGCCCTCGTAGGAGGGGTGGAGCGCGGCCATCACACCGTTCTGCCCGGGAACGGGCACGTCATCCCGTCCTCCGGACGCCGTCATCTCCGAAAGGAGATTTCCGGGCGTCCAGGCCGGGTGGCTCTGGAGGTGCCCGGCCACCAGGCGGACCGCCAAGGGAAGGCGGCCGCATCGGGTCACGATCTCGCGCACCTCATCGGAATGGCCGCGGAGCCGCTCGGCCCCCACGACTCGGTTCAGGAGCTGCACGGCGTCCTGGGTCGCGAGCGCGTTCAGGCCGACGACGCTGCCGCCGTCCAGAACGAGCCGGCGTCGGCTCGTGATGATGGTGAGGCAGGGGCCGGCCGGGATGAGTGGTACCACTTGTCCCCAGTCCGCGGCGTTGTCGAGGAGGACGAGCTGACGGGAGTCCGCGGTCTGAGACCGCCACAGCGCGGCACGTTCCTCCAAGGACTCGGGAACCTGCTCGGGGCCGAGGCCGAGCGCATGTAGCAGGGCCTCCAGCGCCCTGTTCGGGGACACCGGCGCCTGGTCGGCGCTGTGGCCGTGCAGGTCCAGGAACAGCGCGCCGTCGGGGAAGGAGTCGGCGAGGCCGTGCGCGGCGTGCACGGCGAGGGTCGTCTTGCCGACGCCGGCCATCCCGTTGATCGTGCAGATGGCGCCGGTGTTCGCGGCCGCGCTCCCCGCCGCGTCCCCGATGCGCCTCAGCATCGCGTCGCGGTTCACGAAGTCGGGGATGTCCTTCGGCAGGCTCTGCGTCGCGCGGGCGGGGATGGCCGGCGGGCGGCGCAGCGCGCGCGACAGGGTCATCAGCTGCTCGGTCGCGGCCTCGGCGGCCTCCTGTTGCGTTGCCCGCGCCTGGGAGAGGCCGACACCGGCGACGACCAGGCCGAGGACGCCGCTGAAAGCGCCCAGTACGCTCGCCACCTTGTCGGCGGCGTCCAGGCCGAGCATGGTGAACAGGGCCGCGAGGGCGACCAGCAGGCAGGTCAGCCCGAACATGCGCATCAGGACGGGGGGACGGCGCCATGAGGACACGGTGTCATTTTGTCCCAGTATCACAGCCATCTGTGGCAAGTTCCGACTTTCGCTTCGACGTCCGGACGCCAGGGCGTTTTGGAATAATGTTCTAGGTGGTTAGAATATTGTTCTGTGAGTGAGGCCGGGCGGGAGAGGGTGCTGCGGGCGGCGCTGGAGCTGTTCGGGCGGGACGGGGTCGCCGGGACGACGCTGAGCGCGCTCCGGGCGGCGAGCGGGGTGAGCGTCGGCAGCTTCTACCACCACTTCGCCGGCAAGGAGCAGGTGGCGGAGGCGCTGTTCGTCGAGTGCATCGCCATGTACCAGGAAGCGTTCCTCGCCGAACTGAAGGCGCATGACGGTGCGCGCGGGGCGGTGTCCGGCGCCGTTGCGTTCCATGTGCGGTGGTGCAAGGAGCACCCGGACAGGGCGCGGTTCATGTTCACCGAACGTCCCGCCGCGAGCGCGGCGCTGGACGAGCGCAACAAGGCGTTCTACCGCGAAGTGTGGAGCTGGTGGCGCGTGCAGGCACGGCACGGCGCGCTGATCGGCGTGGACGGGACGACCGCGTTCGTCCTCTGGCTCGGGCCCGCCCAGGAGCTGTGCCGGATGTGGCTGAACGGCCAGAGCGCGGAGCCGTCCGCACGGCAGATCGAATGGCTGAGTGAGGCCGCGTGGCGGTCGTTGGGAGCTGACCATGATCGTTGACGCGTGGATGCAGCACGGGACGGTTCGGTTCCTGCAGCACGAGATGCTCGACTCGCTGTGGCGCTGGCTCGGCCGCAAGCCGCCCGCGGAGGAGATGCCGGTCGCCTCCACGGTGGCCGCCATGGACGCCGGGGGAGTGGACGTCGGCCTCATCTGCGCCTGGTACGGGCCGGAGGGCGACCTGGTGAGCAACGACGAGGTCGCCTCGTTCGTCGGGCAGGCCCCGGACCGGCTCGCGGGCATCGCGTCGGTGGACCTGCGCAAGCCCATGGAGGCCGTGCGGGAGCTGCGGCGGTGCGTGCGGGAACTGGGCTTCAAGGGGCTGCGCGTGGTGCCGTGGCTGTGGGAGCTGCCGCCTACCGACCGCCGCTACTATCCGCTGTTCGCCGAATGCGTGGAACTGGGGATCCCGTTCTGCACGCAGGTCGGGCACACCGGGCCGCTGCGCCCGAGCGAGACGGGACGTCCGATCCCCTATATCGACCAGGTCGCGCTCGACTTCCCGGAGCTCGTCATCGTCGGCGGGCACATCGGCTATCCGTGGACGGAGGAGATGGTCGCGGTCTGCCGCAAGCATCCGAACGTGTACATCGACACGTCCGCGTACGCGGTGCGCAGGTATCCGCCGGAACTCGTCCGGTACATGGCGCAGGACCGGCACCACAAGGTCATGTTCGGAACCAACTACCCGATGATGTCCGCCGACCGGGCGCTCCAGGGGCTGGACGACCTCGGCCTGAGCGAGCCGGCCAGGGAGGCGTTCCTGTCCGGCAACGCCGTGAAGGTCTTCCAGCTGTAGTGATCTACAACGTAAAGGTTACCGCCGGAGCGTCCGGTAGGAGAGCAGGCCCAGCGGGACCGGCGCCCAGAACGTGATCGCGCGGAACAGCAGGACGGCCTGCAGGGCCGGCCCGGCCTCGATGCCGAGCGCGGCGAGCGCGGCGACGAGGGCGGTCTCGGTGGAGCCGACGCCGCCCGGCAGCGGGATGGCGGCGCCCGCGGCGGCCCCCACCAGGTAGGCGGCGACGAGGGTGAGGGCGTCGGCGGGGCCCGTGGCCGTGCCGGGGACGGCGAGGACGGCGAGCGCGAACGCCACGCCGAGGACGAACGTGGTCCCGGCGGACGCGGCCAGGGTGAGCAGCAGGTCGCGCGGCCGGCGGCACAGGTCGGTGAACCCGGCGGCGGCCCTGCGGGCGGCGCCGGAGCGGGCCGCGCGGCGGCCCCACAGCACGGCCGCCGGCAGCAGCGCGCCGCCCGCGAGGAGCAGCGGCAGGGGAGGCACGAGCCCGGCGGCCCGCGCGGCGTGCTCGCCGAGCGCGTCCAGCATCCGTCCGTTCCCGCCGCCGAGGCCGAGGACGGCGCCCATCAGCAGCAGGTCGGCCGGGACGCCCGCCACCTGCAGCACGGCGACGGCGGCGGCGGCGCGCGGCAGCGTCAGGCCGCGGCAGACGAGGTAGCGGGTGTTGACCGCGACGGCGCCGAGGCCGCCCGGGGTGATCCGGTTGGCGGCGGACGCCGTGAACTGCGCGAGCGTCGTGGCGACCAGCGGCAGCGGGCGGCCCGCGGCGCCGCGCAGCGCGACCGCGGAGCACACGTAGTGCAGCAGGCACAGCAGGACCAGCGCCGGCAGGAACTCCCAGCGCATGGTGCCGAGCGCGCCGGCCGCCGGCCCGAGCGGGCCGAGGAGCACCAGCAGGGCTGTGGCGAGGCATGCCAGGAGCACCCCGAGGACGGCCCAGCGGGCGCGGCGGGCCCGCTGGACGATGGGAAGCGGCGCGGCGTCCGCCGAGAGGTCGGGAAACCCGGCGGACGCCGCGCGTTCGGCGCCGGCGGCGATCGTCTTCACACTCCAGTGTTCGATGACGCGAGTGAAGTGCGTACGACCAGGTGATACCCGCAACGGCAAACGATAAGGGACATCTGGCCCGGCGGCCCCCGCGGAACCGCCGGGCACGGGGGCGTCAATGATCTGTTCCGCTCAAACTTTCCCTCGACGGCGCGCGGGTTTGGTTCTCGCCCGAGATTCTTTTCACACTATGATCAGGAATCGCTACGGGAAGTGACGATCATTTGACCGGAGAGGGTGACGGCCATGACCAGCGCTCACCAGCGACTGGCCGAACGCATCAGGGTGTTCCGGGGCACGCGGGGCGGACGCCGCCCCCTGCCCCGCAAGGCCCCGGGGGACCGGGCGATCGTCCTGACCTGTAGCGACTATCTCGCCCTGGCCGAGCATCCGGCGGTCACCGAAGCCATGATCGCCAGCCTCCGGAAGTCGGACGCCGCGGCGCCCGGGTCCGGTCCCTGCCTCCCGGACGACCACCCGCAGATCGTCCTCGGCGCGGGGTTCGCCCGGCACATGGGCGCGCGGGCGGGGGTGCTCTGCCCGTCCGGGTGGGCCGCCAACACCGGGCTCCTGCAGGTGGTCGCCGGGCCCGACGTCCCCGTCTACCTGGACGTCCTCGCGCACATGTCGCTGTGGGAGGGCGCGCGGGCGGCGGGCGCGGAGCTCGCCTACTTCCGCCACAACGACCTCGACCACCTGCGCCGCCGGATCGAGGTGGGCGGCTCCGGCGTGATCGCCGTGGACGCCGTCTACAGCACCGACGGCTCGGTGGCGCCGCTGAACGACCTGGTCGAGGTGGCCGAGGAGCACGGCTGCCTCCTGGTCGTGGACGAGTCGCACTCGCTCGGCGTCCGCGGCGAGCGCGGCGAGGGCCTCGTCGCCGCGCGGGGGCTCACCGGCCGGGTCGACTTCCGCACGGCGAGCCTGGCGAAGGCCCTTCCGGGGCGGGCCGGCCTGATCGCCTGCGACCGTCCCGGCTTCGCCGACTACTTCACCCACACCGCGCTCCCGGCCGTGTTCAGCTCGACGCTGCTGCCGCACGATGTGGCGGGCCTCGCCGCGGCGCTGAAGGTCGTCCGCCGGGAGAACTGGCGGCGCGCCCGGCTGCGCGCCGTCACGGCCCGGCTGCGGGACGGTCTCGCGGGCCTCGGCTACCGGCTGGTCGAGTCCGACACGCAGATCATCGCGCTGGAGGCGGGCTCGGAGTCGGTGGCGACCCACATGCGGGACGCGCTCGTCGGCCGCGACATCTTCAGCGCCGCCCTGTTCCCGCCGACGGCGTCGGTGGGCCGGACCCTGGTGCGGCTCTCGGTCCACGCCGGCCTCTCCGACGGGGACGTCCGCCGGATCCTCACCGCGTGCGAGGACCTGCGCCCCCGGGCGGCGGCCGCCGTGTGAGGGGCTACGCGGCGGGCTGGTACCGGTCCTGGCGGGTCTGGGCGCCGATGTAGCGGAGCATGCTGCGCAGTGCCCAGTGGTTCATGCCGCTGGGCATCATGCGGTAGCCCTGCCGGTTGGCCAGCGCGAGCGCGGCGAACCGCGCCTGGTCGAGCGCCGACCAGGGGATGTCGAAGCGTTCCCGGACGAGCGGCGGCAGGCAGCCGAACGTGATCAGCCGCAGCGGGCGCTCGATCACGAGGCGTCCGGCGCGGTCGAGCCGCGGACCGCCGACCGGCAGGATCGTGACGGTGTCGGAGCCGTGCTTGGCGATCTCCAGGGCGCGCGCCGCGGCGGGCGTCAGTTCGAGCGTCTTGGCGCAGACGTGCCAGAACTTGGACTGGAAGGCCGCGTAGTCGGCGGGGACGGGCCGCATGCTGACGCCGTAGCGGGAGTACCATGTGACGGTCTCGGCGTACATCTGCTCGTGGTCCTCGGCGGTGAGCGTGCCGGGGTGGAAGGTCTCGGCGGCCTTGAAGATCTCCCAGGTGAAGGTGGCGTGCGCCCACCAGAACGTCTCGGGTTCGAGCGCGTGGTACCTGCGGTCGTGCTCGTCCACGCCGCCGATGCCGCGGTGCAGGTCGCGGATCCCGCGGGCGCGCGTGACGCCGTCCGGCGCGAGGATCGTCGCCCAGATCTGCGGGACGGACCGGTGGATCCGGTCGAACGGCGCGTCGAAGAACGCCGAGTGCTCTCCGACCCCGGCGCCGATGCCCGGATGCATGAGCTGCATCAGCCCGGCGGCGGCCCCGGGCAGCAGTGACCGCAGGTCACCGGCATGGCGCCACAGCAGCGTCCCCGGCACCAGCGGCGCGTGCGCGGCCGTCCGGGACGAGCGGAAGCGGGGCAGGGACGAGGCGGACATCGCACCTCCAGGCCAGTGACCACTTGTCACGAGCATAGAACCGCGATGAGACAAGGGTCAATCTTTGTCGCATGCCTACGCCCCAACTTGTGATCTTGCCGCCCTACCCTTCTCCCGTGACGATGCCACCGGAGACTGACGACACCCCAGCCCCCACGAACCGCTTAGCGATCATCGCACTGCTCACCGCGATCCTCGGCCTGGCGCTCCTCGCGATCGGCTTCGCCGTCGCCGCGCTCGTCCAGCTCCGCCGGCGGGCGGAGAGGGGGCGGAGCCTGGCCATCGCCGCGCTGGCCCTGTCGACGGCCTGGCTCGTGGCGGGCGCCGTACTGCTCGCCGCCACCGCCGAGGACGAGAACGCGCCACCCGAGGGGCCGCGAGCGTCGGCCCTGTCAGAGAGCGGCTGCTTCGGAGGCTTCCGGCAGGCGGGGACGAAGATCTTCGCGAATGCCGTGCCGTGCGCGGCTCCCCACGAAGGAGAGGTCGTCGCCAAGCTGTACCTTGCCGAGTTCCCCGGTGACGCACGGAGTGCCGCCGAGGTCGAGAAGGCGTGCCGGGCACGGGCGGCGTCGCTGTACGCGGGCCGAAGCAGCGACGAGTTCGCGTTGTTCACCGACCGTCCGGACGAGGAGGACTGGCGACGCGGCGAGCATGCCGCGACGTGCCTCCTCCGCTACACCGACGGCCCGAAGAGCGTCCCGCTGAACGAACTGCCGAAAGCGCTGTCGGAGCTGGCCGCGGGCGACTGCGTCGGGAAATGGAGCGGCTCGGGTTTCGTGTACCTGGTCGACTGCGGGAAGAGGCACGAGGTCCAGGTGTTCGCCAGGATCACACCGAAAGGCGACGACTACCCGGACGAGGCGAGGGCGTACGTCCTGTGCGCCGACCAGGCGCGTCGCGTCTTCGGCCAGAACCCGCCAGAGCACCTCCGGATGCGCTACGCAGGACCGGACGAACTGGCATGGGCGCGCGGCGAGCGATTCGTAGCTTGCCTCATAACGAGCAAGAAGGGCCTGCTAACCCATTCGATGCTCCCGAACTGACCCACCGCAGCACGAATACCCCCAGCAGCCACACCGCGAAAGAGGTCCTAGAAAGGGCTCTTGGACGAGCGACGACCACCCTCTTGGACTGGACCCGAGCGTCACCACAAGCAGAGGCGACAGCCACGGGCGGGCACGCGGAGGGCGCTCAGCGCCCGGAGCGGGCCTGTCCGACGACGCAGGCGACCGCAGCGACACCGCACACACCCGCACAGGCACAAAAGACCGAAACAGCGGCGTGAGGATCGCCTGCGTCGTCGACGGGGGTTCCAGGGGGGCGCCCCCTGGACTAACACGGCCCCCTGGGAGTTAACGCGCCGGCTTGTACACCGCCACGGCGCAGGCGCTGCCCAGGCCGATGTTGTGCTGGAGGGCGACGCGGGCGCCTTCCACCTGCCGCTTGTCGGCCTGGCCGCGCAGCTGCCAGGTGAGTTCGGCGCACTGGGCGAGGCCGGTGGCGCCGAGGGGGTGGCCCTTGGAGATGAGGCCGCCGGACGGGTTGACGACCCACTTGCCGCCGTAGGTGGTGGCCTGGTCGTCGATGAGCTTGTGGCCCTCGCCGACCTCGGCCATGCCGAGCGCCTCGTAGGTGACCAGTTCGTTGGCGCTGAAGCAGTCGTGGAGTTCGATGACGTCGACGTCGTCGATGGAGACCTGCGCCTCGTCCATGGCCTTGCGGGCGGCCAGCTTGGAGACGCCGAAGCCGACGACGTTGATGGAGGAGTTGTCCTCGAAGCTCTGGGGCGTGTCGGTGGCGATGTGGTGGCCGGCGATCTCGATGGCCTGGTCCCACAGGTCGTTCTCGTCGAGGAACCGCTCGCTGACGACGAGCGCGGCGCCGGCACCGTCGGAGGTGGGGGAGCACTGCAGCTTGGTCAGCGGGTCGAAGATCATCGGGGCGTTCTTGACGTCGTCGAGCGTGTACTCGGTCTGGAACTGCGCGTACGGGTTGTTGACCGAGTGCTTGTGGTTCTTCCAGCCGATCCAGGCGTAGTGGTCGGGGGTGGAGCCGTACTTCTCCATGTGCTCGCGGCCGGCGTTGCCGAACATCTGCGGCATGGGCGCCTTGTCGAGCTCCCATTCGCGTCCGGCGGTCATGGAGCGCAGGTGGTGGTCGATGATGGTGACCTTGGACTCGCCGACACCGGCGCCGAGGGAGCCCTTCTTCATCTTCTCCATGCCGAGCGCGAGGGCGCAGTCGGCGAGGCCGCCGCGGACGGCCTGGCGGGCGAGGAACAGCGCGCTGGAGCCGGTCGCGCACGCGTTCATGACGGTCATGACGGGGATACCGGTCATGCCGGTCTCGTAGAGGGCGCGCTGGCCCATCGAGCCGTACATCGAGCCGGCGTAGGCCATCTCGATCTTGTCGTAGCCGACGCCGGCGTCTTCCAGGGCCTTGCCGACGGCCTCCTTGGCCATGTCGGGGTACTCCCAGTCGCGGGAGCCGGGCTTCTCGAACTTGGTCATGCCCACGCCGACGACGAAGGTGCGGTTGGCCATCGCGCTCGCCTCCTGTAACCGAATCCTGTTCGGTGACACGATACGCCCTGTCCGCCCGGCGGATCGGGGCGCTCCCGATGATCGGGATGAAACCGCCGGTCAGCCGGTCATCTCGGACGCGAGGGCGGCGGCGAACGCGTCCACGTCGTCCTCGGTCGTGTCGAACGAGCAGACCCAGCGGACCTCGCCGGTCGCCTCGTCCCAGGTGTAGAAGGGGAACCGCTTGCGCAGCCGGTCGGCCGCGTCCTTCGGGATGAGCGCGAACACGGTGTTCGCCTCCACGGACTGGGTGATCTCCACGCCGGGGACGGCGCGGGCGGCGGCCTCCAGGCGCCGCGCCATCGCGTTGGCGCGGGACGCGTTGCGCAGCCACAGGTCGCCGTCCAGCAGCGCGACGAGCTGCGCCGACACGTACCGCATCTTGGACGCCAGCTGCATGCTCGACTTGCGCAGGTAGGCCACCCCGCGCACCGCGTCCGGGTTCAGCACGACGATCGCCTCGCCGAGCAGCAGGCCGTTCTTCGTGCCGCCGAACGACAGGACGTCCACGCCCGCGTCGGTGGTGAGGGCGCGCAGCGGGGCGCCGAGGGACGCGGCGGCGTTGGCGATGCGGGCGCCGTCCATGTGCACGGTGAGGCCGCGCTCGTGCGCCGCCGCCGCGACGGCCGCCGTCTCCGCCGCCGTGTAGACGGTGCCCAGCTCGGTGCTCTGGGTGATCGACACGACGGCGGGCTGCCGCCGCTGGACGTTGCCGAACCCCGTCGCGTGCGCGGCGACCAGCTCGGGCGTCAGCTTCCCGTCGGCCGTCGGGACGGTGACCAGCTTCAGCCCGGCGATCTTCTCGGCGGCGCCGCACTCGTCGGTGTTGACGTGCGCGGACTCCGGGCAGACGACCGAGCTCCACCGCTCCGACATCGCCTGCAGCGACACCACGTTCGCGCCCGTCCCGTTGAACACCGGGAACACCTCGGCCCGGTCGCCGAAATGCCGCCGCACGACGTCGCGGAGCCGGGCGGTGACGGCGTCGTCGCCGTAGGCGGGCTGGTGCCCGTCGTTGACCCCGGCCAGGGCGGCGAGGACGTCCGGATGGACGCTCGCCTGATTGTCGCTGGCGAATGCGCGCGCGGCGGCGGGACGGTTCTCGGACGGCTGCGTCATGCGCCCATTCTCCCGGACGCCCGCCGTGCCCTTTGCCGATCCGTTTCCTAAGCGGGACGGTCGGTGATGTTCTGCACCGTCGCGGGCGGGGCGTCGGCCGGCGGCTCGGCGGCGCGCAGCGCCATGCGGGACCGCATGGCGTCGAGGTCGTCGCCGAACCGGGCCACGGTGGACTGCAGGTCGCGCCAGAGCCCGGTCCGCTGCTCCAGTTGTGCGATCTTGGTGCGCAGGTCGCCGATGCGCCGCTCGGCGGCCTCCAGCCGGGCGCCGTTGCCGGCGGTGTCGCGGCCGGTGCGGATCACGCTCGTGGCGACGGCGGCCAGGTCGCGCTCGGTGTCGTCCATCCGCTCGTCGATGCGGGGCAGCAGCCGGTCGTTGAGCTGCCCGACGAGCGAGTCGAGCTCGGTGCGGATCGTGCGGAGCTCGGCGTCCTGGTCCTGGACGGCCTGCTCCAGGATCGCCACGCGCTCGACATAGGAGGGGAGAAGCCGCCCCAGCTCAGCAGACCGTTCCAGATCTCGTCCCACCTTCACGAGGAGGCCGATGCCCTCGCGCAGATGGCGCTCCGCCCCGACGGCGGCGCGGCGGACGAGACCCGGGATCACGGTCATGGCGCTCCCTCCAGGGGCGGTTCGAGTGGATTCTCCCTAAACTCTAGGCGAACCGCCGTTGAACATTTTGGGAACCGGGATGTTTATTTCGGGGAGCGCGCGCGTTTTCGGACGGCAGGCGCGCGCCGTGTCCGCTGCGGCGGCGGCACGGCGCAGGCGCAGAGCCCCCGGCGGACGATGAGCCAGGCGCGTTCGGCCGTGTAGTCCGCCCGGCTGAGCGCCGGACGGACTCGATGACAGGTCAGGCAGAGCATGCGTTGATCGTCCTCCCCGTGATGCCGGGAGCGCCCCGCGCCGGTGGGTCCCGGTCCGCCGCCCCGGCGCGCATTCCCCCCGGACGCGCGACGGGACGGCGGGACCCACATGATGGCCCTTCGTCTCCCAACGCCGGCAACGCTAGGCGTCCGCACGTTGCATGCACGTTGCGACCGTGCGATCACGGAACGTGTCCGGATCCGGCCGTGCGGGATCCGGCGAATCGGTTGCGCGGAACCCTCCGATGGCCCGATCCTCAGACGGGCCGAGGTTCTCTCCGGGGGAAAGGACTGATGGTGGTGCACGATCCGGTGGCCGTCCGTCCGCCCATCTCCGAGTCATGGCGGCGCTCCCGGGACGCCGGCGTCGACGTCGCCATCGCCGCCGCCCCGCTGGTGTACGACCGGGACGTCCTCGCCGACGCCCGCGCCGCCCATCCGCTGCGGCCGCATCTGCCGATGCTGGAGGTGCTGCTGCGCCGGGTCGCCGACGAGACCGAGCACCTGATGGCGATCACCGACGCGGACGGGCACGTGCTGTGGACGCAGGGCCCGCCCGCCGCCCGCCGCGCCGCCGAGGCGATCGGGCTGACCGAGGGGTTCCGCTGGGCGGAGGACGCCGTCGGCACCAACGGGATCGGCACCGCGATCGCGGCCGGGCGCCCCGAGTACGTCTACGCCGCCGAGCACGTCGCGCACATCCTGCACCGCTGGTCGTGCGCCGGCGCGCCGATCATCGACCCCGACTCGGCGCGGGTCGTCGGCTGCATCGACGTCAGCGCGACCGTGACGGCGCTGCATCCGGCGACCGTCGCGCTGGTCGCCGCCGCCGCGCGGCTGGCCGAGGCGCGGCTGGAGAACGAGATGCTGGTGCGGGACGAGCGGCTGCGCGAGCGGCTGCTGCCGCACCTGCGCGGTCTCGGCGGGGCGTGGCTGCTGGTCACCGCCACGGGGCGGATCCTCGCCGCGGGCGCGGACGGGCCGCGCGGCCGCCGGGTCGCCGCGCCCGAGCCCGGCGGGACGGTCGCGCTGCCGGACGGCCGCGTCGCCGTCGCCGAGCCGCTCGGCGAGGCGTTCCTGCTCCGGGCGGCCGGGCGGGTCGGCGCGACCGCGGTGTCCGGTCCGCGGGCCGGGGAGGCGCGCCCCGCCGGCGACGGGCCGCTGCTGACGCTGTCGTTCCTCGGCGACGGGCAGCCGCACGGGCTGCTGGACGGCCGGCGGTTCGGGCTGACGCTGCGGCACGCCGAGATCCTCGCGCTGCTCGCGCTGCATCCGCGCGGGCTGAGCGGCGACCGGCTCTCGCTGTGCCTGTACGGCGACGACGGCAGTCCGGCGACCGTCCGGCCGGAGATCCACCGGCTCCGCCAGCAGCTCGGCGACATCGTCCGGGCCCGCCCCTACCGGCTCGGCTGCGCGGTCGAGGCCGACTTCCTGACCGTCCGGCGGCTGCTGGACGACGGCGACGTCGCCGGCGCGGTGCGGCTGTACGGGGGCGAGCTGCTGCCCCGCTCGGACGCGCCCGCGATCCGGATGGAGCGCGACGAGCTGGCGGTGCGGGTGCGGCGCCAGGTCCTCGACCGGGGCGGTGCCGACGCGCTGTGGGTGTACGCGCAGACCGAGCCGGGCCGGACCGACCTGGAGGCGCTCGAACGGCTGCGCGCCGTCCTGCCGGCGGGCGACCCGCGGCGCGCCGCCGCCGCCTCGCGCAGCGACCGCCTGCGGGGCGGCGAGCTCTAGACGGGGTCAGACATCCCTGGAGGTTGGGATGTCAAGCGGCGAGGTCGTGGTGGTGGTGTGACCAGGCGGTTGCCTGGTCGTAGGGGGTTTGGGTTTTGAGGCAGCCGTGGAGGATGCCGACGAGGC